>JANYDS010000042.1 GCA_025363475.1 Terriglobia bacterium
GCATGCCCGCCCGCTGCAGCTCAAGCGCCGCACTGCGGCCTACCCGGCCAAATCCGCAAACGATGTAGTGATCAGTTAACTGCATAATTGCCCGCCTTTTTCTGCGGTTTCCGAACCGGTCTTCAAGGCCCAGTTCAATGATCGTCTGAGTGACCGCACCCACAGCAACGAACATGGCGCTGACGCCAAACAGGATAACGAAGGAATTGAAAATCCGGCCAGCCTGGCTGAGTGGATGGACCTCCTGATAACCCACCGTGGTGATGGTGATCAGTGTCATGTAAAAGGCATCGAAAATCGGATAACCTTCCAAAAACCGGAAGCCGAGGGTCCCGGCGCCAAGCGTAAAAAGGATCAGCGCCGCAAGCAGCGCGGCGCGACGAGCCACCCGGACATTGGTATTACGTTCCGGGGTACGTTCTGAGTTACGTTCTGCCAAGTGCGGTTTTCAGTATAGGCCAACAAACAAAACGGGGCGCGGAGTCTTTCGACCCCACACCCCGTTTCGTATTTAAGACCAGTTTCTAAATTGCTTAGAAGTGAAACTGCATCGCAAGCCGGAGGAGCCGTGCCTGCAGGATTGAAGTCGGCTTGCCGCCAGGACCACCGGGCTGGAAGTACGACGACGTATAGTTGGATGCAACAATTCCCGCCGGGATAGTTAAGTTATTGGTAGTCGGAGCAACCAGAGTGTTGTCGTATCTGCCAGTACCCAGCGTTTGTGTCTGCACCAGAACCGTGTTCGAGTTCATCACGTTGAACACGTCAACCTGCGCCTGAATCCGGTACTTTTCCTTGATTTTGAAAGTCTTTTTGAGACCAAGGTCAAGCTGATTCAGACGATCGTTATACCGGCTTCCGGGAGGCGAAAGCGCGATCTTTTCGGTCTGTGCAAGGCTGATCGTCGTCGGCACGATGAGTGACTGTGTCGAACCGTTGACTGCGGCAGCCTGCGGGCAGAGTTTACAGTCGAGCGGATACCGGGCAGCAGCCGACAGGTTCCAGTCGACATACTTTTCGGTTTCCGGGGACGTGATCAGAACCGCGCTGGCTTCAATGCCCCACTTGATGGGCATCGTGCCGATCACTTTGACTTCGTGACGGAAAGGCACGAGGCCGCGCTCGTCGCAATACCGAAGGCTGTTCGGATCGTTGTACGAAGCGTTCGTGACGTTGTTGCCAATGATCTGCAGCAAACCAATCAGGCTGGTGCCGATCGGCATATCGCAGGTTACGTCGGTGGTGCGGTCAACCGTCCACGCCGTCATGATATGACCTTTGTGCGGCAGTTTGCCGGTGAGGGACATTTCATAGCCGGTGTAGATGTTCTTGCGCTTGTTGGGGTCCGCGTTGGTTTGATACAAATCCACCTTGCCGCGAACATTGGTGTTGAGGTTATATGCCGTGAGCGGTGTTCCGTCAAGCGGATTGGTCACGGTGAACGCTGTCCAGTCTGTGCAATCGGTGAGGCTGTTGCAGGACTGTGCCTTATTGATCAGGACCGCCTGGTTATGATCCGTACGGCGGAACCAGTTGAACGAGAAGCCGTAGCCCGGTTTCAGCTGGCGGGTGAATCCCGCGCTGAACTGTTCTGCGTACTCACGCTTGAAGTTCGGATCCATTTTCGGAATCGAGGTGGAGAGTCCGAAGCCGGCCGGTGTCGCACCGAGTTCGTTGTCCTGAGCGATGTTGTCTTTGTTGGTATCGGTCCAGGCAATGATTGCAGCGGTCGCACCCTGGGGGTTGAACGGCTGCAGATAGCCTGTGATCTGGGGAATATTGTAACGGCCCCATGATGCTTTAACCACAGTCTTGCCGTCGCCGAACAGATCATACACACCACCAATACGGGGTGAGAACGTCTTCCAGCAACCGAGACCCTTGATGGTGGAACAATCAGTTTTGGCAAACGAACGGGCAGGCACGAAGCGTCCCGCAGGCACGTCAGTCTGGCCGAGTTCCGATTTCTCGTATTCGAACCGGAGACCAGCCGTCAGCGAAAGGCGTTTGTAGTGCCAGGTATCAGTTACAAAGATGCCGAGGTCGACGTCCTGCCGTTGACGAACCGCAATCGGCGTCGGGAAAATCTGAACCGTGGTCGCTGTACCGTTGTAGAGCTGGTAAAGGTCGCCGTTCATGGACGAGATGCGGTCATTCTTGCCCCAGCCGTCCGTCACGCCTGCGCGGATGGTGTGGTTGTGGGTGATGTAGGTGGCGTTGAGTGCGAAGTTCCGCTTGTCTGAGAGCAGGTAGCTCTGTTGCGGCGGAGCCACACTGCGGATGCTGTTCACACTGTCAATATGTGAAACGTGCGCATACCAGGCGGGGGTGAAAGGAATTTCTTCCTGACCCGGCAGGTAGACAACACTGAAATGCAGAATGTCGGTGGAGAAACCACCATCAAACAGCAGGTTGGAGCTCTGCACACGGGTCCACTTGCCCTGGGCAACGTAGTAGAGTGGCGGGCCGCGGCGGGAAGCGGAAACTTCCGGATCGTTTGGCGTGATTGCCAGACCGCTCAGTTCATGACCCTTGAATTTCTGGATGCGGTCATACGTCCCTGAGAACTTGTCCTTGGAAGAAATCTGCCATGACAACCGGAGAACACCCTGCTTGATGTACTGATCTTCCACTGCCGGAGTCTTGCCGTCGGCCTGAAATACGCCGGCGGGAGAATCGTAGGTGCTCTGGTAGCGACCCGAGGCCAGGAACCATAGTTTGTTCTTGAGAATCGGTCCGCCGATGGTCCCGTTGAAATCTTCAATGTGAACAATCGAAGCCACGCTGGGCTGCTGGCCGACCACGTTAATAAACGGGGTGATGCGGTCCTTCAGCGCCTGTGTCAGGTTGTTTGCCTGCCAGGGGGTGCCCTGGCCCGTACCGCCCGCAAACAGATCACCGCGAATCTGGTTGCCGCCATCTTTCGGAATCTGGTTGACCAGCGTTCCGCCTGCGGAATATTCGGCACTGACGCCGCTCGTCTGATAAGTCGCTTCCTGAACAATGCCATTGTCGACATAATTCTGAATCGTCCCGTCCAGATAATTGGTGTTGATGTTCATACCATCAAGCAGCACCGTGGTCTGGTTGGCGTTG
>JANYDS010000081.1 GCA_025363475.1 Terriglobia bacterium
TTTTCTCAGAAAATTGAAAATGCCCGTCGTCACGACCTTGCATACCGTGCTGGGCGACCCGGGGCCTGAACATCGGCGGGTAATGGACGGACTGATTTCGCTTTCTTCCCGTCTGGTAGTGATGGCCGAACGCGGACGGCAGATGCTCCGTGATATCTACCGGGTACCGGTTTCCAAAATCGATCTGATCCCGCACGGTATTCCGGATACAAAATTTGAGGAGCCTGCCTGTTTCAAGAGCCAGTTCGGTGTGGACGGCAAAATTGTGCTGCTGACATTCGGACTGCTTTCACCGAACAAGGGTATTGAACAGGTGATCAACGCGCTGCCGGAAATTCTTAACGATTTTCCAGACGTAGTGTACATTGTGCTGGGCGCAACCCACCCGAACGAATTGCGGGAGAAGGGCGAAACATACCGCCGCGGCCTCGAAGCCTTGGCCGAAAAAAACGGTGTGGCAGGCAACGTCATTTTCTACAACCAGTTTGTGGACCTTGCGTCTCTCACGGAATTCATTGCCGCAGCCGACATTTACATCACGCCGTATCTCAACGAAGCGCAGATTACTTCGGGAACGCTGGCGTATGCGTACGGGACAGGCAAGGTAGTGGTGTCAACGCCATATTGGCACGCGGCGGAACTCCTCTCGCAAGGGCGCGGTGTACTGGTGCCGTTCGGCAGCGCAGCCGCGATTGCGGACGAAGTGACAGCCCTGCTGGGTGACGACGAGCGTCGGCAGGCGATGCGTGAAGACGCCTACAGAACCGGACGCTCGATGATTTGGAGCAAAGTGGGGGAGATGTATATGCAGTCATTTGAGCAGGCTTGTCAGGCACGTGAAACGGAACCCCGGCGGTACGCGGATTTAACTCCGGCTGCGCCGAAGTTTGCGAAACTTCCGGCGATGAACCTGAGCCATCTGTTACGAATGACGGATTCCACGGGCGTATTCCAGCATGCGGTTTTCAGTGTTCCTAATTTTTCAGAAGGTTATTGCACGGACGATAATGCCCGCGCCTTCATCCTGGCGATGCTGCTTGACGAAGGCGGTGGTGTGACGCAACAGGTGCGCGGACTGGCAACAACATCAGCAGCTTTTCTGCATCATGCTTTCGACCGCGACGCAAAACGCTTCCACAATCATTTGAGTTTCGACAGACGATGGCTCGACACTCAGGGGTCGGAAGACAGCCACGCCAGAGCCTTGTGGGCATTGGGCACAGGGGCAGGGCGCTCACGCTGTGAAAGCTTTCAAATGCTGACCCGCCAGCTTTTCGAGCAGGCTTTGCCCGCGGTGACCGGATTCACATCCCCGCGGGCGTGGGCTTTCGCGCTAATCGGCATCAACGAATACCAGCACCGCCACGGCGGCGATGAGCTCATCAGCCGGATCAGGGAAGATCTGACGGCCCGGCTGATGGGAATGTTTGAGGCGACCTCGGTTCCTGAATGGCAATGGTTTGAAGACGAGCTTGCCTACGATAACGCAAAGCTGGCACAGGCGCTGATCGTGACCGGGCAGGCGACGGGACGGCACACCGTAGTCGATCGCGGCTTGCAGGCGCTGCGCTGGCTGATCAAAATACAGACATCTGACAGCGGTGTGTTTCAGCCCATTGGCAGTAACGGCTTTCACCGGCGCGGCGGCAGACGCGCGGAATTTGACCAGCAACCGGTGGAGGCACAGGCAACCGTTTCTGCATGTCTCGAAGCCTGGCGGGTGACGTCAGACCCCTGCTGGCATAGACACGCACAGCACGCCTTCGACTGGTTTACCGGCAACAATGATCTGGGCCTGGAACTTTATATTCCGGAAACTGGCGGGTGCAGGGACGGCTTGCACATCGACCGGGCCAACGGCAACCAGGGTGCGGAATCTACTCTCGCGATGCTGCTCTCGCTTACGGAAATGCAGCAGGCGCAGGACACCGCCTTAACTGTTCCCCTGTTCGCCACGGCAGCAGCAGCAGTATCCATCAGGACAGCTTATGTCGCTTGAGGACGCGGGAACGGCGGTACTTGAGCCTCTGGCAGTTGAGGCCGGACGGCCTGCTTTGCCCGCAGTGATGAACATCAAGAGAACGACGATCCTCAGGCCTGATCAGTCGCGGGTTCTGTTGCGTCCGTTCATGCCGGCGGATCCGGTGCATGTATCAGCAATCATCGCGAGGATCATGGCGGTGCCGGAAGAATCTGTCGGGCCGTTGCTTGACGAAGTCCTCAGTGAATTTTCCCGGCGTCACCACGACATCCGGACGACATTCCTCGACCGCTTCGAACGAGTCAGGGAAGGTCTGCCGACTGACCAGAGCATTTCGGAAGAGAGGCGGCTGCTGATCGGATCCTATTTTCTGGCGGAATATTCTCTGGAATCGGCGGCACTCTTCAATCCGTCCATCGTTCGCGATCCGGATCAGAGCAACCTTCCACCCGGGGCTCTGCGCTTTATTCTCAGCCTTCGCGCCACCGGGGAGGGACATATCTCGTCAATCACTTTCCGGACGGGGATCGTTCATGCGGACCATTCCATTGAAGTGAAGAAGGCGGCAGGCTTCCTGACCGAACCGCGGCAAGCTCCCAACCAGCGGTATGGGAAGGCGTTGTTTGGCAGAAAGCTGGCCGAGTTGGGACTGCACTGCGATTTTACTCTACGCGTAGTCAACGCGCTGGCGGATTCTTTTGCGCTCGGCGACCTTCGCGCTGTGCTTGACGCAGAAAAGGTCCGTGTGCCGGACGGCCTGAATAAAGATGAGCAGCTTGCGTCCCAGGGAATCTGGATGCTGGCGCGGTCCAACTACGAAGTTCAGTTCGACCCGGGCCAGGAGTTGTCGGAGCGCATCCTCTTTCCGTCTACGCCAACGCAGCGCAACGGTATTGAAGACGCGCGTTTTGTTTGCTTCCAGGAACCAGATGTGCCCTGTACCTATTACGCCACGTTCACTGCTTTCGATGGTACGGTCGTGGTGCCGGAGCTTCTGGAGACACCCGATTTTCTGCTGTTCAAATTCATCACGCTGAATGGCCCGGCCGCGAAAAACAAGGGTATGGCTCTATTCCCGCGCAGGATTGGCGACAAATATGCGATGCTCTCCCGCCAGGATAACGAAAGTATCTATTTGATGCTTTCGGACAATATGCATTTCTGGAACGAACACACACTTCTGCTGGAACCAGTGTTTCCGTGGGAACTGGTGCAGATCGGGAACTGCGGATCTCCCATCGAAACCGAAGCCGGCTGGCTGGTGCTCAGCCA
>JANYDS010000083.1 GCA_025363475.1 Terriglobia bacterium
GGACCGTGCACCAACGTAACCCGCCTGCAGGGCGACGCCCCAGGGCAACTGCCGCTGGACGTCGAATGAGAACTGCTGTACCAGACCGGCGCCGCGGTTCTGATCCACGAAGGAAACCGCGCTTCCGATTGCAGTGAGAGCCTTGACGCTTGCCACGGGCGTCCTTGCGCAACAGCCTGGCCCGCCCGAGGTAATCGCGCACGTGACAAACCCTCACAGCAATGCTTCTCCGACTGCCGGCTCCACCGGGTCGCAGACACCGCTGATCACATACCACGGCGGCGCGGTCATGAACACACCAACCGTCTACCTGATTTGGTACGGGAACTGGAACCAAACGAACGGCACCGATACCTCTGCCGGGCAGACTATAGTTCGGGATTTTGTGTTCGGGCTCAACAACTCGGGTTACTACCAGGTCAACACTTCGTTCGCCACAAACAATGGATCACCAACAGGCTCAGTGGGGATTGGCCTCGAAACGTCGGATGTATACTCGCAAGGTTCCAGACTGAGTGATGCCAAGGTGCAACTCGTGGTCAGCAGCGCGATTTCGAGCGGCAGACTACCGAAAGATACGACCGGGCTCTATTTCGTCTTGACGTCCTCGGATGTCGCTGAGAGCTCGGGTTTCTGCACCAAGTACTGCGGATGGCATACCGCCGCAACAATCAGTGGCAGCAACATAAAGTACTCCTTCGTAGGCAACTCAGCGCGATGCCTCACCTCCTGTGCCGCTCAGCAAATCGGTCCCAACGGTAATCCCGGCGTGGACGGGATGGTTTCGGTTCTGGCCCATGAATTGGAAGAAGCGAACACTGATCCGAATCCGCGCTCGGGATGGGCCGATTCGAACGGTGCTGAAAATGGCGACAAATGCGCCTGGACGTTCGGACAGAACCTGAGTCTCCTGCCGACCGGCGCATACTTCAACATGACGCTGCCAACCAGCACGAACACTAACCGAAACTATTTAATCCAGCGAAACCTGGATGCGAATAGTCTGTGCTACGTGAACTACGTCACCAAGACACAATAACCCGGAATCGCGGGGGCGGTCTCGTCTCCCTACCCCTGCAATTCAGCAAATCGGCACGCCGCCCATCCTGCTCGTCTCCGACGATGAATCCGGCCTGAGCTAAAAGAAATTCTACCGCGAACTGATCCTGAAGGTCGATGAGCGGTTTGGCGCCCAAGTGGCCGGGCCAACCAGGAAAATTAGGACGCGCGTGGCACCGGAGCTAAGCCCGGGTTTGGCAGCCCCTCTTTCCGGCGTGAGGATTATTCCGCTATTCAGCGCGATTACGCCGGTCCTTCGGAATCTGCCGCCCGGGTTGCGGTAAAAGTACGCTCGGACGGGCCAGCTGCCGCCTGGCTGGGAGAAGAAGATGCAGCCTTTTCCGCCTGAACTCATTCGGGTACTTCCTCCGCCGCCGCCGAACACTGATCGAGGCTTTATCGACGGCGTCGCGGTGAGGTACGACAGAAAAACGCGTATGATTCTGGATTCCATCGATCTGATAGCGGCGATGACCCGTCGCTAATCAGCGTTAGCAAGGTTGCCGAATCGGGTCGTGCTCTCGGATCGTTTCAACAGGATCCAAGGGTGACGCCTACGGAGACAACATAAGGTCTTACGGAAGCGTCATCGCTAACGCCTGGGTCGCCCAAGCCGTGGCTGCAGCCGAAATCCACTGGTCGGGGCCGTGCGGAAAATCGCTCTCGAAGTAGGGCTGCAACGGGACCGCGCGGTGGCGGACATACCAGGAGCCGTCGGCGAGTTGCGTCCTCAGCAGAAACTGGCTGGCACGCGCACACACCGGATCCGACGCCTTCATCGTGCCGCTTTCCTGGAGCGCCGAAAGTGCCTGGCCTGTGGCGTAAGCATCGCTGGCGAGTGTCGCAGTCTGCGCCCATCCGCCATCAGGGCGCTGTTCCGCAGCCAAGGCACGCGCGGCATCCTGAATCACTTCCTTGGTCGCGCCCGCCCAGCTCAGTCCCAGGAGCCGGTAGGCTCGATCCTCCGTATCGTGCGGCTGGGCTTTCTGTAGCCACGCGGTGGCAGCCAGCACGGATTTATCGTAAGACGCCCGTTGCGACTTGATCCCGTAAAGCTGTAAGGCGCGTAACGAGACCGCTGTTACCTGGATCTCGCTGGCCTCAATAGGCGGGCGGTAGGCGAACGGCAGCCAGTGCCCGTCGGATAGCTGCTGGTTTTTCACGAAGTAAGCCATGGCGTCCGTCGCCGGATCGGCGGGGTAGTTCTCCGCAGCCAGCCCGAGAAGAATGTAGCTCACAGTGTCGGCATCTCCCGGTATCCCCACCGCCTGCAGCGCACGCTCACGCCACGAGTCGATGTAGTTGCCGATGATCTTCGCCGACCGCCGCGCGTCGCCCTCATCGATCTTAACCCCATGTTTCCGCCCGGTGGCGACGGTCATGGCGGTGAGAGTGTTGTGATGGCAGGAGATGCAGCCGCTTTTGTTCAGGAAGGTGGCGTTGCTGCGCTGGAGCAACGGAATGCTCCGTTCCACGGCGGCGTAAGCTGAAGCAGCAGGTTTGGCTTCCATGACCGAAGGCGCCGCGGCTTCCCCGGGCTTGGCGCCCGCTTTTAGCAGCAGGTCCACCACCGGCGTTTGCCCGTGGCGTCGCGCGAAATCCAGCGCCGTCTGGCCGTCGGGCGCCTTTTCGTTCACATCGGCGCCTTTTTCAATTAGGGTCCGGATGGTGTCCAGCGGGAATGCCCCGGAGGCGGAGGCAGCCATCAGCAGGCTCATGCCGTCCGGTGCCTTAGCTTTCGCGTCCACTCCCCGCTCCACAAACGTCTTGGCCGCAAAGGCTGGCCCGAGCGGCGGCGACACGAAAAACGATGCCTGCCCCATCACCGCCGGCGGGGCCTTTTCCATAAGGTCGTTGATGCATTGCTCACAGCGCGCGCGGAAGGCGAACGCCAAAGCAAGCGCGCCCGATGCCTCGCGGTTCGCTTTGTGCTCCAGCAGCAGGCGGAAAATCGGTTCGTCGCCTGCGGACATGGCTTCACTTAGCGGGGTGACCTCCCCCACGAGGCCGCCGGTCCTGGCGGAGGCATTCGCCCCCTTGTCCAGCAGAAGTTTTACCACATCTTTCCCCCCGCTGCGGCGTGAAGCGATCATCAAGGGCGTCCGCCCGTCATCAGAGCGCGCATTTACATCCGCGCCGGCGGCCAGCAGCAGCCGTGTCTTATCGGAGTCGCTCGCGGCCCACATGAGCGCGGTCGCCCCAGCTTCGTTGTGCGCGTTGGGGTCGGCTCCGATCTTCAGCAGCGACTGAACTGCGGCGGCATCAGAATAGAGCACCGCGTACATCAGCGGCGTGGAACCGCCGGGTCCCTTCGCCTTCACGGCTCCGGGCGCATCGCGCAGGAGTCTTTGATAGGCCGACCGGTTCCCGGCGCGTAGAGTGTCCATCAGACGGGAGGCCTTGGGGTCGGGCGGCGGCGGGGGGATTTCGCCCGACGCGGCATCCGGCCACACCGCTCCCTGATCGATTCAGTTCTTGATCATGTCCATCTGCTCAGCGGGCAGAGGTCCGGTGGGAGGCATCGGCATACCGAGGGTGTCCCTGCCGCGAAGCCGCAGGTACAAGTGGCTCGACTGGCTGCTGCCGGGCGCGATCACCGAGATGGTGCCGCCACGCATGGCGTCGCGCCGCCGGTCCAGCCGGAAGTTGTTCAACTGTTGGGCGGGCCCGTGACAGCCGATGCAGTTAGACTTGAAAATCGGTTGCACGTCCCGCTGAAAATCGACTTTGGCTTGACTTTGGGCGCTCAGCGGACCATGGAACGCCGCTACACAGGTGAGAGCAAAAAGATAACGATGCATTGCGTAAGCCTCCGGACGTTGAGTTTATATCCTAAAATTCTCGCCTCGACAAAGCGGCGCCCCAGACAGGCGCACCGACCGGGATTGATATTTAAGCGGCGCAGCACTGGAACGGATGATGAAGCTGCAAGACGTGATCTTTAAGGCAATGGCGAAGAAGATCAACTGGCTGGAGGCAGAGGAGATCACCGGGATTTGCGCCCGGAAGATGCCGCGACCGTCGCACAGAACTATCCTCTCGTCCACGCATGATCTTGTAGCGATTGAGGGCTGAAATCGTGTGCCCGCTCGGCGCTGCGGCGCAGTTGTGGCGCTTATGTTATTCTTTCCACCCGAGGCCCTATCATGACCATCAGTGAAGCGCTACTCCCCGAATTCGACCACGAAATGGCGAATTCCCGCAAGATGCTGGACGTTGTTCCCGACGACAAATTCGGCTGGAAGCCGCACGAGAAATCGTTCTCGCTCGGCCGCCTGGCCAGCCATGTGGCTGAGATGCCCGGTTGGGCTACTGTCACCATCAAACAGGATTCGCTTGAAATGACTCCGGGGGAGAAACCATTCAACGCCCCAACCAAAGCCGATCTGCTGGCCGCATTTGACAAAAACACCAGCGAGGCACGGGCCGCACTGGCAGGCGCCACCGATGAACACCTGCGGAAGAACTGGAAGTTTATCTACGGCGGCCACACGATATTTGACCAGCCCCGTACCGGCGTATTGCGCGAAATGGTGCTGAGCCACCTGATCCACCACCGCGGGCAGTTAAGCGTTTATCTGCGCCTGCTGGATGTGCCGATTCCCGGCATGTATGGCCCCTCGGCCGATATGCCTTTCGCGGGCTGATTATTCCGGCGGAAGTATTTCCGCCAGGTTTTCCACCATCACGCGCTCGGGTTTGGAATACCGGCTGGCGAAGTCCGGGCTCTTCATGCGTGCCAGTCGGCCCTCTGCCGGAAGCTCACGGAGCCGTTCCAGTTCAGAACCCACCGCTGCCTTCCGGTCGTCCGGCAGTTCCTGCAGCAGACGTAGTGAACGACGCACCTGATTCTGTCGCATGGGCGGGAGCGCACGCAGCCGTTCCAACTGCAGCCAGGCTTTATCGCGGGCGCCAGGCGGCATGGTCTCGAACGCAGTGAGCTGCTTAATCATCGCCTCACGGCGTTCCGGAGGCAGATTCGCCAGCGCGCGTTGCCGTTCTTCAGGATTCATGTTAGACAGACGGTCCAGCAAGGGCGCGGGACCCGGTCGGGCATTGCCAGTCCGGGCGTTGCCAGGCCGGACCGCCCGCAGGTCTGGCTTTTCCTGCTGCGGTGCGGCAAGAGCCACTGACGCGATCAGCAGCGCAAGTGGAAACAGCGGTTTCATTGTTTGATTTCAGGCTGGGCGATGTTGTTGAACTGGTGCAGTAACTGGATGTCTTCGAGCGTCTGCTGCACTTGTTCCGCTTCAACAATCGAGACCGGGCCGCCCGAACGCGGGAGCTGGCGACCGGGGTGATCCATAACGAAGCCAGCAACGACGGCCACCATGGCAGCAGCCAGCGGCAGCATGGGTTTCCAGCCGGTCATGTGAAGCGAAGCCCCAAGCCGTACATACCAGGGTTCCAGCGCCTGACTATCAATTTGCTGCCAGAGCCTGCGGTTGAAATCGGCACTGACCGCAGGGGCTTCCCACAAGCTGAGTGCATCCCAGACAGCAGCCTGCGCGTCATGCAGATCACTGCAACGAGAACACGCCCGCAGATGTTTTTCAAACTCTGCCGCCTGGGCCTGATTCAGCCTTCCCGCCGAATAGTCCAGCAGGACACCGCTTGTCATTATTTCATTCCGCTCATTCCGCGAAGGACACGTCATTGCAACACCTCTCATACAGAAACCAAATGGGCCAGCCGCGCGCGCAAACTTTCGTAAGCACGAAACAGCAGACTCTTGACCGCCGATTCCGAACATTCCAGCACTACTGCAATTTGCGAATAATCCATTTCTTCGTACTTGTGCATCAAAACCGCCGCCCGCTGCTTTTCCGGCAGCAGGGCGATGGCATCGCGAACTTCCTGCAGCCTGGCACCCTCTACCATTCGCTGTTCCATGGAAGGTCTTCGGTCCGGCACTTCCCGGGCGGGAGTTTCGCCGTCGCCTGGGTCATCCAGTTGATACTGGCCGCGTTCCTTGCGACCGTCCCGTAACCAGTTCAGAGCCAAACGGGTGGCTATGCGGAACAACCAGGTTGTAAACCGCGCCGTCGGTTCGTAAGTATCGCGGGACCGGTATACTCGCAGAAAAACTTCCTGCCCCAGTTCTTCCGCCACAGCCCGGTTTTGCACCATCCGGTAGACGAAGTGGGTCAACGGGTTGCGGTGTTTTTCCAGCAGCAGCCGGAAGCTGTCGTTATCGCCATCCCTGACCCGCAGCATCAGCTGCGCGTCGCCATCGAGCGGCGTGATTCCTGCTACCGTGTTAACCCGTTGATCCATCGATAAGTTTCGGCGCTGCGATCACGCGCTAATCCGTTTCGGACCGGAGCGAACGGCTCATCAGATTACGAATCGCCTCCGCCGGCGTCCGTTCCGCGCTCAGGACTGCATGCATTTCCCGGACTATAGGAAGGCTAACACCGCAGCGGGCAGCAAGTTCCAAGGCTACCGCTGTAGTTTTTACGCCTTCCGCCACCATGGGCGTGGAACCCAGAATTTCACTGAGTCCCAGCCCGGCGGCGAGGCTCAGACCGACTTGCCGGTTGCGGCTTAGATCGCCAGTGCAGGTCAGAACCAGATCGCCCAAACCTGCCAGGCCCGACATGGTTTCAGAGGCGGCACCGAGGGCGACGGCGAGGCGGGTAAGTTCGGCCAGGCCGCGGGTGATGAGAGCTGCCACGGCATTGTGGCCCAGGTTCATACCGTCACTGATGCCCGCGCCGATGGCGATCACGTTTTTGAGTGCTCCGCCGATCTCGACGCCAACGGGATCAGCACTGGCGTAAACGCGGAAGGCGGGGCCGGAGAAACGGGTTTGGATCTCCGCCGCCAGCGCGACATCGTCAGCGGCAACTACCACAGCTGTGGGGCTGCCTGCCGCTACTTCTTTCGCGAAGGTAGGGCCGGAGAGCACGGCGATGGGCGACTGGTGGCCGATAACAGATTGAATCACCTGCGACATGCGTAACAGCGTTCCTGCCTCCAGACCTTTGGTGGCGCTCACGAGGCGCATTTCCGGCGTGAGCCAGGGCAGCATCCGTGTATAAACGTCCCGCGTGACATGGGAAGGCATGACGCTCAGTACGATCTCCGCTTCCGTGAGCGCGGCTTCCAGAGAATTGTCGACGGCTATGTGGGCAGGAAGCGCGGTGCCGGGCAGGAAGATGTCGTTGATCCTCGTGGTCTGGATGCGGAGCGCGAGGTCGGGTTCATTGACCCAGAGCGTGAGTTCGCTGAAGCGGGGTGCGAGGACGCAGGCCAAGGCGGTTCCCCAGCTACCGCCACCGATAACTGCGAGCTTCATTTACGCGGTCCGCCGGAATGCGAAGACGCGTTCTTCGCCAGCGCGAATGCGGTCGATATTGGCGCTGTGGCGTTGCACGATCAGGATAGCGGCACCGAGCGCGGCGACGATAACGGGCCAGTCGGGGTGCAAAATCATCCAGCAGGCCAGGGGGAACAGGGCGGCGGCGATGATGGACCCGAGGGAAAGGTAGCGTGTCAAGGCGACTACGAAAACAAAAATCAGAATTACGGCGAGCAGGGGCAGGGGAGTCAGGTAAAGGAACGCTCCGACGAAGCTGGCCACCGCTTTGCCGCCGTTGAATTTGAGCCAGATGGAAAAGGCGTGGCCCAGCAGGACCGCGAGTGCGGCTGCGCTCATCCACATAATATTCCCACTGGTAAGAAAGCTGGCCAGCCACACGGCGAACCAGCCTTTGCCGCCATCCAGGAGTAGCGTGAGAACGCCCGCTACCCGCCCGGTGGTGCGCAGAACATTGGTGGCGCCGATGTTGCCGGAGCCGCCCTGGCGGACGTCGGCACCTGTCATCAAACGGACCAGGATGAGGCCGAACGGAATGCCTCCGAGCAGGTAGGCTGCGACGACTGCGAGCAGGCCGGTCAGCATACGGGATACGTCCGCAAGCGGGTGTAGACAGAGCCGGGTTCACTCAGGTACAGGTGAAACTCAGTCACTGGGAAGGTGCCGAAATCAAAGTTAGACACGAAATCGAAGTTGGACATGGAGGGTGTGAGGCTTTTGCGGAGTTGCTCGATATTTTCGTTCTTCAGGCGGGCCAGCGTCAAATGGGGCGAGTAAGGCCGGGCCTCGGGTGCACAGCCCAGGGTGGCGATGGCCGTGTCGGTGGCTTTCGCGAGAGCCGTCAGGGCCGGAGGGTGCTCTACCTTCGCGAAGAGGACCTTCGAGGGCTTTGCCGGGGGGTAAAAATCGAGGCCCGCAATTTTGATTTCAAACCCGCCTGCGCGTGGCATTGCTGCCAGCGCGTGGTCCAGTTCGGTGAGACGGGCTGCCGACCACTGCCCGATGAATTTAGTGGTTACGTGGTAATTCGTCGCAGGCGACCAGTTGATTTTTGTTAGGGGTTGCAACTCGCGCACGAGCCGGGCCAGGCTGTCGAGGACATGGGGTGTCGGAGCGATTCCTGTAAATAGCCGCAAGGGTCCATTATCCTGTTTTGTGATGCAGCGTGTTCGCGTTGTTCACTGGAAGGCGGAAGAAGCCGGGCCTCTGCGGGAGGTTTGCGGGAGTGCGGGCTTTCAAGCCGAGGTCGACCCAGCAGATTTACTGACCCTCTTGCGAGCCATCCGATTTTCTCAGCCGGATGCTGTGGTGATTGATCTCACGCTGGCACCAAGTCATGGGCGGCAGCTTGCGTACCATCTCAGGAGCAGTAAATCTGCGCGGCATATTCCGATCATTTGTGGATGGTCTGGCAGAAAAAGCTGCGGCGATTCGGGAAAATTATGCTGCGGTGATGGGGACGCTTTCCCGCAGATGTTGAACTTGATGAAGATCCGCCAGGGGCTTGTCCGGTGACGCTTTGGTTTGTGCGTGATCCGCGCGAATATCAGGCTCAATTGCCCCGTATGGTGCGGCTGGCCGCGGGTTCAAAGCTCTGGATGATCTGGAAGAAAGCCTCGACAAATGGCTTGACCCAGAATCTGGTTCGCGAAGCGGCTAATGAGCACGGGCTGGTGGATTACAAGATTTGTTCCGTAAATGCGCAGTGGAGCGGCATGTTGTTTCCGGCGAAGAAGGGCTAAAGATTTGTTTGGCGACATTTTGCCGCGGTCTTTCTACAATCGGGACGCCGTCACGGTGGCTCGTAGTTTGTTAGGGAAAATTCTGGTCCACGAAACCTGCGCAGGAATCATCACCGAGGTGGAGGCCTATCTGGGTGAGGGCGATCTGGCGGCCCACACGACAGCAGGAATTACCGACCGGACGCGTGTGATTTTCGGCGCGCCCGGACATGCGTATGTTTACCTTTCGTATGGAATGCACGAATGCCTGAATGTTGTGGCAGAGGCTGAAGGGCAAGCCGGTTGCGCGCTGATTCGCGCACTGGTGCCGGTGGCAGGAGTGGACCTGATGCGCACGCGGCGGCCCGCATCCAAGACGGATCGCGACCTGACGTCCGGTCCTGGCAAACTTACCCAGGCGCTTGGCATCAATCGCTCCCATTACGGCGCGGATCTGACGCAAGGTCCTCTGACGATCAGGAATCAGCGAAACGAAGCCAATTTTACGTTCGAGGTTACACCGCGCATCGGGATTACGAAATCTGCGGACTTGCCCCTGCGGTTTATTGCCCGCATCGTACCCTGAACGCATGGCAGATCTCTGGCTGATCCGGCACGGCGAAACGGCATGGAGCCTTTCGGGTGCGCACACTGGCCGCACCGATATTCCGCTGACACCGGCAGGCGAAGAGCAGGCGGCGGGAATCCGTACGAAGCTGGGCGGGCGGAACTTCGCGCTGGTACTGAGCAGTCCGCTGGAGCGCGCGCGCCGGACTTGTGAACTGGCGGGATTTGCCGATGTCATGCAGCTTGAGCCGAATCTTGCCGAGTGGGCTTATGGTGAGTATGAAGGCAGAACGACGGCGCAGATTCGCGTCGACAGGCCCGGCTGGACTCCCTTTAAAGATGATTTCCCGGGGGGCGAAACGCTTGCGGACGTGGCTGTGCGCGCGCAAGCAGTAATCGACCGGGCGGTAGCGGAGGATGGCGATGTGGCACTATTCGCCCACGCGCACATTCTGCGGGTGCTGGCCGCCTGCTGGGTGGGTCTCCCGCCGCAGGGTGCCCGGTATTTCACGATGAGTCCGGCGGGGGTTTCCACACTGGGGTATGAGCGGGAGAACCGCGTCATCCTGCGCTGGAATCTCTAGTTTTAATTAGCGAATCAGGATGGACGATGTTGCCGTAACACCGCCGATTGTCAATTGAATTTGCTTCAGCCCGGCGCCCGTACCGGGAACCTGTACATTCACCTGATACAGACCAACCTGCACGGGAGCCAGGCCGCTGAACTTCAACGGGGCGCTGATGCCGCCAATCGTCACCACCGGATCGGTTGTAGTGAGCGCGAGGGGAGCAGTCGAAGGCGAAAGATCTCCACTCGCAGGGGTATTCGAGACTGGACCGAGACCGTTCATAAACAATTGAACAATGCTTCCCTGCGCCACTCCGCCAGTGCTGGTTACGACGACGTTGTTCTGATCGAGGGCGGCGACGAAACCAGCGGGCGATTCGAAAAATCCCGGAGCATAGGTGGCCAGAGGCAGCAAATAGACTGCTCCTGAATTTCCTGCAACGCTAACCTTCATTTGCGCTGCGGTCTGCCCGAGGTTAATCGAATTCTGTAGTTCCCAGGGTATCTGTACATTGACCTGGCCGGGACTGATAAACCACAACCGGCCCGCAGCGCTCACGAAAGTGGTGTCGAAGCTGACACTGACGCCATTGATGGCAAGCGGCAGATAGGAAGTCGACTTGGGCTGCGTTGTGCCCGCGAGGTTGCTGCCAAACAGAGAAATATATGATCCTGGTGCCATCGCCTGACCACTCAGGTAGCTGGCTCCGTTGACAGCGCCGTTCGGCGAGACGGTTGCCTGCAGATTGCCCGTGATGGTGAAAGTAGTGCCGAGTCCGCCTGCCGTTGCCGCAAAAACGTTGGAGCCGGGCTGCGGGCCCAGGGCATCGTTCGACCCTGCGAAACCATAGATGTCGGTAACAGAATCAGAATTCAGAAGTCTGCCGCCGCCAGAGCCGACACTGAACCGTGTGGCAACCCCGGCAACAGGCACGCCGAATCGGTCCAGAACCTGGAGCAGCAGGCCACCTTCGGAATTCTGCTGATTCACCAGGCCTGTATCGCCATCGCCTGCTATGGGAACGATGTTGTAAGGGATTCCTTCACCCACCAGATAGAGAAACGGGATCTGCATGGGGCTTGAAGATCCGGCGATCGTGATGTAGCCCTCGTAGCTTCCGGCAGCGGGCAGGGTGCCGGAAAGAGTCACGCTGAGCGTCGCTGTCTGTCCGGCAGGCACGGAGAGATTCGGCTGATCGATGGAAATATGGGCATTCGTTTCCGGGGTACGGCGCACGATGGCAAAACTGAGATTCAGTGGCGCACTGCCGGTGTTGGTGAAGACCACCTGCTGCACAGCGGGCAGCGAGGTGGTGCGGATGATTCCGAACGAGAGTGTGGAAGGGGCGAGGAAGAGTTTTGTCGCCACAGCGGCGGCAGCCTGAGCCTTGCCGGCACCGACGGAGGTTACGGACGCCTGCACGCCGTTCTCAGTAATATCCTGCGTAGCGGTATTAACAATGGCCGATTTCACCTGCGCCGGAGTAAATCCCGGGTGGGCCTGCATGACAAGCGCGGCGAGGCCTGCGATCTGCGGGGCCGAAAAACTGGTCCCCTGGCTGACGACATAGCCGGTGGGCGAGTAGAGTGGGCCATTGGGATCGTATTTCTGCGCCGCCAGGTATACGTCTGTTCCTGCCGCGACGACATCCGGTTTGATGCCAAATGTCCCGAGGGCCGGGCCGCGGGAACTGAAACTCGCGATCTGATTTACGGCGAGGTTCGTGAAGCTGGTGAGACTGGGGCTGATGGTGGCAGCGGCTTTTGGAGTGGACTTCAGGAAATTGCGAATCGCCTGACCATCGTCGTAACCGATGAAAGTCGCGGTGATGGTACCGCTCGCGCCCAACCCTCCCGGGGTGAGTAAACTGTTGTCTCCGGCGGCGTTGCTGATGATGGCTCCGGTGGCGCCCGCAGCCTGAAGGTTTTGCACCTTGACCACGAACGTGCAGGTGCCACGTTGCACCAGCGCGATGGCCCCGGTGAGAGAACCGGCGGGCAGGGGGCCGCAGGCCAGGGGATCTGTGGCTGCGGCAGCATTGGATAACGGCCCGGTTACCGCGACAGTGCCTGGATTGCCCGTCTGTGAACGGAAGGTCCCGAGGCCGGTGACATTGACGCCGTTCGACCAGCTGTGAGAGTTGGCAGAGGCGCCAACGGCAATAGCCGAAGGCGCATCGCCAGGGGATGAGATGGTGCCGAGACTGGGTTTTATGTTGCCGAGACTTCCTTCATTTCCGGCGGCGGCGACCACCACCATGCCGCCTTTGACTGCGGCTTCTACTACATAGGCTATGGCGTCGCAGGCCTGACCCGCCGCCAGGCCGCACGTGGCTCCGGTATCGAGCGGGCCATAGACTGCCGAGCCGCCGAGCGACATGACAACAACGTCCATGCCGTCGAAATAGGCGTCTTCAAGGGCCGTAATGATGGCATCGCCGGAGGTGAAATCATTGACGCCAGGTGTGCCGAAAACCTTGTAGCTGCCGAGGAATGCCTTGGGTGCGACACCGGTGATGGTGCCGGACGGACCTTTGTTCGTGACGCCCGCTGCTGCCATGGCGACGGCAGTACCGTGGCCGAAATGGTCGCGCGCGGAGATGTCATCAGGGCGCGAAGCGGCGGCACCGCCTGAGGCAATCATGGAAACGTAGCTGCGGGCCACGATGATTTTGTTGCTGGTAAAGGCCAGGTTGGCGGGAACGTCGGTCTTTGGGAAAGTTGTTGGGGTGATGAGACTGGAATCCTGAAAGGCCGCGTGTGAGGAATCAATTCCGGTATCGATGACGCCGATCATCATACCTGCACCGGCATTGCTGGTGCCACCAAGCAGGCTCCACGCAGCAGGCACGCTGATGAGCTGCTCGGCTGCATCCAGATTCAGGTGATAGCGCGGCATGCGGACCACATAGCTCACGCCGGAAACGGACTTAAGCGCAGCGATCTCTGAAGGGTCCGCCGAGATAAAGATCGCATTCAGAAATGTATGAGCCTCGCCGGTGATCCGGACATTGCGGGTGCGCAGTTCGGCTTTTACGGCCTCGTGAGCGATCTGGATAACGGTGCGGGCGCGGGCCACTGCCACTCTGTCCCGACGTGAAGCCAGGGTAGCTGCGGCAGGATCCTTGAGGACGACGGCATAACGCACCAGATCGCGCGCCCAGGCCGGTACGGTGACCAGAGTCAGAATGAAAAACAGGGCGATACGGCGCATAGAATTTTGGCCTCTAAGTTATTGAAAGAATACCCGCCAAAGCGTAACGGTCAAGGCATGTGTCACCATGCTGCTCTGTATGCTGCGAGTGGTGCGCCACGCCATTCCATAAGATAAACCCGCAACTGCCGCCACAGTTGCGAAACGCCAGTTTGGCCACGCGTGATGAAACCCCAGGTGTACTGAGCCAAACAGGATAGACGTGATGATGAGAGCTGCCGTTTCGCTGCGGGTCCATTTCGCCAGCCAGGGCAACAACAGGCCCCGGAAAAAGAACTCTTCCGAGAGGGCGACTACCCAGAGAATGCCAAGGAATGTCCCCAGCGCGAGCAATGGATTGAGCGGCTGGTCGCGGAACCGTACCAGCCCCAGCGCCCAGTAAACCAGGCCCGTGACAGGCAGCACCGTAATGAACCAGCGCACTCCGGTGAGCCACTCGCGGCGGTTGGGGAAGAAGCGGAATTCGACGCCCGCGTCCCCGCGGATGGTCAACACTGACAGAGCCGCCGTCCGAATGATCATCAGGTGCCCGAGGATTGAGATGTCAACTTTCGGAATTGGCGTCTGATAGAGCAGGTGGGAGACATTGACAAGGATGGCCGCCGCCGGCGCAATGAGAAAGGTTGCATCCGCGAAGGCTCCGGGTGGCCAGGCTATGTACCAGAAAGACACCGTGGACGCGAGAATTGCCAGCAGCACCAGGCCAAGCCCGCTGAATTTGCCTGTGGCCAGCGTGTACATCAGCCAGGGAAGCAGGGAACTGGCGGTGAGCAAGAGGGCTGTTTTGGTCTTATCCCGTTGCGCAAGCCAGTTGCGTGGTGCATCAAAACCCGCTACCAGGTAAAACGCAAATTCGAGGAGGAACGCCGCGGCAACAGGAATCGCTGTTTGTGCCGGGATGCCCTTCATACCGGAATAGATGAAAGCGGCCAGGCCGAGGACGAGCCAGCCTGTAGCAAGAACCAGTTTATAGCGGGCGGATGAATTGGACAGCGCGGGCATCATTATGCAGCTTACCGGACGCAGATTTAAGTCTGAAGCGATATTACGGTGGGGTCGTCGAAGCGCACGCCGGGGACAGCCAGAAGATCTTTCACGGCTTGCTGCCGGAAGCGGAAAATTCCCAGCAATTGCTGTTTCACCATGAGAGAGTGCGCGAGGTGTCCCAGCACGCCCAGCGGCAGTGTGTAAGTTACGCAGTCTGATATTTCTGTGATGCCATTGATCTCTTTAAGCAAGTGCTGGTGACGCCACAGAGTGTAAGGCCCCTTCGCTTGTTCGTCGACGAAACCAGCGGGCGGGTCATATGAAGTGATCAGTGTTTTCCAATGGATGGGAAGCCCCAGCCAGCGGATGACGTATTCAATTTCCGCCCCCGCGCGCATCTCCACATTTTTGCTCACGACTTTGAAGTTGAGCCAGGAGGGCGTGAGCTTTGCCAGATTGTACGGGCTTTCAAAAATGGCAAACGCCTGTCCGATGGGAACAGGCGCAGTCATGAAGCAGCGAAGTTGCCAGGTCAAGTGGCTAGTTCCGGGCGCCGCGAGGCAGCGAAACACGCCTTCTGGCACCAGTCGATTTGCCGATTACTGTCGGCGTAATTACTGCTGTACCGGGAACCTGAATGGGGAAAGTGATTACGTTACTGACGTAGATCTGCTGGGCGATTCGGGTCTGTGAAGCGGGGTCAGTCGTAGCGGACGGGCTAATCTGGAACGTCACTTTATATACGCCAACCGAACCCTTGACCAGCGAGGTGCTGACCAGTGTTCCGGCGAAACTGCCGGTCAGGATGGAATCAACCGGGACGATGGGGGGGAAGTTATCTGTACCTTTGAAAACCTCGCCGTCTGCGAGGCCCGATTGAACGGTAACGCCGAGTCCCGTCGCGTACAGGTAGACAATTTCTCCCGGTAAAGCCGGATTGTCAGTGGTGACGCGCGAATCCGCCACGCTGGAGCAGCATGTGGTGGCGTTCGTCGCTGTCAGACTCAAGGCGGGAGTGGTGTTACCGGCAACATTGACGGCAACCTTGATGCCTTCACCATTGGTGGCTGAGGCAATGGCAGTCAGCAGAATGGTGTGATTTTCATTGCCGGGACTGGCGATGACGTTGGGGTCTGGTGCGCTGTTAATGGCATTGACCAGGGCCTGTTGGATGGTGTCGCCGGTGTCTCCAGCCACCACCGTATAAGTGTAGGCCGTACCTGCGATCGTGATGGTGGGAATGTCCCCGGCCTGAATGGAACCGTTAAGCGAAATAACGTCAACAGCCATCCCGAAAGCATGAAAAACGTAACCGGGGCGCGGGTCATTCCCCGCTTCGGCGAAGATACCAGGGTTCTCCGGTGTGATGGTGACAGCGATGGGTGCGCTTGCGGTAACGGAGCCATCAGTATGCGTGGTTCGCAGATACAGGCTCACGCTGGTCCGGTCACCGAATTGCCAGGACATTTCCGCGTTGATCTGAGTGGGTGAAGCCACCAGCAGCGGGACGCGAACACCGTCAGCAAACAGTTCACAACCGGCGAGCGTGGAAGGAAGGTAGCCGATCGACAAATCAGCTGCCTGGGTGGAATCGCAAAGGCTCGCACCGTAAATTGAAATCAGAGCGCCGGGAGCGATGGACGTGGGGTCCTGCAGGCTGATATTGAGCGCGCCACCAGAGGCAGTCGGCGTGATTTGAGCGCCGTTTGAAATTGCTACCTGGAGCGAAAAACCGGCCCCTTGTGCCCCGGGCTTTTTGGCCGTGAGAATCACCGTTGCTGTAGCCGTATTTACAGTGGCCGTGACGTTGGGATCTGGAGCTGCGTTGATCAGTTTGGCCAGGCCCTGAGCGACCGTGGCAACGGTGTCTGCGGCGAGCACCGTGTAGGTATAGGCAACGCCCGCGACTGAGATCGTGACAGTGTCTTTAGCCGCGATTCCGCCGCCGATGAGGACCGAACCCAGCGCGTATATCTGCTGGCTGGCTGCGTTGCGAACACCGCCCAGCGGGATGGCGAGTGCGCCGGGCGAGAAAACTTCGACACGGCGGTTGTAGGTATCGCTCACATACAGGTTGCCTTTAACCGCGTCCCACGCAAGGCTGGTGGGCGTCTGGAAAGCGTTGGCACCGTTTGGATTGCGGCTGGCATCGTCGGTATTTTCATCGGGCTGGCCCAAAATTGAATCGGGTGCCTGGCCGCTGACAGTTGGCAGGGTTTCGTAAACCAGGACGCGATCGTTGCCGCCATCGGCTACAAAAAGACGCTTGCCGTCAGAAAGCGCGAAACGGGGCAGGGATAAAGTGGCGCCGCAGCGAATCGGGTAAACAGCGGAGCCTGCGGTGTCGGTAAACTGCGGCGCGCAAAGTACTCTTGAGGCAGTTGCCGGATAGCCCGCTGCATCCACAGTCTGGTCGGCTAGTTTGAAGCTGTAATTTGGTATTGCCGAGACCAGGTCGGGCTGGCCGAGTGCAATGTCAGCCGGCGCGCCGTTGCTTGTGGGAATCGTATTCCAGATCAGGATGCGGTTCTGGCCGAGGTCGGCAACGTACATCCGCTGGCCGTCCGTTGTTACGGAAACCGGCGTTTGCATATTGTTGGCCGCCGGAGTGGACGTATTCAGGGTCAAATCCGGCTGCACGAAACTGGTGAGATTCGGCTGCCCGACGACGATATCCGCCGCTGCACCGTTTGACGTCGGGACCTGGTTGTAAATGAGAATGCGATTGTCCTGCGAATCGGCCACAAAGAGTTTTCCGTTCGCCAGCCAGACACCTTCGGGACCGCGCATAGAAGTGGGGGTGGGCGGCACGGAAGTTCCGCCGTGGGTAAAATCTTTTTGTCCTACGACGACATCGGCAGGCTGTCCGTTGGTGGTGGGAATGGTTTTCCAGATCAGGACGCGGTTGTTGTCGGTATCAGCGACAACGAGAATTTTTCCATCCGACGCAACGCCGTTCGGCGTCCGCATGCCACGGGCGGTTAGGGTATTAACTGCGGAGGTAAAGTCCGGTTGCCCAAGCACCACGCTGGCCGTGCCACGGCACACTCCGCAAAAAGAACCTTCGATGGTGGGGTCCTGAAGTGCGGTTGGGTACGACGCTGTGTCAGTAAAGCCGAGCACCCGGTGGTTATTGGGCTGAGCGCTCAGACGGTTGGCATCGACTACCCACAGCGTGCCATTCACGAACGCAAGGCCGCTCGGAGAGCCAAGCAGCGTGTTGGACGCACCGAAATCGCCCTTTGTGAAATTAGTCTGACCAAGGACCAGGCGAGCAGCCTGGCCGGTGGAAAAGCGGGATGTTGTGGTCTGTCCGGACGCGCACACTACTGCAAATCCGGCGACCAGGAAAAGGGCGCGGTAAGACTTCATGATTAAGCGAGAACCAATTATTGAAACCTGTATTGTAATGCCGAGCGGTGAACCGACAAGTATAACAAGGGAGTAGGACGTGCCGTCGCGTGCTTCAGGTTTCGCGAATCCGCACTTGTTAAAATCGCTCGCCCGCCCTTGTTAGACTTACTCTCAGTGAGCGATTCTGAATCCGGCCTTTCTCTTGAAATATCACCTGCGACCGTTTATGATCGTGTCAGTCAGGGCGTTGCTCTGCGGCTCATCGACGTCCGCGAGTCCGAAGAATACGCCATTTGCCACATTGAAGGCTCGGAGCTGATTCCCATGCGCACGGTGCCGCAAAATCTGCAGTCACTGGATGATGATGGTCCGCTGCTGGTTATCTTCTGCCACCACGGTGTTCGCAGCCTGTCTGTAGTGGACTGGCTGCGCCGCCAGGGCGTGGAAAACTGCCAGAGTATGGCAGGTGGAATTGATTTGTGGAGTTTACAGATCGACTCCGCTGTTCCCAGGTACTAGCGGAGCAGTTTACGGACGGGGTCATCGCCAGGTGCGGCGAGGGTCTTGTTTGAAAACGGTTCGCCAGCAAACACCGACATCGTTTTGGCTAGTTTGTCGATATCCGCGCCTTCCTCAAACATCATCTCCTGTTCGATCCAGCTCGAAAGGGGAATGTTGCGGAAGAAAATCCGTTCCTGCCGGACCAGACTCTTGCGGCTCATGAACAGCATTTTCTGCTCGCGGGTGTAGGTGCGTTCTTCCACGCGAATTTCGGCCAGAAATTCATCCATTGCCTTGCGCCGGGTGGCTTCTTCCACGTGCAGCAGGGATTCTTCCAGGGCCTGTTTCTGTGCGTTGAGGGTTGCTCGCGCGCCTGCCATTTCTTCCCGCTGACGCGACAACTCCACTTGATGGCGCGAATGCAGCACCAGATACATGAGCGAGCCTCCGGCCAAAGCCGCGATAGCCAGCAGGAATCCCCACCACGCCGGGTTCATGATCCGAGTCTAACTGGTTCCGTCAATTTTCGTGCCGGACAACGCGCCGCCTGCAACCGCGAACTGGAAGCGGAGCAACCCGCCCAAGCCTGCTTTGAGCCGGTACATCGTACCTGCCATGAAGCCGTGGTGTTTGCTGAGGAACGCCGCAGTTGCTGCCGCACGGTCGCCTTCGAGGTCGCTCGCCGACATGGATGAAGGCTTGTCGCCATGAACAGCAGTCACGTTTCGCAGGATCACGATTTTCTTGCCCGCGCGCTTCATCTGTGCGCAGATTTCTATGTTGCTACCGTAATCGCCGTAGCATTCATCAATCTGCCGGATGGCCCGGAGAAAGAAGCCGCGAAACATGATGGCGGCACCGGAGACGCATTCTGCGGTAATTTCGTCACCGCCAGAGGCTGGGCTCCCCGTGGCTGTTTTCAGTGCCGGCTGGGGTTCAGAAGGGCTGGGCAAGGTCTGGAGTTGCAGTGCCGGGTTGCCCTGCACATCCATTAACAAGGGGCAAACGGCACCGACTTCAGGATGGGTTTCGAGATAATCTGCCAGCTGCTTTACAGCTTCGCCTGAAATCAGCGTGTCGTCATGCAGGCACAGCAGGTATTCACTTTCAGCTGCGCGCAGGCCGATATTGAGAGCTTTGGTCAGGCCGAAATTCTTGGGCAGCCGCATGACGCGCACGCCGGGGTAAGGGTCACCAACAGCCGCGCTGCCGTCCTGTGAACCGTTATCCACCACCACAATGTGGTGGGCATCGCCCAGCAGTTCCAGACTTCGCCGCAGAGATTCGGCACGGTTCAGCGACACGATGGCGATAGAAACGCGTCTCGGTTCCGGCGCATTGGCCAGTTGGGATGACGCTAACTCGGATGCTTTTGGCTCAGGGGTCAAGCTGTCATTTTACTTTGTGGAGATTTTTCCCAGCACCACGGCTCGCGCTGCGCCGGTTGCACCGGGCAGATTGCCCGTCTGCCGGTGCCATGTCCGCCAGGCCAGAATGGCGAAGGCAACGGCCTCTTTGGCATCGGGGTCCACGCCGAATTCGGCTGTTGTGGTTACGCGGCAGGTTGGCAGGAAGGCAGTCAGCTGGTTCATCAGAGTGCAGTTATGGGTACCGCCGCCCGCTGCGATTAGGTCCTCGGTTTGTGGCGCAAAACGATATATAGCCGCTGCGATTGTGGCGGCGGTGAAGGTGGTGGCAGTCGCAATCAGGTCGATGAGAGGCACTCCGGATGCGATCAGATTTTCGATAAATTCCGCACCGTACTGTTCGCGGCCTGCTGTCTTCGGCGGCTTGGCGCGGAAGTAGCGATTCTTCAACATGCCATCCAGGAGTGGTTTGTTAACTGTTCCACCAGCGGCTATCGCGCCGTTGCGGTCGAAGCGGTATTTCGCTGCCGTGAGCCGTTCCACTAGCTGGTCCACGATCATATTGCCCGGGCCGGTATCGAAGGCGATTACCCCTGCCTCGCTACCACCCCGCAGCAAGATGGTGATGTTCGCGATTCCGCCGATGTTGAGTGCCACACGGTTGAGCTTTTCGCTCGCGAAGAGCAGATAGTCTGCGAATGGAACCAGCGGCGCGCCCTGGCCTCCGGCAGCCATGTCACGGGTGCGGAAGCCTGAGACTACAGGCATGCCCAGACGCTCCGCAATTACATCTGCTTCGCCGATTTGCAGCGTGTTGCGCCGCAAACCCCGGCCCTCGTGATAAATAGTCTGGCCATGACAGCCACAGAGTTCAATTGAATCGAGCGGGACGTTGTGTTTCCGGCAACAAGTTTTTACTGCTTTGGCGTAAAGTTCGCCCAGTTCGAAGTTGAGGCGGGAGATTTCGCTGGTTGCGCAATGTCTGTTTGACACTGCGAGAATCCGCTGCCTGATGGCGTCCGGATATGCCGTCATGGTGTGCGCGATGGTAGTGATCCGCCCGCGCCTGATATCGACAACCGCCACGTCGATTCCGTCGAGCGAAGTGCCGCTCATGATGCCGGCAACACGCATTTAGCCGATCTCCCGCTGCAAATCTTCGAGAAACCGTAACGCTTCTACGGGCCGCATATCATCAATCCTCAGGCTGCGGATTTTCTGTTTGATTTCGTCGGAGCCTGGTTCAAAGAGCCGGATCTGGATGGCGGCATTTTCAGGACGTGGTGTTAACTCTTCCACCGCCCGGTGCTCGGTCTTCTCGTGGAGACGCAACACTTCCCGCGCCCGCTCGATGACGCTCATCGGAAGCCCGGCAAGGCGGGCTACTTCAATGCCATAACTGCGGTCGGCCTTGCCCGGCTCCACACGGCGCAGGAAGATGATGCGGTCGCCCGCTTCCTTAACAGCCACGCGCAAATTGCGCACGCCAGGCAGTTGCTCCGCCAGTTCAGTGAGCTCGTGATAGTGGGTGGCGAAGAGAGTTTTGGCACGCGTCTGCGAAGACACGTGTTCCACCACTGCCCAGGCCAGCGACAGACCGTCATAAGTTGCGGTGCCGCGACCGATTTCATCCAGGATGACCAGGCTGCGGGGCGTGGCGGTATTCAGGATGACGGCGGTTTCGGTCATCTCTACCATAAAGGTTGACCGGCCGCGTGCCAGGTTATCAGAGGCACCAATCCGTGTAAAAATGCGGTCGATGATGGGCAGAACAGCTGAATCGGCCGGTACCCAGGAGCCAGTCTGCGCCAATATCGCAATCAGCGCAGCCTGGCGCAGGTATGTACTTTTTCCTCCCATGTTGGGTCCGGTGATGAGCGCGATCTGATCTGCGCCGTCGTTCAAATAAAGATCATTGGGGATGAAGCGGCCCGCTTCTTCAGTGGTCAACTTTTCGATGACCGGATGCCGTCCGGCGGCGATCCGCATTTCGCCATCTGGCGAAAATTGCGGCCGTGCGTAACGGTTTTCCGCAGCTACCTGCGCCAGAGACGCTGCCACGTCCAATTCAGCGATAGCCGCAGCGGTGGCGCGAATGCGCTGCGCATGATCGGCGGTGCGCTGGCGGATTTCAGTGAAGATACGCTTCTCAATTTCGAGCATCTTCTCTTCCGCCGAGAGAACCTTGTGCTCATATTCCTTGAGTTCCGGGGTAGTGAACCGTTCGGCATTTACCAGCGTTTGTTTGCGGGTGTAATCGTCCGGGGCCAAATGTTTATTGGCATTGGAAATTTCGATATAAAATCCGAAGACGTTGTTGAAGCGAACCTTCAGGGACGAGATTCCGGTGCGCTGCTTTTCACGGGTTTCGATCTGCGCAATGAACTGGCGGTTGTTCTGGCTGAGTGCGCGGAGTTCATCCAGTTCGGCATCGTATCCCTGGCGAATTGTAGCGCCGTCCCCAATGTTCACCGGCGGAGAATCGCTGAGTGCGGCCAGTACCGGGCCGGAAGCTTCGGGTACCGGATCGAGGCGTTCAAACGTGGTGGTCATGCGGGCAGAGAGCGCCCGCGAAGCCATGCGCACCGCTTCACCCAGACGCGGCGTCTGGTCTAAAGATTTGCAGAGAGCGAGTAAGTCGCGCGGGCTGGCGCTGCCGATCATAACCTTGGCAAGCAGGCGTTCCACGTCAAGCACGGGGGCCAGTTGTTTGCGCAGTTCGGCACGCAAAATCGTTTCACGTACCAGATCGCCCACGGCATCCAGCCGCGCTTCAATTTCTTCCTGTTGCAGGGAGGGCCGCAAGAGGCGGTGGCGCAATAAGCGGCCACCCATGCCGGTTGAAGTCTGATCGAGAACGGCAATCAGGGTGGCTCCGCCGTCCGAAAAAATCGGTTCGACGAGTTCCAGATTGCGCACCGTGACGGCGTCCAGAACCATGGTATCGGTGCGATCAAAATGGCGCGGAGGGTCGAGATGGTCAAGCGCAGCCCGTTGCGTGTCTTTCAGGTAATGCAGAATCGCGCCTGCCGCGCCAATAGCAAGCGGGTGGCCCGCTAAACCGCAGCCATCGAGTGAATGCAGCTTGAAATGTTCTCGCAGGGTGCGGTCAGAATAATCGGCGCTGAACACCCAGGCGTCCAGTTCCGTTGCAATCCAGCGCTTTGGTTCAGTGTGGGGCAACAGGGGCGTTTCTGATGCCAACAGCACTTCCCGCGCATTGAGATTTTCCAGCAGCCCTTGCAATTCCGCTGTTTCCACTTCAGTGGCGCGGAACTCGCCGGTGGAAACATCCACATAAGCGAGGCCTGCGCGGGTACCGTTTTTAGCATCCGTGCGCGCCACGGCTGCCAGGTAGTTGTTTTCGTGCGAGCGCAACAAGTGCGCGTCCGTTGCGGTGCCTGGAGTAACGATGCGGGTGACTTCGCGTCGCACCAGTTTTTTGCCGCCGCCGGCCTCTTCCACCTGATCGCAAATCGCCACACGAAAGCCGCGCCCGATCAGCTTTGCAATATAGCCTTCAGCCGCGTGATAGGGCACGCCGCACATGGGAATGGCATTGCCTTTTTCTTTGTTGCGCGCGGTCAGGGTGATTTCCAGCTCTTTCGCCGCAATCACAGCATCTTCAAGGAAGAGTTCGTAGAAATCGCCCAGGCGGAACATCAGCAGGGCACCCGGTACCTGCTGTTTGATGGCATGATACTGCCGCATGAGCGGCGTGGAAGCAGAATCCGGTGTCATTCGGGAGTGGGGATTAACAGTTCCAGGCCAGTTCGTCCAGCCGGCCTTCGAGGTTCGTCATTGCACGCTGCAAGGGCGGAGTGCTGCAACGCTTGGGAAAATTTGCCAGATTACGGGAATCGAGGCTGGCAAGCACCAGAGCGCGCAGTTTTTTCGCCATCGGAAAAATAGTGTTCCGCAGGGCGAAGCCGCCCGCTTCATCCAGTGCCTGGGGGCCGTCAGCAGTGACGAAATCCTGTACCCAGGTGAGCAGGTCTTCAATCGAAACAGGCGGAGCGTCTGCCATACCTGCGGAATAAATAATCATCATGCCGTGCCGTTCCTCAGGACCAAGGTAAACGAAATCCATAGTTTGGCGCACTTCATCCACGGCTTCAACCACCAGCCCGAATTGTTTGACTACAATTCCAGTCTGCGCGGCGAAAAGCTGCTGGATATTGTTCCAGCTTCGATAGAGCGAGGCGGTGTTGTCCGCCACCACACGGAACCGGGTAATGTTTTCTTCGTCCTCAATACCGTCCTGCAAAGCTGCAAGCTGGTCAAGGAGCAGCATGAAAATCTGTTCAACCCGCGCAATGCGCGGGCCGCCCGCAAAAGAAAGTTCGCCCAGTATCTCTGCCATTTCGCCCCGGACCAGGGCCTTGAGTGCCGCAATATCCTGGGGCCGGTTGTCGCCCTTCAGGACTTCGATTTTGTCGAGCAGGGGGAGCGCTTCATCCATCGCCGCAGCCGCGCGATGCAGAAGACCGGTCTGAGCGCCGGCAATCCCGCCGCTCAGCAGTAATTCGCCGGGGCCGGACTTGTCCGTGTTTGTATCCACGACGGTTCCCGTAAACTCTGTCATTAGGCCTTCACCTGCACGCCGACAGAATACCGTACTCACGCCATTGCGACGCTGCGGCAAGCGCCGGTGGCCGCCATGACATGATGGAAAGTCTGCTTGTATGACAGCCGAATCGAACAGCGCCGCGAACCCGGCATCCACCCCTGCCACGGGCGTACTGCCGTCACAGACTCTTGAAAAGATGGTGGCCCTCGGCCAGATCCGCGGTCGCACGCCTATCAAGCCGGACCAGATTCAGCCGTCGTCAATCGATCTGAGGCTGGGCACGGAAGCCTGCCGGGTGCGCGCCAGTTTCCTTGCGAGCGGTAGCGCCACAATTACCAGCAAGCTGGAGCAGCATCGGCTGCATACGCTCGATCTCACGCGTCCGGCCGTGCTTGAGAAAGGTTGCGTTTACATTGTTCCGCTCGAAGAAGAACTGGCCCTGCCAGCCGGTATCTCGGGCAAAGCCAACCCGAAGAGTTCTACTGGCCGTCTGGATATTTTCACCCGGCTGATCACCGATGAAGGCCGGCAGTTCGAAATCGTTCCGGCGGGCTATAAAGGCCGTCTCTATGCCGAAGTGGTTCCGCGAACCTTCAGTGTGGTGGTGCGTGCCGGCGACCGGCTTTCCCAGTTGCGGCTTTTTCAGGGGAAGTTTCAGTCTTCCGACGCCCTGATCCGCCAGATTGATGCGGAAGAGCCGCTGGTTTATCTGCCTGATGAATCGCGCGGTGACGCTCATATTGCCAATGGTCTCCGCCTTTCCGTGGACCTTGCTGGCGAGGGTCCCGGGTCTGTGATCGGTTACCGTGCAAAGAAGCATGCGCCGTTGATTGATCTGGCGCGCATTCGTTATTATGCGCCCGACGAATTTTGGGACCCCATCCGCGCCAATGAAACTCGTTCGCTGATTCTTGACCCGGAGGATTTCTATATTCTGGCTTCGCGGGAACGTGTCCGCATCCCAGGGCAGTATGCGGCAGAGATGGTGCCGTTTGATCCCACGATCGGCGAATTTCGCATCCACTACGCGGGTTTTTTCGACCCCGGTTTCGGCTATGGTTCAGGAGATATTAACGGTACGCGTGCGGTACTCGAAGTCCGCTCGCATGAGGTTCCGTTTATTCTGGAAGACGGGCAGATTGTGGCCAGTCTGGTCTTTGAAAAGCTTCTGGAGCGCCCGCGCCTGCTTTATGGAGAGGGCATCGGATCTTCTTACCAGCGTCAGGGTCTGAATCTGAGCAAACACTTCCGAACTTCATGAAGCCGTTTGATGTGGTGGGTGTAGGTTTGAATGCCACCGATACCGTGCTGGTAGTACCGCAATTTCCGGCCTGTGGCGGCAAGGCTCCCTTCACTCAGGAGTTCTATTCGGTGGGTGGACAGGTGGCAACCGCCATGGTTACCTGTGCGCGGCTGGGCTTGAGCGCGAAATACATCGGGACCATCGGTGACGATGAGCGCGGTCGCATCCAGCTTGAAAGTCTGCGCGCTTCGGGAATCAATATCGATGACGTGCAGCAGCGCCACGGCTGTCCGAACCAGTCCGCGTACATTGTTGTCGATCAATCAACAGGAGAACGGACGATTTTCTGGAACCGTCCGGACTGTCTGACGATTTCCCCTGATGCGATTACGGAAGAGCAGATTACGGGCGCGTTGCTGCTTCATATTGATGGCCACGATACTCCCGCAGTGGCGCGCGCCGCGCAGATTGCGAGGGCACATGGAATTCCGGTTACGGTGGACGTCGATACCATCTATCCCGGTTTTGAAAACGTCCTTCCGTCCGTTGATTACCTGATTGCCAGTTCAGAGTTTCCGTCGCGCTGGACCGGCATTGCAGATCCGTTTGGTGCTCTGGAATCTCTTCGCCACACGTTTGGGCTGAAGGTCGCAGCCATGACCTTGGGAGCGTACGGAGCTCTGGCCTGCACGATTAGCGGCTTTACTTACTCGCCCGCTTTTGTCCTTGACTGCCTGGATACAACCGGTGCGGGAGATGTTTTCCATGGCGCATTTTGTTATTCTGTGCTGCAGAAGATGCCACTGGCCGCAGCGCTTGAATTGTCCAACGCCATGGCGGCACTGAACTGTATCAAGATGGGAGCGAGAGGTAATATCGCGACCCTCGAAGACGCTCGTGCGCTGATCGCTGGCGGACAGCGGCGCGAAGATCCGCAAGTTGCAAACCGGGCAGGGCGCTGAGATGTTTCCACTGCGGGATGACCGACCCACTTACTCACCGCCCGTAGTTACAACGTTGTTGATCATTGCCTGCGCGCTGGTGTTCTTTTACGAACTCACCCTCGATGCTTATTCGCGGAATTATTTCATTACACGATACGGTACAGTTCCTGCGCATTTGCACCCGGTGACGCTGCTGACATCTATGTTTTTGCATGGCGGCTGGAGCCACATTTTCGGCAATATGCTTTTCCTTTGGGCCTTTGGCAAAAGTCTGGAGGACGCCATGGGACACACAAAGTTTCTCAGCTTCTACCTCTTGGGCGGCGTGATCGCGGGCATTGCACAGGTGTTGGCTAACTTCTATTCGTCCATGCCGACTGTTGGCGCGAGTGGAGCAATTGCCGCTGTGATGGGAGCTTACCTGATCAAATTTCCCCGCGCCAGGATTCACACCCTGATCTTTGTCCTTTTCTTTGTAACTACCACCGATATCCCTGCTGCCTTCATTCTGATCTATTGGTTTGTCATGCAGCTATTTAGCAGCTATGGTTCCATTGCTTATACACAGGTGATGGATTCCGGCGTAGCCTGGTTCGCCCATATAGGTGGCTTTCTGGCTGGTATGTTACTCGTGAAAATCATGGGAACCCGCAACATCCAGCGTCGCGATATTTACTGGTAACAGGCGGGTCGCGACCAGACGAACCAAGCCTGCCAGTCCCGGCTCAATACGCACGCTGAATCCATCCGCTTCAACAGCGCCTGCCACCCACTCGGAGTTTCCCATACGAACTAACCCGCAAGCACCAGGTGGCGTCCCTGCGCTCATGCAGCAGGTCGTGAACCAGCACTGCGCACTGGGATGAAGCGGCCGGCTGAGGTCAATGCGGTTGTGTAGTCGCGGAAGCTGATGACGAAACGGCAGCCAGGGCGAAGACCGTCGGCAACAAGGGAAAACAACTGCTCCACCGCTTGCCTGTCTTCCAGATGAGTCAGTGTGTTGCCCATGCAGAGGATGAGGTCGGCGGGCGAAGCCACGAACCCGGGAAACGAGAGCAGTTCGCCCTCGATACTTCCCACGGGCAGGCTTTCGGCGTTCGCTCGCAGAACATCCAGCAGAATGGCTGACGAATCGATAGCCACCACGGAATAGCTGCGGCGGGCCAGCGGAATCGAGTGCATTCCGAACCCCGCACCCAGGTCGATAGCGGTGCCGCCGTTGGGAAAGTCCCTGAGCACGGCGTCAACCTCAACGTCCCCGCGCTCTACCGCAAGATTAAAGCCACCCGCCATCTACAGATAGACGGAAGCCAGATGATGAGCGTAGTGTTCGGCGGCGGAAGAACCCTGCATGGGTCACAAGAGCGACCTTACGGCGCGAAAGACTTACCCGCGTAGGCGTAGAACATCACAATCAAACCCACCAGCGACGCCAGCAGAATACTGTGTTTCAGCGTGAAGCGGAACAACCGGCTTTCTTCATGCCCGCCACCACTCGAAGTCGCCGCCGCCGCTACAGCGACACTCTGCAGACTAATCATCTTGCCCATAACGCCGCCGCTTGAGTTTGAGGCCGCCATCAGCACCGGATTCATATTCAAATGCGTGGCTGTCACAACCTGCAGATTGCCAAACAGCGCGTTGGCTGACGTATCGCTGCCGGTCAGGAACACACCCAGCCAGCCGAGCATCGCGCTAAAGAACGGGAACGCCGCGCCGGTCGCAGCGAATGCGAGGCCAAGCGTTGCGGTCGATCCCGAATAGTTCATCAAAAACGCCAGCGCCATCACGACTGCAATGGTCAATTCCGCCAGTGCCAGTTGTCGTGCCGTCTTGCCCAGAATCTTCATGAACCGGCTGGGTGAAACCCGCAATACCAGCGCCGTCAACAGCGCGGCTACCAGACACGCCGTGCCGGACGCAGAAAGCCACGGCAGCGTATAGAACGCTTCATACGGCACTGGCTTTGTGGTTACCGGCGGCATCTTCATCACCAGATTATGCAGCCCCGGCCAGGCGAACTTAAGACTTGCGTGGGCCATCTGAACCTGCACGGGTTTGTAGCTCCAGAACAGGATGCAAACCACCAGCAAGCCGTAAGGTGCCCAGGCCATCAGCGCGTCCGCGGTCGGAATGTGTGTATAGGGGTGCGCGGGTCCGTCACCCGGCAATTTGAACTGATCTTTGGGACGCCAGAGCCGCAGCAGGACTACCAGAACGCTGATCGCAGCCAGGGAGGCCAGAATATCCGTCAGTTCCGGGCCAATGAAATTCGAAACCACAAACTGTACTCCGGCAAATGAAACACCGCAGAGGATTACCGCAGGCAATACTCCCCTGAGTGCTTTCCAGCCTCCCATCACCATAATCAGATAAGCCGGAATGATCAGCGAAACCGGCGCGCAGATGCGTCCCACGCCCGCGCTCAACTTCAACAGCGGCAATCCCGTGATGCTTGCCAGGGTGATGAGCGGAGTTGCAATGGAGCCAAATGCCACCGGAGCAGTGTTCGCCAGCAGGCAAATTCCGCCCGCCAAAAACGGCGCAAAGCCCAGCCCCGTGAGCATGGATGCGGCCACCGCTACCGGCGTGCCGAACCCGGCCGCGCCTTCAATAAATGCGCCAAACGCGAAAGCAATCAGCAGCGCCTGCAAGCGGCGGTCTTCGGTTAAATTGCCAATCGAATTCTTGACGATTTCAAATTTTCCGGTTTCCACCGTGATGTTGTAGAGCAGGATCGCCGTGAATACGACCCAGCCGATGGGGAACAAACCGCTGGCGGCACCATAGGCCACGGAGCTCAGCATGATGTTCGCCGGCATACCGTTCACGAACAGCGCCACAACTGCCGCCGCTGCCAGCCCCGCCAGAGAGGACATCCACGCAGGTTTGCGCAATATCGCGATCATGAGGAGCAGAACGAAAATGGGAAAAGCGGCTACCAGCGCTGACCAGCCGGCACTGTCCGCAACAGGGGTGTAGTTGTGTGACCACATGAAGGATATGGAATGATATCAGTAATGGCCCGTGTTTATCTGTCTCTTTCTGTATGAAAAAGAGACCCCGCAAATCGGCTGGACTTCCGGCCCCTGGAAATGCGGAATTTTCGTTTTTCCACCGCGTCAAATTTTTGCTCCTTCTGACCGCCATCGCGCTGTTTCTGGAGGCATCACTGGCGGGAGTTGTTCCTTTGAGCGCGAGCTGGCTGGTGGACAAAGTTTTCCCCGTCAAAGATCCGGTCGAGCTGTATAAAGTTCTGGTGGCGCTTGGGGCAGGGGCGGGTATTGCGGCCATCGCTGGATTCCTGCGTGTCTGGCTGGCGAGCCGCGCGCAAAGCCGGACGCTGGCCAGCCTGCGCTACACAATGTTTGAGCGTGTTCAGCGCTTGTCCCTTTCTGCGAGCGATGACGCGGATGCGCGTGACGTTCTGAGCCGCTTTTCAACCGATTTCGGGACTCTCGAAACCGCCGCGGGCGACACCATCCAGTTCATAGTGCTGCCTTGTCTGGAGGCTCTGGTCTGCGCCGGTTTGATGATCTTTGTGGACTGGCGTGTTGGTCTGGTGTCGCTCGTCCTTTCGCCGTGGATCATGCTGACGCCGATGCTCTCTGCCGCTCATGCCGGGCGGTCCCTCGAAGAGACCAGAGGAGCGGAGAAGAACCTGCTGGGTTTGGTTCGGGAGAGCATAAAATCACAGGCCGTCGTTCGAGCATTTGCGCTCGAGAAGATGATCACAACGGCCTTCCGCAAACGCAATGGCAGCCTTTCCCGTCAGGTGGGCCGCGCACGCCTTTTCACAGCATTGATGGAGCGGCTTGGCGGTGTGAGCATACTGTGCGTCCGGTTCGCCATTGTCGGTATGAGCGCGTGGTTTGCCGATGGCAACACGCTGACTGCGGGTGCCTTCGTTGCCCTTCAGCTGCTCTCCTATACGCTGAGCAACTCGCTGTTTGCTGCCAGTGGTCACCTGCCCGCGCTGCGCTCGGCCCGCGCCGCACTGAAGCGGATCAGGGAGTTGCTCTATACGCCTCTCGGAATACAAGACGCGCCGGGCGCACGTTTTCTGCCCGAAGTCCATTCGGAAATTGGGTTTTCTGACCTTCACTTCAGTTATGGTGAAGGCGGCCTCGAACAGCTCTCTGGCATGACCGCCCGCATCCCGCGCGGCGCATACGTCGCTTTTGTCGGCCCCAGCGGTTGCGGCAAAAGCACGCTGCTCAAGCTGCTCATGCGTTTCTACGACCCCTCTGAAGGCCGCATTACCATTGATGGCCACGACCTTAAGTCCGTTACCCAGGGTTCGCTGCGCAGCCGGATGGGTTTCGTTCTTCAGGCAAATTCGCTCTTCAATGTTTCGATCCGCGAAAACATCCGGATCGGTCGCCCTGACGCTTCCGAAGAAGCCGTCGTCAACGCTGCCCGCGCCGCTGGTCTCCACGAAATCATCATGGAACTGTCCCACGGCTACGACTCGCTGGCCGGGAACAAAGGTGTGCGCTTTTCCGCAGCGGGTCTGCAGCGTCTGGCCATCGCCCGCGCCATGCTGCGCGATCCGGAAATTCTGCTGCTTGATGAAGTTACTTCCTCGCTCGACCCTGCCGACGAAGCTGCTGTCAGTGCAACACTCGCCGAAGTGCGCACGGGCCGCACCGTGATTGCGGTCACTCATCGCCTCTCCACCGCGGCTGACGCGGAACATATTTTTTTCATGGACAACGGCAACATTGTGGAGCAGGGAAGCCATTTCGAACTCATGGCTGCGGACGGTATCTACGCCAGTTACTGGCGCAAGCAGGCCGGTTTCACTTTTTCATCCGACGGTGCGCATGTGGATGTGGACGCTGAGCGACTCAAGGCTTTCCCCATCCTCGATAGCCTGGACGACGATGCGCTTGCTGAACTTGCGCCCTTTTTTGCCACCGAAACCTTTCCGCCGCGACGCGAGATCGTCCGTCAGAACGACCCCGGCGACAAGTTCTACATCATTGCCCGCGGTCAGGTGGAAGTGTGGCGGACCGAAGAAAAATCCGGAGCCACCAAAAAAGTTGCTGTGCTTCAGGATGGTGATTTCTTCGGTGAAATCACGCTGCTCACCGGTTTCCCGCGTACTGCTACGGTGCGCACGCTTACCTCCTGTACCTGTATTTCCCTCGAACGCGGCCACTTCAACCGCCTGCTGGCGAAGTTCCCCGAACTCCAACGCAAAATGTCAGAAGTGGCTGTGAAACGGCTGCGGGAAACCAGCAGGCAGGAGCAGCAGACGCTGGCAGCAGTCAGGGCCGCTCGCGCGATGCCGGAGCCTTCAGCGCTTGGCCCCGGCGCTGAAGACACTACGCCCGGGGAATAGCCCGGTCAGCGAAGTCTTGCATCCGCTCAACCAGTAAATCCGGCGGATACGCCACAAAGCTCTCCGGCTGAAAGCCCCATGCCACACCGCAGGCTTTCACTCCGGCATTGCGCGCGGTCAGAATATCCACGTGGGTATCTCCCACCATCCAGGTCTCGTCAGCAGTGGCATCTGCTTCGTCGCGCAGCGCATCAATGCCTATCGGGTGTGGTTTCTTGAACTCAAAACTGTTGCCGCCATAAACCTGAAAAAAGAGCGGGGCAATTCCCAGTCCGTGCAGCACCAGATGGCTGATGCGCACCGGCTTGTTGGTCAGAATCGCAAGCTGTGCACCGCGCTCATGCATCACCTGCAGAGACTCCAGAACACCCGGATAGAGCGTAGTGTAATCGAGGCAGTGTTCGCGATAGTATTCGAGGAAAAACGCCAGCGCCCTGCTCACTTCAGCCTCGGATGCATCAGGCCCCAGTGCCCGCTTGATCAGCACCCCGGCGCCTTCGCCCACGAATGAATAAATCAGATCGTGATCAAGCGGCGGGCGGTCAGTTTGCGCCCGGGTTGCGTTGACGGAATGGGCCAGATCAAGACGGGAATCGATGAGAGTGCCGTCAAGATCGAAAATGAGCAAAGGCACGCGGGTCAGGACGCCCGGCGGTTGCCGCGCGAGGTCTTGCCTGCCGCTTTGACGTTGCTCCGCTGCTGTTCACGCCCGGCCGGTTTGCGCCGCGGGCGCTTGCCCTCAATCTTGTATTCCACCATTTTGCGCAGCAGTGTATTGCGGTGAATGCCCAGCACCTTGGAAGCTTCAGACTGATTGCTGGCAGTCGCCTGAAGCGCCCGCTCAATCATGCCCTTTTCCATGATTTCCACCGCCTGCTCCAGGAAGAAGCCGGTGTCCATCAGGTGATCAATCAGTTCGTCGAAGCGTTCCTTCATTGGTGATTACGACTTTCCTGTACTGCCGCCTTCAGACGTGAATACTGTTTGCTGAAACTCAACTTCAAATCCGCAGGTGCGATCGCGACAAATACGCGCGAAGCTTCCAGCACCCACGGCGCAATTTGCGAGTGTACCACCGCGCCGGAGACCGTTTCCGAGTCCACATAAGGTCCAAATGCCGTGAACGCTGTCAACAGGGCCATGGCGAAGAAGAAACCCTTCACGGCCCCAAACGCCGCACCCAGAAGACGGTCGAAAAATGAGAGCCCGATGGTGCGCAGAAACCGGTTCACAATCCAGCCGAGGATGCCGCCGCAAAGGATTACCGCCACCACAACAATTAGAAAGCCGATCAGGTTCGCTACCCTTGGCGAACCCGTATACGGTGCCACCAGCGAGCCTGCAAGCCCGTAGAACCACATCCCCAGCACCAGCGCGAGGATAGCGGAAGCAAGGCCGATGATCTCGCGGGAAATGCCTCTGCGCGCACTCATGACGGCAGAGACGACGAAGACCGCAAGCAGTATGTAATCCAGCCAGTTCACGCTGGCCGTGACGCTGGCCAAGCTAAAGCCTCTTGCCGGTCAGCCGGACGTAGGCTTCGATATATTTCGCCGAAGTTTTTTCAATGACGTCGGCTGGCAGTTCCGGTGCGGGCGGGGTCTTGTCCCAGTCGAGCGTTTCGAGGTAATCGCGGACGAACTGCTTGTCGTAGGATTTTTGCGGCCCGCCGGGTGCATAGGAATCCTGCGGCCAGAACCGCGAAGAATCGGGCGTCAGCACTTCATCCCCCAAAAGCAATTCGCCGTGATACCAGCCGAATTCAAACTTGGTGTCCGCAAGGATGATGCCGCGCGTTTCGGCATAGTCAGACGCTCTTGAATAGATCCGCAGCGTAAGATCCCGCAGCAGGGCGGCGGTCTGCCGGCCAATCATGGCGGCTGCGGTTTCGAGCGAGACATTTTCATCATGCCCGGTGGCCGCCTTGGTAGCCGGGGTAAAAATCGGCTCCGTCAACTTATCGCTTTCGCGCAGCCCTGCGGGCAGGTTAATGCCGCAGATTGCGCCGGTACGCTGATAATCTTTCCAGCCAGAGCCGGAGACATAGCCGCGTGCCACGCATTCCACAGGTTCCATTTTGCAGCGCTTCACCAGCATGGAGCGACCTTCCAGCTGGTCGCGGAAAGGTAACAAATAAGCGGGGTAAGCATCCACATTCGCCGTGATCAGGTGGTTGGCAATGGTGCCGCGCAGAAATTCAAACCAAAAGAGCGACAGCTGGGTAAGCACGCGGCCCTTTTCCGGAATACCCTGCGGCAGGATGCAGTCGAATGCGGAAATACGGTCGGTGGCGATGATCAGCAGATCATCGCCTGCCGCGTAAACATCGCGCACTTTCCCGCTCGCAACAAGGTCGATGCCGGGTAAATCAGTTGAAGTTATGACTATTGACACAAGACTATTATTTGCCGTCGCGAGCGAGTGCGGCCTGGACCTTGCTGTGTTTCTGGCCGTAAGTGAAATACACAACCAGGCCGATTGCCAGCCAGATGATCAGACGAGCCCAGTTGAGCCAGCCCAGCTTATACATCATGTACCCGTTAAACAGGATACCCATGATGGGTACGAATGGCACCCACGGCGTACGGAAGGGCCGGGGCTGCGCCGGGTCAGTTCGCCGCAGCACCATCACCGCGATACAAACGATGACGAATGCCAGCAGGGTCCCGATGTTGACCATCTTGCCGATGTCATCAATCGGCGTAAGACTCCCGACCACAGCGGCCAGCAGACCAACCAGGATTGTGTTCTTCCAGGGCGTACGGAACTTAGGGTGGATCTCGGCGAAAACTTTTGTCGGCAACAGGCCGTCTTTTGCCATCGAGTACAGAACACGGGTCTGGCCCAGCAGCATCACCAGCATAACGCTGGTCAGACCCGCTAATGCGCCCACAGTAATCACATGCGAGGCACCGGTAAGACCCACGTCGAGAAATGCGCGTGCGATGGGCGCTTCGATGTTCACATCACGCCAGGGCACCATGCCGGTAAGCACTGCCGCGACAGCGATATATAAAACGGTACAGATCACCAGAGAAGCAATAATCCCGATGGGCAAATCCCTCTGTGGGTTTTTCGCTTCCTGAGCGGTGGTCGAAACCGCATCGAAGCCAATATACGCGAAGAAGATGTAAGCCGCGCCCGCGCCAATTCCAGAGAATCCGAACGGGGCAAACGTGGACCAGTCTGAGCCCCAGTTGCCTTTGTGAATATAGGAAGCACCCAGACCGATAACGAAAAGAACAACCGCGACCTTGATGACAACAATCAGGGAGTTGAACTGCGCGCTCTCTTTGATGCCGATGGCGAGGATTGCGGTGATCACCAGTGCGATCAGGAAGGCGGGCAGGTTGAAGCCAATCTCGACACCGAATATTTGCGGTGCGTTGAGCAGCTCGTGCGCCCGCTGCATGAGTTCCGGAGAGCCTGCGGCTGTAATTGCCGAAACTTTTTCGAGAAACGCCTGCGTGCCAGGCATCAGCGACCCGTCCGAAGCCTGCGCCATTTGCCTCGCGATTACTCCCTGCGCGGTGCGCAGCCCGGTCCAGTGATCGTAGGCCAGCCACAGGGGCATTTTTATGTTAAAAATATCCAGCAGCTCAATGAAATGGTTAGACCAGCCGGAGGACACCGTACTGGCTCCCATGGCGTATTCGAGGGTCAGATCCCAGCCGATGATCCAGGCGAATATTTCACCCAGCGTGGCGTAAGCATAGGTATAAGCGCTGCCCGCCAGAGGAATCATGGCGGCAAATTCCGCATAACAGAGTGCCGCGAAAGCGCAGCCCAGGCCGGAGAGTACAAAGGACAACATCAGCCCCGGTCCGGCGTAATGAGCACCCAGCCCCGCCATCACGAAGATGCCTGCACCGATGACTGCTCCCACCCCCAGCGCGGTTAACTGCACCACGCCCAGCGTGCGTTTCAGGCTGTGTTCGCCGGTCTCCCCGGCTTCTTCCATGAGAGTTTTCAGTGGCTTTCGAGCCAGTAGGTTTGGCATCTGTCTGGTAGACTCCCCGGTTATCGTAAGATTTCAGAATTGTAGCAGTATTAAGCCGCTTCCGGCTTGCGCCAGAGGAAGTAGACGGGTACTCCCAGCAGGACCAGAATTAGCCCCCGAACAGTGAACGAGGGCTTGTTGACTAACAAAAGAATTTCGATCAATCCGGCCACAAAAATGTACAGGGCAGGCAGCACCGGATAGCCTGCGGCACGGTAGGGCCGTTCCATGTCCGGGCGCGTTTTTCGCAGCCGGAAAAGTCCTGCAATGGTCAGGATATAGAACAGCAGAACTGCAAAGATCACATAGTCCAGCAAATCGTTGTACTGGCCGCTGAGGGTGAGCAGAACGGTCCAGATGCACTGGACGACGAGCGCGAAAACGGGCGTATTGTGCTTCGCGTCCAGCGTCCCGGCTTTGGCAAAAAACAACCGGTCTTTCGCCATCGTGTAATAGACGCGGGCGCCCGCAAGAATCAGGCCGTTGCAGCAGCCGAATGCGGAGACCATGATCGCGGCGGCCATCAACTTTGTGGCGACGCCGCCGAACATTACGGAGACGACTGCCGTTGCCACCAGGTCTTCCGGTACCGTTTGAATCTGTTGCAGCGTCAGTACAGAAAGATAGATGAAATTGCAGCCAAGATAGAGCAGGCAAACCACACCCACGCCGATGCCGAGCGACAGCGGCAGGTTGCGTTGCGGATTGCGGATTTCCCCCGCCGTAAACGTGACGTTGTTCCAGGCATCGGAAGCAAACAGCGGCCCCACCATGGCGCTCCCAACCAGCGCGACAGTGGCCCAACTCCAGTCTGCGCCGCGCCAGACATCGTGAAAATTCGATGTAACTGCTTCCGGATTGCGCCCCAGCAGAAAGCCAAAGCCCACCAGGCCCAGCAGGGCGGCCACTTTGGCGAACGTGAATACGTTCTGAATTCGTGCACCGGTCTTGACTCCCCGCGTGTTGATGGCGGTGAGCACGATCACGACCGCAATGGCCAGTAGTTGCTGCGTTGTCAGGCCAACCTTGCCTGAACCCAGGATGTAGTTCGTGGCCGAAATGCCGGGCATAAAAACGCCGCTGTATTTGGCGAACGCGACAGCTACAGCCGCAATAGTGCCGGTCTGGATGACGACGAACAGCGTCCAGCCATACAGGAATCCCCACAGCCGCCCGAATGCTTCGCGCAGATAGACGTACTGCCCGCCGGCGTGCGGCATGGCTGCAGCGAGTTCACCGTAACTCAGTGCGGCGATCATTGTGAGCAACGCTCCGGTCAGCCAGCAGAGCATCAGGAGGCCAGGTGATTTTACCTGCCGCGCCACATCCGCGCTGACGATGAAGATGCCTGAGCCGATCATGGAGCCCATAATAAGTGTGGTGGCATCAACCAGGCCGAGAGCCTTGACGAAACCGGTGCTCTTTACGGGTTGCGGGTTTGATTCGCTAAGCGAAGCCATTCGTCCATTCTTGCGCGAAGCGTCTGCTTGTTGCAGGGATCGGGGATGAGGTCGGCAATTACGGCTACGGAATCGGCTCCGGCGTGCCAGCACAGGGCCGCGTTTTCGCGCGTGATGCCGCCGATGGCGACGAGGGGCCGGCTGGTGAGCGCACGGACTGTTTTCATGCCTTTAATCCCAGTGGTGGGGTCGGGGTTTTCCTTCGAACTGGTAGGGAAAACAGGTCCGAAGGCGACGTAATCGACAGGTTCATTCACGGCGGCTGTCATTTGAAGGGCGTTGTGGGTGGAGAAGCCGATCATTGCGTCCGGGCCGATGATCGACCGCGCATCGGCAGGCAGCAGATCTTCCTGGCCCAGATGTAAACCCGCTTTCAGTATCCGGGCGTAGTCAGCGCGGTCATCAATGATAAATTGCGCCTTCGCCTCAGTGCAAAACCGCGAAATGGTTTCGGCCACACCGAACACGTCTCGGCTCCAGAATCCCTTGTGACGGAACTGCAGAATTCCAACTCCGGCTTCAAGAAAGGCTTCAGCGGCGACCAGGTTGTCGACAATCGGATAGATAAGCCACGACTCGGGCCAAAGTTGTTCGTGGGCAGCGACCCCCGCAGGATCTGTCAAATTAGGCGACAAGTGCTTAGTGTAGTGCACTCATTCCGGCTATAGTTTGAGAACCAGACGCACACTGGTAATCAAATGACGCAGGTAATATCAGCGCTGAAGGCCCGTAACTATTTCGGACGGATACTGAAAGCGGTGACGGAGAAGCGCGGGCGGTTTATCGTAGAACGACGCGGAGAGCCGAGCATCGTCATTATGAGCCTTGAAGACTTCGCAGCGACTATCCTCGCCACCGCCGCAAGCAATGCGAAAATTGCAGCGCTCCGCAGTCAAAACCGGGTCCAACCTGCTCACACCGGCACAAATTAGCCGTGAAATCCGGGCCGTCCGTAAGCAAACTGCTCGTTAGTTAGCACGGCTCATGCTGCGGGTTGTCCTTGATACCAACATCGTGATTTCCGCTCTGCTGAGCGCCAAAGGGCTCGAAGCCTGCGTCCTGTCTCTTGCTCTAAACCGCCGCGTTGTTCTCGTGGTTTCACCGGCCATCCTGCGCGAGTATAAAGCAGTTCGCAGGCGACCACGTTTCAGATTTGACCCCGATATGGTCTCGGCATTTCTCGTCCGGCTGCTGAAGTGCTGCCTGGTTGTTCATCCGCGTCTTGCTCTGGAGGTCTCACCGGATGAATCTGACAACCGCTTCCTCGAATGCGCCCGGGCTGGAAAACTGACTTCCTGGTAACTGGCAACAAACGACATTTTCCCGAAGCCTTCAGGCAAACGAAGGGGGTAAATGCACGCGAACTGGTTGCCCGCCTCGCCATATGAGCCTGGCGCGGATTTCTACCGGGACGCTAGGGAATTCAAATAAGCCGTCAGGTCCGCCATATTCTGTGTTGAAAGATAAGGCCACTTAATCCCCGTGTCGCCCATCTTCTGGTGCATAACCCGACCCGGCCCCCAGCCCAGCGCAATCATTGAATACGGAGTAAATTTCTGCCCAGGCCGCGGACTTCCCTGATGGCACTCCGCACACTTTTTATCCGCGAATAGAGCCTTTCCGCGCTCAACCACAGCCTCACCATCCCGGTGCTGTAAATCCCACACATATGCCAGAATGAGGCGCATTTCCCCAGGTGCTGCCGGACCCGGCGTCGCTCCGCCCTTCTTCATGAGCGGCGCATGGTTCCACATCGCGGCCCCGATCTCCATCCACGATTGCGTCTTCAATTTGGACTGCAGAGAATTAGCCCCGTTGTGGCAACTTGCGCACCGCTCCTGAAAAGCGGCCTGGCTTCGCGGGTCTGCATCCGGAATCGCAAATCCGGCCCGGTAAGTCGCAGGTTCCACTCGGGTTTGGCCCACGAATGCCGTCAAATCCATCAGGTCGCGACCTGTGATTTTGTTCCACTCCCAATGCCGGGCCGCGAACTCTTTGTGCATGGTTCCCGAGTGATTCCACATACCTTCGAGCAGGGAGAATGGATCTTCCGCCACTTTCCACGTGGCAACCTGCGAAGCACCCGGAGCCCCGCCCGATTTATGGCAGGACCCGCAGCGCTTGTCTTTAAAAACGCGCGCCCCACGCTTCGCGTCTGCCGGATTGTTCATCAGGCCCAGTGACCACAGATAGGTCATCACGTCGCGATACTCGTCGTCGGTCGCGACAGGCCGGGTTACTACCCGGGCCGACATCTCATTCCACATGGCCGGGGTATGGTTCCACAACGCGCTGGCAACGGCAGAGGGCGTGCCCAACTGCTGTACCCGCTCGCCCAGATCGGGCGCCGCACCCACCCGGTGTCCTTCCCCCTGGACGGTATGGCATTGAAGACAACTGAGATCGTCCAGCATTTCCCGGCCATGTCGCGCATCGGCGGCGAGCAGGGGCAAGGCGGCAAAGGCGATCAGGAAATGGTGGAGGCGCATAAATTACGCATCGCAATCCGAGTGCCGTTATAGAAGCGGTTCTGCAACCACCGGCTTGGATGCAGTCGTCATACCGCTCACCTTCGGTTCACTCAGGCGCGTTACACAGCCTCTCCGCGTTAGAGAGCCTTTCCAAGGAGTGGGCAGATATCCGGTGGCGGTGATAATTAGCCTGGAATCATTAATCGCACAGGCCGTTCTGCCCAAGCCACTGAGGGAATCCAGATCCTGCACCGAGTCGCCACTGAACAGGAAAGCTTCGCTCTTTCACGTCGTCGGGTGAAGTGGTAACGTGCCTCGGAGTGTAGTTCGAAAGATTGTGGTCACGCTCATACTCAACTGGGGAACCGTATAAAATCGCCGCTGGGACAACCGATTTTGAATTGCCTGATCGGACACCGAATTGCTCTTGTGTCAAATGGTCAAATGGATCAAGGACCCTTCCGGTCCTCTATCCTGCTACAATCGAATTTGCAAGTCCGCAGCCCCTTATGCTCCAGACATTTGTGATCACCCTGCGCGAAGGCGTCGAGGCTTCGCTCGTGATTGCCATCGCCATTTCCTACCTTCGTAAAACCGGCAGACTCGAACTTTTGCCGACGGTGTACCGCGCCCTTGCCTTCGCTGTAATTGCTTGTATTGCAACGGCTTGGGCCTTGTCGCAGATCTCGTACAGCGAGGAAGCATTCGAGGGCTGGACGCTTCTGCTCAGCGCCGCATTCGTCCTCAGCATGGTCATCTGGATGAACAAACACGGCAAGACCATGAAGAACGAAATCGAAACTCGTTTGCAAAACGACAACGGTAGAGGTAGGGGTGCTTGGGGAGTCTTCGCGTTCGTCTTCCTCATGATTTTCCGCGAAGGAGTAGAAACTGTTCTCCTGCTTGCCGCCACCAGACTCAATACATCAGGTGTATTTGAGGCATTTGGCGCAGTTCTGGGAATTGGTCTGGCCGTTCTCTTCGGTGTCAGCTTCATCCGTGGCACCATTCGCGTCAACATCCGCCAGTTCTTTCAGATGACGACGGTCATCCTGCTGGTTGTCGTCCTCCAGCTCGCCATCACTGGCCTGCATGAACTTTCAGAAGGCCAGATTCTACCAAGCAGCCGCGGCGAAATGGCTCTGATCGGCCCCATCGTCAAGAACGACATCTTTTTCTTTATCACCATCCTCGCGCTCTCTGCGGCCATGATCCTCTTTGAATCCCGCAAACGCCGTGCGCCCAAAACCGACGGAGTTGAAGGCGCGGCACTCCGCAAAATCAAAGCAGCAGCTAACCGCGAAAAGCTCTGGATGGTGGCCTCCTGCACAGCCTCCGGCCTCTTCATTCTTCTGATCACCGCTGAGTTTGTTTACGCCCGACAGTCCACCGCTCTTTCCTCGTCGGAACCGGTTGCGCTACAAAATGGCACCGTGCGCATCCCTGTGAACCAGGTCAGCGACGGTATTCTGCACCGTTATCAACTCGAAGACGGAGCGGTGCACATCCGCTTTATCGTGATCGAAAAGCCCGACCGCACACTGGCAACGGCCTTTGACGCCTGCGAGATTTGCGGCACACAGGGCTTTTATCAGAAAGGCTCGCAGCTGATTTGCCGCAACTGTTCTTCGGAAATCGTCACGTCAACGGTGGGCACCAGGGGTGGCTGTAACCCCATTCCGCTGAAGTCACGGGTGGAAGGCGACACTCTCATCATTGACGCAGCCGCTCTTGAAGGCGGCCTGCGCATGTTCGCCCCCGGGAAAGCCGGCTGATCGATGCTGCTGCGCTTCGTCAGTGAATCGGTCCGCCGTGCGCCTAAACGCAAGGCTCTGATCATTGCTGCGATTGCTATGGGTTCGGCTGTCGCCACTGCGATGCTTGGCGTGATGCTCGACATCGGCGATAAGGTGAACCGCGAGTTGCGTGCGGAGGGTGCCAACATCCTGGTAACGCCGCGCAACGGCTATATCGACGAAGCCCTTGTACCCAAAGTAAAAGCCATCTTTTGGGGGCTGAACATCCTTGGTTTTGCGCCCTCGCTGTCCGCTCAGGATGCAGGTGTGCCCGTGCAGGGCGTCTGGTTCAACCATCCCTATCGAACTCCGCAGGGCGAAACGAAGACCACAGGTATTCAGGCAGTGAATCCGGCGTGGCGCATCATCGACGGCCATATGGGCGAAGACCTGGCCAACGAAGCGGTTGTGGGTGCTGCCATCGCACGCCGCAACCACTGGAAACACGGCCAGAGAATCACCGTGCTCGGTGCGAGTTTCGAAATTGCCGGGGTAATCTCATCCGGAGATGAAACGGATGACCGCATTCTGCTGCCGCTCATCCGCCTCCAAACGCTGACCGGCCGTCCCGGTCAGGTGGACCGTATGGAAGTGGCCGCGCTCACCAAGCCCGAAGATGACTTCGCGCGCAAGAACCCCAAGAGCATGACTCCCGCCGAATATGAGCGCTGGAGCTGTTCCAATTACGTCATCTCGCTCGCCCATGAAATTGAAGAAGCCATGCCAGGGACGCAAGCCCGGCCCGTGCGCCGCGTGGCTGATTCTGAAGGCCGTATCCTCGACCGCGTAGGTGGCTTGATGAGTCTCATTACCCTCGCGGCACTGCTCTCCGCAGGCCTCACGGTTTGGAGCCTTACGGCCACCACCATGATGGAGCGCCGGGGCGAAGTCGCCATCATGCAGGCCATCGGGGCCGGACGCGCCCTGATTGCGACTTTGTTCGGAGTTGAAATCGCTCTCACGGGTCTGGTGGGCGGCTTCATCGGAGCGATTGCCGGTGTCGCTCTGGCGCATTTTGTTGGCGAATCCGTCTTCCACGGGACGGTGGAAGTCTCCTGGATTTTGCCCTTCCTCATCGTGATTGCGGCCATGGCCGTTGCCCTGGCGGGTGCCGCGCAGCCGCTGCGCCATACCTTGAGTCTTGATCCCGCGATGACCCTGCGGGAAGGCGTCTAAGTGTTCTTCAAGTTCATCATCCGCGCGCTCAAATATCGTAAACAACGACTGCTGCTGGCCTTTGCCGCGCTGGCTGTAGCGGCAGCGCTGGCGACAGTACTCTTTGGAACTTACGGCACTGTGGAACGCCGCCTGCGCGATGAATTTCGTGCCTATGGTGCCAATATCACCGCCGTCCCGGTGGGTGGAACCACGGTACCCATCGAAGTGGTTGCTGCGGCGGAACGTTTAGGTGCTAATGCTGCCCCGTTCGTGATGAACGGTGAGCAGGTTGGGTTCATCCCCGCCAAAACCGAGCCGTTAACTTCTTTCTGGCATGTGCGGGGCAGCCGAACCCCAGCGCCTGGAGAATGTCTTGCGGGCGAGTTGATGAACCTCAGCCTCGGTGCCTCTTATAAAGGCTGCCGGGTAGTCGGCATTGTCTCCACCGGCGGCCCTGAAGACCAGCAGATTTTTTCGCCGCTGGGCGAGACGTCTCTCGCCAGCTATGTTCAAATCCGCGCGCCGGGTGATCGCATGGATCAAATCCGTGCAGAACTTTCCAAACAATTCCCTACTGTTGATTTCCGCAGCATCCGCGCCGTAACCGATACCGAGAATGCTGTGGTTCTCAAGATCCGCGCCTCACTGCTGGCTCTGACCCTCGTCATCCTGATCATTACCACCCTTTGCGTTACCGGCAACTTCACCGAAATGGTGCTCGAACGAGCCAAGGAAATCGCGATTCTGAAAGCGCTGGGCGCTGCCGAACGCCGTATCGCCGCTTTCTTCATTTCCGAATCCGCCGCCCTGGCCCTGGCCGCAACTCTGGTGGGCTATGTGGCGGGTGTGTTCGCGGCTGCCGCCATCGGACGGCAGATCTTTGGTGGCGCATTCCGCCCGCAGCCGGATGCCATGGTTTTCGCGGGAGTGATCGTCGTCATGCTCGTAGTCGCCACCACCGCCACCGCCATCGCAGCCGCGCGGATCTGGTCGATTGAGCCTGCGATGATTTTGAGAGGCGAATGAGCTTTATCGAATTAGCAGATGTCCACAAGACCTATGGAACAGGCACCTCTGCGGTCAGCGCGCTGGACGGCTTGAGTTTCACCGCCGATCAGGGCGAATGGATTGCCATCATGGGGCCTTCCGGCTCCGGCAAAACTACGCTGCTGAACCTGCTGGGCTGCCTGGACCAGGCGTCAACGGGCGTGGTCCATATCGCGGGCAGTGACACCTCGAAACTCAGTCGTTCCGAACTCACAAAATTCCGCAGCGAAACTGTCGGCTTCATCTTCCAGCAGTTCCATCTTGTGCCGCACCTCACGGCTCTTGAGAACGTGATGCTAGCCCAGTATTTCCACAGCATGACGGATGAAAAGGAAGCGATGCAGGCACTGCAACAGGTGGGTATGGAGGAGCGTGCCAACCATCTGCCCTCCCAGCTTTCCGGCGGCGAGCAGCAGCGCGTGGCCATCGCACGGGCGCTGGTGAACGACCCTAAAATCATCCTCGCCGACGAACCCACCGGCAACCTCGACGCGGAGAATCAGCGTATCGTCCTCGGTCTGCTCAGTGACCTTCATGCCAAAGGGCGGGGAATCGTGATGGTCACCCACGATGAAAGTGTCGGCCGTCTGGCGGACCGGCGGCTGAACCTGGAACACGGCAAGATCAAAGAAACCGTCGTTTTCTCCGCTGAAGAGAACGAAGATTTCGATGAGGTCCTCGAACACATCTGGACCCGCAGCGAACCCACCGATCACCTGCACGCGACTGAGTACACCGAAGTGCAGTGGCGTCGGCTGGTCAACGTAATGACGCGTATCGGGCTGCTGAAGATTGAGAATGGCGAGACCGTTTTCACTCCCAGAGGCGAAGAGCGCGCCCGGATCGTCATCCGCCGCCATCGTCTGTCCGAGCGTTTGTTTGTCGATATTCTGACCATCCGCGACGACCACGAAATTGAAGAGAGCGCCTGCAAGTTCGAGCACATTCTGAGCCCTGAAGTGACGGACAAAATGTGCGCCCTGCTGGGCCACCCCACTGAATGCCCTCACGGCAGCCCCATTCCGCCCGGCCCCTGCTGCCCCGGCTGGGATGCCTGGTTTGATAGGCTCATATATCCATGCATAATGTCGTAATCATTGGTTCCGGCTGCGCCGGTAACACGGCCGCCATCTATACGGCCCGTGCCAGCCTCAAACCCCTTGTCATTAAAGGCGTTGAAGTGGGCGGTCAGCTTTCACTCACCACCGAAGTCGAGAACTTTCCCGGTTTCCCGCAGGGAATTCTTGGCCCGGAGCTGGTTGAGAACATGAAACTACAGGCCGAACGCTTCGGTGCCGTCTATCTGGATGGCGAGGTCAGCGAAGCCGATCTCTCAAAACGCCCCTTCCGCCTGAAAGTGGAAGGGGAATGGCTTGAAACCAGCACACTTATTGTAGCTTCCGGTGCCAAAGCCCGCTGGCTTGATCTGCCGTCGGAACAGAAGCTGATCGGCCACGGCGTCAGTTCGTGCGCCACCTGCGACGGGTTCTTCTACCGTGAGAAAAAAATCATGGTGATTGGTGGTGGGGATTCGGCTATGGAAGAGGCCAATTTCCTCACCCGTTTCGGCAGTTCGGTGGCTCTGGTTCACCGGAAAGATACGTTCCGCGCCTCGAAGATTATGCTCGACCGGGCGAAGGCCAACCCGAAGATCGAGTTCATCCTGAACACCACTGTGGACGAAGTTTATGACGTTTCGCAGAACATTGTGACCGGTGTCCGGCTGCATAACCTGGTGACCGGCGAGAAGTGGGACCGGGACGTGGACGGGTTCTTCGTCGCTATCGGCCACATCCCGAATACTCAGGTGTTCAAAGGCCAGCTTGATCTTGATGCCGACGGCTATCTGATATCGCATGGTGGCGCGCGTACGAATATCACCGGAGTGTTCCATGCGGGCGACGTGCAGGACCGGATTTACCGCCAGGCAATTACCGCAGCCGGTGCAGGTTGCATGGCTGCAATTGAAGCCGAAAAACTGCTGGAAGCGGAGGGCCACTAACGATGATCGAAAGACTGACACCCCCGGGTTCACCCGTTCCCAAAGGGCCTTATTCACCTGTGGTTAAGGCTGGCGGATTTGTGTTCCTGGCCGGACAGGTGCCTTCCGAGCAGGGCGATATTACCCATGAAACCCGCCAGGTTTTGAGCAATGTGAAAGCTATGCTGGAAGGTGTGGGTTCGTCGATTGCTGATGCCGTCAAGGTGGTGGTCTATCTGGCGGATGGTGCCGATTTCGCAGCGATGAATGCGGTTTATGCGGAATTTTTTGGCGACAATAAACCAGTCCGTACCACCATCGTTTGCAAGTTCTTCGCGGACATCAAGATCGAAGTGGATTGTACTGCGTACTCACCATCTTCCCGTTAGCGCTTAGTTTGTACTTAATGCCGCGCCATTCGACTGTGTTTCCGGTCATGCCTGCGGCCCAGACAGCGAAACCAAACAGGTCTCGGAACGGCACGAACGGCAGCAATTTTGCCTCAGTATAAAAGCTGGCAGTGAGCAGGCGAACCGCGAGCCCCGCCACTGCAAACGGCCAGTTCGCGAACAGACACCAGAAGCTCAGTTGCGTCACTACATAGCCGAAGTAACCCGCTGTTCGCGAGACACGAATCGTCCGCGACCAGCGCACCTGGTGCTTCCAGACATCCAGCCAGGTACCTGCGCCGAGGTTGGTTTCCACCACCACATCTGACATGGCCACGCGCCCGATGCGCGCACCCAGCTGATAATCATCCGCGAGGTATTCGCGAATCGCCGCGAAGCCTCCAATGGCATGCAAGTCCGCCACACGAAATGCCATTGTGGACCCCAGAGCGAAGCCGCCAGAAGCCACCAGCCGAGCTACCAATACACTGGGAGCAAACTCAGTCGCAATCCCCAGAGCCTCCGCCTTCGACGGGATCGAGGCACCCCGGCCCCGGTACAGGCAGGTGACAATACCCACGCCCGGATCGGCCAGTAACCCGATGACGCGCTTCAGGTAGTCCGGCTCTACAACAATGTCGCTGTCATTCACCAGCAGCACGTCATACCGTGCGGCTGCGGCCAGAATTTCGAGTGACCCCACTTTGCCGTTGGGCGCATCGCTGGTGGAATCCAGCACCTGAATCGCAAGGGCAGGGAAGTCCCGCTGCAGGCGTTCGATATCCTCGCGGGCGGGGTCGTTTGGGGCCGCTCCGAAAATCAATTCGAACTGCGGATATTGCTGGACCGAATGGGACCGGATCGCTTCAAAAAACTGCGGATCGCGCCCGCGCACCGGCTTCAGAATCGAGACCGGCGGAGTGAAATCGGGAACCACCAGCTTGCGGCGGAACTTGAGCGCACCCGCAAGCGCCAGCAGGTTGTAACCGATGCCGCAGCCGACCAGAATCTCGGCTATCACCTTGTTACAAAAACCACACCGGCAAGGATCAGACCTACTCCGGCCCAGCGCCGCCAGTCGACATTTTCTTTCAGCAAAACTTTCGCCAGCAGCGTTTCCGGAATGAACGTCGCTGCCGACATCGGCACTGCGAAACTCATGGGCGCTATTGAAACCAGCTTCATGAAAGTGAAAAACGAAATGGCCATCGCGGAAGTTGAAATCACGATGAGCGTCTTGTTCACAGGCGTCGCACGCATGCCCATGGAGCGAAGAACATCACCCACTGTAGTGGCGGCGACCAGGATCAGGACCAGAATCCACTTCATCCCTGCGGCCCTGTCTTACTGACGAGCGTGACACCTGCGGTAATGAGCAAAATGCCGAACCACCGCGCCGGGGAGACCTCTTCGCCCAGCAAAAACCGTGCCGCAAAGGCCGTCACTACGTAGCCAATCGCCGTGATGGGCATGACGTAACTGAGGTCCGCCCAACTGAGCAGAGCCATGTGAGTGATGGTCCAGAGAATCAGCAGAGCCACGCCCAGCGCGACCCACGGATGGAAGAGCGCGGCGATCAGGGCGAACGGCGAATTGCCGATATCGCCCAGCTGGGTCATACCTTTGGTGAGAGCCGAATTTCCGGCTACGTTACTGAGTACGGTGAGGACCGTAAACAGCCGGGTTTTAGCTCTTAAATCAGTCGCCCGCATTCGCCGAAACGGTGGTCTGCGCCCGCAGGTTTTGCGCACGCTGTTCCGCAATGAACTTCTTGCGACGAGAACGCAGGGCCATGTATTCAATGGCTTCTTTGGTGAGGCGTTTGCGGTCATGCGAATTGAAAATGACCTTGCTCACCATGCGCCACACGACCTTGGGGCGGAAATAATATTCGCTGTAGAACTTCTCAACCCAGTCCATCAGTTCGGCTTCGTTGAGGTTCTCATAAACCACTTTGGGAAGCTGGTTGCCCCGCTCATCCACAATGTTGCCAAGGGAAATGAGGTTGTTCTTTTTCGCGTAATCGTAGAACTCAGTGCCGGGGTAGGGATGGGCAATCGAGACCTGAATGGTTTCGTTGTCGAGCTTCTTGGCGAAGTCGATAGTCTTGCGGATACTCTCTTTGGTTTCACCCGGCAGGCCGACGATGAAATCGCCGTGAATCACCAGACCCAGCTTCTTGCAGTTCGCTGTGAAGCGCTCGGCCATATCGATGGTCGCGCCCTTCTTGATGTTCTTCAGGATTTGCGGATCGCCCGATTCGTAACCCACGATGAGCAGGCGGCAGCCCGCGTCCTTCATCGCTTTCAAGGTGTCGTAATCGGTGGTGACGCGCGACGTGCAACTCCACGTAAAGTTGAGCGGCTTCAGCTTGGAACAGAGTTCGATGGTGCGTTCCTTGCGGTAGTTGAAGGTATCGTCATCGAAGAAGATTTCCTTCAGTTCCGGGAAGGCTCCCAGTGCATACTGCACTTCGGCGGCGATGTCATCGCTGGAACGCAAGCGCCAGCGGTGGCCGGAATGGGTCTGCGGCCAGAGGCAGAAAGTACACATGGCGGGGCACCCGCGCGAAGTGTAAAGCGAGAGGAACGGACTCAGCAGGAACGGAACGTTGTAGTTCTTAATGTCGAGGTCGCGCTTGTAAGTTTTGGTGACCCAGGGCAGGGAATCCAGGTCCTCAATCATGGGGGCTTCCGGGTTGTTGACGATCGCGCCATCTTTGCGGAAACTGGCACCCGGAATTTCTTCGAGCGGTGTGCCGTTCGCGTAGGCGACGATCTGATGGTCGAACTCGCGGCGGATGACGAAATCGATGGCGCTTGAGAAGTTGAGGGATTTTTCCGGTTCGACGGTGACGGGCGGTCCTACGAAGCAGACCCTGAGGCCGGGGTTTGATTCCTTCATCATCGTGGCGATCTTGCAATCGACCTCGAAGCCGGGGGTGGAGGTGAACAGCACGAGCAATTCGAAATCCCGGGCCATTTCGACGGTTTGTTCAATGGAGATTTTATGCGGCGGCGCATCCACGACTTTGCTGTCCGGCAACATGCCAGCGGGATAGCAGAGCCACACGGGATACCAATAGGATTCGATTTCACGCGAGGCGGGCCAGCGGGAACTCGCACCTCCATCGAAGCCCTCGAAGGAAGGGGGATTCAGAAACAGGGTTTTCATGGTTGAACCTATATTGTACCGTCCACAGGACGTACGGAATTGGGCTGCTGGCTAAGGTTTGCGATTGTGGACCAATTTTGTCTCGATTCATGCGGGTTGGGGGGAACTGCAGCGCCGGTTTTGCTGGTGATTTCGCGATTCGCAAAAACGAAGCCATTCGCGGCGGGCTCGGGTTGAGGTTCGGTTTTGCGCATGGCGATGGCCTCATTTAATTGCTGGGTGGCTTGTTTGATGGCGCGGTTGAGGCGCTGTTCGTAAATGCTGAGGTTGGCGAAGGCGCGGGAATTGTCCTGGAAAGCGCGGGCGATGGCGAGGGCGTTGTGGAGGTCAGGGTCTTCGGTTTGGGCATCTTCGAAACCGGCGACTAGATTGTTGATAGAGAGGTGGAGCACGCCGTCTTCAATGGCTTTGATGCGGTTGATGCGCCAGTAGCTGTCCGCGATGGTTTGGGCCAGGTGGATTTCTATGGAGGTTTGGGCCTGGAGACTGGTGATAATTTCCTGGGTAAATTTGTTATAGGCGTGGCGGTCGTCTTGGGGGAGAAGGACGGTTTGGCCCGTCAGGCCGTGGCGGACGGCGTTTATGGAGGAGTGCTTTTTGCCGGTTTCGGAGATGGGGCCGGTGGAGAGTTTGGAATTTTGGCGGTTGGCTTCGTGGCGGGCTGGGGTGGGTGACATGCAAATCTCCAGGGTTGGTTGTAGCAGGAGTTTTCTGGCTGGCAAGGGCGGCTGCGAATCGTTTTTGTTGAGTTTAATGGAAATATAAGTTTTTTCGGCGCGTCACTCGCTTCCAGAACTCGCGGGAAAGGGCTCCTCTCATTGGGAGGGAGCAGGGGGACGCATAGAGAGGGTTAATCTGGACGAGCACAGCTATTTGTGCGGTTGAGATGTTGACTACGAAGCGAAAGCTGGTGATCCGCGGCGAATGGCTTCGCGAAACACCGGTACAATGGAGCAGAACATAAGGACCAAAAGATGTTTCGCTGCGGACGTGGCCTATTATCTTCGGCCGACGGACTCATCATTCCGCTATCGGGCATGGTCGTGGCTGAGGCGGATCCAACCTGGTCACCGGCCGGGGGGTCAGCTGGCCTTCTGGTCCGCGATGAGCCCGGATCCGCGCGTTCCGACTTCCCTCCATATAATAGACCTGAATTCACGAGAAGTTCAAGAATTACCCAATTCCCGTGGACTCACCACGCCGCGATGGTCGCCAGATGGCATGCTCATGGCAGCCATCGATGCCACAACACTGGAACTGAAAATCTATAATTTCGCTACCGGGGTTTGGAAACCAGTGCACGGGATTCGCGCCGGCTATCCATCCTGGTCGTCCGACGGAAGGCGCTTGTTCTTTGAATCGCTGGAGCGCAAAGAAGGTTACCGGGTCATGGCGGTCGATATCTCAGCTATGAAGATCGATTCTATAGCCACATTTGATGGCCTTCGGCAGCCGATGTTTTCATTTGGCGGCTGGCTTGGACTTGGGCCAGAAGCTTCTCCCCTGGCCCTTCGCGACTTGAGTACCGAAGAAATTCTCCGATGGAAGATGTCTCACCATTAGCGCAGATCAGTCGTAACTAAGCAGTACCGCTAATCACCGAACCACCCGAAATCGCACCCTGAGCCGCAGCCAGCCGCGCAATGGGCACCCGATACGGAGAGCACGAAACATAATCCATCCCGATCCGGTAACAGAACTGCACGGAACTCGGCTCACCACCGTGCTCACCACAAATACCTACTTCCAGATTCTTCCGCGCTCCACGACCGGCCTTTACCGCAAACTCAATCAGCTTGCCCACGCCTTCCTGGTCCAGGACCGCAAATGGATCGGCCTTGAAGATCTTCTCCCGCTCGTAATCTTTCTGGAATTTCGTATAGTCGTCCCGCGACAATCCCATGGTCGTCTGTGTCAAATCATTCGTACCGAATGAGAAAAATTCAGCTACGCCTGCCACACGATCCGCAGTAAGTGCCGCGCGCGGAATTTCAATCATCGTTCCCACCATGTAATGCACCGTCTGGCCCGCTTTCGCGAACACCTCACCTGCCACACGGTCCACAATCTTCTTCTGGTTTTCCAGCTCTTCCACGCTCCCGATCAGCGGAATCATGATCTCCGGAAGCACCTTAACACCCTTCTTCGCCACCTGGACCGCAGCCTCAAAAATAGCCCGTGACTGCATCTCTGTAATCTCGGGATAACTTACACCCAGCCGACAGCCCCGATGGCCCAGCATCGGATTGAATTCGTGTAACTCCTCCACCCGGTCCAGCAGTTCCGCCAAAGCCTTTTTCAAGTCCTTAACCGGAATATTGTAACGAGCAGAAAGTTCCTTCTTCCCCTTGATGTCAAGGTGCGGCAGCCTCGCCACATCCACCATCAAATTCTCGCGCTTCGGCAAGAATTCATGCAGTGGCGGATCTAGCGTACGGATCACCACCGGGTACCCATCCATCGCCTTGAATAGCCCCGCAAAATCCGAGCGCTGCATCGGTAACAGCTTTGCCAGTGCCTGACGACGCGTCTTTTCATCCCGCGCCAGAATCATGGCCTGTACGAAGGGCAACCGGTCCTCGGCAAAGAACATATGTTCCGTGCGGCACAGGCCAATACCTTCCGCACCATACTGCCGCGCAACCTTCGCATCACGCGGTATATCCGCATTGGCCCGGATTCCGAACTTACCGCGGAACTCGTCCGTCCAGCCCATGAACTTACCCACATAGTCGTGAGTTACATCCGGCTCAACCGACTTAGCCTGACCCAGATAGACATCGCCCGTAGTTCCATCGAGAGAAATGAAATCGCCTGCCTTGACTCTGACAGTCTTACCGCCCACCTGCGCTGTAAAAACCTTCTTCGCCTCGTCAATCCGAATGCTGCCCGCACCCACAACGCAAGGCCGCCCCATACCGCGTGCTACCACCGCCGCGTGGCTTGACTTGCCGCCAACAGCCGTCAGAATGCCCTTCGCCACATCCATACCGTGAATGTCATCCGGCGTAGTTTCTTTGCGAACCAGCAGTACCGGTCCGGACTCGCACATAATAATTGCATCTTCCGATGAGAACGCCACCCGGCCCACTGCCGCGCCTGGCGAGGCGGAAATCCCGGTAGTCAGCTTGACAAGATCCCTGAGTGTTTTCACGTCAAAGACAGGGTGCAGTAACTGATCCAGCTGCGCCGGTGTCACTCGCATCACCGCCTCGCGTTTCTCAATCATGCCCTCTTCCACCATCGCCACCGCAATACGAACAGCCGCCGGACCTGTGCGCTTGCCATTGCGGGTCTGCAGCATATAGAGCTTGCTTTCCTCAATGGTGAATTCAAAATCCTGCATGTCTTTGTAATGATGTTCCAGGTTGGTGGTGATTTCACGCAACTGCGCGTAAGCTTCCGGCAGTTCGTTTTCCAGATCAGCAATCGGGCGCGGCGTGCGGATGCCCGCCACCACATCTTCACCCTGCGCATTCATCAGGAATTCGCCGTAGAAAACCTTCTCCCCTGTACCGGGGTCCCGCGTAAAGCCAACGCCCGTGCCGGACGTTTCGCCCATGTTCCCAAACACCATGGCCTGAACATTGGCCGCAGTGCCTATTTCATCCGGAATCTTTTCCATTTTCCGGTAGTAACATGCTTTCGGGTTCCACCAGCTGCGGAACACTGCATCGCGCGCCAGCGTAAGTTGTACCAGCGGATCTTCCGGGAACGGTTTGCCCGTTTCCTTACGCACCAGCTTCTTATAATCCGCAATCACAGCTTTCAGATCATCCGCGTTCAGGTCCGTATCCTGCTTAGCCTTCACCTTCGCTTTTCGCGCATCGAAGATATGGTCGAACTTCTCCATATTGATATCGAGTGCCACTGCGCCGAACATCTGAATAAAACGCCGGTAACAGTCGTAAGCAAAACGCGGGTTGCCACTTTTCGCCGAGAGACCCTCTGTCGTTACGTCGTTCAAGCCCAGATTCAGAATGGTATTCATCATGCCGGGCATGGAAAACTTCGCGCCGGAGCGAACACTCACCAGCAGCGGATCTTTCGCATCGCCCAGCTTCTTGCCCATCTGCTTTTCCAGTTGCTTCGTGGCCTTGTCGATTTCTTTCTGAATGCTCTCAGGAATTTTCTGCTGACCCTCGAAGTAGATCGTGCAGACACTGGTGGCAATCGTAAAACCAGGTGGCACAGGCAGCCCGGCGCGCGACATTTCAGCCAGCCCTGAGCCCTTGCCGCCCAGCACATCTTTCATGCTGCCGTCGCCTTCCGCCCTGCCACCACCGAAAGAATAAACGTACTTCATTTTGTCTCCTGATTCTTCGTATTAACAGTGCCGGTGATGATCTCACTGAAATCGGCAATCTGGCTGAACTCGGCCAGCATCATGTGCAACAGCGTCAAGCGGTTCTGACGGATGGCCGGGTCTTCTGCATTGACCATCGTCTTTTCGAAAAAGACATCAACTTTAGGCCGCAGCGACGAAATAGAATCCAGCCGGCTCAGATGATCGGGCAGCAACCGGCATGCCACCTGCGCAGCCTTAAACGCCAGATATAACTCAGTCTCCGCGCCGCGTTCCAGAAGCTTCTCCTGCAGTGAAGTTCCGGTGTTTAAAAAAGAGCCGCCTTCAAATTGTGCCTGCTTGAGTATGTTGCGAATTCGTTTGAAGCTCGCTGCCAGCGGTTCAAAGTTCTCAGTGGGCCGAATTTCCCTCACCGCCGCCAGCCGTTCTTCCACATCGAGTAAGTCATTCCAGCCCGACGCCATCACTGCATTGACCTCGTCATATTTGTAACCGCGAATGTCACGAAAGTAATAACGAACCCGCTCGGCCATGAATTCTTCCAGCTGAGAATCGCCTTCACACAACGATTGAATCGGCAGCCGGAGCTTGCCTTCCGCCAGAATCTTGACGATGCCCTGTGCTGCCCGTCGCAATGCAAAAGGGTCTTTCGAACCGGAAGGAATCAGACCCACACGGAAACATCCCCGCAGCGTATCCAGCTTGTCTGCAATCGCCACCAGCCGGCCGGTCAGAGTGCGCGGAATTGCATCTTCCATACTCACCGGTTTGTAGTGATCGTAGATCGCCGTTGCTACTTCTTCAGCCTCACCCTGCACACGGGCATACAGGCCGCCCACAATGCCCTGTAGTTCTGTGAATTCTTTCACCAGTTCAGTAGTCAGATCCGTCTTCGAAAGACGGGACGCCCGCACCGCATAGAATTCGGGGCTGTCCGGGCCAAAAGCATACCGGCCTTTCGCCTCACGGATATCGTTCGCGGTCACCGCTTCGCCCGGCTTCGCCGCATATACCAGCAGTGCGATCACCAGCTGGTCCATGCGGTCGGCCTTCTCCAGATACGTGCCGAGTTTGGCCTGAAACGTCACATTTCCCAGATCTTTAATCCGTTCCGAAAGCTTTCGCTTCTGATCTGTGTCCCAGAAAAACCGCGCGTCATTAAACCGCGCCCGCAGCACGCGTTCATTGCCGCGCACAATCAAACCATCAGGGTCGCCATCCGTATTCGTAACTGCCACAAACTGAGGCGCCAGTGCGCCGTCCGCAGTCTCCACCGGGAAGTACTTCTGGTGGAACCGCATGACGGTAATCAGGACTTCTTTCGGCAGATCCAGAAACGCCGGGTCAAACGAACCAGTGATCGGCGTAGGCCATTCCGTCAAATTCACCAGCGTACTCAGAAGTTCGTTATCGCACTTATACTTCGTCGGTACCGCGCGTATCTTCGCTTTTCGCTCATCCGCCGAAAGCATCACATAATTCGCCCGCAGCGCCGGTTCATAGGTCAAACAAGTAACCGGAATACGGGCAGCTCCCAGGCGCCGGTGTCCGCTTGACTCATTGCCCGATGTTACTCCCGCCACTGTAAACGGAATCACCTGGTCATCCAGCAGTGCGACCACCCACCGTATCGGCCGGATAAATCGGTCCCCGCCCTTACCCGTCCAGTACATGGTTTTCGGAAAAGGAGTTTTGAGGATCAACTGCGGCAGAGCTTCTGCCAGAATTTCACTGGCCGGGCGTCCCGCGATGGTCCGTAGTGTGGTGTACTTTTCCACCTTCCCGTCAGACACCAGCTCCAGCTGTTCCCGCTCAATGCCCTGCTTCTTCGCAAAGCCGTCCAGGGCCGCCGCCGGAGCGAACTTACCCGGTCCCCAGATTCGTTCCGAAGAATCATCCTGCCGTGCCGCCAGCTCTTTCGCACGAACCACTAACCGCCGTGGCGTGGCATCAGTCCGAATTGCTGACCCGCCCAGCTGATGCTGTTTCAAAAGGTCGCCAACTGCAGCGCCCAGATATTCCAGGGCACCGGCCAGCATCCAGTCAGGAATCTCTTCCGCACCTATTTCCAGAAGCAGATTCATGCTGCCTGCTCCTCAACCGGCGTGTGTTCAACCGGAGCCGGATTCCGTTGCGAAGTCCATGCCTCAGCCACACCCACAGCCAGTTTCCGCACGCGTCCAATCACACCCACCCGCTCGGTCACACTAATGGCACCCCGCGCGTCAAGAGTATTAAACAAATTCGAGCACTTCAAAACATGATCGTAAGTCGCCAGCAGCGGGAACCGCGCCTGCTCAGTTGAAACGGCATACAGAGCGAGTAACCGCTTTGCTTCTGTCTCATGAATATCAAATAGCTTCCAAAGCGTGGGCACATCTGCCAGTTCGAAGTTATAAACCGAGTACTGTAATTCGTCGTTATAACGAACGTCGCGGTATTTCACTCCCCGCGTCCATTCAATGTCATACACGCTGTCCACGCCTTGTAGAAATGCAGTCAGCCGCTCCAGCCCGTAAGTGATTTCCGCCGGCACCAGTTCCAGATCAATGCCGCCGCACTGTTGAAAATAAGTGAATTGAGTAATCTCAAGACCATCCAGCATCACTTGCCAGCCCACACCCCACGCACCCAGCGTCGGCGACTCCCAGTTATCTTCCTCCAGCTTCAAATCATGCTGGCGCAAATCAATGCCAATCGCTTCCAGACTACCCATGTACTGCTCGATAACGTCCACCGGAGTCGGCTTCAGAATCACCTGCAACTGCATGTGTTTGTAAAGACGGTTGGGGTTGTCGCCATAACGGCCGTCAGCCGGCCTGCGGCTGGGTTGCACATAAGCAGTGCGATAGGGTTCACGACCGAGCACGCGCAGAAACGTCTCGGGACACATCGTACCGGCACCCACTTCAACGTCGAAGGGCTCCTGAATGATACAGCCGCGGTCGCTCCAGTACTGCTTCAGCTTGAAGACAATTTCCTGAAAGGTAGGCTTTTCAATATTTGGTTGTTCTGGCATGGCGGACTATGCGGCTTCGAGCACGGGAAATGTGATCAGTTTACGTTCAATATGAGATTCCAGCTGTTGCGAAAGGAAACGGCGCAGATCGGCAGCCATTTCGCGGTTCCACTTCCGTGCGGGCAACTGGCCAACGGGCGTGCGCAGCATTTCGGCGGCAATCACGCGGGATTCGTGCGTCAATTCCCAAGTCCCGCGCAGGTCCAGCGCACTGCGGCATTCCTGGCAATATAAACCGGCGCGGAAGCGGCCATAAAATGCCCGCTGCGGATTTTCTTCATCATCCAGCCAGGCACCGCAGCCCAGACAAACGTGCAATTCCGGCAGCAGCCCGGCCAGCCGCACAGCCCACAAACTGAAGTAGGTCACAGCGCGCCACACAGCCCCCGGAGTGCCTTCCCGCATATGTTCCAGGCTCGCACTGAGCAGCCGGAAATATTTTTCACCCGGTTCTGCGGCAGGCAACAGCTGTTCTGATACCTCAGCAAAATAGTCGAGCGCGCAGGCGGCCGCAAAGTCGCTCGAAAGTGCGAACTGGGAGTGCACCAGTTCGCACGAATCGATATTCACCAGTTCCCGGTTTTCCCGCTGGAAATATGACATTTTAATATGCGACAGACGTTCGAGGCCCGACCCGAAACCGCTTTTCGGCCTCCTCGCCCTGCGCGCCACACCCCGCAGCTTCCCCATGTCACGGCAGAGAAAGCTGACGATCAGGTCACCCTCTTTGAAGGGCCACGTTTGCAGCACGAAAGCTTCGCTCACACGAGCGGGCATATATAGATACGGGGCGAATCACCAGACTATCACGTTGAGGGCCAAACCCTTTCATTCCCTATAGTTTTCGTCCCACTCGTCCGATAAGCACCACAGGAGGTTCTCACCAGAAACATGCAACGCTACGACCTGATTGTGATCGGCTCCGGCCCGGCGGGCCAGCGCGCCGCAATACAGGCCGCGAAGGTGGGCAAACAAGTCGCGCTGGTTGAAAGGCGCGAGGTGGTGGGGGGAGTTTGCATTAACACCGGCACCATTCCCAGCAAAACCATGCGCGAGGCCGTGATTCATCTATCCGGCCACCAGTACCAGAATATTTACGGGATGAATTATCGGGTCAAAGAGAAAACCTCCATGGCCGACCTCTGTTTCCGCGCCCAGCACGTAATTACCACTGAAATTGAGGTTACCCGCGCGCAGCTCTCCCGAAATAACATCGACATGCTGATGGGACAGGCGAGCTTTGTCGATCCCACCCACATCGAAATTGAAAACTCGCGCGGCAAGCTCCATTACGAAGCGCCTTATGTAATCATTGCCACCGGCACCAAACCCGCCGCCTCGGATTGTGTTCCGGTCAATGGGCGCAATATTATTGACAGCGATCAGATTCTGTCTCTCAAAGAAGTCCCTCGCACCCTTGTCGTTGTTGGCGGAGGCGTAATTGGCGTTGAGTACACGTGTATGTTTGCCACCCTGGGCGTGCGTGTGATTCTCATTGAAAAACGTCCCCGTTTGCTGGAATTTGCCGATTCAGAGATGGTGGAGGCGCTTTCCTATCACCTGCGGGACCGCCGCGTCACGCTGCGCTTAAACGAAGAGGTTGAAAGCGTGGAGGAATGCGGGTGCGGAGTAGTGGCGCACCTCCGCAGCCAAAAGAAAATTTCCTGCGATACGCTGCTCTACGCAGTGGGGCGACAGGGCAATGTGGATGAACTGAATCTCGCGGCGGCGGGCATCGAAGCCGATTCGCGCGGGCGTATCAAAGTGGACGAAGATTTCCGCACCAGCGTACCCAACATCTTTGCCGTGGGAGATGTGATCGGTTTCCCCAGTCTGGCATCCGTGGCCATGGAACAGGGCCGCGTGGCGGCGGGTCGGGCCTTTGGAATTCCGCTGACATCCAGACCTGCTTACTACCCCTATGGAATCTACACAATCCCCGAAATTTCCTTCATCGGCAAGACTGAGGAGCAGTTAACGGGCGAAGATGTCCCCTATGAAGTGGGCGTGGCCTTCTACCGCGAGATCGCCAGAGGCCAGATACGGGGCGACACCACAGGCCGCCTCAAAATCATCTTCCACCGCGAAACCCACGACATCCTCGGCATTCACATCATCGGGGAAGGTGCCAGCGAATTGCTGCACATCGGCCAGGCGGTGATGATTCTGGGCGGCACCATCGACTATTTCATCGATACCGTCTTCAACTACCCCACACTGGCGGAATGTTACAAAGCCGCAGCATTTAACGGCTTGAACAAACTAAGCAGATTCTAAATGCGTTTTTACTTCCCGTCGCAGGTCTCACCCAGAGCGCCGCCACCGCCGCAATAGGACATGTCCTGCAGCTGGATGAGGATGCCATCGGGGTCAGTGAAATAAAGCTCGGGTGTTCCATTCGGTGCTCCGCCGCGATTGGGCATCCGCATCGAAACGTAAGATTTTAACGGAGGTGTCGCCACACCCGGAGCTGCATCGCCCCTGGCGCTGATGCCGTAATCCGCCAAAGCCTTAAGCACTTTCTCCTGATTAAAGTCCTTCATCCGGAAACAGAGATGGTTGATCTCAGGCGGACGGTTTCCCGAGGCAGCAATGGTGAGAAAGCTGCGGTCACCGGTGCCCAGCATGGGTGTCGCGCCCTGATGCCCCTGCATGGGCAGAGCGAACAGGTCCTGATAGAAGGCCTGCGTGCGCGCTACATCAGATACAAAAAGTGTAAAGTGGCTCAGATTATCGATTTGCAGCAGACCTTTGGTGGGAGCGGGTTCGGGTTTTGCGTAGCAAATTTCGCCCAGTTCGCCGCCGCCACCACAATATTTAGTGTCCTGAATCTGCACCGCAAGTCCGTCTGGATCGCCCAGATAGAACTCGGCAGTACCGTTTTTGGCTCCGCCCTGTGCTTCCGGGCGCATGCGGACGCGATATTTCATGGCTCCGCCCGTCATACCGCCGGCCGGACCGTCGGCCTTGGCGATGCCGTGTTCGCTCACAACCTTCGCGGTGCCATCGACGGAGAAATTATCAATTGCCATGCAGTAGTGATTGATCCCAGGCTTGGCGTTGGCACCGCCACCCGCGAAGAACAGGAACTGAACTCCGTTGCCAATCTGCAATGATGGCGCTGCGCCCTGGCGGGCCGTGATACCCATCCCGAAGAGTCCCTGATAGAACTCGGTGGAGCGCTTAACGTCAGTCACGGTGAGCGTGGCGTGGCTTAGGGCTTTCACCGGCAACTGGGGCTTTTTCTGCCCCATCAGACGCGTCGCCGCAACCATGGCCGGGAGAGCTTTCAGGAGGGTTCTTCGTGTAAGGTTGCTCATGCTGGGGATCATTATATATTCCCGCATATATTCCGGCGAGGGCGATGTCTGGATTCCTCGCCCGCTTTCTCAGAAACTGGCAAGCCGCACTCCCGGAATATCTGCAAAGTCCACGGGATTGAGCGTCCACAACTCGGCGTCGCGCAGAATCGCTGTCGCGGCGATGGCGATATCGATTTCGCGCCCGTGTGGCCGGGCGACAGAGCGATATAATTTCGCGGCGAGTTCGGCCTCACGCGGACCAAACACTGCCGCTGCGGCCGACGGGAAAAGAATCTCCTGCGAAATCAGTTCGGCTGCAACCCGTGGTCCCCTGAGCCACTCGAAGAGCACGACCGAAGGAAGGAACAGGCGCTCACCGCGCTCAACGGCGCGACGTAAAACAACGGCAGAAAGTTTTTCTCCGCAAATGCTGTGCACAAGCGCAGAGGTATCAATCGCGGTCATGCCTCCGGACTGATGCTACGCCGCCCCCCGGTCCTGCGCGCTGATCGTATTTCAGCCAACTCATTCTCGACGTCCGCCTGAGGCCGGCTCGATACTTGTGTCACAAGTTCGTCGAGTGCGCGGAGCATATCAATACGTTCACGCTCACCCAATCGCCCGATTCGGGCATGGAATTCCAGAATTGCCTCACGCACGATCTCGCTTTTGGGCAGCGAGAGTCGCGCTGCAGCGTCGTTCAGGCTCGCAAGTGCTGGCGCATCCAGCGTAAAGGTGACTTTGGTGGTTGCCATACTCCCGCCATACCACCATACCAAATCTGGCAGGCATTCTGCGCGAACCCACCTCGCAACCTGACGAACGAAGTTGTTTTCTCGACCCTTTCCGTACTAGAATAGGAGTTTCGGCATTCAGCCGTCGTTGCACAAGTGTGTCGCACAAGATGTATCGTGCGGATGTGTTAACAGCGAGCGTGCCTGAACGACAGAAGAGGTTCAATTTTCCCCATGCATGCAATTATCGAGACCGGCGGAAAGCAGTATCGCGTCGCCCCAGGCGATGTACTCCGCGTTCCCAAACTGGCCGCTGAAGTAGGAGCGGAAGTCGCGCTCGGCAGAGTGGTCGCTTTGTTTAGGGATGGCGGCGATCTGATCACGGGCGAGAGCGCCGGTGCGGTCAAGGTCAATGCCACCGTATCCGCACAGGATCGGGGCGAGAAAATTCTGGTGTTCAAGTTCAAGCGCAAAAAACAGTACAAGCGCACGCAGGGCCACCGGCAGGATTATACGGAGGTCCGCGTTCGCGATATCGTCGCTTAGTTTTAAGCGACGCAGCGAGAGTTTGTTATGGCACATAAAAAAGGTTTAGGCAGTTCCAAGAACGGGCGCGATTCTAACGCCCAGCGGCTCGGCATCAAGGTGTTCGGCGGCCAGATCATTCCGGGCGGTTCCATCATTGTCCGTCAGCGCGGCACCCGTATCAAAGCGGGCGACAACGTTGGCACGGGCAAAGATGACACATTGTTTGCCAAAATCACCGGCATTGTTGAGTTCCGCGATCGCGGTCGTATGGGTAAGTTCGTTCGCGTCAACGCGACCGAAGAAGTCCTGACCGTCCAATAGTTTTAGCAGCACCGGTCACAAAAGGAGTTTGGCCGCTGGTTTGCATCGCCCTTCTGGCAATGCTGACTTGCGGCCTTTTTTATGCTAGTCGATGAAGTAAGAATCACAGTTAAAGCGGGCGATGGCGGCAACGGCTGCCTGGCCTTTCGGCGGGAGAAGTACGTTCCCCGCGGCGGCCCCAGCGGCGGCAATGGCGGTCGCGGCGGTGACATCATCATGGTGGCCACCAACCACCGCAACACCCTGCTGCATTTCCGCTTCAACCCTGAATACACAGCTGAACGCGGCAAACATGGCGAAGGCAGCAACCGCTATGGTCACGACGGCGCGAGCCTCACCGTTCTGGTGCCTGTCGGAACCGTTGTTTTTGACGATGAAACCGGCGACCAGCTTTTCGATTTTTCTGAAGATGGCCAGACCTGGATGGCGGCGAAATCCGGTCGCGGCGGCCGCGGCAATGCCTGCTTCACCAGCTCCACTCATCAGGCGCCCACTGAGCATGAAGATGGCAAACCAGGTGAATTCAAACGCCTTCAGCTCAAGCTGAAACTGCTGGCCGATGTCGGCCTTGTCGGGTATCCCAACGCAGGCAAATCCACGCTGATCTCGCGCATTTCAGCGGCTCGTCCCAAGATCGCCGACTATCCCTTCACCACCCTCGAACCCAACCTGGGCGTGGTCCCTCTGCCGGGGCACCGCAGCTTTATTGTTGCGGACATTCCCGGAATAATCGAAGGCGCGCATGAAGGGCGCGGCCTCGGTATTCAGTTTCTGAAGCATGTGGAACGCACCAAACTGCTGGTACACCTGGTCGATATGTCTGAAACCGGGCGTGACCCCGTCCATGATTTTGTAACGCTGCTGACAGAACTCGAAAGCTTCGATGAAGCCCTGGCAAAGCGCCCTATGATTGTTGTTGCCAGCAAAATGGATGTGGCACAAGATCCTGACGCGCTGCTTCAACTGCGTGCCGCAGCGGAAGCAAGAAAGCTGCCATTCTTCGAGATTTCCAGCGCATCGGGGCAGGGAATCGAAGCCCTGAAATTCGCCATGGCAGAACGCGTCCTGCCCGCCGCCGAGCCTGTCTAACCCGGTCAAATTAAGCGCGAAAGAATCCCGGCAGGAAACGCCGATTACTCATAAGTTTGCGGGCCGCAATGGAGAAACAAACCACCCGAACCCACCAGCTATGCGTGACACTCAATTCCCTATCCGGCCAAGTCGCTGACGCCGCCTACAAAATCCGCACAACTCTTGGCCCCGGTCTCCTCGAATCCGTCTACGAATCCGCCCTGGCCCGTGAACTCAGCAAACGCCAAATCCCGTTCCAGCGCCAGTACCCAATCCAGGTCCTCTACGACGGAGTTCTAATCCAAACAGCCATAAAGAACGGCATCACCAGAATCACCAACACCCCCATGCCCCCTGCGCTCTCTGCGTAACCTCTGTGCGCTCTGCGAGAAGGCTTTGACCTCACCAAGGTAAACGCAGGCTGAAGCGATCTTTTTCAATCACATTCCAAAAAATAAGACTAAGCCTAACATTTCCAGCCAGTTGCGGGCGTCCGAATACCCGTAATCTTGACACCGCATGCTACCCTCAAGCCGAAAAACCACCAGGAGATCCCTATGGATACGCAAATGATGACCGAAGCCCAAATCAACGAAACCGAAAACTGGAACCAGTTCCACCAGTCCTACCAGAACCAGCTCGCGCCCGATGGGCCCCTCGAAGCCACGCTTGCCACAGAAATCATTTACGCTGCCTGGCGTCTGCGCCGTTGCAACCTGAGCGAAGCCACCACCGACATCACTCCTGACCTCGAAAATGCCATCGACCGCGCCCGCAATCAGGCCCAGCGCCACTTCAGCCGCAACCTCAACGAATTAAAACGCCTCCAAACCGAACGCCAGTTCCGCCAGGAATATTTCCCCGTCGGCACGGACCTCTCTGCACTCGGCGTAGCCTCAATCCGCGAAATCCTCCCCGCCCTCGCCAACTGCGTCACCCTCGACCCGGTAAAGCGCGAGAACGCCATGGTCAAGGCCCTGCATTCGGTAAGCAACCGCACGCAAAACGAAAATTGGGTTCGTTCTGCAAAATCAAATCCAGCCAGCGTACAGACCCCCCGGAACGCCACCTGCCCCTGCGGTTCCGGCCAGAAATACAAACGCTGCTGCGGCACAAACGCCCCCGCAATTCTCGGTCTCGCCGCGTAAAGAAACGGCGTAACTGCTATTTTTAGAAAGTGGAAAATACGCTGGATGATGTTGAAATCCGGGTGCTCGGCACCCTGATCGAAAAGGAAAGCACCACTCCCGAGTATTATCCGCTCACGCTGAACAGCCTGGTGGCGGCCTGTAATCAAAAAACCAACCGCTGGCCCGTTACCGAATATGACGAAAGCGATTGTCAGGGCGGGCTTGACCGGTTGCGTCATCGCGGCTTTGCGGCCTCCATCACCGGTGGCAGTCGCGCCATCAAATACGCCCAGCGTTTTACGGAAAAGCTAAACCTCGGCCGGCGCGAAACCGCCATTCTCTGTGTGCTGATGCTGCGCGGTCAGCAAACAGTAGGTGAGATCAAAGGCCGCGCAGAGCGCATCTACAGCTTTGCCGATCTGGAAGAAACCGAGATGGTGCTTCACAAACTGATGGAAGCCACTGGCGGTGCCATGGTGCAAAAACTGGCAGCAGCCCCAGGGATGAAAGAACCCCGTTTTGCGCAAACACTTGGTGGCCCTGTCGAAGCCGGCGTTGCCGCAGCCTCGGTCCAGCGTAGCGGCAGCGATGAGCGCCTTGCGGCACTCGAAACCGAAGTGGGCAGACTGCGCGATGAAGTCGCAGATCTGCGGCGAACGCTCGAACAAGTACTTTAGAATCGCGGCTCGCGTTTAATCGACAATCTGCATCCAGCCGTGCGTATCTTCCAGCCTGCCGAACTGGATTCCCTGCAAGCGAGCATTGAGTTGCTGCGTAATCGGACCCACGCTGTTATTCCCAATAATCAGCTTGCGGCCAGTTTCAAACTGCAATTCCCGGATGCCGCTGATCACAGCGGCGGTGCCACAGGCGAAGACTTCAGTGATTTTCCCCGCCGCAATCTTCCCCGCCGCTTCATCGATATTCACCGGCACTTCTTCGACTGCATAGCCGAGATCCCTGGACACCTGAATCACGGAATCGCGTGTGATGCCGGGTAAAATCGTGCCGTGAAGATTAGGTGTCCGCAGCGTATTGCCTTCCACGAAAAAGACGTTCATACCGCCCAGTTCTTCCACCTGACGCTTGCCGTTGGAATCGAGGAAAAGCACCTGCGAACAGCCCTGTTTTTTGCCGTCTTCGATGGTGTGCAGGCTGATTGCGTAATTGGCGGAAGCTTTGACATCGCCCGTACCGCCAACTGCGGCGCGTGAAGAAGTTTCCGCGACATAAACAACCACCGAACCCGCACCGCCCGAACCTGATTCCTTGAAATAAGCACCAGAGGGCAGAGCCAGTACAAAGAATAAAAACTCATGGGAAGCGCGCACGCCTATACAAGCTTCTGTACCCATCATGGTGGGGCGGAGGTAGAGACTGCCCGGTTCCGCAGGTGTCCAGGCCGCGTCCGTATGCACCAGCGCTTTGACCGCTTCCACAAAGAATGCCGGATCCACTGGCGGCATTGCCATCCGCACTGCGGAGCGCGCAAACCGTCGCGCATTCTCCTCCGGGCGGAACAGCGCCACTTTGCCGTTGGCCCAGCGATACGCTTTCATGCCCTCAAATATCGACTGCCCGTAATGGAAAACGATCGCCGCCGGGTGGAGTGCGATATTCTGCAGTCCCTCAACTCGTGCGTTCTGCCAAAAGCCGTCGTGGTATTCGGCCACGAACCAGTTCGGTGAGAACGTTTTGCCGAATTCCAGCTTCGCGGGGTCAAGATCTACCGTAACCTTGCTCGGTACTGGAATACTGATATGTTCGGCGATATTGATGTCCAGAGTAGGCATAGTCTTAGGTTCCCCGTCCTTAAATTGTAGTATGTAGGGATAGTCATGCAAAAAATTCTCCTCGTTCCCGGCCTTGTTCTGGTTCTGACGCTGACAGCCTGCTCCCCCGCGCCGCAACCGGTTGTCGATCTCAAACCCGCGCTTGACGTTATCAGCGCGGAATCTCTGCTGAGTGAAATCAAGACCCTGTCTTCAGATGATTTCGAAGGTCGCAAGCCGGGTTCCGCCGGTGAACAGAAGACGCTTGCCTTCGTGCAACAGCAATTCCAGCAGGCCGGTCTGAAGCCAGGGAACCCCGATGGAACCTATTTGCAGAACGTGCCTCTTGCCGGCGTCACATCAAAGAATCAGGCGGAATTTGTCGTCAAGGGCAAGAAGCTGGCACTGGCGGATAAGAAGGACTACATCGCTCTTTCCAGTCGCTACGCCGCTTCCGTTGAGGTCAAGGCTTCTGACATCGTTTTCGTCGGCTATGGCGTCGTCGCTCCGGAGTACGGCTGGGACGACTATAAGGGCGTGGATGTGAAGGGTAAAACCATCCTGATGCTGGTCAATGACCCCGCCATTCCCGACGCTGCCGACCCGGCAAAGCTCGACGATAAAATGTTCAAAGGCAACGCGATGACCTACTACGGGCGCTGGACCTATAAATACGAAATCGCCTCGCAGAAAGGCGCGGCGGCGGCGATCATCATTCATGAGACCGGCCCCGCCGGCTATCCGTTTGAAGTGGTTTCGGGCAGCTGGGGCGGAGAGAATTTCGGTATTCAGCGGCCCGACAACAACATGGGACGTGTCGCGGTTGAGGGCTGGATGACTTATCGTAAAGCCACTGAGCTATGCAAAATGGCCGGGCTGGATCTGGCCGAGCTTAAGAAAGCGGCGATCCGCAAGGATTTCAAACCGGTGCCGCTCACCGGGGCGATGGCGAGTTTCAAAGTCACCAATACTCTGCGCAAGATCGATTCCCACAACGTCATCGCAAAGGTGGAAGGCAGTGACCCGGCGCTGAAGAATCAATATGTCATCTACAACGCTCATTGGGACCACCTGGGGCGCAATCCCGAACTGGAAGGCGATCAGATTTTCAATGGTGCAGCAGACAACGCCTCAGGCACCGCAGGGCTGATTGAACTGGCGCGCGCCTATGCCAAACTCACGCCCGCGCCCAAACGGACTATCCTTTTTCTTTCCGTCACGGCAGAGGAACAGGGTCTGCTGGGTTCGCAATATTACGCGGAGAATCCGCTCTATCCACTCAAGAACACGCTGGCGGATATCAATATGGATGAGCTGAACGTCTGGGGCAAAACGAAAGATATGACCATCGTCGGTCTGGGTAATTCAACGCTGGACGACATTACGGCAGACGTATTGAAAGCCCACGGCCGCACGGTTCGGCCTGATCCGGAGCCGCAGGTGGGTGGCTTCTACCGCTCCGATCACTTTGAATTCGCCAAGCAGGGTCTGCCTGCACTGGACCCGGGCGCGGGGGTAGATTTCATCGGCAAACCAGTTGGCTACGGCAAGGAAAAGTCGGACTATTTCACTGAACACGACTATCACAAGCCGTCGGACGAAGTAAAAGCCGACTGGGATCTTTCCGGCGCGGTCGACGATCTGAAAGCGTTCTTTGAAATCGGACACAGAGTCGCCCAGGGAGACGTTTTTCCCACCTGGAAACCGGGTACAGAATTTAAGGCTAAACGCGACGAAATGGTGAAATAATATTATTCAATCATGGCCATTCATCGTCACATTCTGTGGAACGGACAAATCACTGAGGCCGCTGACGCCTGCCTGAAACCAGGCCAGGTCGGGCTGCTCTCCGGCTGGGGTGTATTCAGCACTTTTCGCGTAATGAACGGTGCGCTGTTTGCCTGGGAACGCCACTGGGCGCGCATGACGCGCGATGCAAAACTGTTGAATATTGCCATGCCCGAAGACGCGGGCAAAGTCTATCAGGACATCCTGCGTCTGTTGCAGGCGAATGACGTCAGCGTTGCCACGGTGCGCCTTGTGGTGGTTAGAAACGGTGGGGGCCTCTGGGAAGGGCCGGGTAGCGGCCTCGCCAGCGACACTATTGCCTTGACCGCTCCCATGAAGAAATGGGGGGGCAGCGTCCGCCTGGGCATTCAGCCTGATGCGCGTTATGCCGCCAGTGATTTTACCCGTGCCAAAATTTTGTCCTGGGCAGAGAACCTGCGCTGGGCGGAACGTGCGCAGGAAAATGGCTTTGACGAAGTGGTACTGCTCAATGAGCGCGGCCAGGTGACGGAATGCACCTCAGCCAATATCTTTGCCGTGTTCGGCAGCGAAGTGGTGACTGCGCCTGCAACGGACGGCTGCCTGCCTGGCATTACCCGCGAAGTGCTGCTGGAAGAAATTCACGTGCCCGGCATCACCGTTCTGGAGCGCAGCCTCTCCCTGGAAGATATGTACCGGGCCGATGAAGTATTTATTACTTCTTCCACCCGCGACACGCTTTCGGTGAGTGAAATTGCCGGGCGGCCGATCGCGCAAAAGGGTTCTGTTCGGGCGCAGTTGTCCGAAGCCTTCCAGCAGTATGTACTCGAAGATGTGACAAGGAGAGATTCGGCCCTGGCCCTGGCGCGATGACGACGTGTCCCCACTGCGGCAGTCGTTTCCTGCGCCCGGCACATCCGCGTAATACGAAGGAACGGCTTGACCGTTTGCGTTTTATTGATGCCCTGCGCTGCCTCGATTGCAAGACACGGTTCACCACGAAGACGTTTGTCTGGGCTGACATGTGGTTCGCCCGCTGTCCAAAATGTCGCCGTATGGACCTGAATTCGTGGACCGGTAACACCTTCACACCGGAGTACTTCTGGGTAGGGTTCAAGATTCAGTTTGGCGCGCTCCGATGGCGCTGTGAGTATTGCCGGCTCAATTTTTCCAGTTTCCGCAAACGTAAAGAAGTCTTCACTTTCAGCCGATGGCAGAAATTGGGATTTTTTGAAGTTGCCGAACATGTGGCAGATAAACCTCCTCTGGAAGGGCAGGTGGAACGCCGGGCAGGTGATCGCCGCAAGGCGTCCGGGTCCGATGCCAGCAATCTGACGCCCGGGCAGGTAGAGCGTCGCAAGAGTGAACGGCGAAAATCCTCTGGTGAGGAACAGCCGAAAGGCAAAAGCTCGGGCACTGCAAGCGGGGAGTAGAACAGCGGCGGGCAAAAAAATGTCCAGGGTTCACGGTACGATTGAGCGACCCACCGGCATGCTCGGCGTTCGATCTGCGTCAGAGGTTCCTGATTCCATCACCTGTCACTCGCCCGTGCTGCCTTTCAGCCGGCACAGGGTCAATGCAACAGACGATTCCTCAAAGGACTCGCCCCTGCCGGAGCCGGAAACTTAAGACGGCCTTTCACTCGCCCGCAACGACGCTTGCGCCGCCATTGCGAGGTCAGCGCTCCTGGCCTGCCTGTTCGTATCCGCACTGAAAACTGCCGTCAGCCCGTTCCATCACCAGCCTTGCGGCGGGTAACCCGTTGCTCACAGCTGTTTCCTGCGCTTCCACTGGCCTTGCTGACTCCACTCCACTTCGGGCATCCACGGGAACAAGTCTCGTCTCGCCCTCCGGATCAAAGCGTTCGTACAGCAACATCCAGCGAAAAGCTCGCCTGACAAAACGCCCGATTGTCTCTGACTCCCCGCTGCGCGCTCGTAAGATTGCGCGTCGGATCACAGCTCGAAACCCGTTTCGTTCCGCTTGGCTATCGTTCCGTAAACCCTGGAACTGAGTCGATGATGAACCTTTTTTTGTCTGCGGTCAAATGAAAAACGAACGTTTTTGAAAGCTTTCCTCAGTTTTATAAAACCAGAATTTTCAATGGGTTGGCGCGTGGTTGAAGTGGATTCTGTGTGCATAAACCAGCGGTCTGTGTTTCTGTTTCGTGAACAACGTGTGTCTGGTGGATTTCCACCAGTGGTGGTGGCTGCTGGATGAAATCTGCTTCCTGCCGGACATTTGTTTCCAAGCGGATAGCCCGGTTTGGTTTGGCACCGCGGTTGCATTACTCAACGCATGATTTTCACGTCGAGACGGCACTACTCAATTTCAGCGGCCTGCGCCGTTGCGCTCGGGCTGTTTGCATTCAGCGGCATCGCGGCAGCGCAGGACAATCAGGATCAGGGCCACTATGACCAAACCCCCAATGACCAGGCGAGACCCTACGACCAGGCAAGACCCTACGGTCAGGGCCGCGACAATCAAACCCGCAATGATCAGGGCCGCTACGCCCCTGCCCGGCTCAGAATCAATGCCGGAACCTACGTCACGGTTCGGGTTAACCAGTGGTTGTCCTCAGACCGTAATAAACAAGGTGAACCGTTCGTCGCCACCCTCGCACAATCCATCATTGTCGATGGTGTGGTTGTTGCTCAGAAGGGCCAGACGGTGGGCGGGCGCATCACGGATGCCCAGAAAGCCGGTCGCATCCAGGGTACTTCGCGCCTGGGCCTCGAAGTCATCGACCTGACTCTGGCGGACGGGCAGGTTGTGCCTTTGCAGTCTGAAATGATCAGCCGTGACGGCCGGACTTCCGCTGGCCGGGATGTAGCTGGAGTCGCTGGGGCCACCGCTCTCGGCGCGATTATTGGCGGTGGTGCGGGTGATGGCAAAGGTGCAGCGATTGGCGCAGGTGCTGGTGCGGCGGCGGGTGTCCTCGGTGTTTTACTGACTCGCGGTCAGCCTGCAGTCGTCTATCCCGAATCCATCATGACCTTCCGCATCTCGGCTCCGATTGAGGTTTCCACCGAACGCGCGCCTCAGGCGTTCCGCTATGCCGATTCCTACGATTACGAGCGTGCGGCTCCCGAACAGGTCCGCCGTCCGCAGGTCGCCTACGGCCCGGCACGGCGTCCGTACGATCCTTACTACGAACCGTATTATGACCCGTTCTTCTCGCCCTACTACCGTCCCGGCGTCAGCATTTATGTGGGCCCGGGCCGTTATCGCGGGGACCATTCCGGGTATCGCGGCCGTCGCTAATTACCGGCAGTTCTGAACGGGGAACGGCAAACCCGGCGGCGCTTTCACAGCGTCTGCCGGGTTTTGTCGCGTCTCGCGTTAAAATAAAGTGGAATAACTATGGTCGACGCAGTCCTGGCAAAAATTTTCGGCACCCGCACTGAGCGCGAGGTCAAGGCGATGCGTCCGATAATCGCCGCAATCAATGATCTTGAACCCGCCATGCAGCGGCTTTCCGACATCGATCTTGCCGCAAAAACAATTGAATTTAAAGAGAAACTGGCACGCGGAGCGGCACTCGACGACCTGCTGATCGAATCCTTCGCCGTGGTCCGGGAAACCAGCCGGCGCGTCCTGAATATGCGTCATTTCGACGTTCAGCTGCTGGGCGGCATGGTGCTGCACAAGGGCCGCATCGCTGAAATGAAAACCGGTGAAGGTAAAACCCTGGTGGCCACCGCGCCCAGCTATCTAAATGCGCTTGAAGGCAAGGGCGTTCACGTGGTGACGGTTAACGATTACCTGGCCACGCGCGATTCCGAATGGATGGGCCGTATCCACCGTTTCCTGGGCCTGAGTGTCGGCATCATTGTGCATGACCTGGACGACCGCCAGCGCCAGGAAAATTACGCCTGCGACATCACCTATGGCACGAACAACGAGTTCGGGTTCGACTACCTGCGCGACAACATGAAGTTCAATATCGAGAACTGTTCGCAGCGTGGTCACAATTTCGCCATCGTCGATGAAGTTGATTCCATCCTGATCGATGAAGCCCGCACACCGCTCATTATTTCGGGGCCCAGCGAAGAATCGACGGACAAGTATTACAAGGCCAATACCGTAATTCCGCACTTGCAGCGCGGCGAAGTAATTGAAGGCAAGGAACCGGGCGAAAAATACACCACCGGTGATTACACTATCGACGAAAAGCATCGCCAGACTGCTTTGACCGAAGAAGGCGTGCTGCATGTGGAGCGTTTGCTCGGCATCGGTAATATGTACGAACCGCAGAACGTGGAATGGAACCACCACATTCAGCAGTCACTCAAAGCCCACGCGATTTTCCAGCGCGATAAAGATTACGTGGTTAAAGATGGCGAAGTCATCATCGTTGACGAACACACCGGGCGGCTTATGCCAGGGCGTCGCTGGAGTGACGGTTTGCATCAGGCGGTGGAAGCCAAGGAAGGCGTCAAGATCGAGCGCGAGAACCAGACTCTCGCCACCATCACCTTCCAGAATTACTTCCGCATGTATAAAAAGATTTCGGGCATGACCGGTACAGCTGATACCGAAGCTGCGGAATTTGAAAAGATCTACAAGCTGGAAGTGATGGCGGTTCCCACCAACCGCCCGATGATCCGCCAGGAAAATCAGGACGTTGTCTATCGTACGGAAGACGAAAAATTCCGCAACGCGGCCAATGAGATCAAGTCGTATCAGGAACGCGGCCAGCCTGTGCTGGTGGGTACGATTTCGGTTGAAAAATCAGAACGCCTTTCGAACATTCTCAAGAAGATGGGCGTGCGGCACGAAGTTCTGAACGCCAAGAATCACGAACGCGAAGCCCACATTGTGGCGCAGGCGGGCCGTAAGGGTTCCGTGACGGTTTCTACTAATATGGCGGGCCGCGGTACGGATATTTTGCTGGGTGGCAATCCCGATTCCAGGGCGCGTGACTCCATGGTGAAACAGGGTAAAGATCCGGACCGCGAAGAGTATAAGGCAGATTGGGAACGCACTCTTGCTGAAGTCAAAGTCGCGTGTGCGGCCGAGCATGACGAAGTGGTTGGTCTGGGTGGCCTGCATATCGTGGGAACGGAACGCCACGACTCCCGCCGTATTGATAACCAGCTCAGAGGCCGTGCCGGACGTCAGGGCGATCCGGGCAGTTCGCGTTTCTTCCTCTCCCTGCAGGATGATCTGCTGCGCATTTTCGGCGGCGAGCGCATGCAGAATCTGATGCTGCGTCTCGGCATGGAAGAGGATGTGCCGATCGAATCGAACATGATCACCAAGCGCATTGCGGCGGCGCAGAAAGCGGTGGAAGCGCAGAATTTTGATTCGCGCAAACACATCCTTGAATATGACGATGTGATGAATAAGCAACGCCAGGCCGTCTACGCGATGCGCCGGCAGTTGCTTGAGGGCGCGGACCAGAAAGACCGCGTGATTGAGATGACCAAGGGCGTTGTGGGCGGCATGGCGGATATGCACTGCCCGGAAGGCGCCCATTCCGATACCTGGGATCTGGGCAGTCTGCAGACGGACATGCTGACGAAGTTTGGCGCCCGGGTGCTGCCGGCCGATATGGCCGGGATGAACGTCACGCAAATCGAAGAATTCCTGCTCGACCGGGCGACAGCGACATATCAGGCGAAGGAAGATCTGGTGGGGGCTTCGCTGCTGCGCGATGCGGAGCGGAACATTATGCTCCACGTGATTGACGATCTGTGGAAAGACCACTTGTTATCGATGGATCACCTCAAAGAGGGCATCGGACTGCGCGGTTACGGGCAGAAAGATCCGCTGGTTGAGTATAAGAAGGAAGGCTTCACGCTGTTTGAAGGCATGATGGACCGGATTGAAGATGAGACGGTCCGTTACCTCTATTTTCTGCGGTTTGAGCAGAATCCCGAGGCCCTGCCGTTTGCCAATAACGACAGCGAGTATGAAGAAGATGAAGTGGATGTCGAGGCCCAGAAGCGCGAGGCTGATTCAAAGCTGGCGGAAGAGCACCAGCGCGTGATGGCACAGAATGCAGTTCTCGGTATGACCCGCAATATTCAGAAGCAGCATGAGAAAGAATTGAGGGACCTTCAGTTTGCGGGTACCAATGGCTCAGGTACGGCCAGTCAGACTGTTACGGCGGCTCCGAAGGTGGGCCGGAATGATCCGTGTCCCTGCGGCAGCGGCAAGAAATATAAAAAGTGCCACGGTGCCGGAGCGTAGTTTGGGTGCAAAGGTTTGTGGCACTTAGTGCTATAAAATAGACACAGGTGCCGGTTCGTATTTTCAAATCCCGGTGGTTTCAACGTTTTGCCCGCAAGGAAGGGCTTGCAGATTCGAGCTTGTCTTCGTCCATTGCCCGTGCGGAAAAGGGCCAGATTGACGCCGATTTTGGGTGGCGACATAATAAAGCAGCGGATTGCCCGACCTGGGCAGGGAAGTTCGAGAGGGTGTCGAACAATAATTGTTTTCCGGCGCGGAAACAGGGCGTTCTTCGTGTATGGGTTCTCCAAGAGTCACAGGGCAAACATTGACGTCGTCGAAGAAGACCAATTCAAGGAAACGGCAAAGTACGTCCTGACGCTGACGGATAAACAACTCCAAGAACTCTTGAGCAATGGAGATTTTGTTGAGGTGATTAAATGAACAGGAAATATTGAAGTGAAGGATTGGCGGCCGTCCATGAAACGATGCAAGCCTTGCGCGACATCGATGCCATCGACAAGCAAACGATGCGGAATTTTGACGACGCATGTCTGACGCCAATCCGGCCATTGAAGCCTGAAGAGATTAAAGCGATTCGGGAGAAGGAACACGTTAGCCAAACTATCTTTGCCAACTATTTGAATGTCACCAGCAGTCTGGTCAGCAAATGGGAGCGCGGCGAAAAACGTCCTTCCGGTGCTTCCCTCAAGCTGCTGTCGCTGGTCGAGAAGAATGGGCTTGCCGTCGTGGCATAACCGCGCCCCTAATTCGCATTAGATAGTCAATTTACGCGCAATAGATTTCAACGAGGCATGCGCCGTAGGCCGCCTTACTTGATTTTAGAGCGGCTTGGGCGCGCCAAAAACGTCGAGCCTGGTATTGACCGATACCGCTGGCCAGATCATGCCTCCCTTTCCGCGCAGTAACATCTGTATCTTTCTTGCCCTTGCCTGCGCAGGCGAATCTCGATGGAATTGCACGCCCTTCACCGGTTACGAGAATGAAGCACCTGACCTCCTTGTTTCCAGGATTCTTCAGCACCTCCAAACTCTTGGAAAGTCGCATAATATCTGTGTCGATTTCTTTGGCTGGTGCCTTTGAACGTTTCACCTCAATGAGAGTGCTGACCTCATTGCAGAGTTCGATCTCTTTGGGCCGCTTGCCGGCGACTGTTTTCGCGAGCACGATGTCTATGCGACCGTCTCTAAAGCTTTGGTCTGACTTTGAACCAGGAACTAAAATTTCTGTGTGTACCGATCAAGGTAATGATTAGCATTTCGGACGCCCCGCTATTAAGAAAAGAGTTGGGCGCTTACAACTCGACGACCACTTTGAGATCAGCGGATTGCATGCAATGAAATGCCGGTATTCGCGGGCTCGTGCGGTTGAGGCCGTCTTTTAATTTTCAGTCGGTTTTCGCTCCACATGATCCACCACCAGCACCTCAATCGGGGCCTTGCGTGATTCCAGCTTCAAACCCAGTTTCTGGATTTCACTGAAGATCGAATCCCCGGACGCCGTATCCAGCACCCGCAGCGCCTGCGGGGGCAACTGCACCCCCGCCGAAATCGCTGAGTGAATGATCATAGCGTTGAAATCCTCCGGCGTAAATTCAAGGGCAAAGTCATACTTCCCCGTGACTCCGGTCATATCGCCAACCGGCTTATCCATAAACCGCCCCAGCGCCTCGGCAAACGATTCCATCGGCAGTTTCTTCGCATCAAAGCGGTTGTTGGCCACCGTCATGATCGAGCCGCCTCCGAAGTTGATGCTGGTGCCGTTCCGGCCACCGCTAATCGCAACCTGCGCGCCGCCACGTGGCTCAGCGGCGGCACCTGCCGGATCAGGAGCCGATTCTTTCAACTTCAGCGGACCCTTGCCCATCACCAGCGCGTAAACAGGGAAATCCCGCTTCTCCCGATGCATCTTCATCCCGAAGCGCTCAACCAGCAGCGCCTCCAGCATCTCAGGAACCTGGGCCGCGGTTGCGCCCGCGGGCAACTTGGCCGCAATATCGAAGCGGTCCGTGGGCATCCAGTCCGGCCCCACAATTTGATGCCTCTTCAGGCTGGTCGCCGAACTCAGCATGTCCACCAGCGACAGGGCCGTGAACTTAATCTGCGCCCCGTCTACCTTTAGTCCTGCATTCACCTGCTCTCCCGTCGCGACCGCTGTCGGACGTATCGACGCGACCTCAAACTCCGCGTGTGACGGCCTTTGGCCATAGACGGTTATCGACAAGCCCACAGCCAGCAAAACGAAGCCAGGTAGTTTCATGTTTTCAATATACGGATGATTCCATGCCGAAGATCGTTTTTTGTTACTCTGGACCCAATCCCGTATGATTCGCCCCAGATACATGAGTTGCCTTGCCGCAACCCTGCTTTTCACCGCAGCTACTGCATTCGCCCAACAGGCTGACCCGTTTCCACCCATTGTTTTTGTCCACGGCAACGGCGATGACGCCTCCAAATGGGTTCCCATCATCTGGCTTTTTGAATCGAATGGCTATCCGGCAGACCGCCTGTTTTCCATCCGCTTTCTCGACCCCACGGGCCGCGGGGATGACACCAAGCCTGAGCCGTTCCGCTCCTCCACCATCGATGCCACCAGCGACCTGAGCGCCTTCGTGACCCGTGTACTTCTCGAAACAAAATCGGCGAAAGTTGCGCTGGTGGGAAGCAGCCGGGGCGGCATGACCATTCGCAATTACGTGAAAAATGCCGGTGGCGCAGCCGTTGTCTCCCACGCCATGCTGGCCGGTGCGCCCAATCATGGTGCGGTGGCGATGGACGGCCTCCCCAACATGGAATTCAACGGTAAAGGCAATTACCTGAAACAGTTGAATTCTGGTGCGGAAGTGCAGCCCGGCGTTCGCTTTCTTACACTGCGCAGCGACAAGCTCGATAAATACGCGCAGCCCGGCGGAGGGGGTTATGAAGGCCCCGCCCTGCAGGGTGCCGAGAACGTTGTCATCCCGGGCCTTGACCATCGCGAACTCGCCTTCCAGCCCCGCGCCTTCGCCGAAATGTATAAGTTCCTCACCGGACACGCGCCGGCGCGTATGGATGTCGCAGCGCAGCCCGAACCGTTGGTATCAGGCCTCGTGACCGGCTTCGGTGCGGGCGCGGCGACGAACCGTCCGCTGGGTGGCGTTCACTTTCGTGTCTTTGCTTTGCGTCCGGACAGCGCCGAGCGCGCGGGTGCGCCGGTGCTGGATGTCTTCACCAGTGACAACGGTGCCTGGGGTCCGCTGAAAATCAGTTCCACGCAGCGGTACGAGTTTGCGATGGAGCAAGACGGGCGGTCCGTGACCTACTTCCGCGCTCCCATACCGCGTTCCACCACGCTGATGAATCTGCGCTTCGTGCCGGCGCAGAAAGCGGCGGTGGATCAAGGTCTGACCGTGATCGCTTCCCGCCCGCAGGGCTACCTGATGCAAGGCCGTGATCCGCTGCTGCTCGACGGCGTCGCCGTGCAGGGCCTTGATGAAAAGATTCCCACCCGCGATTCGGCAGTCCTCAAAGTCCCCGCCGATAGACGCGCCGGTGTGAAAATCGAACTGCGCGGCGAAACCATCGAAGCGCGTCCGGCAGGCGACCCTGTCACCGACCTGAGCATCGCGGAGTTTGTTTGGGAGTGACGAAACAAATGATGAAACAATCGCGACGCCAGTTCCTGGCCACCTGCGCAGTTGCCGGCGTGGCACGGGCTGCCGGGCCGGATGACGCGGCTTTTGTGCAGGCCGCGGCACTCTACATCGGTAACCTTTTCGAAGCCACTCCGGAGCGCGCGACAGGCGAAGGAGAGCACCGCTATGACGGGCAGCTGAGCGACCCTTCTTCTACAGGCCGCAACCTGCTCATCGGCATCCACCGCGACTTCATGAACCGGGTGAAAGACCTTGACCCTGCGAAATTGCAGCCGGAAAACAGGGTAGATCTATCGATTGCGCGGCTGCATGCCGTGTCCGCGGTCTGGAGCCAGACCGCCCTGCGCGAATTCGAGTGGGACCCCACGCGTTACAACCCAGGCAAAGCCATTTACGGCCTGCTGGCCCGCGATTTCGCTCCGGCTGCTGTACAGCTTGAATCGGTGCGGCAACGTCTGGAAGCGATTCCCGCTTACCTCGAAAAGGCGCAAAGCTCACTGAAGAACCCGCCGCGCATATTTACTGAGACCGCGATCCAGCAGAACAAAGGCACCATTTCTCTGGTGCGCAATGTAGTGACCGAACTTGCGGCCACCGTACCGGGTATGAAAGACAAGCTTGCACCCGCGCAGGCAGAGGCCGTTAAGGCTCTGGAGGGCTGGGGCCAGACGCTTGAAACCGATGTGTTGTCGCGTTCGAATCGGGATTTTCGCCTGGGTGCGGAGCTCTTCGAAACTAAACTCCGCTATGCCCTCGATTCCGAGTTCAGCGGGGCTGAGATAGAAAAACGAGCACAGGATGAACTCGTGATCGCACAGCAGGCGATCTATGAAACAGCCGTAAAACTGGCGCGCCAATGGTCGCCATCCGCTGATGTTTCAGACCGGCGCAGCACCGTTCGTATGGTGCTCGACAGGCTTGCGGATCAAAGACCCTCGGCCAGCGATATCGTGCCCAAAGCGGAAAAAGTTCTGCGTGAGACTACAGATTTCGTTCGCTCCAAAAGTCTCGTCAGTGTACCTGCAACACCGCTCCAAATCACTCTCATGCCGGAGTTCCAGCGCGGGGTTGCAGTAGCAACCTGTGACTCTCCCGGACCCTACGAAAAGAACGGTAAAACCTTCCTCAACATCTCGCCGCCACCTTCCGACTGGAACGTAACGCAGGTAGAGTCCTTCTTTCGCGAATACAACGATTCCATGTTGAAAGACCTGGTGGCGCATGAGGCCATGCCCGGTCACTATCTTCAAAGTGCACACGCAAATCGATTCGCCGCGCCTACTAAGCTTCGGGCGGTATTCTCATCAGGTTCGTTTGCGGAAGGCTGGGCCGTGTATGCGGAACGCATGATGGCCGATGCCGGCTACGGCGGCGCTGAATTCCGCATGGAACAGCTCAAGATGTGGTTGCGCACTATTATCAATGCGCTCCTCGATACACGGATTCATACCCAGGGCATGACCGAACAGCAGGCCATGGATTTGATGATGAATGAAGGCTTTCAGGAACGGAGTGAAGCGGTTGGCAAGTGGCGTCGCGCCTGTCTAAGTTCAGCCCAGCTTTCCACTTATTTCACAGGCGCTTCCGAGTTACTCCAGTTCCGCGCGGATTACGTCAAGCGACATGGGGCAATTTCCGAGCTCAAAGCATTTCACGATAAGATGCTTTCTCACGGCTCACCGCCTCCCCGCTACTTGAAACAGTTAATGTCCTGATGGAGTTAAAACCTGGCGCAAAACTCGGTCCCTACGAAATCACCGCTGCCCTGGGCAGGGGCGGTATGGGTGAAGTATGGAAGGCGTTTGATCCCCGGCTCAATCGCGAGGTTGCCATCAAGACCTACCATGCCGGTTTCAATGGAAGGTTCAGAACAGAAGCGCTGGCGGTCGCAGCGCTGAACCATCCCAACATCTGCACGCTGCATGATGTTGGCCCCGACTACCTGGTGATGGAGCATATCGATGGCGTGACGCTGGCGGAACGTCTAAGTCAGGGTCCGATCCCTCTGGCCGAGGCGCTTGGCATTGCCAAACAAATCGCTGACGCTCTTGAAGCCGCACATGATAAGGGCATCGTCCACCGTGATCTGAAGCCGGCCAATATCAAAATCCGGACGGATGGTTCGGTCAAGGTGCTTGATTTCGGTCTGGCCAAAGCCGCAGAGCAACAGGAAGTTACACCCGATTCACCCACGCTTCCGGCAACGCAAACCGGCGCGATTATGGGCACGACCGGCTACATGAGTCCCGAACAGGCGCGCGGGCAAAAAGTAGATAAACGTGCCGACATCTGGGCCTTTGGCGTGGTGTTTTACGAGATGGTTTCGGGCAGGCGTTTGTTTGACGAGCCGACAGTATCGGACGCTCTGGTCGCAATTCTGACAAAGCCGCTGGACCTGACAGCAGCGCCGGAAAAAACGCGCAGGCTGCTCGGAAGTTGTCTCGAAAGGGATACGAAGAAACGTCTGCGCGACGTGGGCGACTGGGCCCTGCTTCTTGATGAGCCTCGCGCCGCTGGTGAGGCGGCGGCTTCCACCGGCGAACCTTCTTCGAGACGAGCCAGGTGGGTCTGGGCTGCCGTCGTTTTGCTGCTGGCGGCCGCGGCAATTGCGGGGTGGTGGCCGGCCAGTAGTAATCACAATATGGAGAACGCGGGGCCGCTCCGGCTCTCTGTCCTGCCGCCGGACGACATGGTCTTCGAGGACCTCTCAAAGGATTCAGGCGGCAGCGCCATTTCGCCGGATGGCCGGACGCTGGTATTTGTCGCCCGCCAGTCGGGTAAATCGCTGCTCTTCGTCCGCGCTCTCGACACTCTGGAAGCCAAACCCCTCCGCGGGACCGAAGGTGCGGCATTTCCGTTTTGGTCACCCGACAGTCGCACCGTGGGTTTCTTTGCAGGACACAAGCTGGAAAAAATCGCACTTGCTGCCACAGGGACGGCAGCTTTGCCAGAGATTATTTCGGGCGATGCCGTTGCGCGCGGCGGTTCCTGGAACCAGGATGATCGGATCCTGTTTACTCCCCCGACCCAAAATGCACTGGAGATTGTTTCGTCGGCAGGCGGTCCGGCCACAGCCGCCACTGTACTGAACGCGTCGGCGCAGGAAACCGCGCATCTCTGGCCTCAGTTTTTGCCTGATGGAAAGCACTTTATCTACTTCGTCAAACACACGCAACCCCGCAACGATGGCATCTTTGTTTCCAGCCTTGGTGAACCCGGAAAGACTGGAGTACGGCTGACAGGGGCCGCGTCCACTGGCTGGTATGTGCCGGAAAATGGCAGGTGGGAAGGGAGTCAGCGCGGGTATCTGCTGTTCATCCGGGGCCAGACATTATTCGCTCAGCATTTCAGCGCGAAAAGTCTCCGACTCGAAGACGAGCCGGTTGCACTGGCATCGGGAATCCAGACCGTCCAGGCAGGTGGTGCGGCTGATTTTTCGGTGTCGAGGGGTGGTGCAATTGCCTACCGCCTGGGCGCTGCCATGACATCGCACATGACCTGGCTTGACCGGCAGGGGCGAGTCGCCGGAACGGCCGGTCCTGAAGGCATTTGGGCTGAACCCCGTATTTCCCGGGATCAGACAAGCGTCGCCGTTACACGCGCCGACCAGGAGACGGGCAATGTCGATACCTGGTTGATGTCTTTCGCTCGCAACGTTCCCGCCCGTTTCACGTTCTGGGCCGACCTGGATATCTATCCTGTATGGTCGCCTGACGGAGCGCAGATTGCCTATGGTTCGAACCGCCCGCCGGTCAACCTTTTTGTCAAACAAGTGAACGGAACGGGAGAGGAACAGCGTCTCACCACCTCTCCCAACGTGCAACGGCCAAGGGACTGGTCTCGCGACGGGCGCTTCGTGTTGTACGAAGAGTCCGGTCCCGCCAATCTTGAAGATATCTGGATCTTGCCGGTGAGTCCGGCTGGCGAAGCGTTTACTTTTCTTAAGACGCCAGCCCGCGAGCGGCAGGGGCAATTCTCTCCGGCAGGAGCGAACGTGATTGCTTATACATCTGACGAAACCGGTCGGGATGAGGTCTATATAGGCGGTTTCGATCCAGGCGGGAAAAGCCCGACCGGCAAGTGGCAGGTTTCTACTTCTGGTGGTGCACAGCCCCGCTGGCGCGCTGATGCGCACGAACTTTACTATCTTGAGGGGAACACCATGATGGCTGTTGCGATTCAGCCGCGTGGTGCGGGAATTGAAGTGGGAACGCGTGAGAAGCTGTTTGAATCGAGGGGGTTCTCGCTTTCAGATCTTGGGGCTGACTACGACGTGACCGCCGATGGCAAGCGTTTTCTGACGCTGATCCCCGCGAGGGATAACACCTTCAAACCGATCACTGTGCTGCTCAACTGGAGCCGCCCTGGGAGTGCCAGGTAACTTGCGGAACGGGGCTTTACCGATCTGAAAGCATTTCATGACAAGATGCTTTCTCAAGGGTCGCCCCGCCCGCTCGGAGTTAGTTAGGCATAAGCACGGAATCGACCACATGGATCACGCCGTTTGACTGAAATACGTTCGAGATGCTGATAGTGGCCATGCCGCCCTTCGCATCGTGAATCATGATGCTGGAGCCGTTCATCATAGCTGTCAGTTTCTCACCCTGCACTGTGGTTAGTTCCGCTTTGCCATGACCTGCTTTGATTTGCTTCTTCAGGTCCATCGCGCTGATGCGGCCGGACACCACGTGATAGGTAAGAATCTTCGTAAGCATGTCTTTGTTCTCAGGCTTCACGAGAGTTTCCACCGTGCCGGCGGGTAACTTGCCAAATGCTTCGTTGGTGGGTGCGAACACGGTGAAAGGGCCAGCGCCTTTCAGTGTGCCCACCAGCCCGGCAGCCTTAACAGCGGCCACAAGAGTGGTGTGATCGGCGGAGTTTACGGCGTTATCAATGATGTCTTTTGTGGGGTACATTGCAGCGCCGCCCACCATAGGATTTTTTGCCGGTCCTTTGGCGGAAACACAGGTGACGGCGAGCAAAGCGATAAAAAGTGCGTTTGTGATTTTCATTTGTCTTGATTCCTTAGTTTGATTTCGACTTGCAAAAGCGTACGCACTTATCTGTACGACGCTCAGACGAAATCGGATGGAATCAGGACAATCAGGACAAAGACCGGTTAACCACGACCACGACGTACTTCGAAGTCGGCGTGTTGCTTCTGTCCGCAACGCTATTCACCGGAACCAGTGGATTCGCTTCAGGAAAGTAAGTAGCACAGTTGCCGCGCGGGATATTGAACGGGACCACGACAAACCGGTCAACTGTTCGATCTTCACGTTCTGCTGCCCGCCAGTGGCTGGTGATATCCACTACGGCCCCAGCCCCAAGGCCGCGCTCGCTTATGTCCAGCGCATTCATAAAAATGACGCGCCGTCCCTGATGAATTCCGCGATACACATCATCCAGACCGTAAATCGTGGTGTTGAACTGATCATGACTCCGGATGGTCATCATCACCAGTTCATCCGCTTCCAGCCGGTGATCTGGCAGGGGATGAACGGTAAATACTCCGACGAAATTCCCCGCACGGGGTGCGTTGGGAAGATAGAAACCACCCGGCCGGCGTACCTTCGCGTTGTAACCGGAACAACCCGGTATACAAGCGGCAATGTAATTGCGGATCAGGTCGTAGTCATCTCGCATCGCCGCCCAGTCCGCATGGCTGTTGCCGACCAGTGTGGCCCGTGCAATTTCACAGACAATGGCAGGCTCCGATTTCAAATCAGGCGAAACAGGCTCCAGCGTTCCCTGTGACATCTGCACCACGCCCATGGAATTTTCGGTGGTGACAAACTGCAGGCCTTTGCTCTGCCGGTCAGTATCCGTGCGACCGAGGCAGGGAAGTATCAGCGCCTGTTTTCCGGTAACCAAGTGTGACCGGTTGAGTTTGGTGCTGACCTGCACCGTCATCCGCGTCTTGCGCAAGGCCTCGGCCGTGTAAACAGTATCCGGTGTCGCAGAAAGAAAATTGCCACCCAGCGCGATGAAAATTTTCGCCTCGCCCGCATGCATCGCATGAATCGCCCGCACGGTATCGTAGCCATGTTTGCGCGGTGGCTCGAAATGGAAAACCTCCTGCAGCTTATTGAGAAAGGCTTCAGACGGGCGCTCAAAGATCCCCATAGTCCGGTCACCCTGCACGTTCGAGTGGCCGCGCACCGGGCAGGTGCCGGCACCAGGTTTGCCAATACTCCCGCGCATCAACAGCAGGTTGACGATTTCCTGAATTGACCCCACCGCGTTCTTGTGCTGCGTCAACCCCATCGCCCAGCAAGCAATGATGCGGTCAGATGCCGCGAGCAATTTCGCGACCTCCCGCATCTCGGCGCGTGCAATCCCCGCCTGACGAACGATGGCGTCAAAGTCCTCGCTCTCAAGATCTGAAACAAAGCCGTCCCAGCCCTTCGTCTTTGCTCGAATGAAATCATGATCGACGCCGCCCAGCGCCAGCATCTCTTTCATGATTCCCTTGAGCAGCGCCACATCGCCGTTGATGCGCACCTGAAGGTAATAGTCCGCCAGCGCCGTGCCGTTTCCGAAGATGCCCGAGAGTTCCTGCGGGTCTTTGAACCGCACCAGACCCGGTTCAACCAGTGGATTCATTACCACAATCTTCGCCCCGCGTTCCTTAGCCCGCTTGAGCGTGGTCATCATACGCGGATGATTGGTACCAGGGTTTTGGCCGAGTATCAGAATCACCTGAGCATGGTCAAAATCTTCCAGCGTGACGGTACCTTTACCGATGCCAACCGTTTCCGTCAGCGCTGTGCCAGAGCTTTCGTGACACATGTTGGAACAGTCCGGCATGTTGTTGGTGCCAAATTGCCGCGCGAACAACTGCCAAAGAAAGGCCGCCTCGTTACTGGTGCGGCCCGAGGTATAGAAAACAGCCTCGTCAGGATGGTCTAGCGCGCGCAACTCCCGGCCAATCAGTTCAAACGCATTCGACCAGGATATTGGCTCGTAATGGGAACCGCCTTCACGCAAATAGAGAGGCTGCGTCAAGCGCCCCTGTTGCCCCAGCCAGTAATCGGAACGCTCCAGAAGTTCCGCTACAGAGTATCGGCTGAAGAAGCCAGGGTCATGCCGCGGATCAGTCTCCCATGCCACAGCCTTCGCACCGCTCTCGCAGAATTCAGCTGTGCGCCGGTCCCCGTCAGACTCCGGCCAGGCGCAGCTCATGCAATCGATGCCGCCCTTCTGGTTGAGCACCAGCAGGGCTTTGCTGCCGCGCACAAAATCACCGTCAGTGGCCAGGCTCCGCATCGCGCGTGCCACCCCGGCCACGCCTGCGGCTGAACGCGGTGGCTGCGTTACCTTCATAAATTCCACTTCATACGTCGCCCTTCACCCTGGCGTACCTGCCGAGCTTATCCACATGCACTTCCATAGCCCCCTCATCATTAATCCCAAATGCAGGTGTGAACTTTGCGTTCCAAACCACTTCACTCACCAGATACGAATAGCGCTGATGAACGGTCTGGCTGAACGTGTCGTCCCAGGCTTTTACCAGAATCATGAATTCCGCCTGGCGAGCCTGCAGATCCTGCACAGTCAGACCGGCCAGCGGGCTCTCTGCGTCGATGGGATGAACAACGGTCCAGGTCATGGGAAACATCATGATCTTGTCGCGCTCCAGTTTCAACAACTGGAACTTGCGCTGCTGGTTTCCGCCGTCCGGTGACACAGTCATCACCATCACCGTCACTTCCGGTTCGATGAGAGTATTCGCGCGCCGGTTGGCCATGCGGAATTGGAAACTGAGACCGCCTTGATAAGGCGCAATGAGGGCGACTTCGCTGAAGCCAATCCGCGCGGAGGGCCGTGAAACCCGTCCAAAAAGCAGGCCCGTGGCGACGGCAAAACCCAGCAGGCCTGTCAATGCTTCGAGAGCCGCAAACAGGTTCGCCGCCCTACTGGCCGGGGCCAGCGCGCCGAAGCCTACCGTAGTCAGCGTCTGTGAACTGAAAAAGAAACATTGCAGGAAGCGATCTGCGGCACTCGTGACTCCCGCAGCGCTTTGTAGAGCACCAGGCCCCATCAGGAAATAGCACACGGCGAAAACTGTGTTGATCAGGATGTAGACGGTCAGTACGGTGCCGAGGAACGACCACCAGGGAATGCTCACCAGGTGCAGATACGGATGTGTATCGCGCCAGTTCGTGCCGTGCCTGGTGACATTGAAACTGCCATCGGCATTGATCGCCCGGCGCAGCGGTCCGCTGTATTGCTGGGTCAGACCGGGGTCGAAATTCGGCTTCTGCATTCCCTGAGTTTACCGGCGTCGCAGGCCCGTGCGGCGAACCACTACAATTTGTCGAGTACGGCGCGGAACTGGTTCACGCTGTTGGGGTCCGGCAGCAGCGGGCGCTCCAGCGGCTTTCCCTGCAAACGCGTATAGACTGCCCGTATGAAGAAGTCCGTTGCAGCAGCACTCTTAACAATCTCCTGCCAAACAGGGAGTGCCTCAGTCCGTTTCCCGTCCAGCACCAGCGCGTAACCCAGTGCAATCCGTTTCAAACTTGCGGCGGCAGGGTCGGGCGACAAGCGTTCAACCCGCAATTTCCATTCAGCGGCAGAGGCGCTGGGCATCACTGTGAACCGCACAATGGCTCCGCCCGGTGTTGCAGGCTGCCCGGCGGCGTCCGATTCCTTTTGCGCCGCGGACCGGTTCCCCTCAAGCAGTTCCCAGACAGCCAGCTGGGCGGCACCCTGGGCGCGCAACGGAGTATTCGAAGCCGCTTCCGCAACCGACTTTTGCAACCTGGCTCTGCCTTCTTTTGCCCGTCCGGTCCGGTAGAACCAGTCGGCCGTCAGCAGAGGTATCAGGTTGTCGCCCAGGTTCACGCGCGCGGCTCGGAATTGTTCGAACAGGGCGTCGGCACCCGCTTTGTCCCCGGCATTGAATTTCGCCCAGGCCGCTTTATACAAATCTCCAAACTTCAGGCTGGCGGAATCTTTGGTGTTAGCCGCTTCGTAACTGGCGGCAGCTTCGCTAAATTTGCCGAACGAGTAATGGATATCGCCGAGGGAATCAAGCGGATTGGAGTCGCCCGGCTTCAGTCGCTTATATTCATTGAGGGCCGAGAGCGCCCCCGCGTAATCGCCCAGGTAAGAGTGCAGGTAGCCGATGCTGTTCCAGGCCGTTGCATCGTTGGGCAGAGCTTGGAGGAGTCGTTTCCAGTCAGCCAGCGCGTCCGTGAATTTGCCCTCTGTCGTTTCACTTTCGGCGAGCGTACGCAGCAGAATCGTGTCGCCGGGGGTCAACTCGCTAATCCGCTTGAGCGCTGCAAGCCGCTCAGGAGCAGCGTCTTTCAGGCTTGCGCTTTCAAAATCAAGATTTGCCCGCGTAAGCGGGTCCGGCTTGTGGCTGTGTGCGTCCGCGATTCGCTGAATTGCTGCGGCACGATCCCCGCGAACCAGCGCGATCCGGATGTATGAGAGCCAGGCCGGGCCGAAATCCGGGTCGAGTTTCAAGACTTCTTCAAATGAATGCTCACTGCTTTCAAGAGGCGCTTCCGCTGCCGAAAAATAGAGGCGCGCGGCGGCTTCGCTGCCTGTCAAATACGGTTTTGCCCGCGGCGAAAATTGATGGCCGGCCTGTGAAATGGCAATAAACGGGGAAGCCCCGATTCCGGCCACAGTTCGAAGTGACTTGCTGCTGACCACATCTTCTTCCTGCGCCACCACCCTTATCTGGCCTCCGGTTCGCGAGACGTAACCAGTGATCAGGCGCGTAGCACCGGAAATAATCGCCAGGGTCCTCTCGGCGGAAACTCCAGGTACAGCCGCCGGACGGACACCCAGGGTACCTGCCAGGCGGCTTAGCGAAGCGGAATTCAAAACCGCGCCATCCATCGCGCCATTGAGTGAATAGCTCAGCATTTCACTGGCGGCACGACCGGCCCAGTCCAGCGACGGGTCGCCAGTCAGATTTTCAAATCGCAGCACCGCATAACGCGGGGGCAGCCCTGCTGCTTTCTTCTGACATCCAAACTCTGCCGCTATCAGAACAAAAAGAAAAAGTCGTCTATAAAACACGCGGCTCCAGGGCGATGATTTCCTTGAACTCCGGGGTCTCGCGCAGTTCCGCGAATTCCCGGGCCTTGTCCAGTCGTTCTTTGTCCTTGAAACCTTCTTCAAGACACTTGCGAAGGTACTGCAGAGCCAGTTCCTTGTTGCCCGCGCTGGCGTAAATTCGCGCCATTTCAAAATGATACCGGGCCTTATCCACTACTGACCGGTCCTGCATCGTGGTCCCCAGAGCGTTATGTGAATCGAAGACGCCCGGGTCCAGCTGTATCGCTTTCGCATAGGCCTGCGACATTTCCGGATACTTGCCGCGGGCGTAGTATGCCGTACCCAGATTGCTCCAGATGGAAGCCGCATCCGGAGTGATAGCCAGCGCCCGGTTGTACCGCGAAATGGCTCCGCGAAAGTTCTTCTGGGAGTAAAGAATTGTGCCCACGTTATTGATGGCTTCAGCGTAATGGGAATCGAGCTTAACCGCCTTTTCGTAGCTCTTCTTCGCCGCGTTCAGGTCGCCCAGCTGGTGGTAAGCAATGCCGACTTTGTCCCACACCACGGCGGAAGTCTGCGGTGCCTCCCGATAAGCCTCAATCGCTTCACGGAACATTTTTCGGGCCATGAAAAGATCGCCCTGTTGTTCCGGTGGCAGTTTAACCGAGGTTTTTTGCGGCGTGTCCGGCTGAAACGCCATGCCACCTGTGGCCAGAGCGACTAGCATCGCCGGAATGGTCAGGATTCTGCTGGTCAACATTTTATTCACGGTTGCCGGCTCCTTGCTGGAATCTCGCTTCACTGATCTCGCAATCAGTTTTTCTCATTATCGCCGGAACGCACCCCGCGCGACAGCCCTAGTGAAACACATCTTTCAGGCGTCCGAAGAAACCCTTCTTTTTAGGTTCTTCAGCTGGCTGAGGCTGCTCAACATCCTCGCCTGGTTTGCCTGGCGACGCTGCACCTGCCCTGCGATCACGCCGTGTCGCCGGCCCCGCTGGTGTCGCCGGTCTTGTCCCTGGCTCTTCGTAAGGCACGGCGCGCGGAAGGTCCCAGCCGGTTACGGTTGTCCTGTCGCCGCCGTTGCCCTCGTGCAGCGGGCAGACGCCCACGGGTTCTGTACCAGCGATGAAAACCTCAGGTTTCTGTTGCGGACACTGCGGAGTAGCGGGCATGCCGCTTTCGGGGTCAATGGTCACCGTCACAACGCCATCGGGCGCGACAAACGGCTTCACATCCGCATATTTACGGAACGTCACCGCGCGCTTCATGAATTCAGTCCAGATTGGCAGCGCCGAACGCGCGCCTTCTACATCCAGTTCCCGGTTGTCGTCAAAACCCACCCACACGATACACAGCAAATTGGAGGTAAAGCCCGCGAACCAGCCGTCATGTGAGGTGCCGGTCTTGCCTGCCGCCGGGGCTGTGAAACCTCTGCTGCGGACACCCGCGGCCGTACCCGTGCGCATCACTTCTTCCAGCATACTTACCAGCAGATAATCGACACGCGGGTCTAGCACCGCTTTCGTTTGTGGCTTCTGATCGAGCAGAACTTTCCCGCCCGGCCCCTTCACCAGTGAGATGAGTGAAGGCTGAACATGCACGCCGCCGTTGGCGAAAACCGTATAGGCACCTGCCATTTCCCAGGGCGTCGCATCATAGGAACCAATCGCCATCGCGGGAGTGGCTTTTACATCTTCGCTGATGCCGGAACGGTGGGCCAGATTCACGACAGTCTGATAGCCCACCATCTCTGCCACTTTAATCGTGGAAACATTTAGCGATTTTGCCAGCGCCTGTCGCAATGTCACCGGGCCATAGAACTCATGTTCAAAGTTGTTCGGAGTATATTCCTGATCGTCGAAACGGAACGTCGTCGGTTCGTCCACCACGATGGAGGCAGGTGTGAGCGTACGCGTTCCTCCGGCTACCGCCGTGTTGAGTGCCGCCGCATAAACGAAAGGCTTGAAAATTGACCCGGGCTGCCGTTCCGACATGATCCTGTTTAACTGGCTCATTCCGTAATTGCGGCCGCCGATTAGCGCTTTTACTTCCCCGGTATGCGGATCCAGCGCAATTAAAGCCACCTGCGGTTCAACATACGGTGCTTTCTTGAAACGACTCTGCCGGTGTACCACTTCATCCACCTGCTTCATCCCAACGGCCACGGCTTCATTCGCCGCGCGTTGCAGGTTTAAATCCAGAGTGGTGTAAATCTTGTCAGCCCGGGCCTGAAAATCGTAGCCGGGGAAACGCCGGTCCAGATCCTCATTCAACAAATCCACAAAATAGGGGGCATCGCTTGATTCCGAAGGACCGGTTACCAGCGTCAACGGGGTCTCAGCAGCCACGGCATATTCGCGGTCAGTAATGTACCCGTTCTGACGCATCAGACCCATGATCGCGTTGCGACGGGCCTTGACCCGCTCGCCATGCCGATAAGGGTTGTAGAAGCTGGCACCGCGCACAATCCCGGCCAGCGCCGCCGCTTCGGGCAGCGTGATGGAGCGGATATCCTTGCCGAAAAATACCTGTGACGCTTCGCCAAAACCGCGAATGGTGAAGCTTCCGCGGTAACCCAGATCCACGCCGTTGCAATACATCTCGAATATCTGCTCTTTGGTGAGCTTCTGTTCCAGTTGCAGTGTGATCATCACCTCTGCCGCTTTGCGCCGCCAGTTGCGCGCAGGCGTCAGGAACATATCGCGCGCCAGTTGCATGGAAAGCGTGGAAGCTCCCTGGGCGTTTTTGCCGCGGCGTAAATCTACCCACGCGGACCGCACCACGCCCACCGGATCGAAACCGGGGTGCAGAAAGAAACGCTTGTCTTCCGCCGAAAGCACGGCATACCGCAACAGCACGGGTATGTCTTCGTAACGCACTACCCGCTGCTTTTCGCGGTTGCGGTCATGAAGGTTGGTGATCAGCTGCGGTTCCAGCTCATAGAGTGGCCGCTCTGTGTTGTCCCGCAGGGATATGATGCGTGAAATGTTTCCGCGGGCGAACTTGACCGTGGCCGGTTCCTGATCGAAATACGAATCGCTGCCGGGAAATATATCGATGGAGTCGTTCCGTACGGAATACGATCCCACCGGGTTGTTGCGGTTTTCACTGTAACCGGAACGGCGCAATGTAGCAGCCAGTTCTGAGGGCGAGGAAGCGTCCCCGGTCGCCACCGAACCGGGGGACGCAAAAATACGAGCGGTAGAGTTGTAGGCGCCGCCCTTGAGGCGTGCGTCGATCATGCTGGAGTAATAGTTGTAGTAGTGGATGAAAATTCCCACGCCCACCACGAAAAGCAGAGCGGCCACAGCCAGCAGCGCTTTCCCCACGGGATGCAACAGGAAACGCACCAGCCTGGCATTGCCCGGAACGCGAACCTTGCGTCTCCCCGCGCCCGGACGGTCTTCAGCCACCTTCATATTGTTCCAGAATAACGGTTCTCAGCGGCTGGCTGCGGAGGGATGAAAATGCAGGTCCACCTGATAGAGGCCAAAATCTTTCAGCACTGCGTATTTGGCTTCGATTCGCAGCTTGCTGCCTTCGTGGGAGATGTGTACGTCACTGGCCAGCACCGGCAGCTTCAGATCATGCGCGCGAGCTGCAATCTGAGTACCCAGCGTCTCATCGGCGGCGCGGTTCGCCTGCGCCAGATCTTTCATGTAGCTCTGCAGCTGGACGTTCCGCAGATAGACCGGAGCCAGTGCCAGCAGCACTACCACCATACCGCCCAGGAAAAAGACAGCCGTCAACACGCGCCAAAGTGGCAATTTTTCGACAGGAATCTCAGCAGAAGACGTCAATGCCTGGAATCCGAATCTTTATTTGCAGCGTCAGCCGAAGCAAATAATTCGTCCCAGATATTGCCGTGCTCATTCCATTCGGGCGGTACCGTTCCCGGAAACTGAACCTCTTCAATATTGAGCGTACCGTGGCCGTAGGGGCAAATATATTCCATTTGAGGCCGTCCCAGCCGCAGCATGTGGCCCCAGGAACCCGTTTCGATGGGCATGCAGAGCTTTCGCAGGCAGGTTCGGCAGCGGAAGCGATGGTCCCAAACGGCGAGGTAAAACAAACCATAAGAGAAAAGAAACCACACTCCGGCCAGCGAGGTATACATCAGGTCATAACTGAACTCACCCATCGCCAGGTGAAACAGGCGCGTCTGCGGAGCCCAGAACAGATTCAGAAACCAAAGAGCGAAACTCGAAACAAGACCCGCTGCGGCGAACTTGAGCAGCAGATAACCCCAGTAGCGCAATTGGTGTTTGATCCGTGCGAACATGCTTCCGTTCCTCTGCTTCTACTATAACGCCGCACCGGTTTACAGAAAATTTTCAGAGTCGTGCGTAATACTGGAAAGTTTAACGTGCGTATTAAAAAGTTTTATTTAATTCCCCTTGCTGTATTATTCGTTTCTACCAGCCCCGCCCAGACTGCCGGGCTTACCGGACGCGTCCTCGACCAATCAGGCGCCTCAGTGTCCGCCGCCGCTGTTGAAGCCCGCGGACCCTCCGGTCTGCTCCGCACCACAACTTCTGGTTCTGAGGGCGCGTATTCGTTTGATGCCTTGCCGTCCGGTGCCTGGTCCGTAACGGCAACGGCTAATCAGCTGGGCATGCCGGCACCCCAGCGCATTACTCTGCGTGCAGGCCGTGAGACCCTGGACCTGAGGCTCGCGGTTGCAGCCGTGGAACAGCGGATGACTGTGGATGACAGTTCCGGGCCCGAGACCACCACGGACCCTTCCGGCAACGCCAGTGCCACCGTTCTCAGTGGCGACGATCTGCAATCCCTGGCCGATGATCCGGAAGACCTTCAGGCCGATCTTGAGGCCCTCGCCGGGCCGTCAGCAGGGCCGGGAGGCAATCAGATTCTGATCGATGGTTTCACTACCGGGGGCCTTCCTCCCAAGGAATCCATCCGCGAAGTCCGCGTCAACCAGAACCCGTTTTCTCCGGAATTCGACAAGCTGGGAATTGGCCGGGTTGAGATCTTCACCAAACCCGGCACGGATAAATTCCATGGAAGCCTGACCTATAACTATGCGGGAGACTGGTGGAATTCCCGCAATCCCTACGCCCCGCAAAAAGCTCCCCTGCTGCTCAATGAATTTGAAAACAGCTTCAGCGGGCCGCTCACGAAGCGCAGTTCCTTCACTCTCGATCTGGAGCGTCACGCCGTCAATAACGGCTCAATTATCAACGCCAGTCTGCCTGCCGGGCCATTCTCCGCAATTCATGTCAGCCCGCAGCACCGGTTCCGAATTTCGCCGCGAGTGGATTATCAGATCAACGACCACAACTACCTGGCGGTGCGTTATCAAAGCATGATTACTGATGTTCGCGATGCGGGCATTGGGGGGTCGAATCTCGAAACCATGGGCCGTCGCGAACAGAATACTTTCAACACGCTGCAGGCGATTGAAACGTCACTCCACGGCACCACCGTGAACGAAACCCGCTTCCAGTTTTATCGCTGGAATAACGAATCGACCGCGAATAATCACGGGCCCACCGTCTTCGTTTTGGGTGCTTTCAATGCAGGCGGAGCGGTTGCCGGCCACACCATCAACCGCCAGCGGAACTACGAACTCCACAACACCACTTACATTGTTCACGGCACCCATTCGATGCGATTTGGTGTCCGTCTGCGCGGTCAAACTGTGCGGAATCTGAGTCCGGATAATTTTGCAGGCACGTTCATCTTCAGCGGCCTCGCTCAGTATGCGCTGGGCCAGGCATCGCAGTTTTCGATTAGTTCAGGGCTTAGTGATCTCGCCGTTTCGCAGTTCGACCTCGCAGCCTTTGCCGGGGACGACTGGCGCATCAAACCCAACCTCACGCTGAGTTATGGTTATCGCCTGGAATCGCAAACCAACGTTCCCAATCACTTCAACAGTGCGCCGCGCATTGGCCTTGCCTGGTCCCCGGGCAAGCAGTCGAAAACAGTAGTGCGCGCGGGCGTGGGGCTTTTCTATGACCGCTTCGATCTGTTTAATACTCTGAATTTGAATCTCTTTGACGGGGTGTCGCAGAAGCGTTATGTAGCGAACAGCCAGATATTCTACCCGGCCGTTCCGTCCCTGGCGCTGATCGCAGTGAGCAGACAGCAGCTCGATCCCAATTTCCACATCCCGTACCTGATGCAGTCGGTGTTTACCCTCGAACGGCAGCTTCCCCGCAAGAGCACCATAGCCGCGACGTATTCCAACGCACATGCGCTGCACTCCCTGCGCACGGCCAACATCAACACTCCGGTGGGCCGCGTTTACCCCTATCCTGGCGGACCCATTCTGCAAATGTCCACCTCCGGCAGATTCAATCAGAACCAGCTGATCGTGAATCTTAATTCACGGATCAGCTCCAGCATTTCGTTCTTCAGTTCTTATGTTCTGAACCACGCCATGAGTGATACTGACGGCCTCGGAAGCTACCCTGGAAACCCGTTCAACTACTCGGGTGAATACGGCCCGGCGTCGTCAGATGTCCGTCACCGTTTCCAGCTGGGCGGCTCCCTGACTACCCGCTGGAATTTCCGCTTTAATCCCAACATCAGCTTTCAGTCGGGTGCTCCGTTCGATCTTCTTACTGGCACCGATCCGTTCAACACCAGCGTCTTCGCAACCCGTCCAGGCATCAATCCGGCGCCCGGCAAACAGGGTCTGATTCAAACGCCCTATGGCTTGCTTGACCCGAATCCCGTGATGGGTGAAACGATGATAGGACGCAATGCGGGTCGCGGCCCGGGACAGGCTCAGGTCAACCTGCGCGTGGCCAAGATCTGGGGACTGGGTCGCGAAACCGGGGGAGGGAAAGGCAAGCCCGTCACCCGGCGTTACAACCTGAGCGTGGGGCTGTCGGCCCGCAATCTGCTGAACCATACCAACGCCGGCCCCATCATCGGCAACATCAATTCGCCGCTGTTCGGCCGGTCGAACCGCATCTCCGGCGGTCCCAATGGCGAAGGCTTTTCGGAAAACGCCAACAACCGTCGTCTGGAATCACAACTGCGCTTTTCGTTCTAAATCCCTGAGTTGTAAACCAGGATTCGGGTCACCGCGCGGAATCCCATGCGCTCATAAATACTGAGGCCCCGGTCTGTTGATTGCAAAACCAGAGGCATTGCCGGGCTGTCCTGCCGCGCGCTATTGATGGCATGACGGGTAATCAATTCTCCATAGCCGTGCTGGCGGTGTGAAGGCAGAGTAGCCACATTGTAGATACCGATTACTCCTGCGGACACCACACTCGCCGCCGTTGCCACAGGGACGCCGTCCCGGTAGCCCACCCAGCAGACGAACTCGCGTCGTGAATCCAGATCTTCGTTAAACACTTCCGAAAACCATCGAATCGGTACATGAAAACAGGTGGACCCGATGGCCTGAAAATGCGCCAGCGTATGGATCGACTCCACGCGCCGCATGTCGAGTTCCGGCGTTCTCTTCCGGTTCGCCGGTTCCGCCGCCGCAGCCACCATACCAGGCATTTCCGCCGCCAGACGCAGCCGGTAGCCTAAACAAATCTGCGACAGTTTCCGGCGAACTTTGCGCGAAAGCCAGTCCTCACAAAACCAGAATGACCAGGGCATGCCGCGCGCAGAGAAATGGTCTTGTGCGGCGGTCAGAAGTTGCTGCAATTCATCTTCGGTTTCTACCGGCGCGCTGAGAAATGCCGCGTTAAACATCTGAAATTCGACGCCGAGCGAAGCCAGGCTGATTCCCGGCATCTCCATCACGTCCGCCCGGGGACGGCCCGTGGCCAGAATGCGAAACGAATCGCGCAAATTATCCGCTACCGAAAGGAACTCCATTGCAGGCTGGAGTCTATGATACCGTCCGAATTAGATGTCGTTCCGCCACTTCATTCCGTTTCTGCTATTTTCGGGCTGTCCGCTTTTCGGGGCTGACTGCGCCATTGAAGGCATCGTAGTCAATTCCATCTCCGGCGAAGCGATTCCCCGCGCCCGCGTCTCAATCAATGGCGTCAACGGTCCGAACACCACTGCCGACAATTCGGGTAAATGGAATTTTGCTGGGGTTCCCTGCGGCCCTGCCCGTGTGGTTGCGCAGCGCCCCGGTTTCACGGTGCCCGCAGTTCGCCCGGTGGCGCTGGTTGCGGGCCAGCCCCGCACTGATTTCAAACTCGAACTCACGCCCCAGGTTGTTATCACCGGGCGCATTATTGACGATCTGGGAGATCCCGTCATGGGCGCACAGGTAAGCATTTTCTTTGGCCGGATCGCTGACGGAAAATTCACTTTTCACCTCACAACCGGCGCCCAGAGCAATGACCTGGGTGAATTCCGCATACCCAACCTCGAGCGGGGCAAATACATCGTTTGTGCAGGCAGCCGCTGTTACCCCGGCCTACCGGATGGTGGGAGGGCCAGTGCGATGGATCTGGCTCCAGGCCGCGACGCACGAGTAGAGATCATCGCCATCAGTGATGCACATACTGTTCACGTCAGAGGCGCTGTGAGCGGCCTCCCGGCGGGCCGCGGCCTCTCAGTCTCGCTGGTCCCCAGCGCAAACCGTGGTATCGGAATGAAGGCCTTCGATGCCCCGGTGGGTCCAAAAGGCACTTTCGACATCGCTGGTGTTTCGGCGGGCTCCTACCAGCTTGCCGCCGACTATTTTGAGTCCGGAACGCGCATGAGTCTTCGCGTTCCAGTCGAAGTGGGTAATTCTGACAGTGATGGTCTCACCGTTTCGCTCGAAGCAGCCGTGATTCGGGGCATCGTGCGAGTCGAAGCCACCTCCGGAGCCGTGCCTCCTGTTCCGCAATTCGCGGTCTACCTTCGCCCGCCGATTGAACTCCGCACCAGCACAAGTATTTCGAAGTGGACCACCGACCACCAGTCCTTTGTGCTGGCCGACCTCGTTCCCGGTACATATAGGCTTGATGCCACTCCGCCCTTACCTTTTTACATCAGGAGCGCGTCTCTGGGAGGCGTGGATCTGCTCGCTCAGGCAGATGTTTCCATCAGCCGTGCTGCCGGTACTCTCGAAATTGTTCTGGCGAACGACGGCGGTTCCCTCAGCGGTGATGTCGCTGGTGCAGACGGCCAGCCTGCGCCGTCCGGTATTCTGCTGCTCCCCGTCCATGGCCGTCCCCGCATCGTCAACACCCAGCCGGACGGTCACTTCATCGTTCCCAACCTCCCGCCCGGCGACTATTCCGTTTCCGCGTGGGACCACGTTCAGGACGTGGAATATTCTAATTCCGACTGGATGCGCCGTTACGCGACTGGCACGCCCGTTACCATCGCGGCAAGCCAGCCCTCACAGCTTTCTCTTAAGCAACTCGCAGCCCCGCCTCTCTGACCATGTTCATCGCTTTGCTCTTTCTTGCCGCTGCCATGGTGTCGGATCCGTTTTCGGAGATTGCCCGCGATGCTCAGGGCAAGGTCGGGGCAGCCGCCCTGAACCTGCGCACCGGAGAGACGCTCTCGCTGAACGCGGACCAGCTATTCCCCATGCAGGACGTCTACAAATTACCCATTGCCATGGCGATGCTGGACCTGGTGGACCAGGGCAAATTCCAACTCGACCAGCCGCAAGGCGCTGACATGCCCCTGCGGGACGTGATCCGTTACGCGGTTTCTGAAAACGACGGCACCGCGTCAGATGTTCTGCTGCGCCTTATGGGTGGGCCGTACCACGTGCAGCACTATCTGAAAGATTTGGGCATTGTAGAAATGCGCGTAGTCTCCACCGAAGCCGAAATGGCAAGGGAAGATCGCCAGCAATACCGCAACTGGGCCACCCCGCGCGGCGCAGTTCAATTGCTTCGGCTCTTTAATGAAGGCAAGGGATTGTCACCCGCCAGTCGCGATTACCTGCGCGAACTGATGACGAAAACCGGCACCGGTCCCAATCGAATCAAAGGCCTGCTTCCGCCGGACGCGGTGGTTGCACACAAGACCGGAACGTCCGGCTCCGCGACTAACGACATCGGCCTGATCACTCTGCCCAATGGCGATGTAATGGCGCTGGCGGTATTCGTCGCCGATTCAACCGCCGTCACCGATACGAGGGAGCGCGTGATCGCGCAAATCGCCCGCGCAGCTTTCGATATTGCTACGAAACCGTAAGGTCGAACGCGCCGGTTTCCACTTTCCCGGCCCGTTTCATTTGTACGAAAATCCGGTACTTACCCGCTGTCGGCACTCCATAAGGAAATGAAACCGCAGAGCCGATATTCGCCTGGTGCATCCCCATCATCGCCTCAGGCGAAGCCACCGCTTCCGACGCCATGGAAACCGAACCGCTCGGATGCACATGCGCGAACACCGAACCATCCAGTTTCACAAATTCCGCGTGGCCGCCCATACCCATGTAAGGCTCCAGGTCCGAAACAGGCTTGCCATCCGGCCCTTCAATGCCAAACGAAAACAAGGTGACCGCTGTAGCGGCAATTGGCTTCGTTTTGTCATGCGACCAAACCATCTTGTAGCCGCCATCGAGCGGGAAGCTTTCGGCCCCGGCAGGTGCCGTTACGCCCCCGGCATCGTCACCCGAAATTGGTTTGCCGATCACATTCGGCAGAGCGATATCGCCCACAGCAGTTTCGGCGAAACCACTTTCATGGACGATATCTCCATAAAGTTTGTAGTTTCCAGCGGGCAGGGAAGGCAGGTCCGCCTCAAAGTAACCGGTTGCCGCCTGTGAAGGATGCAGGTGGTACACGATACCCATGCCCGGCCACTGAATCACGAACAGATGCATCAAATGGCCGTGGTCGAGTGCCAGGTCATCCAGCCTTCGCGGAATCACCCAGCCTGGATCGTCCACTTTCACCACCAGGCGGTTTGGAGTGACCCCCACCAGCGGCAGCGATGCCGAAATCTGTAGCGGCTTATAGATCCTGCGGCTGGCATCTGCGGCCTCCGCTCCCCACCAAGCATTCCCGCCCCAGATCACACCCGCCAGCAGCACCGAGGCACCCGCCATCGCGGCCACGGTTTTCCCACTCCATTTGCCAGCGCTCAGGCCCGGTTCCAGGCGCGATTCCCGCAGACCGGCACCCACCACAGCCACCATCCCCACCGTCAGAAACGCCATCATGCCGATCAGGAAATAAGTAACTCCCTGCGCCATCGGCTGCATCTTCCGCGGCAGTGTTGGCACCGGAATCTGCAAATCTCCAGGGCCGTTCACGCCATTCACATGAACCCGCACTTTCCACGAACCAGTGCCGATACCCATCAGCCACAGCGTGCCTTCAAAGTACTGTTTATCCGTTGCCGACTGCACCGCCACATCGGCCACCGGCGGATGTTTCGAGGCCTCACCCACCATGGGAGTTGGCGTTAGATCCACACTCTCAATACCTGCCGAAAGCGCGCGCACTTCCACCCGCGCCACCCCTGGAATAACATCCGGCGGACGGATTGCCACCAGGACCTGATAAGGCCCGGCCTTGCCCTGATAGAAAACATCCGGGCTTCCCACATGCGCGAAGGCCGATGCCGCGAGGGCGCACGTCAGCAGCAGTGCTTTAACGATGATGGATTTAACGGCGGACACGTTTCAGCCAGTCGCCCGTTGCCAGCCCAACCCAAGTCGAGAGAATCCCGAAAACAAATGCCATCAGCATTCCGATCTGAAACTCCGAAGGCGAATCGGGAGGCGCAAACCGAAACGTCATCGCAAAACCGCGCGGGTTCTGGTTATAACTTTCATAAGTGCTGCCAAAGATCGGATTACGCGCCAGCGGCGATTGCAGGAAATCGGCAAACGGCCATTGCGCGGCAAAATAGACCGCAACAAAAAGCACGCCGGAGACAACAGCCACGCGCCACATCTTCCAGCCCTTCATCCTGGCTCCGAGCAGATCCAGCGCCAGCGCCGGAACAATCAGCAGCAGCGGAAAACCGTTCGGGATAAAGTGAGTCACCGGATTAAACACCGGCCCCAGCTTCGGCTGCGCCGGGAACAGTGGCAAAATCCAAAGCATTCCCAGCATGAAAATCGTATAGAAACCAGTCACGATGGTGGCTGCCCAGCGCCGCCCGGTCGCCCGTGACGCAATCGCCAGAACAGCGGGAATCAGCAGTGCAACTGCGCGGTAGGCACCCGCACTGTGCAGCAGGACGCGGTGCGTCAGTTCCAGAATCACCGTCGTCAGCATCACCGCAATCATGCTCGCAATATAAAGGAACAGCAATTCCAGCTTGCTCCGCTGTGCACCGGAAGACCGGTTCATCAGCGCGCAAATCAGCACCAGCGCCCCGATTTCCACGCCCGCCATACCCAGCGCCAGCACGATATGGGGCGGACTCAAAATCTTCACATCCAGCCCGTAAGCGTTATGCCACCAATCGTCAAACGGTGCCGAGGTGATCATCGTAAACCCGCCCCACGCACTAATAAAAGCCCCCAACGGCCCGCGGAATCCGAGCACATTCACAGATGACGCCCGCAGCGGGGAATTCGTGAAAGTCGTAGCCAGAATCAGATACCCGCAGGTAATCCCCGCCAGCACTCCGCACAACTGAATCGCCAGATGCGCCGGTGTCCAGAAAGTGTCGCGGCCAATCGTGCGGTGCCACGAAATGTCCCAGTGAACCCCGATCATGGCGCTGGCAACTCCCAGTGCCGACATCCAGATATACCAGGGAATTGAGGCGGCTTGTTCTTTAACCGCAGACGCAGAAAATGAACGCGGGAAGGGGACTGACGTGGCCATGGGCTTCGCTCCTGCCCTATATTGTATTCCCGCGTACAATCTGCATACCGCTTACCCGGCGTTATCCGGCGTATTTCTTCAAACGCGTGCGCAATACAGCCCGCCGCGAATGATCGACTAAACGCGCAATGTTATTCTTTGGGCACGAATGGGTGGATTAGCTGTGTGCGGCGGGGCGTTCTTCCTGCCTTTGTTTTTGCTGTCCGCGCTCAGCCCGGCACAACCAGCCCCTGACCAGGACGGCGTAACCGACCCCACCTTCGCCGCCTTAGCCTTCGACGAGTGGTTTGCCACGCCGGAACAATCCCGCATCCGCTGGACCGCAAATGTTTCGGACCCTGTTCTCTCCCACCACCAGCGCTTGTTCTGCAACGCTGAAATCCGCATCGACGGCGTCGACCTGGCGAAACGCAGGGGCAAAGGCGAAATCGTCATGATGATACAAATTACCGACGATAAAGGCCACGTCTGGCAGGGTCACGATTCCTTCAGCCTCGAACCCGTTCAGGAATCCATCAAAGCCAGCGATATACAGTTCCTGCAGCCATTTTTCGCCCTGCCCGGCGACTACACTCTCTCCCTTGCAATCTTCGATACGGTATCTTCCGAACACAACGTAGCGCGTCGCAAACTGCATGTCCCCGGCCTCCGTCCTGACCCGCTGCCCGGCGCGTGGACCGGCATGCCCGCCATCGAATTCATCCGTCCCGCTCAGGCACCGGCCGCGTTTTTCATGCCAGGCATCGCCAGTCGCCTGCAGCTTCCGGTCAACACCAAGCAGCATGTTTCGGTCGATCTCCTCGTCAACCTCACCCCGAGCGAACGATTCTCCGGCTCTAACCGAATGCAGAACCGCAACCTCGGTGTGTTGCTGCCCATCGTGAAGCTGCTCACCCATGTGGACTGGCTGAATTCAACCCTTAACGTTGCTCTGATTGACCTGTTCCGTCTCAAGGACGTCTACGAACAAAACGATGTGAAGGATTTTGACTGGGACGAGGCCCAAAGTTCGCTCGCAGAAACCAAACCCGGCATCATCGACGTAAAATCCCTCGAAAGTCGCAAGCATGCGGCGAATTTCTTTGTGAAGGAAGTCAACCGGCGCGTCGCGGCAGAAGGGCCTGCGCGAGTTCTCATCATCCTCAGCAGTTCAGTTGTTTTCGAACCCGGCGTAGAACTTCACCCGGCGGAAAGCGTTAGCCACTCTAATCTGAAGATTTTCTACCTGCGCTATCAGCCGTTGTTTCGCCCGGTGACCAGAGGCAGTGGCGGTGGCGATTTGGGTCCGGTTCGCAGTACGTTCGGCCCGCAGAACGACCAGCTGGAACCCCTGCTAAAAGGTCTGAATCCGCGCCGTTTCGACTTCACCACGCCTGAGCAGTTCCGCAAAGCCCTCGCCACCATGCTCACTGAAATCGCTACTCTGTAACAGATGAGCAAAGTTTTCAAAGACCGCATCCTCGAAGGCAAAGTTGCTTTCCTCACTGGTGGAGGTTCAGGCATCGGGCTGCGCATGGCCGAACGCTTCGCGCAGCACGGCGCGAAAGTCATGCTGGCCGGTCGCCGGGCAGAGGTTCTGGAAGCCGCAGCCAAAGGGATTACTGACGCGGGCGGAATAGCCGGCACAGCGGTACTTGATGTCCGCGAATATGCCGATGTGGACGCGGCATTGAAACGCACCAGCGAAGAGTTCGGCCTGATCGATATTGTGGTTGCCGCCGCGGCCGGAAATTTCCCCGCACCTGTCATGGGCATGTCAGCCAACGGTTTCAAAGCGGTGATTGATATTGATCTGATCGGCACATTCAACACGATGCGTGCGGCGTTTCCGTTTTTGCGCAAACCCGGTGCCTCGCTGATTGCGATTTCAGCGGCTCATGCAACCACGCCCATTCCATTCCAGTCTCACGTTTGTGCAGCCAAAGCCGCCATCGAAATGCTGATGAAGTGTATGGCGCTCGAATGGGGACAAAACGGCGTGCGTGCCAACTGCATCGTGCCTGGCCCCACTGCCGGGACTGAAGGCATGAAGCGCCTGGCCCCTGCGCCGGAACTGGAAGATCAGATAATCGCCGCCGCGCCGCTGGGCCGTCTGGGTACGAAAGATGAGCTGGCCGATCTTGCGCTCTTCTTAAGTTCGCCTGCGGCAAATTACATCACCGGAGGTTCGTTCCCCTGTGACGGCGGCACATCGCTCATTAAATCCGGCAGCCGGATGGAAGAAGCCTGGAAACTGGCCTCGCGCCAGAAGCCGCGTTAGCCGGCATTTCTCACGCTGAATAGGCAAAAGGCCGTCTTCCGTGGCATAACTGAGTTTCCACACAACAGTTAGGGCCAATAAAGGACGGCCTTCGCTATGACAGAGTGTCCTCAATCGAGGTTCGGATTTGAAGGGGCGGGGAGGCGAGAGATTGTGGCCCGTTTCGACGGGGGGACGATCAGTTCCGATGGGGGTGCGTTTCTGGTGCGCCAGGTGGACAAGCGGCTGAACCTGCTGCCGTTTTGCGAAGTGTTTTCTGGACGGTCGAAATCAGTCGCTGGTCGAACATCCGATATCGGAAATGGTGGCGCAAAGGGTGTACGGACTTGCGTTGGGCTACGAGGATCTGAACGACCACGAGCAGCTTCGCACAGACCCGGTTTTCGGTATTTTGGCGGGAAAAGAGAACCTGGCCGAACCTTTGGCGGGCAAGAGCACCCTGAACCGGATGGAACTGGGTACGGGCATCAATAGCCGATACAAAAAGATCACATTCTGGAAGGATGCGATGGATGAACTGCTGGTGAATGCGTTCATCGAGTCGCACGAAAAGGCTCCTGCCGAGATCGTCCTGGACATGGAGACAACAGACGTGACCCTGCACGGCAAACAGTGCGGATTCCGATGATGTCGATCAGCCGTTCCGAAGTGATGGCGCTTCTTTCACGGCTACTACGACAGTTACTGTTAGCTGCCGTTTTACGTTTTCCGCGGCGATCATATTCTGTGCGCGCGCATGAGAGAAGCCAATCATGACGCCGCCTTCGGCAGCCGGCAGGAGATGGAACGAATCGTGAAGCAGATTCGGACGGTGTGGCCGGATGTGAAGATC
>JANYDS010000009.1 GCA_025363475.1 Terriglobia bacterium
CGAAAGAGCTTTACACCCCGAAGGGCTTCATCGCTCACGCGGCGTCGCTGCATCAGGGTTGCCCCCATTGTGCAAGATTCCCCACTGCTGCCTCCCGTAGGAGTCTGGCCCGTGTTTCAGTGCCAGTGTGGCCGTGTGCCCTCTCAGGCCGGCTATCGATCACAGCCTTGGTAAGCCATTACCTTACCAACTAGCTAATCGACCGCGGACTCCTCTTTCAGCGCCTTGCGGCTTTCCCCTCTCGGGATTATGCGGTATTGTCACCGGTTTCCCAGCGGTATTCCCCACTAAAAGGTAGATGATCCACGTGTTACTCACCCGTACGCCACTTTACTCATGGATTGCTCCACTTTCTCGTTCGACTTGCATGTGTTAGGCGCGCCGCCAGCGTTGATTCTGAGCCGGGATCAAACTCTCATTTTAATTGGTGAGAATTGTCGTCCCGCTTGAACTCAAAACTTACTTGACGAAGTAAATTAGTGCATCCAATCAGATTGTCAAAGATCTGTACCGGTTTTCCGTTACCCCCTTGCGGGCGCAATTGAGACCGGCAGGCCTCGAAACTTGTCGAATTCCCCCGCCTTTCGGCATCGCGCTTTGTTTCCAACAGCGCAAGAGTGTCTTACACTCAGGTTGTTTCGTAATAATTAAGTTCTTGGAAGAGCTTCTTCTTAAAAAGGGCTTCTTCTTGAAAGAACTTTGAGGAAGGTTGTTACCACTGCAGAAAAAACAGCTTGTTCCCTTGCCTTACGTTTGAGTCTTGTTTATTTTTACCACAAGCGACACCGGGATAGCAACCGGTTTCTTTCAGCCGGTTCAACTTCTTATTCCGGGTCAGCCCGGCGAGTCAGACTCTGTTTCCCTCGCCTCAACAAAGTTAGCATGTGCGGTTAGTGGTTTGCAAGGGGTTTGAAACATTTTCTTTGCCAGAGGCTCCGCGTCCCGCTTTGGAACGCTTCGCCCCCTCTGGCTGCGAATTTTCCTGCGCTCCCGCACTCACTCGGTAACACCCTTGAAGTTACTGCTAGTAGCGGCTGCCGCGTTCGCTTTGTCCCCCGCAGCCCAGGGAGATCTGTTGCGGATCCCTGCTCCGAATCCTTTACCTCCGACTGTGTCCATACCTAGTCCGCTGACTTCGCCCGACTATACCTACGCTCCGACTGCCGTTGATGCGATTTTTGCTGATGCGCTACGCTCTTCTTCCCCGGCGGAGCCAGAATTTTCGCTGGATATTGAGCAAAACACGGTGGTGCGGGACGAGTCCCGGACCCTAACAAGTGCGCTTCTGGGTCTGACGCTTTATATGCCTGAGCCCTCCGCTGTTGCCATGCTTGGTTTGGGAATGGCATTTGTGATTGTCGGAAAGACGAGTAAACGCAGCCTCCGGCGGCAGCGGCACCTGAGTGAACTGCGGCGCAGGGTGAAGACCGAACATCGGATGATGGCTGCTTAGCAGGCCGACGGGGGTGTCGGTCGACTGATCGGTGGGACCCGCCCTCCCTCTACTTAACTTCGCTGACTTTGAGTGGCACGTCCGCTTTCAGGTCTTTCGCCGGCATCATGACGCCCTGAAGGCTGACCGTTTTGCCCAGCCGCGCTGTAATTGCACTCGACACACCAGTAAGCGCGACCATGTCCGCAGTCCCGGAGACTTTCAGTTGCAACCGCCCCTGCACACTGGCCAGTTCGCCGCGCACCAGCACAGACGCCGCGTTCGGCGTATACCCCTTCTTATGGAGCACCTGCCACAACTGCGCCACCAAGGTTTTATTCCCCGGCTTGAGTTTCACCGTGGCGAGCGCCTTGTTCAGGCTCACGTCCACCGTCTCCACGCCAGGCAGTTTACTGATGGCCACATGCACGATGTTGGCACAAGTCATTCAATCCATTCCGTAAATGGAAAGGTCGACCTGCAACAACTCCGCCCGGCTGGGCAGTGTAACCGCAAACAGAAACAGCGCAATGCGTGTAATTCTTCGCATCAAAAAACCCAGGCCAGATTCAACGCCAGCCGGTAGCGCTCCTTTGCATAAAGCAAACCAACATCCCGGTATAGCGGAAACTGAATGCCGCCATCATTCGCCGGGCGTGAGGCCGGGGATTTCGAACAGGCCTGAGTTGTCGGTAGTGGCGGTTCGGAGGCTGCCGGTTTCCGTGCTTTTCACCTGAATCCGGGCACCCGGAACTGCTTTGGTGCTGGGATCGGAAATGGTACCGCCCAACCGTGCCAGACTGCTCTGGCCATGAAGCAATGCGGTGGCAATCAGGGCGATGGAAATAGTCAGCGAAACCCTTGTCATGCACGCATGACAGGGCTATTGGGCCGCTCACCCAATACTGCAAAACTACTAGATAAGGCTGTAGCGTGCGTGTTCCTGCTCATAATTGAGTCCCCATCCGAAGTAATCTTCATAATCTGACAGCGCACGCTTTTCCCTACGGGACAACAATTTTTACAACTGTTTTACGTTCCGTTCACCGCAAAGTTCATGCGATCACCCATCCTTGATAGGTATGGTCCCATTTCGTACATTATTGCTTTCCACAGGTCTGCTGATCCTGGCTGCAAACACCTCATTTGCCCACAGTTACGGCCCGGCGGTCCGCGTTACCGCCGCTCCGGGAGATGACGCCCGGTCCTGCACGGCCTGCCACGCCGGCACGCTGAATTCAGGTGCCGGAAGCGTGAAAATTCTCTTGCAGAGCGGCACTGTATACGTGCCCGGCGTGAAACAGCGCGTCATCGTGCAGGTTTCTGACCCCGACCAGCTGCGCTGGGGTTTTGAACTCACTGCCCGGCTGAACAGCGATCTTGCCAAAGCGCCCGCCGGAGAATTCACCCCCGTCGACAACTTTACTCAGGTGATCTGCGAAGATGCCGGACCCAAACCCTGCCTATCCGGTGTTTCCTTCGTTCAACACACCACTGCCGGCACCCGCAATGGCACCCGCGGCGGCGCGGCCTTCGCTTTTGACTGGACTCCCCCCGGCACCAACGCCGGCCCAGTCACTTTCTACGCCTCCGGCAACGCCGCCAACGGCACGGGCACTTCAGCGGGAGACTTGATCTACACCTCCAGCGTTCAGCTCAACGCCATCACAGCCGCTGCTCCCACCATTTCCGCCATAGTCAGTTCGGCCACCTCAGCCGTCGGAAACATGGCAGCGAATTCCTGGGTTACGGTTTATGGCACCAACCTCAGTGCTACTACAAGGCTTTGGAATGACAGCGACTTCGTCAACGGCGGCCTGCCCGTGACGCTTGACGGCGTCAGCATTGTCCTCACGGCGAACAACGCGCCGCGCCGGGGCTATGTCGGCTACGTCAGTCCCAATCAGGTTAATTTCCTCATCCCCAGCGACGCCGGCAGTGCCACCGTCCAGGTTCAGGTCAAGAATCCCGCAGGAATCAGCCCACAGGTACCGATGACGACTGCGGCGGGCAGCCACCAGCTCATCACCCTTGACGGCAAGTTTGTATACGCCGTACATGCTGACGGCACGCTGATCGGCAAGAGTGGTCTTCTGGCAGCCCCGAATGTTACCACCCCAGCGAACGCGGGTGAGGTCATTACTGTTTACGGAACAGGCATGGGCGCAACCACGCCAGCTTTGATTTCGAGCCAGGTGCCAACAACCGCCAACAGTGTTGCAACTCTTCCTACGGCCACAATCGGCGGCAGTCCTGCGGTCATTTCCGCCGCACGTGTGATACCCGGAGCGCCTGGCGTCTACCAAGTAACTCTTCAGGTACCCGCGGGAACGCTTGCAGGTGACCAGCCCATTGTCTTTACCCTCGGAACCACAGGTTCTGTTCCGGTGCTAATCACAATTCGCTGATCCCGAAACCATTTAGAGGAGGGTCGGTGCTGCATTGACCCTCCCCGATTTATCCGCCGCTTAGGAATTTGCGCCGGGTCCGTCGACCGTGACCAATTTCAGAAATTCAAGCGCGGCCCGCGTAAGTTTTTTCTTCTTCCGATGAATCACGCCCGTGGGGCGAACCAAATCAGGCGCATGTAACGGAATCGAGACGATACGCCCCTGCTCCACTTCTGCAGCCATAGTCCGCTCCGGCAGGATGCTGATTCCGGAACCCAGCACTACCGCCTCTTTAATGGATTGAATATTGTCGAACTGCATCTCCGTTGAGATGGTGACGCCATTTTCGCGAAAAAAACGATCCAGCTCCCGCCGGATCATGACCTCGTCATCGAAGGAGATAAAACTCTCTCCATCAAGGTCAGCGGGCATAAGCACTTCGCGACCGGCAAAACGGTGCGTGGGATAAACCGCAACCGCCATGCGCTCTTCACGCCACGGAATGATCGTCAACTCGCGGCGGTGTTCCGGATAGCTGATAAAGCCCAAATCAGCGGTGTCTTCGAGGATTGCCTGATAGACCTTGTCCGGGCGCAGATATTCCACATGTAGCTGTGCACCAGGGCAGGCCGCCGCAAAATCATCCCGCAACCGGGACATTTCCGACAGCCCGATCGAATAGATTGAAGCCACTCGAACCGTGCCTTCAATCTCAGATTTAATGGCATCAAGCGCCACCACAAAGTCTTCTTCACGGCGGAGCACATCGCGGCACAGATGTTCGTAAAGTTTCCCTGCCACCGTCAAGCCCAGCGGACGGGTGGAACGATCCAGCAACTGTAGCCCTAACCGCTTTTCCAACTCCTGAATATGCTGCGTGGCTGCCGACTGGCTGATGCCATTTAAGACCGCCGCCCGACTCAGACTCCGGGCATGCGCCACATCCCGGAACAACTTGCAATCCGCAAACATCACCAGACCCAAAATAACATAAGCAATCCTGATATTGCCAGGGCCACACCATTTGCCTGTCTGATATTGCTAATTTGATCTGAAATCGTACGTCGCGAGAGGCATGGCACGCATCGTTACAGGGTCATGCGCTCTACTTTTCTTGCCTTCCCGCTGGCTATTTTCACGGCCTTGGCCGCTGAGCCGGCCTCCACCGCAAGTGAAGTCCAAGGCGCGCTGACTGGCCGGTGGGCGGGAACCCTCGAATACCGGGACTATTCCGAACCAGCGACGTCTGATAAGCGGGTCAAGCTGCCGACCTGGTTGACCATAACTTCAGCAGAAGGCGCTTTGACGTTCCATTACATCTATGATGACGGGCCGGGGAAGACCATTACGGAGACTTCGCTCATTCGGATCGAACCCGCAGCTTCCCATTACACAGCCATGAATGAAAGCGGAAAAATCACGGAGAGCTGCGCCGTCGCGGGTTTGACTGACCTTCAGATGGGTCGCGGCGTCCTGACGCTGACAGGTTCAGGTGAAGAGAACCATGCGCAGGTCTCCGTTCGCACCACCATTCGCGTCGGGCGCAATATCCTTGAAATTACACGGGAAACCGCCAGCCCCGGCCAGTCATTCACATTTCGCCATGCCTACACCTTGGTACGGCGCGACTCTGCTGCCGGTTGAAACGCCGGAATCCAACACATCAGTATAAGTAAACACAATATTTCAAGACAGATACATTTTGAAATCCTGATATTGCGGAGTTCGGTTTACCCTGCTAATATTGGGTACCCGCGTCGGTGTACTTATGAGCCAATCCTCCGTTAACAGCCATTCAAGCGACTCCGAGCAACAAATTTCCGCAAGCTTGCCGCAAGCCCAGGGTCTTTATCACCCCTCCCAGGAACATGACGCCTGCGGAATCGGGTTTGTCGCCAACATCAAGGGTCATAAATCTCATGAAATCATTGAGAAAGGGATTCAGATCCTCATCAATCTGACCCACCGCGGCGCCTGTGGCTGTGACCCCGAAACGGGCGACGGCGCAGGGTTACTCATCCAGATTCCGCACACATTCTTCACGCGGGAAACGGCGGCACTTGGTTTTACCCTTCCTCCTGCCGGCGAATACGGCATCGGCATGGTTTTCCTGCCGGTGGAACGACAACAACGGCTGCAAACGGAAGGAATTCTGGAGCGGATCGTTCAGGAAGAGGGCCTGACCGTGCTCGGCTGGCGCGATACGCCCATCGACGGCACCGCCATCGGCCGCGTCGCCCGCGCCTCCCAACCTTATATCGAACAGATTTTTGTCGGTCACGCCAGGGGCATGACCACTGATCAGCTGGACCGCAAACTCTACGTAGTGCGCAAACGCGCCGAAGCAGAAGTTTCCGCCTCCGACATGCCCGACCGGGCCATGTTCTGCATACCGTCACTCTCGCCGCGGACCATCATCTATAAAGGGCTTCTGCTGGCTCCGCAGATTGCGAAGTTTTATTCGGAATTGTCAGATCCGGATGTGACCAGCGCACTGTGTCTGGTCCACCAGCGTTTTTCCACCAACACATTTCCCACCTGGCACCTGGCGCATCCTTTCCATTACATTGCGCATAACGGCGAAATCAACACCGTTAAAGGCAATGTGAACTGGATGCATGCCCGCCAGTCGGTGCTGCGTTCCGAACTGCTGGGTGATGATCTCAACAAGCTTTTCCCCATCGTCCAGGCTAACGGCAGCGATTCGGCGTCCTTTGATAACGTGCTGGAACTTCTGGTCCAGTCCGGTCGTTCCCTTCCCCATGCGGTAGCGATGATGATTCCCGAAGCCTGGGACGGCAACCCGCACATGGATGATTCCAAGCGGGCGTTTTACGAATATCATTGTTCGCTGATGGAACCGTGGGACGGTCCCGCCGCGCTCACATTTACCGATGGCCGTATTATCGGCGCAACGCTTGACCGTAATGGTCTGCGTCCGGCCCGCTACGTCGTCACCAAAGACGACATGGTGGTGCTGTCTTCTGAAACCGGCGTACTGCCCATCAAGCCCGAAGACGTGCGGATCAAAGGCCGCCTGCAGCCCGGCAAGATGTTTTTGGTGGATCTGGAACAGGGCCGCATCGTTTCTGACCGCGAAATTAAGGAACAACTGGCGGGCCGCAACCCTTATACCGCCTGGCTGGCGGAAAACCAGATCACGCTCGATAATCTGGGCGAACCACCACGCGTGCATGCAACTGACCCTGCCACCGTGAATGCCCGGCAGCGTGCGTTTGGTTATACCGATGAAGACATCCGCTTCCTGATGACTCCCATGGCGGCGAATGGCGAAGAACCGCTCGGCTCAATGGGTACCGATACGCCGCTCGCGTGTCTTTCCGACAAGCCGCAACCGTTATTCAATTACTTCAAACAGCTGTTCGCCCAGGTGACCAATCCGCCCATCGATCCCATTCGGGAAGAGATGGTGATGTCGCTGGTCAGCTACATCGGCAAAGAACGCAATATTCTGGCGGAAACGGCGGAGCATTGCCATACGCTTAAACTGCCGCATCCGATTCTGACGAACCGTGATCTGGAAAAGCTGCGGCGCGTTTCCCAGGGTGACTTTCTCGCCACGACGCTTTCTGCCCTGTTTCCCCTGGCGGAAGGCGAAGGTGGCCTCGAACGCGCACTCGATGGCCTGTGCCGCCGTGCTTCTCTCGCCATCCGCAACGGCTATACGATTCTGATTCTTTCTGACCGCGGCGTAGACCAGCATTATGTGCCGATCCCCAGTCTCCTGGCCATGACTGCCGTGCATAACCACCTGGTACGCGAGTGTCTGCGGACCCAGGTTGCGCTGATTATTGAATCGGGCGAACCGCGCGAGGTGATGCATTATGCGCTGTTGATTGGCTATGGCGCAAGTGCCATCAACCCCTACCTCGCCATCGAAACGCTGGAAGATCTGGCGCTGCGCGAGCGGTTGCCGCAGAACGTCACATTTGAAAAGGCGCTGTACAACTACATCAAGTCCGTCAATAAAGGCCTGCTCAAAGTCTTTTCCAAGATGGGCATTTCCACGTTGCAAAGCTATCGTGGCGCCCAGGTTTTTGAAGCCATCGGGCTGAACAAAGACATGATTGACCGGTACTTCACCGGGACCGCATCGCGCATTGAAGGCGTGGGTCTGGATGTTCTGGCCCGCGAAGCCGTCATGAAGCATACGCTGGCCTTTCAGCCGCTGCTCGAACTCGATACTGAACTTCCGGTGGGCGGCAGTTACGCTTTCCGCCTGCGCGGCGAATACCACTCGCTGAACCCGGCCACGGTCAGCGCGCTGCAACTGGCGGTACGCCAGAACAGCTTCGCCACGTTTGAAGAGTATGCCCGTCTGATTGATGAGCAAAGCCGCCATCTCTGTACTCTGCGCGGCCTGTTCGAATTCAAAACTGCCACGCCGATTCCGCTCGAAGACGTGGAGCCGGCGACTGAAATTGTGAAGCGCTTCGCCACCGGGGCCATGTCATTCGGCTCCATCTCGAAGGAAGCGCACGAAACGCTGGCCATCGCGATGAACCGCATTGGCGGGCGTTCCAATACTGGCGAAGGCGGCGAAGATGAAGAACGTTTTCACCCCGATGCCAATGGCGATTCACGCCGCAGTTCCATCAAACAGGTGGCCTCAGGCCGCTTCGGCGTCACTGCGCATTATTTGGTCAATGCCGACGAACTGCAGATCAAGATGGCGCAGGGCGCCAAACCCGGGGAAGGTGGTCAGCTGCCCGGCCATAAAGTGGATGAAGTCATTGCCCGCGTGCGTCATTCTGTACCCGGCGTGGGCCTGATTTCCCCGCCGCCGCACCATGATATTTACTCCATTGAAGATCTGGCGCAGTTGATTTACGATCTTAAGAACGTCAACCCCACCGCGCGTATTTCGGTGAAACTGGTCGCCGAAGTGGGCGTAGGAACCGTCGCTGCGGGGGTGTCGAAGGCCCATGCCGACGTGGTGCTCATCAGCGGCCACGATGGCGGCACGGGAGCCTCTCCGCTGACTTCGCTCAAACATGCCGGCGCGCCCTGGGAACTCGGCCTCGCCGAAACCCAGCAGGTGCTGGTGATGAATGATCTGCGCAGCCGCATCCGTGTGCAGACTGACGGTAAACTGCAGACCGGGCGCGATGTCGCGATTGCGGCATTGTTAGGCGCGGAAGAATTCGGCTTCTCAACCATGCCGCTGATTGCCCTCGGCTGCATTATGATGCGCAAATGCCACCTCAACACCTGTCCCGTCGGCATTGCCACGCAGGACCCGGTTCTGCGCGCCAAATTCAACGGCCAGCCCGAGCACGTCATCAATTTCTTCTTCTTCATTGCCGAACAGGTTCGAGCCATCATGGCGCAACTGGGCTTCCGCAAGATTGATGAAATGGTGGGCCGTTCCGACATGATTGAAGCCCGTCCGGCAGTAGATCATTGGAAAGCCAAAGGACTGGATTTCTCTTCCATTCTCTACACGCCGCCGCTGCCTGCGCGCATCAGCCGCCGCTGTACCACCAAACAGGATCACGGTCTGGATGAAGCGCTCGATTTCAAGCTGATTGACCATGCACGGGACGCCATAAATGCCGACCCCGCTGACCGCAGTCCCATTGAAATCAAACTACCCATTCGCAACGTACACCGCACCGTGGGTGCCATGCTTTCGGGCGAAATTGCCCGTGCCCACGGTGCCAAAGGTCTGCCGGATAATACGATCAAATTCAAGTTCACTGGTTCCGCAGGACAAAGCTTTGGAGCGTTCCTGGCGCGCGGAGTAACGCTGGAACTGGAAGGCGATGCCAACGATTATGTCGGCAAGGGCCTCTCGGGCGGACGCATTCTGGTCTACCCCTCGAAAGCATCCACGTTCGTCGCGGCTGAAAACATCCTCATCGGCAACGTGGTGCTTTACGGCGCCACCAGCGGCGAGGCCTTCTTCAACGGTATGGCGGGCGAGCGGTTTGCTGTCCGCAACTCCGGCGCAACGGCTGTTGTGGAAGGGTTAGGCGACCACGGCTGTGAGTACATGACGAACGGTCTGGTGGTCGTGCTCGGCAAGACTGGCCGCAATTTCGCCGCAGGTATGTCCGGCGGGATCGCTTACGTACTGGATGAAAATGGTGAGTTCCTCGACTACCGCTGCAACAAGACTTCAGTCGATCTGGAGGATGCCACCTCGGCGGCTGATGAACAGATTCTGCTCGACAGCATCCAGCGGCACATCGAAGCCACCGGCAGTGTGCGGGCGAAATACATTCTGGAAAACTGGGTCACTCTGTTGCCCAGGTTCGTCAAAGTGTTTCCGCATGAACTTAAGCGCGTGCTGGCAAAACAGGCTGCGGCTGGCCAGACGATGCAGCCCCCCGTATTAGCGCAATCGCCGCAGCACACGGCACAACAGCAGGAACGAGCATAACGATGGGCAAGAATTCAGGCTTTCTGGACTATAAACGCGAAGTACCCGGACGGCGCCCCGCGGCTGTCCGCATCAACGACTGGTTTGAGATTTACACGCCATTCCCCGAAGACAAACTCCGCCTGCAGGGTGCGCGCTGTATGGATTGCGGTATTCCCTTTTGCCATACCGGCTGCCCCGTCTCAAATATCATTCCGGACTGGAATGATCTGGTCTGGAACGGGCGCTGGCACGATGCCATTCGCGTGCTGCACTCAACGAATAATTTCCCCGAATTCACGGGCCGCATCTGCCCTGCCCCCTGCGAAGCTGCTTGCGTGCTCGGCATTAACGAACCAGCCGTTACCATCAAAAATATCGAAAAGAATATTGTCGACCGCGCTTGGGAAGAGGGCTGGATTGTCCCTGAACCGCCGCTGGTGCGCACCGGTAAACGTGTTGCCGTAGTGGGTTCCGGGCCGGCGGGTCTGGCGGCGGCCCAGCAACTGGCACGCGCCGGGCATTCCGTGACAGTTTACGAAAAAGCGGATCGCATTGGGGGTCTGCTGCGCTACGGCATCCCCAACTTCAAGATGGAGAAGCACCTGATTGACCGTCGCGTCGAACAGATGCGGGCTGAAGGTGTGGAGTTTGTCCCCAATACCGCCGTCGGTACCGATGTCACGGTTGCCCGTCTCCGCGAAGATTTCGATGCTGTGCTGCTGGCTATCGGCGCGGAACATCCGCGTGATTTGAAAGTTCCCGGCCGCCAACTGAATGGCATTCATTACGCGATGGATTATCTGGTGCCTTCCAATAAAGTCTGCGAAGGCGATTCCATGCCGCATCAGATTCTGGCCACCGGTAAGCGCGTCATCATCATCGGCGGCGGCGATACCGGTGCTGATTGTCTGGGCACCGCGCACCGGCAGAAAGCAGCCAGTGTCACACAGTTTGAATTACTGCCTAAACCTCCGGCTGAACGCTCCGAACTGACCCCCTGGCCGCTCTGGCCCCTGCAACTCCGCACCGAAAGTGCGCATGAAGAAGGCGGCGACCGCGACTGGAGCGTTTCCACCCTCGGCTTCAGCGGCAACGCCAAAGGCAATGTAAAAAAACTGCATGGCGTGCGTGTGAGTCCCGGGCCGCAGTTCGAACCGATTCATGAATCCGCTTTCGATCTGGATGTGGATCTGGTGCTGCTCGCGATGGGCTTCACTGGCCCCATCCGTTCCGGCCTGCTGGATGGTCTGGGCGTCGGCCTCGATCCCCGCGGCAATGTGGCGGCGGATACCGTTTCTTATATGTCCTCCGTCCCGGGCGTTTTCGCCGCGGGTGATGTGCGGCGCGGGCAATCCCTGGTGGTCTGGGCGATTGCGGAAGGCCGCAAAGCTGCACGCGGAATTGACGAATACCTCATGGGATCGTCCAAACTGGCCGATTAGTCACTGTCAGTTTAACGACAGCACGCCCAGCGTTATACTGTTGCTTCTCCCCAAACACTCGAAAGGAATACCTGAAATTGCGAAATAAAATTACCGTAGTGGGTGCCGGCAACGTCGGCGCCAATTGTGCCGTCTGGGCCGCCAAAAAAGAACTGGGCGATATCGTTCTGGTTGACGTTGCCGATGGCGTGCCGCAGGGCAAAGGCCTTGATCTGATGCAGGCCGGGCCCGTGGAAGGCTATGACGTTTCCATCACCGGAGCCAATGATTACGCGCCGACAGCTGGCTCAGACGTCGTCATCATTACGGCCGGCTTCCCCCGTAAACCGGGCATGAGCCGCGATGATTTGCTGCTGGCCAACTATGAAGTGGTCAAAACGGCCACCGAACAGGTTGCCGCCACTTCCCCCAACGCTGTGATCATCGTGGTAACCAATCCGCTCGATGCCATGGCGCATGTGGCGATGATGGTTTCAAAGTTCCCCAAGAACCGCGTCATCGGTATGGCGGGCGTACTCGATTCCGCGCGTTTCCGGACTTTCATTGCGATGGAACTCGGCGTTTCTGTCGATAACGTGACCGCAGTGGTGCTAGGCGGCCATGGCGACACCATGGTGCCGGTTGTGCGCCTGTCGAGTGTTGCCGGTATCCCGCTCACCGAGCTGATTCCGGAAGACCGTCTGAACGCGATTGTTGACCGCACCCGCAATGGTGGTGCTGAGATCGTGAAGTTCCTCAAAACCGGCAGCGCCTATTACGCCCCGGCGGCTTCGGCTGTGGAAATGGCCGAATCGATTCTGCGTGACAAGAAGAAAGTTCTGCCCTGTGCCGCCTATCTTGAAGGCGAATATGGCATCAGCGGTCTCTTTGTCGGCGTTCCCTGCAAGCTGGGCGCGAACGGCATCGAGAAGATCTACGAAATCAAGCTGACGGACGAAGAAACGGCTGCCCTGCACAAGAGTTCCGGTGCGGTGAAAGAACTGATGGACGTCATCAAAACCAAAATGATGTAGTTTTTCCGGTGGGGCGGTGGTTTTCTGCATCGGTTTCAAGCCAGCCGCCCCACTTTTCTGCTAAAACATAATCAGGGAGAAATGTCATAGTTAAGTTTTGCGTGCTGGCCAGTGGCAGTACGGGAAATTCGGCGTTTCTGGCCACGTCGAAAACGCGCATCCTGATTGATGCCGGGCTCAGTGTCCGCGAACTCACGCGCCGTATGGCGGAAATTGGTGAGAAGCCGGAAGATCTGGACGCGGTGCTGATCACCCACGAGCATTCCGACCACATTGCCGGGCTGGTGCGGCTGGTCCGTGCGCGCCGCAGATTGAAAACCGGCAAACCGCTTTCTGTCTTTATCTCAAAACTCACCGCGCCCATGCTCGACTGGGAAGAAACCGAAGCTCCGCCCGTCGAACCGTTTCAGGCCGGATCCGGTTGGATGATCGGCAATATCGTCATCCAGAGTTTCACGATTCCACACGATGCCATTGACCCCGTGGGTTTTTCGCTTCAAGCCGATGGTGTCAAAATCGGCATTGCGACCGACCTCGGCTACATGCCCGATTCCATCAAGATTCACCTCCGCCGGGTGCAGATGCTGTTGCTCGAATCGAATCACGATACCGAAATGCTGCGCGTAGGGCCGTATCCCTGGAGCGTCAAACAGCGGGTGCTGGGGCGCAACGGGCACCTTTCGAACGCCCACACATGCGAATACCTCGAAAGCGACCTCGACAGCGGCATTCAGACCCTGATCCTCGGACATTTGAGTGAGCACAATAACCACCCCGAAATCGTCCGCATGGGTGCTGCGCAGTCGCTGATGCAGCGCGGCCTCGCACCCCAGCTCGTGATCGCCGAACAGAAACGCCAAACTGAGGTTTTTGCCTTTTGATTCCCCGCTATACCCGCCCTGCCATGGGTGCCGTCTGGAGTGACCAGAACCGGTTTCAACAATGGCTCGAAGTAGAGCTGGCCGCATCCGAAACGCTGGCCGAACAGGGCGTGGTTCCCGCCGAAGATGCCAAACTGCTGCGTGAACACGCCGGGTTTGATGTCGACCGTATTTTCGCCATTGAAGAAATCACCCGGCATGATGTGATCGCCTTCACGACTGCTGTGGCGGAAGCCATGGCTGCGGCCGGTCATGCTTCGTCATCACGCTGGCTGCACTATGGCCTGACCTCAACCGATGTTGTGGATACGGCCCAGGCCCTGCAACTCAAACAGGCGTCAGAGATTTTAGTTGAAGGTGTGAAGAAGCTGCGGGAAGTGCTGAAACGCCGAGCGCTCGAATTCCAGCACACCGTTCAAATCGGCCGTACCCATGGCGTTCACGCCGAACCGGTGACGTTTGGCCTCAAACTCGCACTCTGGTACTCCGAAGCGGGCCGCGATTTACACCGTCTCGAAGCTGCCGCTGAAGACCTGCGTGTCGGCAAAGTTTCCGGGGCTGTGGGTACCTTTGCCCATATCGGACCAGCCGTGGAAGAGCAAATCTGTGAGCGGCTGGGCTTGACGCCAGCCCTGATCGCCACACAGGTCGTGCAGCGCGACCGCCATGCCCACTTCATTGCAGTCCTCGCGACGCTGACTGCGGGACTCGAAAAAATTGCTCTCGAAATCCGACATCTGCAGCGGACCGAAGTCCGCGAAGCAGAGGAATTCTTCGCCAAAGGCCAGAAGGGTTCTTCTGCCATGCCACACAAGCGCAACCCTATCGTCTGTGAACAGATCTGCGGCTTGGCGCGAGTCGTCCGTGCCAATGCTCAGGCGGCTTTTGAAAACGTCGCGCTCTGGCATGAACGCGACATTTCGCATTCTTCAGTGGAGCGCGTGATTCTGCCCGATTCCACCATCCTCACCGACTATCTGCTGGCGAAAACAACCAACCTGATCGACAGGATGTTCGTCTATCCGGCGCGAATGAAACGTAACCTCGAGATGACGCGCGGGCTGGTTTTTTCCGGCCAGCTGCTGCTCGATCTCTCCGCGGCAGGGATGCTGCGGGAGCAGGCATACGCTGCCGTGCAGCGCCACGCCATGCAGGCCTGGGAAGCGGAGGGTGATTTCCGCGCGGCCATCGAAGCCGACCCCGAGATCACAGCTCTGCTGCCCCCGGCTAAACTAGCGGAAACGTTTTCACTCGAACGTCAACTCCGCCACGTGGACGCCATTTTTTTTCGGGTCTTTAACGCATAAACCCGCCGCTTTAGGGTAGTTGGAGCAGTTCCAGATCTACCCCGCGGAACTGGCGGCAGCCCTTGTCGAATGTCGCTAACCGCATTTTAGCGGCGACGGAGAAGCCCGCCAGGTAAGCGTCCGCCACCAGTTTGCCGGTTGGGACTGCATATTTCAGCAGATCCGGTAAAATCTCATCCAGCAGAGCAGGCTCTGTCGCAAACTCAAGTCGTTCATCTTCCATCAACTCCGCAATCAGCTTCCACGCGCTTGAAGCTGGCAACACGTACACGCCCATAACGGCCCCGTTGCCAAGCAACCGGATCAAAGCCAGTTGAACGAAGCGACAAAGCGCGGCTTCCCCCGCCGCGAGGCTGTCAAACCACCTCATTGCCCTTGCATGATGTTCGTGATGACGTACCAGCAGGGGCAACAGAACGTTGACATCAGCCAAACATGGCTTCATCGATTTGCTCCCGGGTCACAGCCGTCATCGGTACCGCATGGGCGTCCCCGATCATGGGCGGCGCTTTCCGCAGTTTGCGCTTTTCCGGTTCCAGTCGTTGCCGAACAGCCTCAACGAAAAACTGCCGCAGCGAAATCCCCCCCAGGGCTGCACGGCTTTTAGCTTGAGTTAACAGTTCATCGGGCAACTCAATCGTGGTTCGCATATATGCCATAATTATGCCATATTTACCCATCACACGTAATCCACTCTGCACATCCCCACAAAATGGCGCGGCAGACGTCCCATCACCGTTCGAGTGATCTCCCATGCAAGAGGCCAGATCGTACCTTCTACCGATCATTGAATCTTACGAAGGTATTGTTCGGCTGTTTTGGGATGCGCGTAGGCGTCAAAGGCTTTTTTTACAGCATCTTCGACCCTCTCTTTCGGCGAAGCGGGCGCTGCGGAAGGGTAAGTTCTCTGTTGTCGCCTTCAGCAACACCGCAACAACTCTCGTGACCCCGATAAATGGCGTCGACGCCTGAACTGAGAACAATGAGCACGATTCACACGATCTCCGGCACGTCAGGGATCAACGTGCGCCGCTATGGCCGGTTGCTGGCGAAATTCACTCCCAAAATAATTCAGACTGAGGAGGAGAACGGGCGCTGGCTGTTGTGGAGTCCCTTATAACGCGCGCGGGGATGAGCGACTTAATGCCGAGGAACTGGCGCTGCTTGATCTGCCAGGAACGCTGATTGAACGGTTTGAGAAGCAGGTGTGTCCACTTCCGGCGGCGAGGCGGCAATGTGGATGATGAGGCTGAAGAAGGCGGAGGAAAATGTTGGTGTCGGTGAGGACCGGCATTACATTCCGCGTGTGCCGTAGAGGGAATCACGGCTGATTGCGTCGTCGGAGAGCAGAGGCGTGGCCGTGGAATGGCTTCGCACCCAAGCGTGGAATTCCTTCGACCATTGGCGAGCGTCCATCGTTTTGTGACTGGTTTGTTGCTCTTGGAGCCGGCTGCGAATGGTTTCGACGCCTGCGTCCAGCACGTCGTTCGCAGCATGGATCAGGCCAGCCTGAATGGCCTGACCGATTAGCTGTTCCTGTTCTGGCTTTAGTTCAAGTGTCACGATCAGGCCCGAATCCTGATTGTCGCAGTAATCGCGCCGGGGTGCCAGTGTGGCTTACGTGGCAATGAGTCCAGTGCAGACGTCGTCGGGAAGGATGCTGTCGCAATTGGAGTCGTAAAAACGGAGCAGGTCGGTGGTGGCGTGCGGTTCAGGAAATTGGGCGTTCGGGTTCCCAATCGTCCGGTTCGTTGTGGGTGATCCGGTCTTTGGGGTCCGCGATTTGATTGCAGGTGTAAGTTAATGAAAATAATGGTGAGTCGGGCGGGGCTCGAACCCGCGACCACCGCATTAAAAGTGCGATGCTCTACCAACTGAGCTACCGACTCACGCTTGAAGGAAACGCCTGAGGGAAACACCAACAGCCGCCTGAAAACCACTCAACACGCCTGTACTCATCAGGTTAGCATAGAGCCTCTTCCCCGCCCCGCTGCTATACTCCAATTGTTCCCCTACCGTGCGGATGTGGCGAAATTGGCAGACGCGCCAGATTTAGGTTCTGGTTTCGAAAGAAGTGGAGGTTCAAGTCCTCTCATCCGCACCATTTTCTTTCAGCCACCGCCGTTGCGATCCAAGGTAGAGCGAACCCCTGATCAGCCCTGCTCAGGCAACCTCGACCAGTTCCGCCAAAGTGGTGGGTTCCGGCACATACTCACCATGCAGAAGCATGCCCGCAATGTGAAACTCAATTGCTTCGTGAATCAAACTCACGGTTTCACCATAGGTCGCAGCGGCTGCGACGCAGCCGGGAAGGTCCGGGACGTGCGCACTGAAGCCAGTCCCGGTTTTTTCAATTAGCGCCACATATCTACTCATTGGTTGAACCCCGCTTGCTTCAGGATAGTCCTTCCAGTCTTTGGGTCAAGGTCCATCGACGGGTGTCCGGCAATTGTCACCGTTCCCGCTTTCCACGGATGGTGTTACTGGCGGTGACTTCCCTTCTGCCGCACCTGAGTCCATCCGTCTTGCTCGACCATCCGAATCACCTCTCTGACCTTCACGGCACCAGTTTATCGGGTCGATATGCCTGTGGGAACCGCACCAGTCTCAAAGACCCTTCACATAAACCACAAAACCCGAATCCTGCGCCACCTTGTCATACAGCATCCGCCCCGCCACATTCCCCTCATGCGTATGCCAGTAAACCCGCTTTGAACCCACCGCCGCAGCCTCTCCGTACACCGCTTCAATCAACGAACGCCCCACTCCCCGGCCACGCTCCTCCGGCAAAGTAAACAAATCCTGCAAATAACACGTCGGCTTCAACTGAATCGTACCGCGATGAAACAGGTAATGCACCAGCCCCGCGAGCCGACCGTCACACTCCGCCACCAGCGCAAAGACAGGCTCATTAGGATCAAAGAACCGGGCCCATGTTGCCTGCGTGATTTCCTCCGGCAATGCCGTGGCATTCAGCCGGCCATAGAACGCGTTATAGCCGTCCCACAGCGGTCTCCACTCCGCGTAATCTGCCGGAGTCGCCGCGCGGACCCGGTACACCTATCGACCCGCACCCGCCGGATCCAGTTCATCCGCCGTCACAAACACCGGATTAATATCCACCGGCACCGCCGTCACCTTCGCCAGCGTCGCACTCACATCCGGCCGCAACACAGACAGCGTATCCAGCATCTTCTTCGCCCCGGCTAAATCCCCCGTGGCCTCAATCATCAACAAATCATGCGCCAGATCCCGCACCGCGTCCTTGATCTTCGCCGCATCCACCTGCCATGCCCCGCCCTTGTAAACGAACGCGCCTTTGTCCGTCAAATAGTTGAACTGCAGCGCCATCCCCTTGCCATGTGCCTCATTCAGCCCGAACCGCAGCGTGCGGAATGACGACGCCAGATAGGTCGTATAGAGCCTTGTCTCATCTGCCTTCAAATACCCCTTGTCAAAGAAATGCTGCAGCATGTAGAGCCCCAGCACATCCGCCTTGGCCTCTTCAATCGCACTGTAAACATCCTTCAACTCCTGGCGCGGCGTAGTCCCCCGGCCCCCCACCGTAATCTGGTGCGGACCAATCCCATGGCTCATCTCATGCGCCAGAATATGCGTAAAGAACGAATCGAAATTCAGCCCCGCCAACGCCGCCGGAGCCAGCACCGTTTTTGAAATCGGTTCCAGCGTGGTCTTGAACTTCGCTTCCTGCACGTTCCGCAGCATCACCCGCTTGCTGCCCTTTTCATGCACCACCCGCTCGTCGTTCGGCAAATTGTAAGCCGCAGTTTTCACGCCGTGGTCGCCATCACCAGCCGCGAAAATCTGATTCACCACACGAATCGGCGACAGCGCTCCCAGCTTCGGATTCCGGTATTTGGCGTCAATCGGCAGGTTGTTCTCCACCTCCTGAAGATGGTCGCCAAAGAACTTTAGCCTGGCTGTTTCCACATCGTCGCGGACGTTGATATAAGCCTCGAAACCAGCCTTGTAACCGAAGATCTCGTCGTTATAGGTTTCATAGGGCCCGATGGTGATGTCGAGAGGCGCGTCCAGATCCATCCACGCCATATCGCTGGCGTAATAATCATTGGAAAAGAAAGCTGCGGCGCGGGATTCCAGAAAGGTTTTGAGCGTGGCGTTTTCGGTCAGTTTCGCCGCAGCACGCAGATCGGCGGCGCAGGCTGCAAGGTCGTCCTTATAAGCTTCCGAGAATGGGACCAGCCTCAACTTGCCATCACTGCTCTTCTGCACCACGCTGAAGAATCCCTCAGCCTGCGTCTTCACTGCGGCAGACTGCGTCTTCAGCCAGGCCTCAAACTCGGCCTTCGTCATGGCTTCAGGATAGAAATTCGCACCCGCCGGCCGTTTGGCAGGAACCCCGGCCAGAAACGCCGCATGATTATCCAGTTCGGACCACGGGCCTTTATTCAGCCAGAAATAGTCATACCGGGCTTTACCTGCAGGAGTCGTGTCCTTCTTCAGCTTGTCGTTCAGAGCCACGTTCCCGCTCCACATTTGCTGCAGGAAGATATGATTCACGCGCCGCCCCGCTGCCACCAGCTTTTGCAATGCCGCACGGTCGCCCGCGGAAAGCTTCGAAAGATCCACCTTGAGCGGCACCTTCGCATAGCGCGCACTCATGGTCTGAATCTGTGAAACAGGGGCCTCAGCGGCAGAAATCGTCAAAGTCATAAACACGGTCACAAGTCCGGCAAAAATATTTTTTCTCATAAATGAATCACTTACAGACAAAGCCCTGCACAACCTGCTTGCGGCTGAATTACTATCGGGCCAGATGAAGCCCCAAACATCCACCCACTTCGAAACCCTCGGCGCAGCAGCCGCCGGAATCGCGCACGACCTCAACAACCAGCTCACCCTTATTGTGAATCATTTATCGGTGAGCAATATCGCCAGCGCGATGGACGCTCTGGAGCGCTGTTCAGAGCTCACCACCTGTCTGCTCGAAGCCGGGCGCGGGGAAACCGTAAAACTTGGCCCTGTGGATCTCGCTGCTTACCTGCACGATTTCGCCACACAGCTTCGTCTGCCGGAAGGCATCCGGCTCTTCCTCAACGTACCCGCTACTCTACCCACAATCGTTGCCAACCCGGCAGCGGTCACACGCGCCCTCACCAATCTGATTCTGAACGCGTGCGAAGCCATGGAAAGCAGAGGCACCCTGCGCATCTCTGCTTCCAAACACTCCATTGAAATTGCTGACTCCGGCCCTGGCATTGACCCCGAGCTTGCAGGCCGCGTCTTTGAACCGTTCTTCACCACCAGAGGCAGCGGCGGTACGGGCCTCGGCCTCGCCATCGTGCGCGACATCATGCGTCAGCATTGCGGCTCCGTCACACTGCACACTGAACCAGGTCGCGGCGCACGTTTCGTCCTGCGCTTTCGCCCTGCATCACTTGCCCCTCAGGGCAAAATTTTGAAGGGTTCGCCGCGGAAAATTGCACCCGCTGCCTGAATCCGCCGCGTGCCGTCAGTCAGCTTGAGCAGCACCTGACCATTGGCACCGGTTTCTGCAGTGCCCTGATAGGTATCGGCGCCGCTCTTCATCACCAGCTGCGTCAAATTGATTTTCGGACCAGCAGAATCAAACGTACAGACGACATCACCAGCCACCGTGTCGTATTGATCAAGCGGTGCCAGATCAATCTCACGGCCAGTAAATGTGCCATCCACCTGTGCATTGCTCAGCAGGCCCGCACCGGTGCCGGACGTTGTCATAGCAAGGTCCGCATCCAGCCGGCCTGACTTCCAGGCCAGGCCCTTTAGCCTGCCGGAAAGTTCATAACCAGGCTGCCGCCGGTCGAGATGAATCGCAGCCTTCCCCTCAAACCCAGCCGTACCCAGGAAAGTTTCCAGATTCGTTAGCCGAACTTCTGTCCCATCCCACAGAATACGTGTTCGAAATTTCTTAAATTCGCTGCCCGCGATTTCAAGCGTACCCGCCTGCAGAGTACCTTCCGCGCGCAGGCTCCGCAACCAGTCCGGTTGCGGCGGCCGCCCAAAATTGAACGCATACGTAAACAGATTCCCCCGTCGCAGCGCCGGTGTCAGCAGCTTTTCGAGCGCTCCGCCTTCTGCCCGCGTCAGGGTCATACGAAATTTGTGCGGACGCACTGCCGCCGGGTCATACTGATAATCTCCCTGCGCCTGAACGCCTCCGCTGGTCACATTCAACCGCTTCACGGACAGCGCCGTCCCCTGAATCACGGCATCCGCCGACACAACATGCAGCGGCTCAGCAAAAGCCTCAAACGGTATCACGGTGTCCTGCAAATGTACTTCCCCGGCCCAGCCCGCGCCGCCGCTCGAATAGCGCAACTGCCCCTTCCATATACCGGAAGTGGCATCACTTAACAGCGGAATCCCCGCAACCGAAATCTGCCTGCCCAGTGATGCCAGCGCCATCCCATCACTCGTTAACGCAGCATCCAGACGACCCGACCCGATATTCCAAACTCCCTGCAACTGCGCCGTTTCATTCGCTTCATTCGCGATCACCGCAGGCTCAAGCCGGACCGCATTGCCCGCGAAACGCAGCGCCGCAACAGCAACCTTCAGCGGAGGCGCATCTGCCAGCCGCAGCGTCGCGCTGCTGACATTCAACCCACCTTCCACCTGCCCGCCCGCCGCATAACTTACAGCACCATCCGCCGTACCCTCCAGCTTGAAATCAGCCGGAATTTCCAGCCCCATATTGCGCGCCACACCGGGCAGCGCTGCCAGTGGAAACTTGCTCGCATTCACGGTCAGGCCCCAGCGGGGACGTCCCATGAAATCAGACGCGCGAAACCGCAGCCCCAGCGGCGATTCCTTAACCGCCATGCTCGCCGTTACGTCCGCCGTCTGCCCCACCGCGTCCAGTACGCCGCCCACCAGCATCGGCCATTCATTCCCGCCCGGAGGAGCCTGCGCAAACCCGTGCAGATTCGCAATGGTAACCTTGCCCCCAAGGCCAACTTTATTGAGCGGCCCCGCCAGATGCACCGAACCCGTAACTGACCCCTGAATCCCCGTATCATGCCCGTTAATCAGCGTCAGCAGATCGCCAAATTCGCTCTTCTCCAGCGTCACATCCAGCACGGCCGACCGCGTATCCGCAGCCCACTCACCCCGCACACGGAAACTGCCAAACCCCTGCGCCGAACGGTCCGTGCGTGCCGGATTCGCCCGCACCTTCAGCGTCCACGGATCATGCGCCGAATCCGGCGGCCACAAATCCAGATCCGTATCGAGAAGATAGAACAGCGATTTCGTATTACCCTTCTTGAAGTTGATCCGGCCCCCGTGGATGTGAATCGCGGGAAACCCCGCCAATGTTTCCGGTCGCAGCAGCGCCGCGAAATTCCACTGCACGCCAGCCTTTGGCTGATCCACCCGCGAAAGATTCAAACTCGCTTCTTCCAGATCCACCGACGCGATTTCCAGCCTGCCCCGCAGCAGCGCCAACAGGCGGGGAGCAGCCCGCAGGGTGGTTACATAGGCAACGGGCTCCAGGCCCAGCGCCGGATCTTCGCCAATGATCACGTTGCCCACCGTAAACCCCGGCCGGGGGAAAATCCGGAAGCGAACCGAAGACAGTTCCACCTTCCGCCCCAAAGCCCGTTCGAGAGAAGTCCGCATAGACCCGCGATAACCGTCTACATTAACCAGGGGCGCGACCAGCGTGATCAGCACCACCAGCGCGGACGCACTCCAGATCGCTTTAGCCCTGCCCGTCATCAGCGGAGAGCCTCACGCGCCAGCAGGCTTTGATAAAGCGCCGGGTCATCGATATCGTCCGAGATGCCCGGGTCGTCCACGTCCAGATAAACAATCTCCGCCACATGGCGATCAATCACATCGCGAACTTTCGAAGTAATGGGTTCGTTCAGAAATTCCGCCATGATGCTGCCACGAATCAGCACCGGATGCCCGCGCTTGCCTGCAAACCGCGGAATCACAATAGACGCATCACTTTGATTCAGAGCCCTGGAAATCAGCGCATTCACGGTGGAAGCGGCAATCGCCGGATGATCCACCAGAGTGAACATCACTGCATCAGAGTCCGCAGGCACCGCCCGCAAACCTGCCTGGAGTGACGTCAGCATTCCCCGTTCATAATCCGGATTTTCCACCGCCAGAACGCCACCCGGCGCAAACGCCATCAAACGCTCTGCATCGAAACCAAACACCGCAATCACCGGCGAGCAATACGGGGCTAAGGTGTCCACAATACGCGAAAGAAAAGTCCCGCCGCGAAACGGCAGAAACGCCTTCGGACGCCCCATCCGGCGCGATTCACCGGCCGTCAATATAACAGCAGCCGACTTCACTTCAGCAGGGCGCGCAGGTGTTCATCGCAAAAAATCGACTTCGAAAGCGACCGCCATTTCCCTTCCGGCAAACGCCGCATCGCAATCATTTCCGCGCCCACTGAAATGGCAATTTCTTCCGGCGATTCCGCGCCAATCTCAAGCCCCATGGGCGCAAACACGCGCTCAAACGCTTCACGCGGCAGGCCTTCTTTTTCCAACTCGTGTACCACCGCAATCACCTTGCGTTTGCTGCCAATCATCGAGATGTATTTCGATGGCGTCGTCACAGCCCACCGCAGAATCCGCATGTCGTCGCGATGCCCGCGCGTCACAATCACGATGTACGTAGATTCGTTCACCGTCAGCTTCGGATACAGATCTTCGTACTCATCCGAGTAAACCGCATCGGCTTCCGGAAAGCGTTCCCGGTTGGCATATGTTTCGCGATTGTCGGCAACAGTAACGCGGAACCCGGCCATATCCAGAACCTTGGCCAGGCTCTTCGAGATATGTCCGCCACCGAAAATAATCACCGCAGGCTGCGGACTGATGCATTCCACAAACACGTCCAGTTGCCCTCCGCAAATCAGGCCGTTGTCGTAGGCCGCGTCCTGCCCCAGGCTGAACGACATATGGCGCGGCTTGTTTGTCTCAATCACTTCGCGCGCGGCATTCCACACTTCCGCTTCCACACACCCGCCGCCAATGGTCCCCACCAGCGAACCGTCCTCGCGAACCAGCAGCTTCGCCGATTCAAAACTCGGGATGGAACCCTTCACCTGGACAATCGTCGCCAGGGCACACTTCTGCCCTAAGGTACGCAGGCGGATCAGTTCATCAAAGACGTCCATTTTCGTAACAATTATAACTTCAGAGTGCGATCGAACAAATCGAACACCAACCCGTAGCAGAGACGGGCCAGTTGCGGGTCATACCGCGGACCCTCATCGCGAAGAAAAGCATGCTGCCCGTTGACTTCCAGCCACTGGTATCGCGCCCCTGCTTCTTCAAGTCGCGCATGGATTTGCGTACGCCCGGAAAGCGGCACGTGAGGGTCCTGCCGCCCCCAGATCATGAGCAGTTCACCTGCGATCTCACCGGCACGCCCGAGCGAATCGTCGTTCATCCCCTGGCCCAGTCCGCGCGAGTGTAAATCGGTGGCATAGAAGCAGGCCGCTGCGAGAACGTCAGCATTCATCGCCGCCCGAAACGCCAGATGCCCGCCCGTGCAAATCCCCATCGTTACCAGTCGCCCATTGCAGGCCGGGGACGCCTTCAGCCAGTCCAAAGCCGCCCGCGCATCGGCGTCATACGACGAAACCGCTTTGGCCGTCTTGAGTGCATTGCCGCGTTCGCCGCCCGCCTGGTCGTAAGCGATTACAGTTCCCGTCGGCACCAGTTCGTGATAGATCTCGGGAACAATCACCACGTAGCCATGGCCCGCCAGATACGCGCCTGTCCGCGCAATCGGCCCTGTGATCTGGAAAATTTCCGAGAACAGCAGCAGACCTGAAAACTTCCCGTCCGCCGCAGGTTGAAACACCCGGCACCGCATCGGTCCGGTTCCGGTAGCGAGTTCAATAGTGGATTCGGCAATGGTCATGAGACTTTCGTACGCATTTGCGCCAGCAGCTTTTCTGTCGCCGCCGCAATCTCCTGAACGGCATTATCGAAAGGCACCTGATTTACCTTCGAAGGCTTCCGCGACCCGCTCACTTTACGTACAAACTGGAGCGCAGCGGCGGAGATTTCGTCGGCCGTAACGGTCTCATCCGGCTTGCGAAGAACTTTTATGCTGCGGCACATAGGGGATAAGCGTCATTATGAACTCTACACATGACTCCGTTCCAGCAGGGTACCGTTCGAGGCTTTATTCACAGACCAGAAGCAGATAGCAGTAGCGGATACATCCTTACCCACGGGGCCGGAGGCAACTGCGCTGCGCCATTGCTGGTTAACGTGGCTAACGCCCTCGCCGCCACTGGAGCCACCGTGCTTCGTTGTGACCTGCCTTTCCGCCAGCGCCGTTCCTTCGGCCCGCCCACACCCGCCATGTCACAGACAGACCGCGCAGGCCTTGCAGACGCTGTAGCCGCCATGCGCAAACTGGTCCCAGGCACAATCACGCTGGGAGGGCATTCCTACGGGGGCCGCCAGTCCACACTCCTCGCTGCAGAGAAACCGGGAATCTGTGATGCACTGCTGTTGTTCTCCTACCCGCTGCACCCGCCATCAAAACCTCTGCAGGCCAGAACGGCACACTTCCCCAGGCTCGAAACACCAGCGTTGTTTATCCACGGCACGAAAGATCCGTTCGGTACCGTTGAAGAAATGCAGGAGGCCTTGCAGCTTATCCCTGCGAAGACGGACCTGATGATCCTCGAAGGAGCCGGGCATGATCTGAACCGGGGCAAGTTCGACCTGACAACGTATCTGCTCCGCCCGCTTGGCCTTTCGGAATAGAAACGCGATCATCCCGCGCCGCAAAGACCGCTATCCCAGATTCATAATTTGCCGAAGGCTGTCTTCAACCGCCGTCATCTCCTGCTCTGAGAGGACTCCGATCCTCGCGCGGAGGCGTTTCTTTGTCACGGCGCGAACCTGATCGATCACTGCCACGGCCGGTTGAGTGTCACACATCACCGGCACCAGAATGGGCGGACTGGAATTGGGCGAACTCGACAGAGGCACCACAATGACAGTCTTCCGGCGTTTGTTCAAAATATTGACGGATACTACCACGCAGGGTCTCATCTTGCGGGCTTCAGAGCCAATCGCGGGATCAAGCGCGACCCACCAGATTTCACCCCGCTCAGGACTCAGTTCCATGGCTCGGTCATTTCATCCCGAATCCCGTCGAATTCGTTGACGATTTTGTTGACCTCCGGGTCTCCATTCGCAATTTCGCAGGAGCGAATCAACAACAGATCGCGCTCGGCCAGACGCGCCGCCAATGCTTCGCTCACAAACCGCGATCTGTCTCGCGAGCCAACGCGCCGCAGGAATTGGTTCGCCAAAGTTTCGGGCAAACTAAAAGTAAGCTTTCTGGTTGCCATAATGCCATACTACCAGCGTCTGGCGACGCATACGCTTCGCAACGGCACCATAGCCTGCCGGGTTGACCACTTCATCCCCTTGCGAGGTAGACGCCAAAGCCCTCCAAAAGCTCCCGCAGCCACATGGATTCGCCTGTTCATTTCCGGCAGTTCATTAGCGAAACAGGGCATTCACCGGGCGTATTTCTGATCTCGCAGTCGAGGGGAATCGGTTCGGCGATCGAAGAGTTACTTCTCATCTGGACGGCTTCCGACGCAGCCGAGTGGCGTAATCTGGCGGTGAGACAACGCGATTCCCGGGCTTACTGACAGCACTTGCCTTGCGCCTGAATAGGCGGACATTTCACCGATCCGTAGGAGCAGAACACGCAACAGTGTCCGGGCTTCGGACGAATGAGCGCCTTGCAATTGTCACATTCATAGAAAAACTGACAAGCGTCCACCGGCATGGTTTCCGCCTTCAAAACGTTGCAACGCGGGCATGTCAACACCGAGTCCAGTAGAACGGCCGCAGTATTCATCACGGCTTCGGAGTGCTGTGGGTTCTTGAGGGAAAGCCCGCTTCGGTTGTCGCCTTTATCAACACAGCGGGGCTGATTTTCTCGGCATCGAACTTCACCGTAGCCGTCTTCTTGTCGTAGTCGATTTTAGCTGCGCTTACTCCAGGCACTTTCTCCAGTGCTTTCCTGACCGTAACCGAGCACAGGGCGCAAGTCATTTTCTGCACATCCAGCACTACCGTTTGGGGCGACACGCCGAGCGCCGCTAGCGGCAGGGAGAGCAGAACAGCAATCAGCGTTTTGCGTATCATGATTTCCTTTCAGAGGTAAAACATCGGCACAACCCACGGCACCATCAACAAGCCCAGGAGCAATACCGCCGCCACCCAGAAGGCCAGGCGTTGACGTCTGCTCACGTAAGGATCATCCCCGCACGGAGTGCCAGGCGTACAGATTTGCGGTACCAGATAAAGCTTGCGGAAGGCGAGGCCAAGGAACAGCAGCATCAGGCCGATGAAAAAAGGCCGGTACGGTTCCAGCGCGGTCAGGTTTCCGATCCATGCGCCGCTCACGCCCAATATCAGAAGCACCAGTGGCCCCACACAACACACCGACGCACCGATGCCGGCGACCACTCCGGCAATCAGAGAGCCTTTCGCGTTCAGTTGTGCCATATATTCGCCAGGTCCTGCAGATCCATCTTTAAATACCATCAAAGTAAGCTCCGTACCATGGTACGGAGTCAAAGGGAAATGCCATGGGTGGCGGTTTGACGATAGGGAAGCTGGTGGAACGCGCCGGAGTGAACGTTGAGACCATTCATTACTACCAGAGCCGCGGGTTGCTGGATGAGCCAACGAAACCAGTCGCTGGCTACCGCCACTATCCCTCAGACGCCGCAAAGCGAGTGCGTTTCATCAATCGGGCAACAGGCACTCGGATTTACCCTTGAAGAAGTGTCCGGGTTGTTCCGGCTTCAGGTGCTGATGACTGATTAACGTACTGGATCCCAGAATCAGCCCCGTAACTTCACCCTGTGGGTGGAATGGAACGAACAAGCGGACCTTGTCCTGCCGCGCTGCGACCCTGATATGGAAGAAAACGCTCCCTCCAAAATGACCGTCCGGGTCAATAACCGTGACCAACACGAGGAACACAAACACCAGGGATGCAAGCGTGGCAATAAACCTCGACAGGAACCCAAATCCTGTTACCGCAAATCCTGAAGCCTGACCCGCATCCCCGCCTGTTTGCATGTTTCCTACCCAGAATACCCTGCCTGCTGCATACCCTACCAGGTCTTCCGGCTCTCCAGATTCGCCTCAACTTCAGCCTTTGACCGCCACACAGTCCTCATCTGTTTCTTCGAAAAAAGCGGCAGTTGATCATCCACATGCTTTGACCCCGGCTTAGACCAGTTCCCATACCCCAACAGCGCCTCAGCATGCACGGGTGTCGAGAATTCAATCACAGCGTAATACGTGTCCCCTGCCCGGCCCTGCGCCTTCCCACCCACAAACGGTGAAGGGTCAAGCGTACGGATCGCGCCCATCATCGAAGGCGCACCGTTTGCGGGCAGATCCGTTCCACCCCGGCGGACCCGCATCACATCACCCCACTTCACATTGAGGCTCCCATATTCCTTTTCGATGTCCGCCGCGACCTGGTCCAGAACTTTGACCGCCTTCGCCGGATCTGCAAAACCACGCGGCGTGTCGAGCGGCCTCTTTTCGTCGCCAGGGACCGCATACCCGCCGATTGTCTGGAACCCATTCCCTGCCCCCAGCAGAAACCGGTAGAACAGAAGAATTCCGTCGCTCTCGTTATCCGCCGCCCGGTCCCACTTCGCCAGAACATCAGCAGCCTTCTTCGTCCGGTCCGAACCCATCTTCCGCGCGGCAGCCACCAGATCGTCAACATACTGGTCCGCCGTCTCCACATGAGTCGAAAGCTTGCCGGCCTTGACGTCATCAAAAGTCATCTTTTTCGCCGGAGACAGGGTCCTGATTCCACGCTGCGCCCGCGTCGTGATTCCAACCGGCGGAGCCAGATACGAAGCGAACTTCGAAGAATCCAGGATCATCGGATACGCCGATGTCCAGGGCGTGTCGTTACTGTTCTGCACCCAGCCCGTTGGCGGATCAATTACCTTCGGCAACTGCTCATAGGGAATGATCTTCTTCGCATCCCAGATCAATTCCGAAGTATCTCCCGGAACGACTCCGCTCCAAAACTGATAATCTCCGCGCGGACGCACCGGAACCGCCGCATTGTACAGATACATGATGTGCCCGTCCCGGTCTGCATAAGCGGTATTGAACAATGGCACCTGCTGCATTTTCATTGCGGTCTGGAACTCATCAAAGTTGTGCGCCAGCCCCATTTTCCAGAACTGTTCAAACCATCGTGGCCGGTCAAGTGCGGTAACCCGCAATGCAATCGCACTGCCCGGTTTGTCTACTACAACAGGACCATGTTCTGACGTCCGGATGACGAGAGCAACGTCCCTCAGGCTGCCGTTTTTTTGTTTGACCTTGATCGTCTGCTTCTCCGTTGCAAACTGCCTGACCTTCCCATCCAGAACATAACCACCGTCTTTCAGTGTCAGATTGTAAAGGTCAGCGCCGTTCGGGTTATTGGTCGTTTGTGTCCACCCCAGATAGTCTGTAAAACACTGCCGCAGTACCGGGATTCCGATCCACACCGCACCATAAGAAGTAACACCGGGCGCAGTCAACTGAACTTCGAAGTAAGTATGGATATCGCCCCATTGGAGATGCGAATTACTCAACAGCATCGAGTGGCCATTCGCGGAATGAGAAGGCGCAATGGCCCATTCATTCGAGCCATGAATATCGAGCCCCGCCTTCTTCACCCGCGCGTCCACCTTTGACTCACTGACGAGCCAGTCATAGTGAATTACCCGCAAACCATGTGCCAGCACGTCTTCCGGCTTGAACGGAAATTGCGCCTTGGCCGGAGCGCTCAGGGAATCCGCGTGTTCTTTTCCCCAGGCATTCAAACCGTCCACAAACGCGGCCAGGAGCGGAGCAAATTCCGCCGACTGTTGCGACGCCCATTGCTTGCCACGCTCGGGAATTCCATTCACCCGAACCCACCGGTCCGAGTCCAGATACTCATCGCCATAAAACTCCGCCGCCCGCCCGCGCGACTGCGTATAAAGCCGGATCAGTAGTTCCGAATGCGCTTCCATCTGCGCATAACCATACGCATAGAACAGACTCGCGTGGTCTGGCGCAAACATATGAGGGATCCCGTACCGGTCCCACAGAATTTCAGTACCTTTGGCCGGTACTGCGGCTGCGGCGGTTGTTGAAGTGATGCACGCGACGGCGACGAGGGTGAACGCTGCGAAGGCTGGAAAGAGTCGGCTCTTGATGCTGATCATGAGGAATACGATCTCCTTAATTTGTGATACAGGTGGTTAGTATAGCGGCTCGTACAAACGGGCGACCCGGTTCCTTCACCGAATCGCCCGCAATTTTTGAAATTCTGGAGCCACCCGTCAGAATCGAACTGACGACCCTCTCATTACGAATGAGATGCTCTACCAACTGAGCTAGGGTGGCGGTTGTCTGTCAATCCAGTATAACCGAGGCGCTCTAACCGCCAGCCAGCATCCCGCGAACCTTCCGCTCCACGCCAGCACGAATCTTCTCCTCGCCCACAAACGTCTTCACCAGCGACGGCAACTCCGCTTCCACCGTCACATTCACGTCATCCACCACAACCTTGCCCGCGATCGGCAAAGCAATAAACCCCACCCGCGCCACCAGCGAAAAATCCATCAGCGGACCCGCCCACGTCTTCTTCTGATCCGTCAGCGAAACCGATCCGCCCCCCAGATCGAATAAATCATTGGCCGATTTATCCACCGCCACAATCGCTTCATCCTTCGTCTTGCCGTGCGCTATCACTACCTTCATGCGTTATTCCGTTTCAGCTGCCCACAGGCCGCAAAAATATCCAGTCCCCTCGGACGTCGTATGAAACACGGCACTGTCCGCCGCACAATCTCCTGGAACGACGCCACACGCTCCGGCGCAGGCGTTTCATAAGGAATTCCCGGCCCCGGATTCAAAGCGATCAAGTTCACCTTGCAGTTAATATTCGCGACAAGCTTAGCCACGCGGCGGGCATCATCGTCCGTATCATTTACGCCACCCAGCAGCACATACTCGAACATCAGTTTTTCCCATGGCCGCAGCGGATACGCACGACACGCTTCCATCAAATCTTTTAGATGCCATTTCTTCGTAATCGGCATTAATTGTTGCCGCATTTCTTCCGTCGAAGCATTGAGCGAAATCGCCAGCTTCGGCCGCACCTCTGCCTTGCCCAACTCTTCAATCTTGGGAATAATGCCGGACGTCGAAAGCGTAATACGCCGCTCCGTCATCCCTACGCCATGCGGATCACACAGGATTCGAACCGCCTTCAGCACATTCGGCAAATTGAGCAGCGGTTCGCCCATGCCCATCATCACGATATTGAAGCGCCGCGTCTCACCGGCACCGTATTCCAGCAGGCCGTTGTCATGCGCCACAAACAGCACCTGACCCACAATTTCGCCAGCCGTAAGCGAGCGTTCCAGCCCCATCAGCGCCGTCATGCAGAATTTGCAATCCACCGGACAGCCCACCTGACTCGAAACACAAACCGTATCGCGGTCGCCTTCGGGCATCAGTACAGTCTCAACGGTCTTGCCGTCGGCCAGACTCAGCAGGTAACGCCGCGTGCCGTCAGTTGATTCAAAGCGCCGATCCAGTACCGGTAAACCAAGCTCAGCCTGCGCCGCCAGCTCCAGACGTACACGTCCCGGCAGATTGGAAATCTGCACCAGATCCTGGATTTTTTGTTGATAGAGAGCGCGGTAGACCTGCTCCGCGCGATAGGCTGGCTCGCCAGCGGGCAACACCTGCCGCAGCTCGCTAAGTTCCATTCCTACAAGAGCTTGCGGCATTTCTCTGATTTTACCACGCGCCGCCGGGAATCCAGAACGCCAGATGACAGGAAACGCATTGCCTCTCGGGTACCGGTGGCCCGGTTTCCCGATTCGGAGCCAACAGGATAACTTGGCGGTGTTGGTGATCGGTTTTGAATGGGATCCCCGAAACGAAAAAACGAATCGGCTGAAACATGGCGCAGGTTTCGCCGAAGCGTGTACGGTTTTCGACGACGGCCTCGCGAAGATTTTCCCTGATGTCGATCATTCTGAGACTGAAACACGGGAGATTATTGTGGGACAGTCCAATGCCCGTCGGCTCCTGCTCGTGAGCTTTTACGAACTGGTGCCGGGCGAGGTTCGCATCATCAGTGCACTGGGAAGCGGCGAGAATTGAGAAGAGAGACTATGAAGAAGCTCACTAGCCCCGATCCGACTGGCCCAAATGACGGCCTCGGCTCTGAATACCGTTTCGACTAGGCCAAGGCAAAGCCGAATCGCTTCGCGGGCCAGCCACAGGTTCAGCCGGTTTTTGTTCAATTGGCTCCAGACGTTGCGAAGGTTTTTAAGAACGGCGAATCGGTCAACGCGGTACTTCGCTCAATTATGAAAGCTTTGCCAACAGATGGCACCACGGCTTAACCCGTGAAGAGCGTGCGAGTTTCCTGCACTTCTCGTTTCCGACCGTGCCTGGCACCAATCCGCAGCAATTCATGCAGCTTGCGATAAATGGAGTTGAACCGCGTCTCGATATGCTGGGTCAACTGAGCCAAATCCGCACGCAAGTCCGACCGCAAGGCCCCTATCTCAGCCCTGAGTGTTTCTTTGGCTTCCGTGACCCGACTCTTGCTGTAAAGCAGCATCGAGAACGGAAAGATAACCGCAAAAGCGAGAGTGGCGATTTGTGAGTCAGCCATGAGCGGCTCTGTTTTAGTTTACCTGTTATTGCG
>JANYDS010000015.1 GCA_025363475.1 Terriglobia bacterium
CGGAACGCTACTTTCGGATTGTGTTTGGACAGCACCTTAGTGATTGCAGCCGTCAACGTCGTCTTACCGTGATCGATATGTCCGATCGTCCCGATGTTTACGTGCGGCTTGCTGCGGTCAAATTTTTCTTTCGCCATTTTGTTATGCGCCTTTTGATTCTACAAGCGCAAAGGCCCCGGAGCCGTTTTGCGCGTTATTTGCACCGCGAATGCCGCTGGTGGGCGGCCCGTTCGCGCAATTAAAATCTGGAGCTGTTGACCAGGATTGAACTGGTGACCTCGTCCTTACCAAGGACGCGCTCTACCAACTGAGCTACAACAGCTTTCTTACAAAAGCAGGCTGAGCTACAACAGCCGCTTTCAAAAACCCTAAAAAATCTGGTGGACAGGGGAGGATTCGAACCTCCGAAGCTCACAAGGAGCGACAGATTTACAGTCTGTTGCCATTAGCCGCTCGGCCACCTGTCCAAATAGTCAAAACTGGAACAAACAACTTGATTGGTTTGGGACCGACCCGGTTGATCCGTTACACAGTTCCGGCGTGTTACTCCCGCCGAAGCCATACCACGGATTGCTTAAGATTAGCACACCAATCCGCTGCGAGTCTTGTGATTCCGATCACCAGACGATTTCGATGCCGAAGTGGCTTAGAATCTTATCTTTGGTGAGGTAGGGGTGATAACAACCAACGCTCCTCCGGCCGGTTAGGCCACCTCTAACGTTTCGACTTGAGATGTCCGGTCTTGCTGCGTGATGAAGCCGCCGGTCCCCGAGTTCCCTTTACTTCTCCGGGGTTGGCCGAGACGACGAAGGGTTGCCAGTTGTTCAACGCGGTCGATAACCGTCAAGGCCATTCATTTGGAGTAGTCCTTCCCGCCTTAGAGACGTTGAATTGACGTGTCTTTGGCTGCAACTGCAACCGTGCACTTTCCCATAGTAATTAATGGTATCTTTTTCGGAGGCGACGGCCAGTAGCGGATATGAAACTTGGTGCAGAACCCGCTGTAACCATCGTGCTGTCTTTGCTCGTGCTCTTTTTTGGATTCGAATTCTACGAATCGAGGACGGCCGCTACTCTGTCGGGAGTTCATTCAGCCGCCTCCGACATTGAAGGGGCCTGGAGTGTCGGAGTCAGTTTCATTCAATACGGTGAGAAGCTTCAAAAGCTCGCTGCGGAAATCCTGATTGCCAACGATAAGGGTGCCAGCCAGACGAAGATCGAGCAGTACGAAAAGGCCTTGCAAATTTACAATGACAGCTACGCTCTCTGGGGCGACAAGATCCAACACCATCAATATTACGAAGACAACGCAGAATATAGCCCAGTGCTCTCCGAGATCGCCAAGCGCTGCGGAGCGTATGCCATTTGCTGCTCCGGCGCTAATATCAGCTAACCTCAACCAACTCGGCCAAAGTTGTGGGCGCGGGCACGTGTTCGCCATGCAGCAGCATTCCCTCAATATGGAATTCAATCGCTTCGTGGATTAGGTTTACGGTTTCGGCATAATTTCCAGCCGCTGCAATGCAACCCGGGAGGTCCGGGACGTGTGCGCTGTAGCCCGTACCAGTCTTTTCAATTAACGCGACATATCTGCTCATTGATTCAGCCCCGCTTGCTTCAGGATAGACATTTCAGTCTTCGGGTCAAGGTCCATCGAAGGGTGTCCGGCAATTGTCACAGTGGCCGCCTTCAAAGGATGGTGGTACTGGCGATGGCTGCCCTTCTGCCGGACTTGAATCCACCCGGCCTGCTCGACCATTCGAATAATGTCCCTGACCTTCACGAAACCAGGGTATCGGGTGAGAATAGCAATTTCGGTGGGTCTGTTCGTTGGCCCACCACTGGCACCCGGACAATGATTGTCGGGCTGCTCGGCTGCTAAACGACTACCGGCTGAATGTCTGGAGAATCCGGGACGACTGAAACTCGCGGGCATGATTAACGGTAAAAGTTTTCTTCGAATCAGGGGGAAACGGCTAGTTGAAATCTGCCAGGCTGCGCCGCGACGTCGGGCTACGCCACTTCTAACATTTCGACGCGAGACGGGCAGGGATTGTGGATCACTATCTTCGCGCATGGCACGCTGGTGGGCCGTGATAGCTTCACACATGCGTCGGCGGGTGAACCTGTCGCGACAGCACGGCAGATCGGGTGCATAGGCACCATATCCCGTTTTCAACTTGCCCGGGTTTATTGGATGTACGAATTAGCGATGGCTACCCTCCTGATTCCTGAGCCGCCAACTGTCTTTCGCGAGAGACTTCAGCAGGTCTCGAACCTTTACGGAACCAATGTACAGGGAATCGGTCCTTGAGCGGATATAGCCAAATGATTGGAGGATAGTGGAGGTGTGCAGCTTAATGTTCACGACCTTGAGGACAGTGAACAGACTGCGTTTCCTGTTGGGAGCGCGGCTTGCGACCCCATCGTGCCGCCGGGCGATGAGTGGTGGCAACCGCTGAACGCCGATGACGCGGATGACTGGGTTGAGGGTCGGTGAGAGTTCTTCGATACATCAAGTAGCCAACAGGCATGCCCGGGCGTTGAGTGCGTCCCGCACCCGGCCACCCGTTTGCGCGCCCGGAAGCTTAGCGATATCGTCCGCGACTGCCACCAGCGCAGACAGATCAATTCCACTCGCAACGCCCATCCCGGCAAACATCCAAAACAGATCTTCAGTAGCAACATTACCCGTAGCACCAGGGGCGAACGGGCAGCCGCCGAGGCCGGATACCGAAGCATCGAAAACCTGTACCCCTGCATTCCACGCAGCCAGGCAATTCGCCGCGCCCATTCCATATGTATCGTGCGCATGAAATGCCCAGCGCTGAACCTGCGGCAACTGAACCGCGGCCTCGCGAAAAAGCCCGGCTACCTGCCCTGGAGTCGCACGTCCGGTAGTATCGGCAGGCGCAATTTCCGCGCCCGGAGCAATCCCCACCACCCGCCGCAACATCGCCAAAGTCGCAGCCTCAGCCACCGGCCCGTCATAAGGACAATCAAACGAAGTAGAAAGGCTCAACCGCAATTTCACGCCAACCGGCAGCAACCCAACAATCCGGGCATACTCTTCAAGAGACTCCGCACAAGACCGGCGCACATTGCTCTGGTTATGAGCCTCCGAAACCGACACAACAAACACCAGATGCCGGGCCCCCGCCGCCAAAGCACGCTCAGCCTGGCGAACAGTCGGCACGAGCGCCGCGGCATCCAATCCGGGCAGGGAATTGGCGAAACTCAGCACCTCCGCCGCATCAGCCATTTGCGGCACAGCACTATTACTGACAAACGAAGTCGCCTCCATACGGCGTACGCCGGCAGCATAAAGCGCCCGAATCAATTCAAGTTTCCGCGCGGTAGGAATAAAAGGCCCGACCGACTGAAAACCATCGCGCGGACCCACCTCCACCAGCGTCACCGCGTCACCCGCCATTACATTTTGACCAGCAGTTTACCGAAGTTTTTACCCTTCAGCAGACCCTGGAACGCAGCCACCGTATTGCCGATACCTTCCACAACATCCTCGCGATACTTCACCCTGCCATCACGAATCCAGCCGGAAACTTCCCGCTGAAAATCACCATACTGGCTCCAGTAATCACTGACAATAAAGCCGCGAAACGTCAGACGTTTCGTCAGAATTGCCGCCAGCAGAATCGGTGTGCGATCCGGCTGCGGGGGCAATTCACTCGCATTGTAATTCGCAATCTGGCCACAAACCGGAATCCGCGCGAACGGATTAAACAGCGGCAGAACAGCCTCAAACACCTTGCCGCCCACATTCTCAAAATAAACGTCGATGCCTTTCGGGCAAGCGGCTTTCAGGTCCTCCGCCAGAGTCGCGCTCTTGTGGTCCAGACAGGCATCAAAGCCCAGCTCTTTTACCACGTATTCGCACTTCTCAGGCCCGCCCGCGATCCCCACCACGCAGCACCCTTTAATCTTCGCGATCTGGCCAACAATTGCCCCAACAGCACCAGCCGCTGCGGCAACCACAACCGTTTCGCCTTCCTTCGGCTGCCCGATATTGAGCAGCCCGGTATAAGCAGTCAGACCAGGCATTCCCAGAACACCCAGAGACGTGGAAACGGGGGCCACCGAGGGATCCAACTTTTGAACCTTTTTGGCATCGGCAACCGTATATTCCTGCCAGCCCGCGTCGCAAAGCACAATGTCGCCCACAGCAACATCAGGCGAGTTCGACGCCACAACCTCGCTCACGGTGCGCGCTCCCATCACCGCATCAATCTGCACAGGCGGCGCGTAAGACGGCCCGTCATTCATCCGGCCGCGCATATAAGGGTCGAGCGAAAGAAAAATCGTCTTCGCCAAAACCTCACCGTCGCCAGGAACCGGAATGGCAACTTCTTCCAGGCGGAAGTTTTCCGCCAGCGGTTCGCCCTTGGGCCGTGATGCAAGAACTATACGATGATTCGACATGTCAGTTTGGGATGATCCTTCTCTCGGTTTAGTCGCAGTTTATCAGTAATCGGGACGGAGTATCCGTCGTACTCGTCCGGTTCGGACTGGTATGGTTTCCCTTGTCCCGTTTAATGGCCTACAATCGAACTTTGTCGCGGTGGGTTCGCGACTGGGGACAGGGGCCAGGTTTTGATCATTCTTCTTTTTGGGCCGCCCGGATCGGGCAAAGGTACGCAGGGCCGTTTGATGCTGGAGTGGATGCCGGAGAAGATTCCGTCAATTTCCACTGGAGACATGCTGCGGGCAGAGATTCAGGCCAAATCACCGCTGGGATTAAAGACGCAGGAAGTTATTGCGGCGGGTGGTCTGGTGGGCAACGATTTGATGAATGAAATCGTGCGCTCCCGCCTGAGCCAGCCGGATTGCCGGAAGGGTTTCATGCTGGATGGTTATCCGCGCACCCTCGAACAAGCCGAATTTCTTGAGGGTCTGCTGGCAGAGTTAAAGATGCCGCAGCCTCTGGTGATTCACCTTGATGTTCCGGCGGATGTGCTAGTCGGCCGCATGATCAGCCGGCGCCAGTGTTCTCAGTGTGGTCAGATGTACAACGTTCTGTCACAGCGCCCGAAGACACCGGGCCAGTGCGATAGCGACGGTGCCACGCTGTTCATGCGCAAGGACGATCAGGAAGACGTGATTCGCGAACGCCTGCGGACGTATGAGGATGTAACGCGACCAGTGCTCAGTTATTACCCGAGCAGCCAGTATTTCCAGATCTCGGGCGACCGTTCCACCACTTATATCTTTGAAGAAATCACAGAAATACTGGAACGGGAATTGAAGACCCGCCGGTCGGCTGCAGCTTAGTTATTTTCGGTTATTCGGGCGGCTGGGCCACACTGAGCACGTTGCCGTCGGGGTCCTTAAACCAGGCAACAAGGGTGCCGCCGGGAGCAGTCCATATATTTTCGCTGTCCTGGCCCATACCGGGGAAGTTGAGGAACTGCACACCCTTGCTTTTGAGCTCAATCACAGCGGCCTTCGCGTCCGCGACTTCCCAGCCCAGCACAGTATATTCGGCGGGTGCGAGTTCATTCACTTTGGTCATCCGGATGTGCGTTCCATTCGCGTCGAATACCACGGCGAAAGGATCTTCACTCAGGATTGTCAGGCCCAGGACGTCCCGATAAAAGTCCCTGGCGCGATCCCGGTCCCGTGTGGCGACAAAGGCGGTCAGTTTGGCAGCGGCAATGAGTGCGGGCATGGATTACATTATGAGACAGAATGAAGATCACACCTGTTCTGGTTGTTGAAGCGATTGAGCCGTGCCTCCCTTTCTGGATCGGGCGTATGGGTTTTGAAAACGTGGCCGAAGTACCGGAGGGCGACCGGCTTGGATTCGTCATGCTGGTTTTGAACGGTGCGGAACTGATGTTGCAGACCTTCGAAAGCGTGCGCAAAGATGCGCCCCAATTTGCAACCACACGGCCCGGACCAGCCTCCCTGTTTATTGAGGTGGATGATTTCAGCGACACCCTCAAGCGCCTCGAAGGCTATCCGGTTGCGCTGGAAGAGCGTACGACGTTTTACGGAATGCGCGAAATTGGTGTCTTGGAACCGGGCGGAAATGTAGTTGTTTTCGCCGCGCGACTAGCTTAATCGGCCCTGCCTGTTATACGCTCAAGAGTAATCATTTTTCCGAAGAAAGGAGGATTTCGCAATGCTGGACATCGGCGCAGGCAGTGAGCAGACGGCGGAACCTCCGTCTTCAAATCCTGTCCGCATCATATTCGCGCAACTGTAACATTTAGTTTGACGCTGCGCGTCCGTCCACAGGCGAAACTCTGCCCGTGCTGAATACAATCATCCGAAGTGTCACTGTAATGTTTACGCTCGCCGCCGCACCATTTCTGCCGGCTCAGGAAGAGCGTTGGAACCTCACCTGGCAGGCCACTTCCATTGGCCAGTATCACGGAGCGTTTCCATCGCAATATTCTGGTGCCAACAGTTTGTCTGCTCAACCGGAACGCGATGTTTCACTGACTACCACTCTGTTTTATGGCCTGCGGCTGACGCCGGGAACATATCTCTATTTTGATCCGGAGATCGCCGGCGGACGAGGCTTTTCCGGCGTAACAGGCGTCGCCAATGCACCGAATGGTGAACTGCCGCGCGTTGCCTCTGCCACCCCCAAGCCCTACCTTGCCCGCTTGTATCTTACCCATGATTTTGGGTTTGGAAGCGCGCGTGAAAAGGTCGATTCTGACGACAACCAACTGGGCGGTACGCGCCCGGTAACGCGCTACACAATCGTTGTCGGGCGCTTCACCCTGACTGATTTTTTTGACAACAACCGTTACTCTCATGATCCGCGTACACAGTTTCTGGGGTGGGGTGTGATGTTCAACGGGGCGTGGGATTATCCGGCCGATGTGCGCGGCTACACCTGGGGCTGGATGCATGAATTTCATGCCCGGAACTGGTCCCTTCGTTATGCCAGCGCGGCTGAGCCAAGAGTTGCGAACGGGTTGCGTTTTGACCGGCGCCTGTTCCGTGATCGTGGCGATGTGGTTGAAGGTGAAGTGCGCTTTGGCATCCATTCGCATCCGGGGGCAGTGCGGGCTTTAAGCTATTTCAATCACACCCGCTCCGGCGATTACGGTAAAGCCATTTCCGTGGCTGCGGCCAACCACACTACGCCGGATATTACGGCCGTGCGGGTGCCAGGCACGCTGAAGTATGGCTTTGGCTTGAATGCCGAACAGGAAATAACCAAAGACCTGGGCGTGTTCGGCAGGCTGGGCTGGAATGACGGCAAGACGGAGGACTTTGCGTTTACTGCCATTGACCGGCTTGCCACGCTGGGAGTGTCTCTCGCCGGCACCCGCTGGCACCGCCCGGCCGACACCGCAGCCAGTGAATTTACGGCGAGCGGAATTTCCGCTGTACACGCGCAGTATCTCGCGCAGGGCGGACTCGATTTTATCGTCGGCGATGGTCATCTGAACTATGGTCCGGAACGCATCTGGGAGTCGTATTACAACGCGCGCCTTGTAAAGAAGGTTGCAGGTACGGCGCTGTTCGCGGCGCTCGACGCACAGCGTATTTCGAATCCCGCTTACAACCGGGATCGCGGCCCGTTCTGGGCCTGGTCGCTGCGGTTGCATCTCGAAACAGCGGCCCGAAAGTAAATTCCGATGAGGAAGACTGACAGCCTTCGGCGGCACCATGACAAGCGCCCGCTGACCGGGGTGCGTTTCCGCTTGTTCGCTTTACTGGCCATTATGGGGCCGGGCTTTACCACAGCGACCGTGGACAACGATCGGGGCGTCATTCTGACTTGCTCACAGGCAGGTGCGGGGTACAGCTACATGCTGCATATCCAGCAAATGACGGTGAAATGATTTTCCCATCTGATAACCACCCATCGTGCCTCGCGCGTCCTGTTTGCAGGGAAGTTCCGACGGGGAGATACAACGATGTACTTGCGCGAAGACGCCCTTTAGAAAAGCCAAATTCATAGAACGCGGTTACCGCAACCGCTAGCACCGCGCAGGGTACCGAGTCCGCCTGAACGTGACGATTTGCGTCGGACCACCGCCGCATCATCCACCCTATAGCTGCCGAAAAGGCCAAGAGCTCATACGGCGGATTGTGGTGTATTGTTGCCCACATTCAGTGCGACCATGATGAGGGAAGCGGATTCGAATTTGCACGCTTCCACAATCATCACCACTCTGCGCGAGACGTGAAGGGGAATTGCGCTAAGGCAGCGTAAAACAATTACTTGAACTTTTGTTTAGGGCAGCATAGACTTGTGGGATGGAATTGGACGCTTCAATTGCAGCCCGGCATAAACAGCTTGAGGGCATTCTGGATGAGCGTCAGAGGCGACTGCATGCGGCGGTGGAGGCCCGGATATTGGGTCACGGTGGTGTCAAGCGCGTGAGCGCTGCGACGGGTGTGGCGCGCGGATCGATTCTTGCCGGATTGAAAGAACTGGAGTTGCCGCACACGGGCCCGCCAGATGGGCCTCGCCGTGTGCGACGGGCTGGTGCAGGGCGCAGGAAGCTGGTGGATCAGGATTTGGGGCTGCGGGAAGCATTGGAGCGTCTGGTGGAGCCGACGTCCCGCGGAGATCCTATGTCGGCGCTGCGCTGGACGTGCAAGAGCCTGAAGCAACTGGCTCGTGAGTTGGGCCTGCAGGGTCATCCCATCAGCCACGTCAGTACAGGCGTCCTGCTTCGACAGATGGGGTATAGTCTGCAGGGAAACCGGAAGACTTTAGAAGGCTCCAGCCATCCGGACCGTAATGCGCAGTTCGAATACATCAACGGCAAAACGCAGGCTGCTCTGAGCGCCGCGCAGCCAGTAATTTCGGTGGATACAAAGAAGAAGGAACTGGTTGGCCAATATAAAAACGGTGGCAGGGAGTGGATGCCGCAGGGATCTCCCGAAGAGGTCAAAGTGCATGATTTTGTTGACAAGGAACTGGGCCGGGCCAATCCCTGCGGTGTATACGATGTCGCAAACAACAACGCATGGGTCAGTGTCGGCACCGATCACGACACGGCAAGCTTCGCGGTAGCAACGATTCGGCGCTGGTGGTTTGCCATGGGCCAGTTCGTTTACCCTGCCGCCAGGGAACTGATGATCATGGCCGATGGAGGCGGAAGCAACGGCTCAAGGCTGCGTCTTTGGAAACTGGAACTACAGCAACTTGCCGACGAACTCGGCTTGACCATTCGGGTAAGCCACTTCCCGCCCGGTACCAGCAAGTGGAACAAAATCGAACATCGCCTGTTCTCCTTCATCAGTCTGAACTGGCGGGGACAGCCGCTGGTGAGCCATGAGGTCATCGTGAACCTAATCGCGGCAACCACAACCCAAAACGGTCTGCGCGTTCGCGCCGAAATCGATGATAACCCTTATCCCAAAGGCATCAAAGTCACTGATGCCGAGTTCACAACAATCCGCATCACCCCCGACGACTTCCACGGAGACTGGAATTATGCGATCTCCGCACGCCCCTCCCAATAACGTCCATGTAATTTCTTAACGACTCCTAACTGTTGTCTGGAAGCTCAGTTATGCCATAGAAGACGGCTATTTGCCTATTCAGTGTGAGAAAGGCGGGTTAGCGGGGTCTAAGTTAGTGCTTATGGGGGTCACCTGGCCCCCAGCCCGCGCCGGGCCGCCCCCGTTCGGCAAACCTTAAGCCGGGAGCCGAGAAGCGACTCCAGCCGAATGCTCCACCCGCTCACTCGTCCGCCGATCCAGAGCGCGAAAAACCTCATCGCACGCGCGACACCGGTACTCGCGCAATCCGGACCACACAATCTTAACTCGTTCGAGCCCTTTATTCTGCTTAATCAAAAGTTCCCGAGAATGGCACTTTGGGCATTGCATAACCCCATATCGGCGGATATTAACGACAACTTTAGGGGGTGTGCGACATAGAAGTGGAAGTTAAGCAGCGTTGCGCGAAGCCCAGTAGTCTTCGAAGGTACCGTTGAGATGAGCGCAGCGGAGAGCGATGATGGCATTGGCACCGTCGACAGACGAGAACATGCCGGACTGTTTGAGGCGCGAACCGATGACGGTCTTACAACCTGCCTCGATAACGCCGCTGCCGACAAACAAATGCTGTTTTCGGAATTTTGGATAGCGTATCCGCTCCCGGTTCCGCTCGAAGTAATCTGCCTCGTTGCCCAGCAGTTTCGCAAGTTCCAGGTTCTCCGTTTTTACGGCCCGCAGTGAGGCCACAATCTTCTCGATCTTTCCCTTGTCCAGCCAGCCTTTTTCATGTTGCCGAATCCAGCGGTCCCGCAGCACCGGATCGTTGGTATGGAGACGTCGCGCCGTATCCCAAAGATGCTGGCGCGCGTGAAAAAGATCGACGATTTCCACTGCGCCGGGAAAATGAATCGCGGTTTGGTTCCAGCACCATTCGGCACCGTCGGCGAGCACCACTTTTTTCTTCGCCCGGTCCCATCCCCGGTTCCATGCCTCCACGTAGAGCCGTTTGCCGAACTGTTCGGCGGTTTCTATGGCTGCGGTGTAGGTGGTGGTGTCGGGATCGCGGATAGCGCGTCCTTCGGCATCCCAGCCGGTCTGAACAAACACGCAGCCCAGCTTGACTTCCCGTGTATGCGCGGGCTGTCCGTCGGTTTTGCCTTTACGGCCCTGGGTTTCCTTCTTCACCACCGGCACACCGGTACCATCCATCTGAATGTAGAGAACCGGAATTTTCGGCCCGATCATGATTGGCAGATTCAACTGCACTGCTCTGCCGATTCGGGCCTGATCTTTCCGTGCAATATCGGCACCAATGCTCTCGGCCACCCGCTCCACCGACTTGGCCGTTACATTCAGACCGGCCAGCAACTTCATCTGTTCGCGTCCCTGTGCGAATGGCCCCTGCTGACCGACCAGAGCCTGCATACGGCGGACACCGGGCGAGAAATCTGTATTCAGGATGTCCAGGTCCTTATCGGCCGGGAACATGCCCTGATGGCATGCCGGGCACAGATACCAGGGCCGCAGGATCACGGTGGGACCGACGACGCTGAGGAAATTCCTGCTTCTGCGCTCCCGATACCGGGCAACAGAGCCGCATGGACACGGCAGTTCCCGCTGCTGTGGCCCGGCAATGTCCAGTACGCGGCCCAGAACGGCGGCTCCGGCATTGTGCATGGTGCTGCGCACCAGGGTCTCGACCGCTTCCAGATCCAGTGGACCTCCGGTGTTCCGGCTGCGGAAGATCGCCGCCAGCATGCGGCTTACTTCGCGCGCGACTTCGGCATGGACCGCGTCTGCCGTTTTTTTTCCTGGGGAGTCATCGTGTCCCCGACCGGGCGCAAGCGACAGATCGCTTCGTTGACCTCAAGAAAGGCCTTATTGAGTTCCTCATAGCGGCGAAAAGCGGCGATCTCGCGCTCGGCTTTGCGTTGCGCCGCCGGAGTAGAGAAGCTCTCGGTGATGGAGCGGCCTGCGGCTTTGCAGGTCATGCGGAAGTGCGGCGCATGACCCGGACTGTCCTTCTGGTGACAGTAACAGGAAGGTTTGCCGCAACGTCCGCCTGTGCCTGTGATGGAGCCTCGGCGGAGGTCGCCGAGAGCAGCGATTTCGCGGGAAAGTTCGGCGCGGCGGGCTTCGAGATCGGAAAGGGAATCTGGCATAAACGAGGGCCTCCTGTCCGGGCGTATCAGATACGCCCGGAACTAGGGCATAAAAAAAGAAAGCCGCCACGGCCTGCACTTTCATGTCGCACACCCAACTTTAGGCTTTGTCACATTCCTCACCTCCGGATGTTATAGAATCGGAAGTTTCGCGCACTCAATCCAACGGAGCCATCTCTAACTAATGCCCTCAAAACCACTACCCAGTCGTGCGCTGATCCTTGCCGCGGCCATCCTCATGGAAATCTGCCTAGGTTCAGTCTATGGCTGGAGCGTTTTCATCAAACCAACCACCGACCTGGGCATCAAATGGGCTGACTATTCCCTCCCGGTCGCCCTCGGATTCCTCGGCATCGGAGCCGTCATCGGCGGTGCGTGGAATGACCGCAAGGGTCCCCGCACAGCCACTACCTTCGCCGGCATTCTCTACGGCAGCGGCTTTCTCGTCGCCGCCTGGGCCGTCGCCCACGTCGATTCCTACATCCGTCTGGTCGGTTTCGGCCCCATGTGCGGCCTCGCGATGGGCATAGGCTATGTTTGCCCCATCGCCACAGTAACCAAATGGTTTCCCGACAGACGAGGCTTGATGAGCGGTCTGGTCGTCATGGGTTTCGGTCTCGGTTCGCAAATGAGCCTTCTTGCCCGGCCCATGATTCCGGCATTTGGTGTACCCAAAACTCTCGTCATTTTCGGCCTCGTTTACACGGTTCTGATTCTGATCTGTTCAACTTTGATGGTCGTACCTCCCGAAGGCTGGAAGCCCGCTGGCTGGGTGCCATCAGGCGCTGTGGCCAGGAGCGCTGGCAGAAAGAACTATGTCGTTAAGGAAGCAGCCGGCACCCCCGGTTTCTGGCTTCTCTGGGCCATGCTCTTCCTGAATACCTGCGCCGGCCTTCCGCTCATCAATTCCGCTTCTCCCACCTTCCAGAAATGGGGCATGACCGCCACTGAAGCTGGTTACATGGTGGCAGTCATCGGCCTCTTCAATGCGGGTGGCCGCACTCTCTGTTCCTGGGCCTCGCAGTGGATCGGCCGTGCTCAGGTACTCATGATTATCTTCGGTATACAGGTTTGCCTGTTCTTCCTGGTGCCACATATCAGCACGGTGGCTCCGTTTGCCGTCGTCGTCATCATCATCGCCACCTGCTACGGCGGCGGTTTTGGCGTCATTCCCCCGTTCACGGCGGATCTGTTCGGAGCTAAGAATCAGGCCGCAATTTATGGCTGGATCCTCGCGGGATGGGGAAGTGCCGCAGTGGCAAGCAAATACCTCAGCCTCGAACCGAATTACGTAGGTGTGGCCATGCTTGTCGCCATGATTCTTCCCGTGCTCGCTATGCGCGAAGGTAAGCGTCTGGCGGCGCTGGCCGACCCGGTGGAGCTCTAGCATGAGAAATCATATGACACGCGCCTCTGTCTTCGCCGCACTGCTGCTGATCCCGGCCAGCGTCTTTGCTCAGCAGACTCACTGGGTCGAAACCTGGACAGCGGCACAACAGACACCACGGGTAATCGCTCCACCGCCCGGTGGCACCGCACCCGTAATCCCGCCTGGCCTGAACAATCAGACCGTCCGGATGATTGTCCGCAACACCATCGCTGGCAATCGCCTGCGCTTGGAACTGGCTAACACTTACGGCACCGCTCCGCTTGCCATCGGCTCTGCCCACCTCGCGCTGCGAGCGAAAGACTCCTCGATTACCCCCGGCACAGACCGCGTTCTCAAGGTAAACGGCAAGGCAGCTTTCACCATTCCGCCCGGCGCACTGGTCATAACTGATCCTCTGGATCTAGGGGTTCCCCAACTGACTGACCTCGCCGTCAGCATCTACATTCCCGGTTCCGCCCCGCTGCAAACCCAGCATTCGCTCGGCCTCCACACGACCTGGATTTCGAAGGAAGGCGACTTTACCGCCGTCCCTGAAATCAACGACGCCACTCCAACCCAGAGTTGGTACTGGCTGTCCAGTATTCAGGTTATGGCGGCGGCCGATACTTCCGCAGTTGTGGCATTTGGTGATTCCATTACCGACGGGTTTCGTTCCACTGCCGACGCCAACCGCATGTGGCCAGCCGTTCTGGCGCAGCGCATTTTGACGACGCCAAAAGCGCCGAAGGTCGCCATCGTGAATGAAGCGATTTCCGGAAATCAAGTGCTTCATGACGGTGCCGGAGTCAACGCCCTGGCCCGCTTCGACCATGACGTTATGGCACGGGCTGGCGTCAAATACCTCATCATCCTTGAGGGCATTAACGATATCGGACGAGGCCTCACGACAGCAGATGAGGTCATCGGCGCTCACCGCCAGATGATCGACCGGGCTCATTCACGGGGCATCAAAGTAATCGGTGCAACCCTGACTCCGTTCGAGGGCGCAGCCTACAACACGGAACAACGCGAAGTGATTCGCGAAGCCGTAAATCAGTTCATCCGCACCGGCCATGCCTACGACGCCGTAATCGATTTCGATACTGCCACCAGCAACCCGGCACATCCCACCCAGTTCCGTCCCGAGTTCGATTCCGGAGATCACCTGCACCCCAACGACGCCGGCTACAAAGCCATGGCCGACTCCATCGACCTGTCTATATTCCAGTAAGTTCGGCAGGTGATCAGGCCCTTGCTATTTGAAAACCTTGCCCTCGGTGCAGAAATTTTCCAGGACGTCGCTGTTGGGAATTAGCAGTTCTGTGAACTGAATCGTCACCGGCTTCGTCAAAGTTACCGGATCTTCCACCGTCGCCTGGACGTCGAGATGGCCGAAATCGCGGCGGTGGAAACGCTCCTGAATATGCAGCTTTTCGCTCTGAGGGTGGCCGAACCCGTCCAGCCAGTTTCTGTCGTTGAAACCTGCTGAATCCACCACCAAAGTATCGCCTTCCCACCGGCCTGTCGAATAGCCCATCCAAGCCGGTTGAGGATCTACCGGAAGTTTGCGCCCGTCAGTATGGATTTGCCGAAATGCTCCGTCTGTTTCATAAAAAATGGCAATTTCCTCGGAAGTCTGGAAGATTTTGAAGGGAAAGGCGATGAGCTGGCGGGACAGGATGCCGAGGGGCAGACAGTGGGCCGAAGGACGGTCCTCCTTGTTCCGGGCGTTTTTCAAGCCGATAGCTGCGGCTTCGGGCCGAATAGGCGCTTCTCCTGGTTTGGAGTCGACCAGGAGATTGAAGAAGTAGCGGGAGAAGAGACGCGGGTCGTCTCCTACTACCTGTTCGACAATATTGACAGGGCCAAAAAGCCGCTCGAATTCGCCAGCAGGCGGTGCCTCAATCTGCCACACTCCGGAAAGGTCCGGCTTGCCGTTTTGGGTGCGCGGTGCTTTGGCGGAGAGGTTCGGCTTGCCGTCGCGCGTCAACGGAGTTCCGGGCTTTGGGTAGTTCAGCCACTGGGCGTTCGCAGACGGTGTCAAGCCAGCCAGGGCCAGACCCAGGGTCAGTATTGGAAAGCGCAAGTTACTCCCTGGTCCGTCCTGGTGAATATGAAGTACCTGAGGATACCTCCAGAGTCTATCGCTCAGCGGAAAAATGTTACAGTGGCCGGCAAATTTTCTTATTCGCTCCGCATGATTGCAATTCGGGCACTGGCTTTCGCCCGGCGACATTCGCACAGACTTGGAACTGTTATCCCGTGGCCGGGGGCGGGATCGGCTCGATTCCAAATTCATTAGCCACGCCGCTGTGGGGGCCAAGGCTCTCGTTTCAATTCAAAAGGATTCGGCACCGGCGTTGGGGTCGGTGCGATTGCCGGACACAGCAGTATCGCGCATCTCTCCGTCAAACAGTTACTGACACACTCCTCGTCCGGGCAGCGTTTACAAATTGGATGGGTTGGTCAGGGACGATTACATCGCGGCGGCCAATCTATTCGGTACCGCCAGGATCGGCAGTGTAAGGTGCCGGAGCCAACTATTGGCTAACGGAGACCGGAGAACCGCCGTCCATTAAACGTGGGACGTTAGCCGTTCTCCAGCGGACTTGCCCGATTCCAGCGACGCGAAGATTGAGATCCTCTGAGGCGGGGCCTGCCCTCATATGGCAGGGGGAGTTCCGGGCCTGGGATAATTCAGAACGCTACAGGCTAACCGTTTCCGTGATCTCCGGCGCTTTACGATCTACGCTCGCTTCCCCGGTCGAGGAAATATCTTGAGCACCGGTATGCTTCAAAAGCTCCTTCGACCGCGTTATTTCGTCAGAAGTATCACAGTGAACCGAAAGCAACACGCCCCCTTCTTTGATACGCCCTTCGAACCGCTTCGCTTCGTATTCGGGAATACCCATTCCGACCAAAGCGCCGATGATGCCGCCTACCGCCCCGCCCACTCCCAGACCCGCAAGGGCACCCATAATCGGACCTGCGGCGATCAGCGGGCCGACGCCTGGAATTGCCAACAAGCCAATGCCGGCGAGCAGGCCCAGCGTTCCGCCCACCGCTCCGCCAGCCGTGACGCCTGCGGCCGTTCCTTCAGGGGCTTTCGTTCCCTTCTCATGAGCAAACGATCGGGTTCCCGCGTGGTCCGGGAGCAGGACAGAGATGTCGTCGTTGGAAAAGCCCGCCGCCAATAATTCGGTGACGCTCCGCTCGGCCATGTCTCTGTTTTGATGGATGCCAAAAACCGCAGTCTGTTTTCCTGTCATTTGTGTTCTCCTTGAACTGACATCTCGTTAACGATCTTGTCGGCTGTGCCTGTTACTTCCAAAGTACGGGCAATAATGGTTTTCACTTCTCCGTCGTTGCCTGCCTGACCCTTGAGTGTGACGGTTCCGTCGCGGGTGATGATCTTCACATTGTGACCATTCATGGACATCGACTTATCGGCTATGACGACTTTCGAATGCGCGCCGTAATTGCGCGGTCCACCGAGTTCATTTTTTGCCGGTCAGCGGTCACCGCACCGGGGTTCCGGTCTCGCTTGTTGATCGCAGTATTATCGGGTTTCGGCGGAGTGGCAGGAGTTTGGCCCTCGACACAGGGCGTGGGGCAAATACCAAGCACCAGCGCCGAGGGAATGGCACGTTTTACGGTGGCTGGAAAGAGTTGCATGCCTGGTGGTAAGCACTCTTAGGGCCGTTCCGCTTTTCTTAGACAGGTATCTTACAGGCCCGGCCCGCTTTCTGATGCATAATTGTTTCGACTTCTTCCATAAAGAGTCTGGAAACGCGCATCACGTCATACTCCTCCACATCCTGTAACTGCTGACGGGCCAGTGTGCGCAGGAACTCCGGGTATTGAAACAACTTCGATATCCCGCACGCCAGATCTTCGGCGCTTTCCGGTTCCACCAGGACTCCGCGCCGCACAACTTCTGGAACCGCCGCGGCACGGGCTGCAACGATCGCCTTTCCGGCCGCCATGGCTTCCAGAAAAACGATACCAAAACCCTCCTGCACGCTCGGCAGGCAGAAAATGTCGGCTCGGTTATACTCGCGCGCCAGTCCTGTACGCGTTATTTCCCCCACCCACGTGACAATATTGTCGAGGCGAAGGTCGCGCAACAGCCGACGCAGCGCCCGATACTCCGGGCCACCTCCCATGATGCGAATACGCAGTCCTGGAATTCGCCCCTGCAACAAATGCGCAGCCCGCACCAAGAGTGAGATCCGTTTGCGCGGATAGAACCGGCAGACGCAGAGTACAGTAAAGTCGCCTGGGGGCTGGCGTCGGGATGGGATCGAAGTAACAGACGCCACCTCGCCAGGTCGATCATCTCCGGAACAACTGAGATGGGGCTGCGTACACCGTAGAGATCCTGGAGGCGACCCTTACAGTACTCGCTGATGGTGATCACATGGTCGGCGTGTCTGGCGTGGTGAGCCTCGCAGCGAGCCTGCAGCGCCATGCTGGCTCGCGAGAACCCCGTCTCGAAAGGTAGAGCATCGCCCAGAACGCCTTTGATATTGGCGATATGCGGCGTGCTCCCGCCAGTTGTCAGCGCGAAACCATCGGCGTCGAAACCGACAGTTGCGTCGAAATCCCAATCACGCCGCCAGCGCAACGACTGGTTAAATACGAAGCGGTCAATCAGATATGCTCCGGTTCGGATACGGGGTGTAATGAGATCCACGCAATTGCCAAGAGCCCGAGCACCCTCAGCGAGTGTGCGGATGCCGACATAGCAACCGCTGCCCCGATGGACGCTTTGCGGGATTGCGGTAATGAATCCCAGCCTTTTCGCCTGCATAATCTGTGTCGGACTCCCCCGGCTGTTCTGGCGGGCAATTCAACGCCCCGACGGAGTGCCGCAAAGCAGGGGAGACGGCAAGAACCCTGCACCACGCATTACTATTTTGGGATCACGGCCCCGCATGCCTGCCGCCGTCGTTCTTCGGACAATGCAATCGCGGATAGAACAACCAAACACCCGCTGAGCCGACCAGAAAACATTCCTCTCGCGAAGCGTAAGGGGCACGTTGGTGGCCAGTGTTAGTGAACGGTGTGACGCCATCGGAACGTCGGGCTTGCGGGGCAGGAATCAGATCGCGGAGCCGATCCCTGTTTTTCTGGCTTAAACGTGGGCGGTTAGCGGCTCGCCTGCCGACTTGCCGGATTCCAGCGACGCCAGAATCAGATCCACAGAGGCCGGGGCGCGGCGCAGGACGTCGTCGCCAAGGGCGTTGGTAAGTGCGTTCAGAATTGCTGCGCAGCCGCCACCCACCGGGGGTTCGCCAATACCGCGAGCGCCTACCGGGGTCTCCGGATCGGGAATGTCGAGCGCCGTCCAGTTCATCCCGTCCGGTGGAAGATCCAGTATCGTGGGCGGTTTGTTGTTATAGAAACGCTTGGCGAGGGGAAGGCCATAGTGCTGGTCGTAAACCCACTTCTGGCCGATGGCGTGACCGATCCCCAGGATGGAACGGCCCATCACCTGACCACCGAGCGCACGCGGGTGGATCACGGTACCAACATCCGCCACCGCCAGGAAATCGATGATGTGGAACTTGCCGGTTTCGGTATCCACCTCCACTTCGGCGAAGGTAGCAACGAAGGAGTTGGTCAGACCATCATGCGGGGCCAGATCGCGCGCAGCGGCAATGAAACCGGTGCCGGCGAGCGCTTTCATGGATGTCTTCGTCATGATGTTAACGTCATCCGGAACCTCATGGCCGTCATATATGCCGCCGACTTCAATCGCGTACTGTGCGGCCTGAGCCAGAGTCATACCCTGGCCGCCACCCTTGCGGAATACGCGTTCGCCGGCCACTTCATAATTGTCCGCAGTACCGCCGAACTTTTTGGCAGCGAGTTCGCCCAGACGCCGCTTGGCTTCATTGGCCACCGCGTAAGCCGCACGTGTCATGGCATGCGTGGTCTGACTACCGCCTGAAACGCAAGTCCACGGCAGGTTCTTCGATGAATTACCCCACGCGACCTCGCATTTATCCCACGGCACACCCAGCATTTCCGCAGCCACCCGATGTACGTCGCTCATGGATTCCGTACCAAGGTTGCCGATACCGGACTGGAAGCACAGCGTGCCATCCGTTTTGATGACGATCAGGCCGTCGAAGCCGACCGAGCCTGCGGAATAGGCACTAACCGCACAGCCAACACCACGCACTTTAGTCCCGCTCTTCTGCGGACTTTTCGCGGCGCGTTCTGTCCACTTGAACTGCTCCACGCCTTTATCCAGCGCCTCTTTCAGAAACGAACTGGTGCAATGGGCGCGCAGATGATTGGGGCCGCCGGGCGCACCCATTTTCGCCTTGCCTTCAGGGGCGTTGAGGCGGCGAATCGCCACCTGATCGACACCCAGTTTGCGGGCTGCCTTGGCGAGCATCGATTCCATGATGGTGATGCCCTGCATTCCGCCGGGAGAACTCTGTGCACCGCGCGGAGGTGTATTCGTGAGAACCGTCACACCGCCGAACCGCATGGTCTCGGGCTGGTACAAAAGCGACGCGATGCGGCCGGACGAACCAACGTCGTTGACCGAAACGTACGGCCCGTTGTCCCCGATGACAAACATATCGAGGGCAAGGAGTTTACCCTCTTTGGAGAAGCCCGCTTTGACGCGACCATGCAGACTGGGGCGGGCGCGGCCGATGTAATGCTCCTCCTCACGAGTCACACGCATCATCACGGGAACACCGCCCAGCTTCTTCGAGAGAATTGCCGGGATGATCAGGCTGATGGCCGCGCTGCCTTTGGAACCGAAACCACCGCCGGTGTATTCGCTGATGAGGACTACTTTGCTGAGGTCGGGCTTGCCGGCTTCATCCAGCAACCCGAGCCACCGGGCCACCGCCACCACCGTTTGCGACGTGCTCTGGGTGCCGGTATGCATGTAGACCTTACCATTGCGCCAGTAGGCCATGGCAGACCGGGTTTCGAGGCACTGGTGGCTGGTGTTGGGCGTGACAAAAGTCTCATCCATCACAAGCGCGGCGGTCTTCATGGCGGCGTCCACGTCGCCATAGGACCAGCCATCATTCTTGTTGGCGAGTTCGCCGGCGGGGAGTTTGCCCTGATCGTATTCGGCGAAATCTTTTTCGGTCCACTTCAGTTCGCTGATTTCGGCTGTAGGGGGCGCGTTTCCACGCCCGCCGCGTCCCGCTTCCACGGGAACGGGAACTCTCCAAACATTGCCGCCGACACGAGTATTCGGACCGCCGGGGCGCAGGGTGACCAGTGGATCGACTGCAAAAGGCAGTTTCTCGATGTCGAGTTTGATCAGCTCGATGGCGTTGGCTGCGATGAGTTCGCTTTCCGCAGCGACGGCCAGAATCGGCTCCCCCTGATAGACCAGTTCCCGGGCGAGGCCAGGTTCCGCCCTAAGGTTGGCGGGGATGCGAGTGCCGTTGTCCGTCACGCTGTCGGCAGGGCCAGGCAGATCGTCATGCGTGATGATGGCCTTCACGCCGGGCAAAGCAAGGGCAGCAGTGATGTCGAAGCCGCGGAGGATGCCGTGGGGAACAGGACTCAGGAGCAGCTTGCAGAAGAGCATGCCGTCAGCACGGTAATCCTCAGCGTATTTCGATTTGCCGGTTACTTTTGCGACCAGATCGGGAGTCTGGTAGTTCTTGCCGATCAGTTTGTGTTCGCCGCCTGTTTTAAGGACGACTGGTTTCACCTGGTTAATCGAATTTGGCACTGGCTTTTTTCCCCCGCTATCTCAACCCGTACAATACTTTATCCAAACGGGAGGGCGGAGACAATGCCAGCAGCGCTGTTTTAAAGGACGTCGTGATTCAGCGGCACGATTCTGAACATGGCGATTTCCACATTCAGTGCGATTTCCTTCTTGTTGCGCACCACAGTAAACGAAATTGCTTTTCTCCGGCTGGACTGCACCAGGCCGGAGATTTCGCGCGGAGACGTCACCATAGTTCCGTTCACCTTTGTGACAACGTCGCCAGCTCTCAAACCTGCACGTTCGGCTGGCGTGTGCGGGCCCACCGTGCGGACCAGGACACCGTCTTTCACGCCGAAGAATTCTGCCAGTTGCGGGGTGAGGCTCTCGCCTTCAAAACCGATCCTCGGGCTGGATGCTGTGAGGCCGAAATAGCGGTCGTCCGTGTTTGGGGCCATGGGCGGCATGGGGGGTTGCGGAGCCTCGGGCGGCGGAAAGATCATGATTGTATTGCTCGGTCGCGCGTCGAGCAGAGCGGTAAAGTTTTTCTTTTCTCCGCTGCGCCAAACCGTGAGATTGACCTTGTCGCCGGGCGGCGTCATACCAACGAAGCCGATGAAATTTTCCACGTCATCTACAGTCTTGCCGTTGACTTCCAGAATGACGTCATTTTCCTTGATGCCGGCTTTGGCCGCCGCACTGTTTTCTTCCACTCGTTTGACTTCTACACCCCTGTCATCTTTCAGACCAAGGTTTTTAACGCGGTCCGGAGCGAGTTCGATTACGCCTACTCCGAGATAACCCCGGTCGGCGGGTCGGTGCAAACCCATGGAACGGGCTCGCTGCGGAGCCGGGTTTTGGGCAAGGCCCGAAGCCAAAAAGGCAAGAGAAGCAAGGCAGGTGAATAGCGATTTTTTTATGATCATTTTCAATGAAACTCCCGACATCCGGTTAGACGAGGCCAGATTGATTTAGTAAGTAGAATCAGTAAGAAGCTCAATAAGCAGCTCAGTAAGTACCGACAGACGCTTTCATTGTTTCCAGCAGGTTCCTGGTGCGGGTCCTGATGTAACTGTTGTCTTCCTTCTGCACCACATCCTGTAAGACGCTGACGATGGAATCGTCGTGATGCGTCGTTAGGAGATCAATGGCCTTGACCCGAACGCCGGGGTCGTCATCTTTTAACAGAACGTTCGCCATAGCCTTGCGCACCGTAGCGTCCCCACCATACTGCTTCAGGCCTTCAATCGCTTTCAAACGAACCGTGGCATTGGGGTCGTGGGTAATAGCGTCAATCAGGGCGTTGCGGATCTCATCGGAATCGGCGCTCTTTTGCAATACGCCAATCGATTCCACACGAACGCCAGGATTCGTTTCTTCGCGCACAGCGCTGACCAGCAAGGCCTGAATCCGCGGGTCTCTCAGGCTGCCGCTTACCACGTGCCGCTGCACATCATCAACCGCAATCTGCACGCCGCCAGAGGCATCCGGCTGGACCGAACGAACGCTCGAAAACATAGGTTCGGCAACACCTGCGCGGGCTCCGCCAAAGCGCTCCGGAGTGTAGTGCGCCCCCAGCCATCCCAGCAGCACCAGCGCCATGGCCCCAACGGGGACACGGAACGGAATGTGCATGGCCGAGAACTCGCGCAAACCGGCAAACCAGCCTGGCCAGGGTTTCGGGGCCGGCGCAACTGTGTGAACAGCGCGATGCAGATCAGCGCGGCAGGCGGTCAGAAGTGCGGCATCCGTCAGATCTTCCCGCTGGTCGACAGCGTGCAGGAAAGTGCGCTGCCGGGAGAGTTCCCGGCCGCAATCCTGACAATTTTCCAGATGGGCTTCCACAAGTTCTTCCACATCGGAAGAAATCTCACCGTAAACGTAAAGCGGAATTTCAACCTGAGTTTCCTGACAATTCATATAAATGTTTCCAGACTGACTCTCATTTTGTGCGTGGCGCGGAACAGGCAGTTCTTAGCCGCTTCCTCGCTGGTGCCGATCATTTCGCCGATGGCCCGCAGACGCAGACCTTCGTAATGCCGCAGTTCAAATACCGTTCGTTCGCGCGGGGTCAGAGCATCAAGCGCCAGGCTGATGCGCCCGCTCAACTGACGGTTCCACATTTGCCGTTCCGGATCGCCCGTTGGATGTTCTTCCGCCACCCGCGAGATCCGGTCCACCAGCCCGTCTTCGGTCTGCACCACCGTCGATTCTTCCTTGCGGACTTTGCGGCGACGCAGGTGATCCAAACAGATATTGGTGACGATTCGATACAGCCAGGTGTGAAACGAACAATCGAACCGGAAGGAACTGAGATTTTTGTACACCTTCAGAAACGCTTCCTGATAAACGTCGCGGGCCTCATCGGGCGACCGCAGCAGATTGATGGCTATGCGCAAAACGCTTTGGTCGTAAAGACGCACCAGACGTTCAAACGCATCGCCATCCCCATTTTGGGCAGCACGGATCAGTTCCGCTTCGACACTTTCCAGTGGAAGCGCGACGGGAACACCGGCACTCACCGTTTCCGCAGCCTCGTACATTCTCCAGAGCTTCTATTACGGTGGACGCACGGCATGAAAAAAGGTCTCGTACGTCTACAGTATTATGCCGCTATCAACCATCGGTGGCGCTCCAGCGGTTCAACGCCCCGCGGTCGGCGGACGCCACAATTCATGAAATCGGTCCGAAGTGACCCGGTCCGGTTTGACCCATCACCTATAATCAGAAACGGACAAACCCATGCACCAACTACGGACTGAACGCCTGCCAGACCTCAACCCCGGAGAAACCGCCGAGTGGCTTGAAGCGCTGGATCAGATCGTCGATGCAGCTGGACCCGACCGGGTCAACTACATCCTCGAAAAGCTTACGGAACGCGCCCGCGACAATGGCGTAGAGGTTCCGGTTCGCAGTACGACGGACTATATAAACACCATTCCGTCGGATCGCGAAGTCCCGTATCCGGGCAACTGGCAGCTTGAGAAAAAGATGAAAGGCTACATGCGCTGGAATGCCATGGCCATGGTTGCCCACCAGAACAAGCTTGATGATGGCATCGGCGGGCACATCGCCACCTACGCCTCGCTCGCAACCCTGCTGGAAGTAGGTTTCAACCATTTCTTCCATGCCAGTTATGGCGAGCAGCCCGGTGATTTCATATATTTTCAGGGCCATGCGTCGCCTGGTGTCTATGCCCGCGCTTACCTCGAAGGGCGTTTGAGTAAAGAGCAGCTGGAAAATTTCCGCCATGAACTGCGGGGCACGCCGGGTTTGTCATCCTATCCGCATCCCTGGCTGATGAAGGATTTCTGGCAGTTCCCCACGGTTTCCATGGGTCTTGGCCCCATCAATTCGATTTACCAGGCGAAGTTCATGCGGTATCTGGAAAACCGCGGCCTGATTGAAGCCACTCCGCGCAAGATCTGGGCTTTCCTGGGCGATGGCGAGATGGATGAACCGGAATCCACGGGTGCCATCACCGTCGCCACCCGCGAAAAGCTCGACAACCTCATTTTCGTCATCAACTGCAACCTGCAGCGCCTTGACGGCCCTGTACGCGGCAACGGCAAGGTAATTCAGGAACTGGAAGGCCTGTTCCGCGGCGCGGGCTGGAACGTGATTAAGTGCATTTGGGGTGGCGACTGGGATCGTCTCCTTGAGAAAGACACGTCCGGCAAACTCATTGAGCTGATGAATGAATGCGTGGATGGGGAATACCAGGCGTTTAAGGCCCGTGGCGGCGCTTACACGCGCGAGAAATTCTTCGGGCGCTATCCGGAGACAGCGGCACTGGTTGCCGATATGACCGACGATCAAGTAGGCGAACTGCACCGCGGCGGCCACGATTCCCGCAAGGTCTACAACGCTTATAAAGCCGCTGTAGACCACAAGGGCGGCCCCACCGTGATTCTTGCCAAGACAGTGAAGGGCTATGGCATGGGCGACGCCGGTGAAGCTCGGAACCACACCCACCAGCAGAAGAAGATGAACGAAAAGGCGGTGGACCACCTGCTCGCCCGCTTCGAGATTACGATTCCAGCGGAAGTCGCGGCCAGCATGTCGCAGTTCCACCCGGGCGATGAGGCCCCTGAAATCCAGTACATGCACGAACGGCGCAAAGCGCTGGGTGGATATCTGCCGAGTCGCAAACCAGCCGCTTCGCAGACGATTGCCCCACCTGCGGATCTCATTGACGAGTTCAAATCCGGGTCGAAAGAGCCGCATCCTTCCACCACGATGGCCTTCGTTCGGCTGCTGGGCAAGCTGATCAAGAACTCGGAATTTGGCAAGCGGATCGTTCCCATCATTCCCGATGAGGCCCGCACCTTCGGCATGGAAGCCATGTTCCGCACTCTGGGCATTTATTCCTCCGCCGGCCAGCTCTACAAACCGCACGACGCTGACATTCTGCTCTATTACAAAGAAGCGAAAGACGGCCAGGTGCTGGAAGAGGGCATTACGGAAGGCGGCGCGATTGCCGAATTCACGGCAGCCGGTACTGCTTACGCCAATTACGGAATCGATATGATTCCGTTCTATATCTATTACTCGATGTTCGGGTTCCAGCGCGTGGGCGATGCCATCTGGGCCTTCGCTGACTCGCGCGGCAAGGGTTTCCTGCTGGGTGGCACCGCAGGCCGCACCACGCTCTCAGGCGAGGGCTTGCAGCATCAGGACGGCCACTCTCTGCTCATGGCCAGCACGGTGCCTACGCTGGCTGCCTACGATCCTGGCTTTGCCTATGAGATCGCCGTCATCGTGCGGGAAGGGATCCGCCGCATGTATGAAATGCGGGAAGATCTTTTCTACTACATCACGCTTTACAACGAAAACTACGCACAGATGGCTATGCCGGAAGGTGCTGAGGCGGGGATTCTGAAGGGGATTTACCTTTGCCGCAAGTCTGATGTGAGCAAACCGAAGGCGCGTGTTCAGTTGCTGGGCAGTGGTTCGATCCTTACAGAAGCGGTGAAGGCGCAGCAGATTCTGGCTGAAAAATACAATGTGGCGGCCGATTTGTGGAGCGTTACAAGCTACAGCGAACTGCGCCGCGAAGCTCTTTCGGTGGATCGCTGGAACCGTTTACATCCCGCTGAAGCGGCGAAAACGCCTTACATCCAGCAGGTTCTTGAAGGCACTGAAGGGCCGGTTGTGGCGGCTTCGGATTACATGAAAATGGTGCAGGATCAGATTGCACCCTGGTTGTCTGGCAGGTATGTAACGCTGGGAACCGACGGCTTCGGCCGCAGCGACAACCGCGAACACCTCCGCGCGCATTTCGAAGTGAACGCGGCATCCATCGCCGCGGCAGCGCTTTCCAGCCTGGCGCGGGCCGGTAAGTTTGATCCAAAGAAAGCGGCTAAAGCTTTGGGAGAGCTTGGGATTGATCCGGAAAAGATTGATTCGGCCATCGCCTAGCAGCTTGTAAGCCCCAACATGTTATATTTTGATATAACTTTAGGATGACTTCCGGACACACAACAAATCTGCGTAAGGTCGGCGGCTCAGTTATGCTGGCCGTCCCGCCAGCCCTGCTCGACATCCTGCACCTTCGGCCGGGAGTCCAGGTCGGCATTGCGATTGAAGGCGGTCGGCTCGTTGTGGAACCGCAGCAGCGGCCCCGCTATACCCTGGACGAACTCCTGGCCCAGTGCAATCCCAGCGCAAAGCGAACCAGGGAAGATCGTGAATGGCTCGGCAACAAACCAGCGGGCACCGAGATCCTCTAATGAAGCGGGGTGAGATCTGGCTGGTCGGGCTCGATCCCTCGGAAGGCCATGAACAAAAGGGCCGCCGCCCCGTTCTGATCGTTTCGCCGGAGGCGTTCAACCAGCTGACCAAAGTGCCCGTAGTCCTCCCCGTCACCAGCGGCGGAAGTTTCGCGCGGACAGCTGGTTTTGCCGTATCCCTTACTGGAGCCGGAACCAGAACAGCTGGCGTAGTCCGTTGCGATCAGCCCCGCGCGCTCGATCTTAATGCTCGCGGCGGCAAAAAACTGGAGAGCGTCCCCACCGCGATTATGGAGGAAGTGCTGGCGAAGCTCGCACCCATTTTCGAGTAAATAGAATCTTGTTTCCGTCACCGCTCAACATCCCGCCGGACAACGCCGGGGCATAGCCAGAGCACTCGCGTTCGCAGCGGACTCGCCACCAGCACCAGACACCATAAACGGGTCGATGCAAACCCCCACTGCCGTCAGCAATTCAGAATTCCCTGCCTGTTGATTACTCCCGCCCGCTGGGCTAAAAATCGCGCTTGAGGGGTGGGTTCGTTGTACGCTTACGAATGATCCACGCTCAGATTGGATGGGCTGAGGCCACGACGTTGTACATATCTGCGAGTCGCGTGATATCGCCGTCAAACCGGACACTGATGCTGGGTCCATCAAAGAAGTAACAAACGGCGCTGGCCCTCGATGCAGATCTGAAGTCCAGGCATACAACTGGCGCGGCGCGAGTTGCCAGGGTCCTTTCTTCGCGAAAAATGAATCCGGCAGAATGTTGTTCAGCGATTAAAACTGATCGGAATCTGTCGAGATCGCGACCAAGATACAGTTGTTGTCCTACTGGGTGCGGAAAAATATCTATCAAACCGTATGAGCCGCTGAACATAGGTACGCCTAAGCCGAACTGCCATAATGACACCGAACCGTCTTTTGAAGTCGACAACGTAGTACTTCGCCGGCACTTTAAACAGAACACCTCGCGATACAGCCGCGGGCTTGAGGAAAAGGTTCTGGATCCTTCCCGCCCAAGGCACGAGCAGCAAAACTAGTGTTGCCGAAACAATCCCGCCAGCGACCGCGGAAAATGCACGCTTGGCCCACACACGAACGATCATCGCTTACACGTCCCTGCTGTCCGCATTCGCTGCTGCTTTCACACTTTGGCGGGGACGGTGGCAGTGGTGGTTTGGGTGGCACCGGAGGAGCGATCATGCTCCCAATCGCCTTGGTTGACCGCCCCTGCCGTTTGAGAATGAGTTCCGCCGCTCTCAGTCGCAATTGACGTCCTGTTCATTAAAGCGCTCTCGGCCTTATCCGTCGCAACACCTGTCACAAAGCCTTTCAAAGTTTCAGGCGCATCCATTAAAACCCCAAGCTGCCCAGCCTCGTCGTTCCCAGTCGTCAGGTGAACATCCGTGCCATCCCGGCGAATCCCTGACCGAGTCCAGGGCACCTCAATCTATGCCAGGACCGCCCCCCAGGGTCACTTTATTTTGTCAAGTATAGCGGCGCTTTCTTCAATCTTGTCTTCGCGATAAAGTACGCTGGCAAGACCCTTGAGTGCGTCCGGGTTACCAGGTTGAGCTTTGAGCACTTGGTTGTAAATGTCTTCCGCAGTCGCGTAATCCTTGCGATCCGTATATTCGGCGGCTGCCTGAATTTTCGTTTTGGCGTCGGCCGAAGACGGAACTTCGATCAGACTTAACTTCGGCACCACATCAGTTGAATTTACCGTTTTGGCAGCGGACTGGGTGCTTCCCTTGCCGCGCGTCATGACGACACCTGTTGTGACCAGAAGTGCCAGTACCGCCGCAATCGCCCAGAACATCGCAGGTGAAAAGGAACGCGAACGCCGGCGTTTTACTTTCACCGCAGGTACTTCATCAATCGAAGATTCCGGCAGCGCGATCCTGCGCGGCAGTTCCTGCGCCAGCTTGTCTACCCCTGTGATCAAGCGGCTGAGGTTGTCTTCCGTGCGCTGCGAATATTCACGCAGTTGATTCATCGCCTCAGCCTGCTTGGTCATATCGGTTTCGAGCGCTGAGACGCGCTGAACCAGCTTTACCTGAATATTCTTAACAAAGGTTTCCAGCGTACGGACGTGGGTGTCTTCAATTTCTTCCTGAAGCTTGTCCGCCATCTGATGGAACCGGGAGGTCACGGCCTGTTCAATCATCTGAGGAAGGCGGGCTTCCAGTTCCTGCATGGACCGCGGGTCCGTGGCACCGCCGCGCCCGTCCCGGAACGTATCCGACATCTGGCTGCTCAGCCAGCCCCGAGGGTCCTGCGGCACCGGTTCCACGCCAGTTTCCATGCCCTGGACGCGGCCTTCAATCTCTTCCAGACGGTCGAGGATCGGACGGATGCCATCCGCCATCAACTCCAGAATTTCGTAATCGCGATCACCGAGGTTTTCGGGTTCCCCTTCATCGCGCATGCGTTCGCGCAGCCGCCGCGGCTCCGCACGCCGAGCCGGAGCAACTCGCCGTGGAGCTTTGCCGTAGGTGCTGCGGTCCCGCGGTGCCAGCGCACGACCAGGCGAGCGGCCGTCATCACTGCTCTCGTCCTGAGAATCGCGCGACGAATCCGAGGGAGTGCGGGCGGGTTCTTCCAGCAAACGCCGGGCCAGGCCATCGCGCCGCAGTTGCGGTGAGAAATACTGGCCGCCGTCGCGAACGTAGGAAATGGCGTCAATCAGGTGCCTGGCCGGGCCGTTTTTGAGCAGGTAAGCATCGCCACCGGCGCGTACCACTTCACGGATAATATCGTCGTCCGTGGACCCCGACAGTATGACGATTTTGGTACTCAGGCCCTCGCTGCGTATGCGCCTGATGAGTTCGATGCCGTGCAGTTTCGGGATATTCAGGTCAATGACAGCTACATCGGGACGAACGCTGCGGATGAGTTCGAGCGCTCGTTCGCCATCCGGACACTGGGCGACTACCTCGAACTTCGAGGCACCCTGCTGCAGTACCGCTGCCAGGCCATCACGGCGCAGCGCGTCTTCATCAGCAAGTAATATTGTAATTTTGTCCAAAGCTGGCACCGGAAACGAGTTGTTCACATTCTATCGTGATATGGGATAGCTATGTGTATCACTCGCAACAAACATATGGCGTAATATCTCCGGCGGTGCCGCAGCCCCGGCCGTTTCCGGGGCGAAGACTTCAAGCGGTATATCAGCGCCGGGTAAATACTTCTCTGCTGCCTGGCTCCGGCTCCACATTTTCACGGGTCTGACGGGCAGGTATCAGCTGATCGAGGCGAGAGAGCAAAGCATGAAGCGTGTGTTCATTGCGCAGGGCGCAGTCGCGAAGCTCAGAAAGCTGCGCTTCGTGGACGTCGAGCCGGGTTTCATTTCGCTCCAGACGTTTTTCGATAGCGTCGATGCGCGCGTCGTCGCGTGTGTCGGGGGCGGGCGGCAGCACTTTCTTCGCCGCGATGTTTTCCCCCAGCCGGATACCCGCACCCAGCAGGATGCCGCCTCCGAACGAAGCCGCAAGTATTTTAGAGAGTTTTGCCAATCAAATCACTGCTTCAATGCACGCTGAGCAAACCTGATTTTACTCTTCGGCAGTTTCGGGCGTCAGTTCCAGTTAGTAAACAATGCCCGGAAATTAACAGGGACTTCCAACCGGCTGGCCACCGGGCTGAAGATTACGCTGGATCGCAAAACGGACCAGCCCGGCGATACCATCCACCTCAAGCTTGCGCATGACGCTGGCGCGGTATGTATCCACCGTTTTTGGGCTGATCTCAAGCAATTTGGCGATGTCCTTTGGCCTCATACCATCCACGAGAAAGGAAAACACCTCGAACTCGCGCTTACTGAGCGCCGCCAGGGCGTTGGTTTCTTCCCGCTTGTTGTCAATATTTTCGCGACGGATCAGAGGTGTGAGGTACTGCCCCCCATCCACGACGTAATTGATCGCTTCGAAAAGATGGCGCGCCGGCCCGTCCTTCAACAGATAGCCGTCACCGCCAGAGCGAAACACTTCGCGGATCACGCTTTCGTCACGGCTGATGGACAGCACCAGAAGGCGTGTTTCTGATTTTGCCTGCCGAACTTTACGGATAACATCGAGACCGGACAGTCTGGGCATATCTAGGTCGAGAACAGCAAAATCGGGTTTGTGCGTCAAAATCATAGCGACTGCTTCCTCCCCGTCAGAACACTGCCCGATCACTTTCAGATCCGGACGGTTATCGCAAAACGCGGCGATTCCTTCGCGGACGATTCCATGATCGTCGGCAAGGATTAACGTAATGACTTTGGTCGCTTCCATTTATTCCTCCATGGTGACTGTCGATAGCAAGGCTACAGACAGCACAACCGTGGTTCCGGCGGAATCACTTTTGACATCCAGGATTCCATCCGCCACCTCGGCGTATTCTTTTAATGCGATCAGTCCGATTCCCCGGTTCAGTTTATCGCTGAACGGGTTCTCTACCTCAAATCCACAACCATTGTCCCGAATGCGCATCACTATGAACGGGCCTTCCAGTTCCACCCGGAACGACACGCGTGTCGCAGCGGAATGTTTGATGATGTTCGCGATGCATTCCTGAGCGCAACGGTAGATGGCAATTTTGATGTCATGAACGGGTTCCACAGGGAACTCACTCACGATGAACTCGACGGCGACTCTTTCGGCCAGCCCGCTGGTTTCAACCAGCGCCCGCAAGGCAGTATAGAGGCTGAGCCCCTGCCAGTCCGGTGGATGCAGAGAGTGCGACACTGACCTTACCTGCTGCAGCGCCTGTTCTGTCAGGCGTTCGAGGCGGTCCATAAACTTCCGGGCCGGGGCAGATAATATATCCTGACTCGTAGCCAGCATTTCCAGATTGAGTTTGATTCCCGCCAGCGACTGGCCAGCACCGGAATGCAGTTCCCGCGCCAGGCGGGAGCGCTCACGCTCCATTTGTCGCAAAACCGGTACAGCGCGCGGTCTGGTGCGGCAGATGAACTGGCTCAACCGCTCGTTCTGGCGGCTGATACTGGTGAGCGTGTTTGCCCACGGCGTAACTGACGGACTGTTCCCCTGACCTTGGGGCGGAACAGAGCGAACCGGCTCTCCTGACAACTCAGCGAGACTCAGATTCGCCTGCAACTTGCGTTCAGGCACTTCCTATCTTTATAGCTGTTCGTCGGGGCTTTCGCTCTGTTTTTGTTACAGAACGGTTCCAGTACTAAAGCTCTACCACAGTACTGGTACCAGAAGCAGGACTAGCAGGCCCAAAAAAAACTATACTTGCGGGGTGCTTCAGTCTGTCCTGTTACCGGTAGCGAAATCTGCGCTTGTCGTTGCGGGTTCGGCATTTGGTTTGGTGGAAGCCCTCGTCGTGTTCGGCAGCTCTCCTGAAGCGGCCGCGCCGGGAGCGCAGATTGAAAAGGGGCTGGATTCGCTGCGAACCAAGCTGGCAAGGACTGAAAATGCGATTGACCTGATTGAGCTGCGGGTGGCTGAAATGGTGACCCGCACGGAACTCGATGCCCGTCTCGGAGCACAGGCCGAGTCGATGGAATCGCTGCGGATCATGATCACGCACACGGACGAATTGCTGGAGCGCGTGCTCGAACGGCTGGAGAGCGACGCAGCAGAGTACTTCTAGTACTTGTACTGGCCGGCTGGCCGACGTTCTTCCTGTCTCACCGGGACACGTTCCACAAAAAATGATCGCGGCGACTGCCACAGCGGACCGGTCGGACTCTTCTTATCGTCGCGCGGCATGCCTTCGAGAGACCCGCCGCCCGGCGCGAGGTTCTTCAGTCCATATAGTGCCAGCTCGAAACGGTCTTTCACTCCCAGTTTCTGGAACAGTCTGGAAAGATAAACCTTAACTGTGCCCTCAGAGATCGTTAAGGCATAGGCGATTTCCTTATTCTTAAGCCCCTGTGACAGGAGACTGACCAGCTGTCCCTCCCGCCGCGTGAGGGAATACCGGCGGGCGGAGAGGATGCTGTCGGTGAGAGCCTTCTCAAACCATAGTTCCCCGTCGTTAACCCGCGTCAGGCAACGCAGTAAGACTTCAACTGCCAATGTCTTTCTGAGGATTCCCCGGACGCCCAGGCTCATTGCCTGCAGTGCCAGTTCGGTCGATATCGAGTGGACCCACAGAATAATCTTAGTCTGGGAGGCAACTTCCTGGAGCCCGCTCAGTATAGAGAAGGTGAACCCGGCGGTGAGATCCACCAGCAAAACATCGGGTTGGTGGACCTGCAGTTGACTGCGGAGTTCTTCCATTTTGGGGCAGTATGAGACCAGACTCAGGTCTTCAACAGAGGCCAGAATCCGGGTCAGACCCTCTGCCAGAATCGGTTCGTCACTGCACAGGAGCAAGCTTGCCATGAGAAGGAGCTTACCACCTTACAGATGAATTTTCTAATATTTTTTGCAGTTTTCTTTGATTATTCTTTTGGCCGTCTTTCGTGAACCTGTCAAAAGTTACCGCCGGACCCTGCAATCGAGAATACCTATAAAACGTTGATATCGAGACCGACATAACTGTTAACAAAGGTTAGTGCGAGAACTCCGGATAACGCCGTTTCGTAACCATCGATAACATTCTGCTGCAACCTATTTACGGTATTGTTCAAACGCAGCCAGGGTAATAAATTCAGTTCTTACACCTGCTCTATGAACCGCCGCTGCCAAACCCGTCACGATGTTCAGCTCACCTGCTATGTGGAGGTAGGAAGAGTGGCTGTGACACCCGTTCAGGCCTTCACTGAAAACGTGAGCCGGACCGGAATCCTGATGCGCTGGCTCAACGACGTTCCCCTTCCCGGGATCGACTCACGTCTTATCCTTGACATTGTACTACCAGAAAAGTCTGAGTTTGGACAAAGATTACTCCGATGCCGTACAAATGTGGTGCGTGTAAGGACGCAGGAGGGCGAGGCGCCAGAGGTGGCCCTCAGAATTCTCACCATGCGATTTGTGAAGGCCGGGGGGTCGCCGGTGCGGAAGACCAGGAAGATCGACCTCGCGGTTATGCCGCTGGCGACGCAGCGGGTGAGCTGAAAAAACAATGCTGATTCCGATTCCCACTCTCAAACCTGAAGCCCGGCCCGCCCTCAGCGAATCAGCCGAAGACCGGCGCAACCGGCGCATTGCCCGATTCCTGCCTTCTTTGACGGATCTGGCGTTCCTGATGCCGGTGATCCTCCTGTTCGTGAAGCTGGATGGCGCCCGCACCATGCTGGGCGACGGCGACACCGGCTGGCATATCCGCACAGGCGAATGGATGCTGGCCCACGGGCAGGTGCCGCACAGCGATATGTTCTCATTCAGCCGTCCCGGCGCGCCCTGGTTCGCCTGGGAATGGCTGTGGGATGTACTTTTTGCCCTGCTGCACCAGCGCTGGGGGATGCCGGCGGTGGTGCTGGCCAGCGTCCTGGTGCTCTGCGTTACCAGCGCTTTGCTGTTCCGGCTGGTCCGGCGCAAGTGCAACAACGGTTTGGTCGCTATCGCCGTGACCCTTTTGGCGACCGGGGGCTGCGCAATTCATTGGCTGGCGCGGCCCCATCTTTTCACTCTTCTGTTCTTCACCGTCACGCTGCACATTACCGAGCGGGCCAGTGAAGGGCGCATCAAGCTGCTCGGCTGGCTGATTCCCCTTACCTTGCTCTGGACGAATCTCCACGGCGGCTTCTTCGTGGTCTTTCTCGTCCTGGCCTGTTACATCGGTTCAGACCTTCTGAATGCCGTCATCGAAAAGGACGCGGACCGCCGCAAAGCGTTTTTGCGCTCTACCCTGCCCTGGCTGAAGACCGGGCTGGCCAGTTTCGCTGTGACGTTTATCAATCCCTATGGCTGGCAGCTGCATAAACATGTGGTTGACTACATTACTGACCCGTACCAGTTGATCCACATCAGCGAGTTCCAGTCAGTAAATTTCCATTCCCCGGTCGTCGTCTACTTCGAGCCGCTGATGATTGCCGCGCTCCTGACAGCGCTGTGGGATGCGAAGAACCGGCGTTTTGCCAATGTGTTTCTAAGCCTCGGCTGGCTGCATCTCGCTTTGATCGCTCAGCGCAATCTTCCCCTGTTTGCCATCGCCGCGGCACCGTTGATCGCCAAATCGCTGGTGTCGGCGATTGAGGTGGCCCGCGAGGCCGGTCTGGCGCCTTGGGTTGCGCGGACAGCCCGGTGGTTTACAACCGCCACCGACAGTTTCGAGGAAACGGACCGGCTGGGCCGCCTCTATATAGTGAGCGCCGTGCCGCTGGTTCTGGTGGGCCTGCTGCTGATGGCACCAAAGCCGGTGGCAGCGCGTTTCAGCTCAACCTATGATCCGGCCGCTTATCCGGAGAAGGCGCTGGCGCAACTGCGGAGTCCGGAAACGCACCATATTTTCTCCGAAGACGAGTGGGGCGACTACCTGATCTACAACCTCTACCCCTCACGGCAGGTGTTTGTGGATGGTCGCAGCGACTTTTACGGCGACGACTTCGGGGAACGCTATCTGGATGTCATGAACGTCAAGGTGGGCTGGGACAAGACCCTTGACAAGTATTCAATCGACACCATTGTGCTCTCGCCGAAGTTTGCGCTGACCAGCACCCTCAAGATTTCACGCGACTGGCGCGTTGTGTATGACGATGGCGTGGCCGTCGTCTTCCGGCGCGCGATTCCGGTAATACCGGACAGCCGTGCAGCAGTTTCTCCTGCTTTGAAAGAAGCGGGGAAAGACCGTGATCGGGCGATCACGAAAACCATGACCGGTGGTCGCAGGACCACGAAACCCAACACCTAAACCACCCAACGAGGAGCACTACACCGATGAAAAACATGATGATGAATTTCGTTCGCGACGAGCAGGGCCAGGATCTGATTGAATACACGCTTTTGATGGCATTCATCGCTCTGGCTTCGGCTGCCATTTTCGTGCAGGCCGGCACCAGCGTGAACTCGATCTGGAAGTCCGCCAGCAGCCAGCTTTCGAACGCCGCCGTTTCCGCGAGCTAGTCTTTGGCGCGGATTGTTGGGCGCCGGGGCGGCGACATACTGCTGCTCCGGCGCGAACTTGAGACTCTGCCGGCGTGTCCGGTACACGACTTAAAGGAAAAACGATGAAAAATATTTTGAAGAACTTTCTGCGGGACGAATCGGGTCAGGATCTGATCGAGTACACGTTGTTGATGGCGTTTGTGGCACTGGCGTCGGCGTCGCTGTTTCTGAGCGCGGGCAACAGCGTGAGCACCATCTGGCAATCGGGCAGCAACCAGTTGTCGAATGCCTCTGTCGCAGCCAGCTAGACCGGGCGGGGCGCCGGCTTTTATAACCTAAGCGCCCCGTCAGGATTGTTGAGAGACACGGATTGGAGAGAACACGATGAAGAAGCGTTTGCTCAGCGTGCTCGCCTTTGCTTTGGCCGTTTCGGCCGGGGCAGCGTTCGTGCTTTATCAGTTGATCTCGTCGAAGGTAAAGGTGGGGGCTTCGACGAAGCCTGACACGACCAAAGTTTTTGTTGCGTCAAGGGATCTGGAAATTGGTTCCCTGATTCAGGACAAGGATGTTTCCGTACAGGAATATCTGGCCCCGCCCGCAGGCGCAATCCTCAAGAGAGAGGACATTGTGGGCAGAGGTGTCACGAATCCGCTGCATCGCGATGCGCCGTTTTACGACGGGTATCTCGCGCCTAAGGGCGGTGGCGCGGGCTTTGCCGCGATTATCCCCCAGGGGATGCGGGCCTTTGCGGTTCATGTCAATGAAGTGGTGGGCGTCGCCGGTTTTGCCGTAGCCGGGATGCGGGTGGATGTTCTGGTCTCGGGCACCATGCCCGGTAACACTGATGAGAAATCCGGACCAGTCACGCGAACCCTGTTGCAGAATACGCAGGTGCTTTCGGCGGGCCAGAATTATCAGAAAGATGCGGAAGGCAAGCCGGTGCTGGTGCAGGTGGTGAATCTGCTGGTTTCGCCGCAGCAGGCGGAATTGCTGAACCTGGCTACGGAACACAGCATTCAGCTGGTGCTTCGCAACCCCGCGGATAAAGAGATTGTGAATACACCGGGGGCCACTACTTATAGTCTGTTCAACGGCGGCTCTGTGGGCGTGGTTTTACCGCCGCAGCGGCCTCGCCAGGCGTCGGTTTCCCCGGCTCCCATTCCCGTACGAACCGCTGCGCGAATTCCTGACTCGGTCGCCGTTGTTGTTCCCCCAAAGACAGTGACTATCGAGGTGTATTCCGGCAACAAGAAGGCGGAAAGCACTTTTACGGATCAGCAGTTATGAAACTCCGGCTAACTGACTGGCTGTTGCTTGCCGCGCTGCTGCTCTGTTCGAGTGCACTGCGCGCGGCTCAGTCTGAGGCGGAAACTCTAATCGTCAGCGCGGGCAAGACACAACTGCTCGACATGCCGCTCAACATCCAGCGCATTTCGATTGCCGCGCCAGAGACTGCGGAAGCCGTTCCGGTCAATGCCCGCAGTGTCATGGTTAATGGCAAGGCTCCGGGCGAGACCAGTCTTGTGGTGTGGCTGGAAGACGGATCGCGCAGGATCTATGACGTGTTTGTGAAGTTCGCCGCATCGCGGATCGAAGCCGCCAATCAGCAGATTGCCGCCGAGTTTGGCACTGACGTGCGCATGACCACTGACAACGGGTCTGTGTATCTCACCGGACGAGTGAAAAATATGTTCGCGGCCGAGCGCGCCGAGGCGATTGCCGGAACGCTGGGCAAGGTCATCGACCTGCTGAAAGTAGATGTCCCGGAGCAGGAAGCGCAGATCCTGCTTAAAGTACGTTTCGCGGATGTTGACAGGACCAAATCGACTGACCTCGGTATCAGCTTCTTCGGTGCAGCCCAGGGGATTCCGTTCTCAGCGCGGACCGGTCAATATGCGGCATCGTCTGTAACCGGTGTAAGTCAGGGACAAGGGAGTTCTGCCGCTCAGTTTTCACTTAGTGATGCACTCAATCTGTTTCTGTTCGATCCCCATCTGAATATCGGCGCAACCATTAAGGACTTACAAAATCGCAGCGTGCTTCAGTTGCTCGCCGAACCCAACGTCCTGGCGATGAATGGCCATGAGGCCAGTTTCGTTGCAGGCGGCGAATTCCCCTTTCCGACTCTGCAGGGCGGCGGCTCCGGAGTGGGACAAATCACAATTCAGTTTCGCGAATTCGGCGTGAAAATTCACTTTCTGCCTCGTATTACACCGCGCGGCACCATTCGCCTGCATGTAACACCGGAAGTGAGTTCGCTCGATTACGCCAACGCACTTACGGTTTCGGGGTATACGATTCCGGCACTCAATACGCGCAAAGTCGATACCGAAATCGAACTGGAAAACGGCCAGAGCTTTGCAATTGCAGGGTTGCTTGATAACCGCACTACGACGGCCCTGAGCCGGATTCCGGGCCTTGCCGACATCCCGTTCCTGGGCAAGCTATTCACTTCGAGGTCAGTAAGCCGGGCCAATTCGGAGTTACTCATTATTGTCACGCCTGAGCTGGTAGGGCCGATCCCCGCTGGGCAGGCGCTGCCTGACCTGGCGCGGCCCTATTCATTTCTGCAAGAGAAGGGAGTGATGACCACTCCGCCGCAAACACCAGGCGCGGACAAGACAGGGCCGCCGGTGAGCAAGCCTCGCCGAACGGAACTGCCGGTGCAGGAGTTGCAACAACTGGAGCGTGAAAATCTGGCGGTGGCTCCTGCTGCCGACACTGCCTTAGTGAAGGTTCCGGCGTCGGCAATCGCCGGTAGTGGCGCGAACGACGGGCCAGGTGGTACGGCAAATACCGGCATGCCGCCGCCATCCACTCTGAGGCTCGGCAAATGAATATGATGCCGCTCACGGCGGCTCTAATTATTCCCAACCGCACGCTCTGGGAACAGACACACACCTGCATCCAGACTCTTCCGGTGCGGATTGCGGTCGAGCAAAACGAATTGACAGATGCAGACGCCCTGCTGGACCGGATTGAGCGGCACCGTGTGGATATTGTGCTGGTGGAGGCCAACCGGATTTCTCTGCCACTCGAAGAATTCATCCGCAGGCTGCGGAATACGCCGACTCAGCCCGCAGTCTTCGTCCTGCACTCTGAGGCCTCCGGGGCCTTGATCCTTGAAGCACTCCGCGCGGGTGCAAGTGAGTTTCTTTTCCCTCCTCTGGCGGAAACGCTGCGGACGGCGTTTGAGAAGCTTTCTGTTTCGCGGTCAAAGCGCGGAGCCGGTGTGATGAATGCGCTGGGAAAGATCTATGGTTTTCTTTCGGCGCGAGGCGGGTGTGGCGCGACAACCTTTGCGATTCATGTGGCAACGGATCTGGCGAGACAAATCAACCAGCGGCCAGCGGGCCAGACAGCGGCAACACAGCAGGTGCTGCTGGCAGATTTCGACTTTGACGCCGGGCTGCTGCGCTTCCTGATGAAATCGAAGAACGTCTATTCGGTGCGCGATGCACTGGACAATATGCACCGCATGGATTCCAGCTACTGGAAAGCTCTCGTCTTAACCCATGGTCCGCTCGATTTCATTGCCGCGCCGGATGAAGTGGCGGCAAAGTGCCCGACCGGTCCGGAGGAGATCACGCATCTGATGCGATTCGTGCGGTCTCTATATCCCGCAACCATAGTGGATTTTGGACGGAGTGTAAGTCCTGCGGCGCTGGATTCCCTGCCGGAGCTGGAATGTCTGTACCTGATCACAGGCTCTGACCCGATAACTCTGGAACATACCAAACGCGCCATCGCCAACATGGAAGAGCGCGGCTTCAACGATCAGCGTATTCGAGTGCTGCTGAACCGGACTACCGAACGCGCCGCCGGAGATCTGAACGCGATTGAAAACTACCTCGGCTATCCGCTGGCCGCGACTTTCGCCAACGATTACGCGGCACTCTATGATGCATATTCCGAAGGGCATTTGATGGAATCGGACGCGGTCCTGGCGAAAGATCTGAATGCGCTGGCCCGGGCCATCCGCACCAGAACCTTCGGCGCTCCGGAAGAGATCCCAGCCAAGCACCCGGGCAAGCTTGCGGGCGTGTTGGCAGGCGGCACTCGGCGATGGCTCTCGCTCTTCCAAAAGGCAACGGCATAACAACTATGGCAAGCATCGAAACAGTACAACCGGGAACCAACCCGGAAGCAGGCTGGGTCACTCGGCTGGCGAACCGCGACAGCTCCGGTTTGGAGTTTCAGGAGCTGAAGTTCACCATTCACCGCAAGCTGCTCGACCGCATCAATCTGGATGCCCTTTCTTCGCTGGCCAGCGAACGAGCCCGGGCGGAAATTCGCGTGGCCGTTGCGCGTCTCGTGGACGAGGAACGGACTCCGCTCAGTCTCGCGGAAAAAGAACGCGTGATTGAAGAAGTGCTGGACGAAGTATTTGGCCTGGGACCGCTGGAACCTCTGTTGCGTGACCCTACAATTTCAGACATTCTGGTCACCACGCCCAAGCTTGTCTATGTGGAACGGGCCGGCAAGCTTTACCGCACGTCGGTCGAGTTCAAAGACAACACGCATCTGCTGCGTATCATCGAAAAAATTGTTGCCCGCGTAGGCAGGCGTGTGGATGAATCAACGCCGCTGGTAGACGCGCGTCTGCCTGACGGCTCACGTGTCAATGCCGCCATTCCACCGGTGGCGGTAGACGGGCCCCTGTTGTGTATCCGCCGCTTCGGCCGCGATCTTCTCGAAGGCTCTGATCTGGTGGCGAAGCTGGCCCTTACCGACGGCATGCTGGAACTCCTGAAAGCCTGCGTCCGGGCGCGTCTCAACATTCTGATCTCGGGCGGTACCGGGGCGGGGAAGACAACGCTGCTGAATGTGTTGTCCAGTTACATTCCGGAGAACGAACGCATCGTAACTATTGAAGATGCAGCGGAACTAAAATTGCGCCAGACACATGTTGCGCGCATGGAGACGCGGCCTGCGAATATCGAAGGCAACGGCGCGATCAAAATTCGCGATCTGGTCATCAATGCGCTGCGAATGCGGCCCGACCGGATCATCGTCGGCGAAGTCCGCAGCGAAGAAGCACTGGATATGCTGCAGGCCATGAACACAGGCCATGACGGTTCTCTAACGACCATCCACTCCAATACGCCGCGGGATGCAGTGGGCCGCCTGGAAGTGATGGTTGGTATGGCGAACGCCAACATGGGAGTGCGTTCCATTCGTGCCCAGGTGACCAGCGCGATTGACCTGATGGTTCAGGTGGCACGCTTCAGTGATGGCACCCGCAAAATCACTTACATTACCGAACTGGTAGGAATGGAAGGCGAACAGGTAACCATGCAGGATATCTTCCTGTTTGAGAAGAGTGGCGTGGCGGAAAATGGCAAGATCCTCGGGCGGTTCCGTGCGACCGGTGTGCGTCCCCGCTTTTACGAAAAGCTCCGCACGTCCGGCATTCAATTGCCGCCGGCGTTGTTTCAAACCATCGTGGAGATTGGCCAGTCGTGAGCGCACTGGTTGCCTTCTGCTTTCTGGTGATCCTCGCCCTGCTGCTGTTTTCCATCAGCTTCGGCCTGAAGTTTTACGAGGGCCAGCGGCGCAAGAAGCTGGTCTCTATGCTGCGGACGGTGACGCAAAATGGAGAATCGGAGCACGTCAACCTGCTGGTGGAAGAAACGAAGAAGCGGGACGTGGTGGAGGGGTTGTTTAGTTCGCTGAACATCACAGACCGCATCACCATGCAGCTAAGTGAATCCGGCCTTGACTGGACACTCAACCGTCTGGCCATCACCAGTTGCATCACGTTCATGATCGGTGCGGTAGCCAGTTTACGGATACCGCTCGAATCGCCCCCGGCCTTAAGGGCACTGGCGGTTGGACTTTGCGCGGCCTATCTGCCATTGCTCTATGTGTCAAAGAAACGCAGTGCGCGGATTGCAGAGCTGGAAACGCAGTTGCCGGATGCACTGGATTTTCTGGCACGCTCCATGCGGGCAGGTCATGCGTTTTCCATTAGTCTCGAAATGGTGGGCGAGGAGTTACACGATCCTCTGGGGCAGGAGTTCCGGGCGCTTTTCAATGAGCAGAATCTGGGCGCTTCGCTGGAGCGTTCATTCGCCACATTTGCGCGACGCGTGCCCATTGCCGACGTGCGCTTCTTTTCTTCCGCCGTGCTGCTTCAGCGGCAGACCGGTGGCAATCTGAGTGAGATTCTAAACCGGCTGTCGCACATCATCCGGGAGCGCTTCCGACTTAAGGGCCAGGTAAAATCTGCCAGCGCGCACGGGAGGCTGACGGCTACGATTCTGACGCTATTGCCTATCGCAACACTGGGCGGACTCCTGATTACATCGCCCGGCTATCTGGACCCGATGATGACCAACCCCACGGGCCGCAAGATTGTGGCGCTCGGCGTGATGGCGCAGATCATCGGAAATTTCTTCATCCGCAAAATCATCAAGATCAAGGTCTGACTATGATGCCTCTCATGCTTGCCGGTTTTCTTTTCATCCTGCTGATGACGGTGATCTCTGTCTATGGCTACCGGGCCTATGTCCGCCCCAGCCGGATCTATGACCGCGTTGGCGGCATGGCTGATTTGACCGTGCAGAGCGAAACACAATCAGTAAAACCGCGCGATGTTGTGGTGCGGGTTTTTGAACAGGTGGGCGAACAAATTCCCCTGAGTCCGGCAGACCAGACCGTCACCAGACGCGATCTGGTGATGGCAGGCTACCGGTCTGAAGGGGCGATCCGTATGTTCTATGGGGTCAAGGTGATTTTCTGTGTCCTGATGTTCATCTTTGGTCTGATGAGCAAAAATATGATCACGGTCAACCCGGTCCTGCGCATTGTCTATCTCGTAGCCGCCACCGGTTTGGGTTACTACGCGCCTGTCATCTATCTGGAAAGTCTGGTCAAGAAACGGCAGGCGAAGCTGCGGCTGTCATTGCCCGATGCTCTGGACATGATGGTGGTTTCAGTGGAGGCGGGTTTAGGGCTTGACCAGGCGCTGCAATACGTGAGCCGTGAGATTGAGGAAACACATCCGGAACTGGGCGATGAGTTCAGTCTGGTGGGCCTTGAGATGAGGGCTGGCAAGCGCCGTGGCGAAGCGTTGAAGAATCTGGCCGACAGGACGGGAGAAGCGGAATTGCGCAAGCTGGTGGCGATTCTGATTCAAACCGACCGCTTTGGCACAAGTATGGGGGAAAGCCTGCGCACGCATTCCGACTTCATGAGACTGCGGCGCAAGCAGGAGGCGGAGGAACGGGCGGCGAAGGTGGGAGTGAAACTGGTGTTTCCCATCTTCCTGTTCATCCTTCCTTCGATGATGATCGTCGCTGCGGGACCGGCGATGCTGAAGGTGTTCCAGGACCTGTTCCCGATGATGCAGAGTTTTGGCAAATAGCTTTGCCAGGAAATAACTTCGGCATGAATAACTTCGGTTAATTCCGCCAGGTAACTAAAAGGAGTAACACAAGATGGATCAAAACGTGGTGCAATCGATCTTCTGGATCGCAACTCTCGCAGTACTGGTTCTGTTTCTGCAGAGACGCCGGAAGCGTAAGGCTAGTTTTTAGTTTCGGACAAGACAGCAGTTTGTAACAAAATCAAAAGGAGAATAAATACGATGAATGGAACAGTAATGCAGGCGGTTCTCTGGATTGTGGCAGGTCTCTTCCTGGCGCTTCTGATCGTTCGGCGCAGCAAGCGTAAAGCTCGCAGCTAACCGAAAGGTCGGTGAATGCTTTTGGCGATGACAGACTGGCAAAGCACCCAAAACCGCGATGGCGGCTGGGGGTATGGGCGGGGAAATTCGTGGACGGAACCAACCGTCCTCGTGCTTCTCGCCCAGTCCGTCACGCAGGTTGAGCGGGGGAGTTTCGAAGCAGGGGTGAACTTCCTCCGCTCGGTGCAGCGCCGGGATGGCGGTTTTAGTCCGCGGGCTGATGTGGAAGAAAGTACGTGGGTCACATCACTCGCGCTGCTATTGCCTGGGGAAGCACTCGGGCGTGATGTGAGAGTGCGGGGTAATGAATGGCTCGGCGCTCAGACCGGTCGGGAATCCGGCTGGAATTTTCGTTTTCACCAGTGGCTGGCAGGGAATAAGGAAGAATATCCGGAAGGCTGGCCCTGGTTTCCGGGGGCGGCGGCGTGGGTAATCCCGACAGCGCTGGGTGTGCTGGCGTTTGAGCGTGTCCTGAAGACGAACGAGAGCAAAGCAGTGCGGGAGCGGGTCCGCACCGGGCGCGCGTTTTTAATGAACCGGATTTGTGCCGACGGCGGCTGGAACCATGGGTCAAACAGAGCGCTCGGCCGGGATGGCGATTCGTATCCGGAGACTACCGGGATTGCCTTGATGGCATTGCGTGGTGTGGCGGGAACGGCGCAGATGACCGCGGCGCGGAAACATCTGGCGAGTTGCAAGACGGCCGAGGGCAGCGCGTGGCTGCGGATGGGTTTGGCGGCGCAGGGCGAAATAGCTACTGTGACGGAAGCACCCGCGGCCCGAACGGTGACCGACCGGGCTTTACTCGCACTGGCGAAGGCAACTCGAAATCCATTGCTGAGTTAAGTTCCTGTGAAGAAACCTGTTTTGAACATGACACGGCGGGAAGTACTGGCAGCCAGTGCGGCTGCTCTGGCGGGTTGCGGGCGAGTCACAAGTGTACCGGTGGCTGGGGCGTTTCCGGTCTCGGATGTCACGATCGTGAAGGCACCGGCCTACACGATGGCCATCTATGACACCATCTACCGGCTGGTGGAAAGTCACAAGCTGAATGTCCGCGGCAAGCGGATTGTGCTCAAACCAAATCTGGTGGAGTTTGACCCGAATACGGCGATCAACACTCATCCGATGGTGGTTCATGCGGCCTTCGAGGCGTTCCGTAAACTGGGCGCCGCAGAAGTGAAGATCGCGGAGGGGCCGGGACACCGGCGCGGCACTCTTGATCTGGCTGATGCCGCCGGTTACTTTTCGACGATACCGGAGTTTGAAAACGCGTTCACAGATTTGAACCTTGATGATGTCGCGAAACGAGTTATCGCGCGGCCGGTATCGCAGCTAAAGTCACTCTATTTGCCCCATACTGTTCTTGACTGTGACCTGCTGGTTTCCCTGCCCAAGATGAAAACCCACCACTGGGCGGGGGCAACTTTGGCAATGAAAAATCTTTTTGGTCTGGTCCCCGGCGGAGTCTATGGCTGGCCCAAGAATGTGCTGCACTGGGCCGGGATTGCGGAATCGATTGTGGATCTGCACCACCTTTTCCCGCGACAGTTTGCCATTGTCGACGGGATTGTCGGAATGGAAGGCAACGGGCCGATCCAGGGCACTCCCAAAGCAGCCGGAGTGCTGGTTGCCGGCAGTGATGTGGCTGCTGTAGATGCCACCTGTTGCCGGATCATGGGTATCGAGCCGAAGCGCGTGGAATACCTGCGGCTGGCGCGCGGTGAAGTGAATCTGGGTGAAGCGGCGTGCAGACAGAGGGGGGAAACTGTGGCCTCTGTCCGCACGCGGTTTGAACTGGTTGCTCCGTGGGACCAGATGGTTCGCGCCGCCTGATACTGAACTCGGAGTCAGGACGGAATGAGCCGGCTGCCCGCCACGTAAATGATGGACAGGTTCCAGACGATTAAGCCTGCGTACCAGTAATTGATCCAGCTCACCAGGCGCGCCCGGCTGGTGGCCACGCAGATGGCCCCGATCCCCAAACCAACCAGCTTGGAGAATGCCAGACCCCACAGGGGAGAGCTAATGTGAATGAGTTTGGCGATGAACGGACTGGCCTCGCTTGCTCCGAGACGAAATCCGATCAGAGTCGTGAAAAAGTCAAGAATTTGAAGATAGATAAAGACCTGTATTACCAACATGTATGATTGCCTCCTGATAAGTACTAATAAAATCTGATCTTGTACCGCACCATCACTACGAAGGCAATCGCTCCGACCGCGATCAGGGCTCCGTGCGGGAGCCTCATGCCTTTCGTGGAATTGACGTCAAGTTCTTCGCTGCTTTGATATGGTGCGCGAAGTTGTGAAAGATCTCGCATAATCCACGCGAGGTTGAAGAAAGTCTTGCGAACACGGCCGGCGAAAACCAGCATGATCACCGCGATGAGGCCGCCGAGGATCGCAGTCAGCAGAAACATCCAGACTACGTTGGAAGGGCCTGTAATTGCACCCACGGCGGCGAGGAGTTTTACATCTCCGGCGCCGCGCGCACGTAGAAGGTACAGCGGGAAGTAGAGGACGAAGCCGAGGCCGAAACCTTCAGCGGCATGACCCAGCCCGGACCATCCCAGAGAGTACCCATTCCAGGCGAAGCCGACAATGATTCCGGCGAGTACCAGCCAGTTGGGAATCCTGCGGAAACGGATGTCATAGATGGCCGCAATCAAGACCAGAATCCCCAGCAGAATCTGGCCGGCGTCAGTAAGTGTGGGCTCGCTCAGCATCGTTGCAAAAATGAGTATAGCCCGAATCTAACTATCGGTAACTCATTTTGGAGCTTTGTTAACTAAGGTTAGCGTCTGGTACGTTAACCATCGCGTTAACCAAAGCGTCGTTTGGCAGCAGCATTGTGCTAACGCCGTGCCATTCGACACGTTCATCAAACGCTCGCGCTGGTTTGGATTCCGGTTCTTCTTTTCGGCGCTGTAGTGTCGTATCAGATTCTGGGTCCCACTCCCATCGGGATGGCTGACAACCGGGATTTTAGACGGGTACTTGCGTCGTTGCGACTCTGGCCCCACACACCCGACGGGCATTCCTACTTCTTCTATTTCTTACCTGAGTATTTCGTGGCGGACCCCGTCTACGACCCGGGCGTGCCCAGTTCTGAACGCTTCATTGTGCGAAGACGGGCAAGTTTTTTACGAAGATATTCCTGCCGCGGCACCGGTTTGAGCTGCGCGTAACGGGCATACTTCATGCGCTGGTGCTCGCACTTGTAATGCTTTGTTGTTTGCGGGCTCTGTGTCGTCAGGCGGGCTGGGTGCGGATATCGGCGGCCGCGCTGATGTTGTGAATGTGGACCGATGTCATGTACGTCCAGCAGTCCAGCACCGCATACTCGGACGCAGGCGCCGTGGTTGCGCTTTGTCTGGCATTTTCTGTTGCTCTGACGGTATTGCTAACGCGTGGTGGAAATTCCGTCAGGTGGTTATTGGCGTTTGCAGCAGCCTCGTGTTTTCTTTTGGGGACGAAGCTGCAACATGCCGCGGCAATCGTGCCACTGTCAGCGTTTTCCATCATGATGGCGGTTCGGACAAAGACCCTGCCTTTGTGAATGGCATGGCTTGCGATACCCGTGGCCCTGCTCGGAACCGTCTTGTATCTGGCAGAACGCACCCCCGTGACATACCGCGAGCCGCCTGCCTTTACCGTAGTGTTCTTCAAGCTGGCGGTGCTCTCGAAGAACCCGGCCGAGGTGCTGGCTGCATTTCACATGCCGGGTGAAGAGTTCAGTAAAGACATAGGGCATCACCGTTATGAGCCCATGGTTCCGAAAGACGATTCGTTTCGCCAGCGCATCGTGTCACTGGTTACTCCGGTCCGGCTCGCGGCATTCTACTGGCATTATCCGGAAGTGGCGGCAGCAGCCATACAATCCGACCGGAACGAAGCGGCCAGCGATGTCAGTCTCAACGGTTACGGCCATCTGCGCGAGGTCGATGTGGTTCAGAAAAAGACATCCCCCGAATTCAACTTGTGGAGCGGGCTGCGCAGAGCACTTTTCCGCCCCGCGCCCTTGTATCCGGTATATCTTTTTGGACTGGCACTGATTTTTTGTGTGGCGGGCGCGGTGAGCCGCCGCTTACGTGAACGCTTGCCGCTGTGGCCTCTCCCGGCCATGGCGACTTCCATCGCGGTTAGCTGCTATCTCACTGCATCACTGATGGATGCTGTCGGAACCCGGCGACACCTGGTGCTTGTTCACGCCGCGACGGATCTGACTATACTGATGCTGTTTTTGGCAGTGCTGGCACGAGCCGTGCCCGCGCTTCGCCTACCAGGAACAGTGACCCGGTGATGAATGTCGTCATGGGTCTTTCCTGGATAGTAGCCAGCGCGTCGGTCACCCTGGGGCGTACCCGAATATTTGGATGGTCCGTGACTTCCAGCACCAGCTCCGGATTCAGCGCTCGCGGCTGATCGGGCGCGGTCAGCACTACTTCCGCAGCCAGAGGAAACAGGACGCTGGTGACTTCATCGATGGCCTTGTCGCGCATGGCACCGTAGATGAGGCGGATCGGTTCATCGGCAAAGAACCGTTTAATGTAGGCGGCCAGGGCGCGGGTACCTGCCGGGTTATGAGCGCCGTCCAGAATCACATCGGGATCTGTGGCCACTCGTTCCAGACGGCCTGGCCAGACTGCCTGAGCGAAACCCGCGCTGATAGCGGTCGGGGGCAGTCCGAAAACTTTGAGTGCCGCCGCCGCAGTACGCGCATTTTCCACCTGATGCTCACCCGCGAAAGGACAGTCAATCGGGATGGTTTCGTCCGCCACCAGCTTGAAGCGGCTGCCGAAACGGTCGACCGCTAAATCTTCAATGCGCCAAAACGACGACAGCGTGACCGGTGAACCCATTTCCAGTGCCTTGCGGTCCAGCACACTAAACGCTTCCGGACGTTGCGCAGAAAACACCACCGGGCGGTCTTCCTTGATGATTCCAGCTTTCTCCGCCGCAATGGATTCGATGCTGGACCCCAGAAAAGCTTCGTGGTCGAAATCAATCGGAGTAATTACGGAAACTTCCGGCACCACAACGTTCGTGCCATCCAGACGCCCGCCCAGACCTGTTTCAAGTACGACAACATCCACCTGCGCCCGTGAAAAAGCGACCAGGGCCATGACGGTGATGGTTTCAAAAAAACTGGGATGCGCGTCAATTGCTTCCCGTGCCAGCAGCGCTTCCGCCGCAGTATGAACTTCTGAAAAAACGGACGTCCACAGCTCTTCGGTAATGAGCGAACCGTCAATTTGAATGCGCTCGCGCGGATCACACAGGTGCGGCGAAGTATAAAGCCCGGTGCGAAACCCTGCTACACGCAGCGCGGACGCCATAAGTGCACAGGTAGAACCTTTGCCATTGGTGCCCGCCACATGAATGAAGCGGCCCTGACGGTGGGGATTTCCGAGCACCTGCAGCAGCGCTTCGACACGCGCCAGGTCCCATTTGACGGTCTTCAGCTCCGGACCCAGGGAGAAGAGAAACCGGAGGGAATCCGCGAAAGTCACGCCGCCTGTTCCGCCGCTCCACAGAAGAATTCGAGAGCCCTGGCGATATACGCCTTCATTTCAGAACGCGGCACCACAGCATCGAGCATTCCATGTTTCAGCAGGAACTCGCTGCGCTGAAAACCTTCCGGCAGCTTCTGACGAATGGTCTGCTCAATCACGCGCGGGCCGGCGAATCCGATGAGCGCGCCGGGTTCGGCGATGTTCAGGTCACCCAGCATGGCGAAGCTGGCAGTGACGCCGCCCGTGGTGGGGTCAGTCAACATGCTGATGTAAGGGATTCCGGCTTCGTCAAGACGCATGAGCGCGGCAGACACTTTGGCCATCTGCATCAGGCTGATGGCGCCTTCCTGCATTCGCGCGCCGCCTGACGCTGAAACGATAATGACTGGAGCGCCTGAAGCAATGGAACGTTCGATGGCGCGCGTGATCATTTCGCCAACGACGGACCCCATGCTGCCGCCAATAAATTTCGGCTCCATCGCGCAGATGTTGACAGTGCGTCCGGCCAGTTTCCCGGTTGCGGAGATCAGCGCGTCCTTCAGCGAGGTTGCTTCCTGAGTTGATTTCAAGCGCGAGGCGTAGGGTTTCTGGTCGGTAAATTTCAGCGGATCAGACGATTGCATGGTCTGGTCATGCTCTTCGTAAACACCGCCGTCGAAGAGGCTTTCCAGCCGCGCACGCGCATCCATGCGGAAGTGGTAACCGCACTTGTTGCAGACGCGCATGGTGAGATCAAGATCTTTCTTCCAGATGATTTCGCGGCAACCGTCGCATTTGAGCCAGAGGCCCTCGGTGCGGACGGTGTGCCCGCTGTCGTCGTTGTTCGGCTGTTTTGCCGCGTTGGAATCTCGTTTAAACCAGGCCATGATTTGGATGTAACGACTTGTCTTTATAGGCTAGCGTATTTGGACCCGGCTAGCTAGCGGGGGTAGGGGTGTCCGCGCAGGATGGTGAAGGCGCGATAGATTTGTTCGGCGGCGACAGCACGCGCCAGTTCATGGGGCATCGTCATGGCCGACAACGAGAGCAGCATGTCGGCCCGTTCGCGCCACGCGTCCGAATGGCCATCGTGCCCACCCACTACGAAGACCAGATCATGCCCCAGCATTTCGGCTTTCGAAAACAGTTCGGCGAAAGTGTCGGAATCGAGGGAACGCCCGGCGGGATCCAGCAGGATCTTTTTCGCAGTAGGGTGCTTTGCCCAGAGGTCAGTCTTCTCGGGTTTGATTTCCGTCATTACCGCAGGAGTGTAACGACTGGTGCGTTTGATGTAATCCGCAGCCATTGCATTGGCGTGCGGATCTTTGGCCGTGCCGGAGTAGTAGAGAAAAACCTTCACTCTGCCGGAAGTTCAAGCGGCAGTTCGGGTGGCAGTTCAACCGGTTTGCCTTCGCGCCAGAGCCGTTCCAGGCTGTAGTATTCGCGCGATTTCGGCGAGAAGACATGCACCAGAAAGTCGCCGTAATCGGAGAGAATCCATTCGCCCTGTTCGTAACCTTCAATGCTGTGGGGAATCTCACCGCGCTTTTTGAGCTGGAAGTGGATCTCGTCCGTGATCGCCTGATTCTGCCGGGGGTTGGTTCCACAGCAGATTACGAAATGGTCAGTGAAGGTGGTGACGCCTGAGAGGTCAAGCACCAGAATGTCCTGCGCCTGTTTTTCGCGCGCACCCTGCACGGCGATGACCCAGCCTGGTTCCTGAAACTCTGTTTCTTCTTCGTTCTCTTCAAAAGCTTCGGTGTCAATCAAGTCGGTAATAGTATCTGAATTTTCTTGCAGCGGAGTGTGTCCCTTAACTTCCATCGTACTATAGATAAAGGTGCTTCTCCGTCTCTTCGCCCTTGCGGCGCTTACATTCGGTATCGTTTTTGCTCAGTCGGAAGCTGGCGCGGTCACGTCTCCCGTGTTGCATGTGGACGAGAATGATCCCATGGTGATGCGCGCTCGGGACAATCTGGAGCAGACGAAGAAACTGGTGATGATGGGGGCACTGCCTCCGCTGCGTCTGCGCAAAGCTCAGGATGAAGTTCAGGATGCACTCGATATGTCGTTGTTAAAGAAGAGCTTATACAGCAACGATCTCACGCCGGCACAGATTGACGAAATGGTTTTTGTCGCCCAGAAAATGGTTTTCCGGCGTCGCAGATCGATGGCGGAAATGCAGGAACTGGTTAGCGCCGGGGTTATTTCGAGATCTGAAGGCGAGGCAACCAGCGCCGACCTGGAACGCGCGGTGAAGGAGCTGGAAGTTGCCGAGACGCGGGCGAAGCTGATCCAGCAGCTGGCGGAATCGGTGCGCGTGGAGAAGGCTTACGCCAGTATTGAGACGGAGGCTGAATTTCACCCGGAGTGGAATGGCAAAGTTTATTTGAGGTATGACGGCAACGGTGCGTTTACCCGGGCTGACCTTCTGGATGTGGAGTCGGCGTTCATAGGAAAGTTTTTGCGTCCGCTGCCGATTAGTGCGGATGGGGAAACAGCTGTTCACCGTTCACTGGGGTTTAACCATCGCGGACGAGTGGATGTGGCAGTGAGTCCGGACCAGCCCGAAGGCCAGTGGCTGCTGAAATATCTGCAGGGGAAACACATCCCTTATTTTGCATTCCGCACGGCGGTCCCTGGCAAGGCGACTGGCGCGCATATACATTTGGGTCCGCAAAGTACAAAGCTGGCGTTTTAGCCTCAGGCTTGAGAAACTCCCGGCTGCTCGCCACAGTATCGGTGCGATGCATGAGTACGATACAGCTCTGAAGCGCGTGCTGTAGCGTCTGGGCGGCAGCGTCCTGCGGCAACGGACTGGCCTTGATGTTGTCCGCTGGGTGAATGTCGAGCTTCCTGAGGTGCGGAACCGGCGGGTCGATTTGCTGGGGGAAGCTGCGGACGGGCGGCTGATTCACATCGAGTTGCAGAGCACGCACGAACGAGCTATGGCATTACGAATGGCCGAATATTCGCTCGCGATCTTCCGCCAGTTCGGAAGATTTCCCGAACAGGTAGTGCACTACGTGGGCGAGGCGAGGCTGCGGATGGAAGGGCGCCTGAGTGGCCCGCACTTTCAGTTCGCTTGCCGCATCGCAGATATCCGCGAATTTGATGGCGAACCGCTGCTCGACAGCGAATATCTGGCCGATAACATCCTCGCGGTGCTGATGCGGCTGCGGGACCGGCGGGATACCGTGCGGCGGATCCTTGAGCGGATTCAGGAACGGGAACCAGCCGAACGCGAAATCGCGATGGCGGCGTTGCTGATTCTTGCGGGATTGAGGAAACTGGGAACAGTAATTGAACGGGAGGTTGAAACGATGCCGATTCTCGATGACATTATGGACCATGAAGTGATCGGTCGTGAGCGGAAGCGCGGCATGGCGCTGGGCCTCGAAGAGGGCAAACGAATCGCCTTCCGGCGTGAGACAGCACTCATCACGCGCCAGCTCGAAAAGCGTTTTGGCCCGCTTCCCGGCTGGGCAACGGACAGGCTGCAGGCAATGAACCCGGATTCAATCGAAGCAGTGGCACTGCGCCTCTTTGACGCAGCCAGCCTCGCCGAACTTCCGGGCTGAATCCCCAGTTTCGGTATCATACAGCGGGAGCCTTGAACCATGCCGAACGTATCCCGCCGCGAATTTCTAACCACTACTGCCGCTTCGGCGCTCTTCCTCCGCACAGGTGCCGCCGCACAGGATAAAACCTTCGAGGGCATCTTCCCCATCATGCAAACCCCCTTTGCAGAAGGCGGTGCGCTGGATCTGGAAACGCTGGGCCACGAGGCCGAATTCCTGCACCGGGTTGGCGCACAGGGAATGACGTGGCCGCAACTCGCAGGCGAGTACGCGACCCTGACTTTCGAAGAACGCCTTGCCGGGGCCGAAGCCATTGTGGCAGCCAACAGGAATGCGCCTGCGGCCACACGCCCCTCGGTCATAATTGGCGTTCAGTCTGACGATATTTCCACCGCCGTCAAATACGCGCGGCATGCCGAGCGGATTGGTGCCGACGGAATCATCGCCCTGCCCATGAATGGCGGCAAAGATCCCGAAAAACAGGCTGAGTACTACCACGCCATCGGCTCAGCCTCCACCAAACCACTGGTTGCCCAGGCCATTGGTGACATGAGCGTCGAACTAATCCTGCGCATGTCGAAAGAAACGCCAACGCTGCAATACGTGAAGGATGAAGCAGGAGTCACATTGCCGCGCCTGAGCGAGTATGGCCGCAATTCCCAAAAACTGCGGGGCGTTTTCTCGGGCAAACACGGTCCGAATTTTCTGGACGAACTGGCACGCGGGGCCTGCGGCAACATGCCTGCCGCCGGAATTGCCGACCTCTACGTGGCGGCCTGGAAAGCGTGGAAAGCCGGCAAGAAAGACGAAGCGGAAGACATGTTCAGCAAGACTCTTCTCCTGATCGTCGACGCGCAAACTTACGGCATCGCAGGTCAGAAATATATCCTGCAGTTGCGCGGCGTGTTCCCCAACACGATCTGCCGTCGCGAAGACGCAGGGCGTGTGCCGCTCGACGACGAAGCCAAACGCGCCATCGCACGTACCGTGGCCTATACAAAACGCTGGTTCAAGGCGTAGCTTGGCCGCCGGTTTTCTCGCAACCATAAAAGACGCCCTCGCGGGCACGCAACAGGATCTGACGCAAGGTAACCTGCGCAGGAGCATTGTGCTGCTGGCGATTCCCATGATCCTTGAAATGCTCATGGAATCGCTGTTCGGCATCGTTGACATGTTTTTCGTGGCACGGCTGGGAGTGGATTCCATGGCTACCGTGGCCCTGACGGAATCGCTCCTGGTCCTCGTCTTCGGAATCGCCATGGGCCTGAGCATGGCCACCACCGCATTTGTCGCGCGGCGCATTGGTGAAAAAGATCATGAAGGTGCGCGCACGGCCGCAGTTCAGGCCGTCGCGATTGGCTTCGTTTTGTCAGCGCTAGCAGGCGTTGCCGGTTACCTGTTCGCGCCCCAACTACTCGCGATGATGGGCGCCACCGAATCGGTGATTCGCATCGGCACCACCTACACCCGTATTTTGCTGGGCGGTTCCGTCACCATCTTTCTGCTGTTTCTGATCAATGCGATTTTTCGCGGCGCGGGTGATGCCGCCCTGGCAATGCGCGCATTGTGGGTGGCCAACCTTTTCAACATCGTGCTGGATCCGTGCCTGATCAACGGCTGGGGCCCGTTTCCAAAACTGGGCGTTACAGGGGCTTCTGTCGCCACGACAACCGGCCGCGCGATCGGCGTCGGGTTCCAGCTCTGGATGCTTTTCGGCGGCTACAGCCGCATCTGCATGGGGCTGCAACATGTGCGAATCAACGCTGCGGTGATGTGGAGCCTGCTCAAGGTTTCTTTCACAGGCATCCTGCAATTCCTGATCGCGACCGCGAGCTGGACGGGCCTGGTGCGACTCTGCGCGCTGTTCGGCAGCGTGCCGGTGGCGGGTTATACAGTAGCGATCCGGATTTTCATGTTTGTGATTCTGCCAGCCTGGGGCTTGTCGAATGCGGCATCAACCCTGGTGGGCCAGAATCTGGGCGCGGGACACCCACAGCGTGCGGAAGAAGCGGTCTATCAGACGGGCCGCTATGCCATGTATTACATGGGTTCAATCGCCGTGGTCTTCCTGATTTTCGCGCCGCAACTGGCCGCGTTTTTTACCGCCGATCCTGCGGTGCAGAGCCTGGCGGCGGACTGCCTGCGTTTGATCAGCCTGGGCAACATCTGTTACGCGTGGGGCATGGTTCTCGTACAGGCGTTTAATGGCGCGGGCGATACACGCACGCCCACTGCCATCAATTTTTTCTGCTACTGGTGTTTCCAGATACCGCTGGCCTATACGCTGGCAGTAGGGCTGAACTGGGGTGCGCGCGGGGCGTTCGTCGCCATCCCGGCAGCCGAGACTGCGATGACAATTTCAGCGTTCCTGCTCTTCCGGCGCGGTACCTGGAAGAAGCAGGTTATTTAGCCTTTGCCACTTCCATAACCACGCGCCACGTGAAGTCGGCGAACTGGTAGACAGAGACTTCCAGCAGGCGCTCCACATCTCCATGCGCTCCGTATTGTGCGCTGTCCCGGTCGCTGCTGGCCGGGCCTATTCCATAGGATGGAATCCCTTTCGCACGCAATTGGGCCATGTCGGAAGCACCGGTCGACATAGTGGGCAACACCACGGCCCCGGGGAACATCTGGCCGCTGACCTTTTCGATGGCGCGGTACATATCCGTATCAAGCCGTGAGGGCGGGGCAGCCGGTCGCAGGTTACCCGTGATGGGTTCGATTCTGACAGCCGGATCGTTGATCACCTTCGCCATTTCTGCAAAGAACTTCGGCATATCTTCATCAGGCAGCGCGCGGATATCCAGCGTGGCTTCCGCCTCCGAAGGAATCACATTGGCGCCAACGCCGGCTTTCATCAAAGTGGGCACAACCGAAGTTCGCAGCATGGATGAACGCGAACCTTCGTTCTCCGCCAGATACTTCTGCACTTCGGGCGACGCTGTTCCCTGTACCAGCGCCTTGTACCGCGCGGCCTGAGCGGGACTGCTCATAGTGGCCAGCTTTTCAAAGTAAGTACGGGTCGTATCGTTGAGCCGTATAGGCGTTTGCCAGGTGCCCACCTTCGCCACCGCGCCGCCAAGGTGAATCAATGCATTGTCAGGACGTGGCACAGACCCATGCCCCGAAATTCCGGTGGCAATCAGGCGGGCGCGCCGCGGAACCTTTTCGCTGGTGCCCACAGTCACAACTGACACCTTGTTGTTGCCGTCGATTGAAGCCCCGCCGCCTTCAGTAATCGCGAACTCCGCTTCGATTTCACCGAAATGTTTTGCCACCATGAATGAGATGCCTACACCGGTGGGGTCTGCCTCTTCGCCGGACTCCGCCAGAAAAATCAGGTCGCGGTCCAGCGGGACGCCCTCGCGTTTCGCACGCAGCATCACCATCAGATTAGCGGCAAGTTTGTCCTTGTCATCGCGGGAACCCCGGCCCCAGACGTAGCCGTCTTTCATCACCGCGCCGAAGGGATCTACGGGCCATTTTTCACGCTGCACCGGCACCACATCTGTATGGGCCATCAGCAGCAGAGGCTTCTTCCTGCCATTGCCCTTCAAGCGGGCAACCAGGTTGGCACGCGATGGGTCCTGGGCGAAGGTTTTAGTGGGAATGCCTTCCGCTTCGAGCACTTTCCGCAGGTAGTCAACAGCAGCGGTTTCGTTGCCGGGAGGGCTGCTGGTATTGATCTGAATCAGTGCGCGGTAGTGGCGCAGCATCTCAGCATCCTGAGCCAGTGCGGCGGCGGATACCAACAGCGCGATGACGAAGGTCTTGATCATGGGCATGCTCTGTACCAGTATCCTTAACGCATGGCAATCCTTGAAGGACTTTCACGCAGAGAGCTGATTCTTGGCGGACTCACCGTCGCATCGCTCAGCGCCCAAACTCCCAAAATTCCGGCCCAAAATATCGATGATTTCTTTCGTGACTTTACCGCCGAATGGGTGCGGCGCAACCCCAGCCAGGCCACGCGTTCCCGCTATTTCACTGGCGAAGAGCAGGACCGCCTCGCCCGCCAGATTACTCCCTCAACCCCGGCCTGGAAACGCGAACGCATTGCCCTCGCCCGTAAAGGCCTTGCTCAGCTGCGTGCCTTTGACCGCACAGGCCTGAACGAACTGCAACACGTCTCTGTCGACCTGCTCGACTGGCAACTCGATAGCGTGATCCGTGAAGAACCGTATCTCGACTACACCTTCCCGCTCGAACAAATGAACGGTGCCAACGTCGGCCTGGTCGAGACGATGACGGTCAGCTATCCGCTGCTGTCGGCGCGAGACGCGGAAAACTATGTGGCTGCGCTCGGTCAGGTAGCCGCGCGCCTTGACGAAGCGACTGCGGATTCGAAACGTCTCCAGACAAAAAAGTTCATCCCGCCGCGTTACATCCTCCGCGCCACCATTAAACAGATGCAGGGCTTTGTCGATCCGTCGCCCTCTCAGAACCCTTTTGTCACGTCTTTCGCGGAAAAAATGGCGACGATTAAAGACCTGCCGCCAGCCAAACGCGACGCTCTTCAGGCTGAAGCGGAAAAGCTTGTCGCCACCCAAATTTATCCGGCATGGAAGCGCGGAATTGCCGTGCTCGAAACTCAGCTACCAGCCTCAACCGATGAAGCCGGTCTCTCGCGGCTCAACGGCGGGGATGCCGCTTATGCCTTCTACCTGCGCCGCTACACAACCACCAGCCTGACTGCCGATCAGATTCACAACATCGGCCTGCAGCAGGTGGCCCGCATTGAAGGCCGGATGGATACGCTGCTGAAGCAGATCGGACGCACCCAGGGCACCGTCAATCAGCGTATTCAAAAGCTCAAACTCGACATGCAGTATTCGAACCCCACGTCCGAAGCCAGCCGCGAACAGATCATGAAGGATATTGATGGCATCATCCGAGACGCCGAAAAACGCGCTGCGCTGCTCTTCGACATCACACCCAAAACGCCCGTGATCGCCAGACCCTTTCCCACCTTCCGTGAGGTCAACGCCGCAGCCAATTACAACGGGCCGCCGCCCGACGGCTCAAGCCCCGGCACCTTCCAGTTCCCGCGCCGCGTCGAGTGGATGACGAAATTCGGGCTCCGCAGCGCGGTCTATCACGAGACTGTGCCAGGCCACCACTTCCAGATCGCCCTTCAGGTTGAAAATAAAGGGCTCCCGCGCTTCCGCCAGATCGGTGCCTTCGGCGGTATTTCCGCCCTCTCAGAGGGTTGGGGCCTTTATGCGGAACGCCTGGCCGCCGAATCCGGCTGGTACGGAGATGACGTCGCGGGGCAGCTCGGCCAGCTTGATTTCGAACTGTTTCGCGCGAGACGCCTTGTGGTGGATACCGGGCTCCACTCGAAACACTGGACCCGCCAGCAGGGTATCGATTACGGCATTGAAGCCAGCGAAGTGGAACGCTACACGGTCTATCCGGGACAGGCGTGTTCCTACATGATGGGCGAATTGAAGCTGATTGAACTCCGCGACCGGGCATTGAAAGCAAGTCGGACCCTGCGTGATTATCACAACAAGGTCTTAACCACGGGAACGGTGCCTCTGGAACTTCTGGAAAAACAGATCGACGCCTGGCTGGCAGCAAAGGCGTGATCTTTAAGGATAAAGCAGCTTCGCTTTCAACTGCTCCGCCCAGAGAAGTTTTTTCTCTTTCAGCAGGTCAGTGACGGCGGTGGTTGGCGTGTCGTCATCCAGTTGTTCGAGCACTTCATATTGAATGGCATCGGCACCGAGGGCGTTGTAGTCATCCTGCAGCGAAATGTTCTTGTGGTTGCCGGCGCGCAGGAAGAACCAGAAGCTGTTTTTGGTCGCAGCCAGGTTGCGGGATGAATCCACCCAGACGCGGTCAGTGGCGAGGCACCGCGCGACATAAATGCCGCGCGGAATCTTTGCGTCTTTGTAATCCTGGCTCGCTTGTTTGCGGTTGATACTCACTTAAAACATTCTCCTGATGGATTCTTCAAAACGCGGCAACTTCATCATTCGCAAACTCTCTCTGAGCAACACTTTCGCATATAGCAGTTGCCCGTCGTATGAGCCGAGCGAAATCTGCCCGCTACGGATCAGGCCGCAGGCCTCTCTGAGACCCGGGGCTGTCATATCGGTGTTCGCTATAGCGCCCTCAAGCTTTGAGGCCGCCGCGAGCCGCAGAAAACACATCGCATAAAACATGTGGCACGCCTGACGCATGAGAAAGAACCGCGCCGGGACATATTCATCCACCCCACCGCCGAAGTAAATTTCAAGGAACGTTTTTTCCTGTTCGTCGGTATGCACGAAGCTGTTGGCCGCAATGGCCAGATCAACATAGCGGTCATTGGCGAAGGATGCTTCCCAATCCACAAGCCACAGCCGTGTGCCATCAAAGAGCATGTTATTCGGGTTGAGGTCATTGTGGCTGGCGACCAGGTCGGGCTGATGGCGCGGATAGACCCTCTGTATCTCAGCGTAGTAACGAAAGTGTTCGGCTGTGCACACAGCGGGCAGCAGTTCCGAGGCGTGGAACTGGCGGATAAACATATCGATGCCATCCAGATAGTCGGCCAGCGGGGGAAAGCAGGGCAGCGCGTGAATCCTTTGAATCAGGGCGGCCAGATCCGCCAGTATTGTCACGACTGGCAGTGGTGCGGTATGAATGAAATCAGTGATGGCGACTGCGTCTTCCGCATGGGAATACCACACGTACGGCGCAATTCCCGCCTCAGCCGCGGCCTTCATGCAGAGGTACTGGCGTGCCGGATTGTTGAAGTAATCAACCTGCATGATGATCCGCAGCAGGTAGTGCTTCCCGGCCACTTCAATCCTGTAGACCAGAGCGGACGAGAGACCGCCTGTCAGGAGCGAAATACTCTCAATCGTTTCTGTCCCGAACGCTATTCGCAGTGCCCGGTTCACCGCTTCCTGTTTCGATTGCGGAATCATGAGCGTGGCAGCGCCGCCACCAGTTTCGTATAGAGACGCGTGCGTGCGGAAACATTCCGGGGCACGGCCCAGTCGTAGCCGATGGCTGCCCAGTCGGGATCATCGGGGTCAAGGCCGAGGCTTTCGATAAAATTCCGCCCCACTACTATAAAGTTTTTCTTCCATGCCAGCAGGTAACCCTGACTCTTTTCCCTGTCTTCTTTCGCCTTTGCATAGTCGGCGTACCAGGCGTTCAGGGTGGGGCCGTGTTTGGGGTAAAGCAACGCTCCGAATTCGCTGGCATCGGCAGCGCCAGTCAGCATGGCGCGGGCGGTAAGAAAGCTGGAGAAACCCCAGTTGCGGGCCACCTGATTCAGGCAGTCGCGCAGTCGAACGGAGGGCTCTGTTGATTGTTTGTGAAGAATTTCAGCGCGGATTTTGAGTTCGCGCAAGGCGTTGGTCATTGCACAGCTCTTTTCTTCCAGCCGCTCCCCACACATCTGAGCTGGATCAAAAAGGCTGAATATGACTCGCGTTTTTGGACGGGCGAAACACAAGCAGGGTGAAGACTTCTTGCGGTGGGAGAGGCACCCCTGCGCACCTTCAAATATTCTAACCCCTGCACTACAATAAAAGAAAGCTATGTTCTTTCGCCGCGCTGTCGTTAAACATCTTTCGTTCGAAGATCATATGGGTGTGGCACGGGCTGCCGGATTCAGTACCGAAGCTGCCGGAGGCGGAAAAACTCGGATAGCGCGCAATGGAATTGGCTGCACAGCTGAACAGGGCGAAGGGGATTTCCCGCGATTTGTGGAACGAGCGGGCGTGATTGTGGGCAAAGAAATCGGCACGCTTACGGATGGCGGTTTTCAGAAGTTTTTTATCACGCCGTCGGGCAAGCGGCAGCCTGCACTGTCGGATGACTTAAAGGCCATTCAGAATTTCCAGGAAGACCTGCGTGAAGCGCTGGAACTGACTGCGCTTTATAACGAGTCACTCGGGACGGTTTCGAACCAGTATCTGTATGACCGCGTAGAAGGCCGTGATCGTGGTGATCACAGCAAACCCTGGCAAACACCGGTCTAACGAATCAATTTCTGAGCCGCGCACGTGAGTAAGCGGTGCTCAAATGTCACGGTACGGGAGAATAGCGAACCGTCCCTGTTTTTGCGTTCAGCGGTTGACTCGATCTTAGATCTGCCATAGGGCGAAATGATGCATCCATGGGCTCGCGCTAATCCTAAGCCGTGACCGCGCCGATCACCGATGCCATCCAATGCGGAGCGTAATGGGCAAGGTCTTTAAGACCGGTTTTCGCCTCTGAGGGCAGGCTCTGGCGAAGCTGCTGAATGATGCCGGAGGTGAGGTGATCCGGCCCGAATGCGCGAATCGCCTGGAGCGCGACACCCGCCAAGGTCCCTGCTCCCAAAAGCGCTGTTGGACCAGCATGTTTGAAATGGATGATCTGATTGCCGACCTTGATCTTTCTGGAACTGCCGTCAATCAGGTAGACGATCTGCGCGGGCACCTGCGAAGAAAGACCGAGGACGTTGGCCGCACGCGCAGGCGTCGGCTGCAGTCGATACCCGGCCTGTGCTGCGATAGATCTCGCTACGGCATCGGGGTCTGCCGACAGAGCGCCGAGCGTGGGGTGCATCTTCGGAATATCGTAGACACAGCGAGCGATTCGTCTAATTTTTCCTGCTTTAGTCAAGCGGCTCAGAGCCTGATCCACGGCGGCGCGTTTACCCAGATCGTCGAACATCCTCGGACTAAATACAGACCCCGTTGGTGCAATCTTGATGCGCGCGAAGAGTCTCGAACCAAGATCGGCCATGTCAGAAATATACTGAAACTCTGGTCTGTGTCGCTATTGAATTACAAATGAAAGGAAGGCACTACAGAAGTGAATCGAAAGGCAAACGACAGTTGGCCGGTTTTTACTGGACAGACCCAACTGTTGACTGGTCACGCTTTTTGCCACGCCCGGAGGCGCTTTGCCGATATTGGCACGCCGGACAGTATCGTAAATTGGAGAAGTGGTTTAGAATGAAGAAACCAGTAGATGTCGGGCGTAGCGCAGCCTGGCAGCACACCTGCCTTGGGCGCAGGAAGCGGTTTCTTGAAGTTGTTTTGTTTGTATGGCTGGTTTGCAAATGTAGCCCCGTGCAAACCCGTGCAAATGAAAATTGTCGGGGCGTAGCGTAGCCCGGTATCGCGCCTGCTTTGGGAGCAGGAGGCCGCTGGTTCGAATCCAGCCGCCCCGACCATTTCTTAGTTCGGTCCAAAACTCGGGAACCGAGCTCTACACACTTAGTAAGGGCAATCCTGCCTTCGACTGATATCTAAAAACACAAATACCTTAACCGTCAATCTGTAACCGCGCCTCCTGCTGGCGCAGCCTCCACGAGCGGCGGCATGGTTTTGCCCCGTTGATGGACAAGCTCGCTATACGGCGATAAGCAAAACGGCTGTGGAAAAGTTGAAAAACAAAAACCGTTTTTCAACTTTTCCACAGCCACGGCGACGACGGGTCTAAATTATTAAGGGATACGGAAACCGAGGGCAAGGTCAGACAGCAATCGAACCGATATCATCACACTCACTAAGGCGTGAGTCGCTCTTCAAACCGGTAACATGCCTGCAAAATATCCCTGCCCATTCCGCAAGCCCCTTCGGCCATGCGTCAGCGATTCGGATAGTACCCGTCGCGTGTCTGCACGATCAGATTCGGACGCTTCACCGCAACTCCAATTCTTCTGAAGCCCCCGGCCTCCAGCGAATCGGAGCTATAGCCCAGGCTGTACTGATTCCGCAGTTCCTCTTCAATTCGGGCGTAGATGATATCGATGGGCAGCTTCTTCGATACCTCGAAAAATCCGCCACCAGTTTCCCTGGAGATTCTTTGCAGCACTTTCCTGCCGTCTTCCCTTGGAATCCACGAAGGCTGACCGCCGCCCCTGCCTCTTCCGCGCCCGCCAAAATCAATCAATGAACGCTGGTTACCCTGCTCACCTTTAAACAGAATTGAGTAGACCAGCGTATCTGCTTTCTGCGCCGCCCGGACAGCTTCTTCCAGAGATACTTTGCTGCCGTTATCCACGCCGTCAGTCAGCAGAATCAGAGCTTTCCGTCCCTGCTGCCGGCTGGTGATCTCGTCACCGGCGAGCAGGATGGAATCGTAGAGCGTAGTGCCGCCACCGCGCTGGCCCGCGCCCCGCCGACCAAACTGCGGGCGGTTTTCCCTTGCCAGACCAACCTGATTCAGCGCCTTCTCAAGAGTTGACCGGGAGGATGTCAGATCCTGCAATAACTCAATTTCAAAATCAAAATGGATCAGGAAAGTCTGGTCTTTGTCTTCCCTGAGAACCTTTTCAAGAAAGCGAAAGCTGGCCGTTTTTTCCTCCCCCAGCACCTCGCGCTGACTCATACTGGTGTCGATCAGCAGACCCAGCGTGAGCGGCAGATTATTCTCGCGCGAGAAATAGCGGATGGCCTGCGGACGGTCTTCCTCGGTGAGAGTGAAGTCATCTGTGGTCAAGTCGGCAATGACCTTGCCGGATTTGTCGTGGACAGTGGCGAGGATGCTGACGACTTTCACGTCAGTGGAAAACGTCGTGTCGCGAGGTGCCTGGGCGCGCAGCAATCCCGCACCCGCCATCGCGATTAAGGTCCTGCGGCTGATGCTGAGGGAGTCCATCCTGATTTAACCCACACAGCGCGCTGCGCGTCCGGTACTTTGTTTCCCTTCCGCATCCCAGAGCAGAGTCCGTGTGCCATCGGGACAGATCGCCTTTGCGTCGGCGCTCTTTGGCGAGATATTGAGGACCGCTCCATCGCTGTAATCAACATCCCCGCTCATACCCGTGTCGATCAAAAAGAGCAGACCGAAGCGTTGAAACATCTCACCTGGACGGCGTTCCGTGCCATCCGCAAATACGACTGCAGATGGCTTATGTCCCTCTACGATATGGGCAACGCCGAGAGCCCTGGCATAAGCTGCCAGCAGCGCAGGCTCATTGCGCACGGGCATTCCTTCCTGAATCCACGGCATGCCACGCGGGCCATCTTTATCCAGTTTGGCTTCAAGCAGAGAGTTTCCGCCGGTTAGTTGTTCTGACTTGTAGCCGTCCTTGTCGAATCCGGCCTCGATGTCGCGTCGCAACTGCGCGATGGACCGCCCACCGGTGTTACCGGCGTGTGAGAAAAACCAGTCATTGATCCGCGCCCCGAATGCCAGGGAGCAGAGGAATGTTCCGATCTCACCCTTACACGCAGCGGCCTCGGCAGGTTTGATGCCGGCCGCGCGCAGCTGATCTGCGAATTCTTTGCCTTTGGGTGCATCAGGATCGGCAAGAAATTCTGCTTCATGATTTCCCGCCAGGATGATGACGCGCCCCCCGGCCTTGCCCGCCTGATCGCGCAGTGTCATCAGCAGGTGCACAACATCAAGAGCGCGCGAACCTTTATCAATCATGTCGCCCGTCGTGATCAGGACGGTTTGACGCCCACTCCAGTTGTTCTGGCGGTCGATAATACCCGCTCCGCGCATGGCCGCAGCAAGGCGCACAGAATCACTGTGGGCGTCGCCGATGGCGAAGATCTGTTCAGGAGTATCGAGTTCGATGATCGCCGGATCTTTGCTCCAGTCCCGTGCCGCAGCAATGAGCTGCGACAGCGAGAGAAAGATAAGGACGGCGGCGATCCGCATGGCTTAATATGCCTTGGCGATGACAACGCGGTGTGAAACATCTTCACCGGTAAGAATGCATTTGCCAGGCCCGTCGAATTCATCCACCAGCGGGATGTTACGAATGCTGGCCTTGAAGCCCTTGATGCGCGCATCGTTGGCAGGGTCATCTTTGAGATGCGCCATCACGAACTTGCCACCGCCTTTTTCCGCAGTCACATCGTTCAGAATTTCCTGCACTTCGCCGATGGAATTCGCCAGCACCGTATTGGCCTTGAGCCGGTTCTTAGCTTTGTTGAAAAGATCCGTCTGCATGGCTTCCAGCGTGGCGGCGAGCCGATTCGCTGCTTCAGGCTGCGGGATCACTTCCTTGGTGCCTGTATCGCGCCGCTTGAGCACAATATTGCCGCTGGCCACGTCCCGGGGGCCTAGTTCAAACACCACCGGCACGCCCAGACGTTCCCAGTGGAAGAACTTCGCGCCGGGGCTCTGGCCTTCGCGCGTATCCACAAATGCGCCCAGTTCCGCAGCCAGTTTCATGGCAGTTTCCATCACGGGCCCGCGCTCTTCTTCTTTGCGGAAGATAGGCACGATCACGGCTTTGCGCGGGGCCACTTTCGGCGGAAGAACCAGACCCTTGTCATCGGAATGCGTCATGATCAGGCCGCCGATCAGGCGTGTACTGACGCCCCAGCTGGTCTGCCACACGTGCTCAAGCTTGCCTTCCTTGCTCTGGAACGTGACATCGAAGGCCTTGCCGAAATTCTGGCCCAGGTCATGGCTGGTGCCGGCCTGCAGCGCAAGGCCGTTCTGCATCATCGCTTCAATGGAATATGACCGGTTCGCACCGGCAAATTTTTCGGCGCGGGTCTTAACGCCTTTAATCACGGGCATCGCCATGATGTTTTCCGCCACGTCGGCGTAAACATCAAGCATGCGCAGTACCTCTTCCAGCGCTTCCGGATGATTGGAATGCGCTGTATGGCCTTCCTGCCAGAGGAATTCGGTGGTGCGCAGAAACATGCGCGTCCGCAGTTCCCAGCGGATCACATTGGCCCACTGGTTATAGAGCAGCGGCAGGTCCCGGTAGCTCTGAATCCACTTGGAGAAAAAGTGGCCGATGATGGTTTCGGAAGTGGGCCGGATTACATACGGCTCTTCCAGCTCTTTACCGCCCGCAATGGTCACTACTGCAAGTTCCGGGGCGAAGCCTTCCACATGTTCAGCTTCTTTTTTCAGGAAGCTTTCGGGAATCAGCAGAGGGAAGTAGAGATTCTGATGGCCTGTGGCCTTGAACCGCGTATCAAGCTCACGCTGCAGCACTTCCCAGACCGCATAGCCATTGGGTTTGATGACCATGCAGCCCTTCACGATCTCGGCCGGTTCGGCCATGTCACCCTGTAATACGACGTCCTGATACCACGTCGCGAAGTCTTTTTCGCGCGCTGTGATGGGAGATTCAGCCATTTCTGTAATGATATCGTCCACCGTCATCCCGACCCTCATCATCGACAATTACGACTCCTTCACCTGGAACCTTGCCCAGGCTGTGGCCGTGATCACAGGGCGCGAACCTGTGGTGGTGCGGAATGATGAAATTTCCTGGGAGGAGTTAGCGCGGCTGAACCCGGCGCGGATCATTATTTCGCCCGGGCCCGGGTCGCCTGACAACATCCGCGATTTCGGTATTTGCCGTCGCGTGATTGAGGAAATGCAATGTCCGATTCTGGGCGTGTGTCTGGGACATCAGGGGATTTGTCTGGCGTTTGGCGGCAAGGTGGTCCGGGCGCAAGAGGTGATGCACGGGCGTTTGAGCCTGGTGTTTCATCAGGGCGATGCGCTGTTTGCGGGCGTTCCCAGTAGCTTCGAAGCGGTGCGGTATCACTCCTTGATTGCGGAATCATTGCCGGCTTGTCTGGAACGCATCGCATGGTCTGCTGATGGCGAAGTGATGGGGGTCCGGCACCGGACGAAGCCGATTTGGGGAGTGCAGTTTCATCCCGAATCCATCTGTACGGAATACGGCGAAGCGATCCTGCGGAACTTCATTGATCTGAGCAGGGAACTGCATTCCGGCCCGGATGCCGGAGCAATGTTTCGTGAACAGTTTGCGGGCGAGGCTCACGCATTCTGGCTGGACGGGGGCGCTAACGCGTGCAGTTACGTGGGCTCCGGTTCGCGTGTGATCGAAGGCCCTGACGCGCTGGATCGACTCGCCGCAGACCTGGCACAAAACCGCAGGGAGCCGGATCCCGCTTTGCCCTGGCCGTTTCAGGGCGGCTGGGTGGGCTACATAACCTATGAAGGCGCAGCCCGCTTCATTTTGGTGGATCGTTTCGTTGCAATCGAGAGTCAAACCGCAGCGCTTTGCCAGTCACCGGGCCCGTCAACAGATCAGTTGCAGTTCGATATCCCGAAAGACGTCTACCTCAAAAAAATAGCCGACTGTCTGGAAGCGATTCGAGCCGGTGAAAGCTACGAAATCTGCCTGACGAACCAGTTGCGCGGCACCTGTTCATGGGCTGCGCTTGACTACTTTGAAGCTCTGCGCGCAGCGAACCCAGCCCCCTTCAGCGCTTACATTCAACACCCAGATCTTCAGGTCGCGTGCTCTTCGCCGGAGTTATTTCTTAATGTCACCGCCAGCGGACGCGTGACATCGAAACCAATCAAAGGCACACTCGCCCGTTCAGCAGATCCGCTACAGCTTTCTCATGATGAAAAAACGCGCGCCGAAAATCTGATGATTGTCGATCTGGTGCGCAATGATCTCGGTCGTGTCTGCCAGGCGGGCAGTGTCCGCGTGCCGGTTCTTATGGGCATTGAAACTTACGCGACCGTACATCAAATGGTGAGCACAATTGAAGGAGACTTGAAGCCTGGGCTGACCGCTCTCGACTGCATTCGCGCCGCCTTTCCGCCGGGTTCAATGACCGGTGCGCCGAAACTCCGTACCATGGAGATCATTGAACGCCTTGAGGCGCAGCCGCGTGGCATTTACTCAGGGTGTATCGGTTTTCTGAGCTACACCGGTGCGGCCACATTCAATGTGGTGATCCGCAGTGCTGTGTTTACTGATGGCAATGTTTCCATCGGCACGGGGGGCGCCATAGTCTCCCAGTCTGATCCGGAAAAAGAATGGGACGAACTGGTACTTAAGGCTGAGGTTCTGGTGCGGGCATTGCGCGCGTCAATCGGCTAACGATTTCGTCAATCACCGAGTCAGCTTTTGCTTCTATCTCCGCGCGAGTCTGATCCTGTACCGGATGCCGGACATAGACCGCGTCGAAGTCAGCCCTGCCCAGCGCTGCGGCCTGAGCCCGCGCGGCACTCATAAATTCGTGCGTCGCAACCGGCACCGCAGGGATACCGAAGCTTTCCATTTTGATTGAGTCGTGCAAACTGCACGTTGTACAGCTCCCTCAATCAGCAAGGGCTTCGATAAAAGCGTCCACACCTCGCAAACTGTCCAGCACATTCTGGGACGCGGGCTTGGTGTAAGTTCCTTTTTGTGTGCGGATGATTTCGCCCACGCGAAAGCGGGTAGTGAGTAAGTGTTCAAGCCGGTCAAGGAAAGCGCTGCCGCCAGGCTTCGTGATATCCAGCAATGCGATTATTTTCCCGGCGACTGTGTCCAGGCGAGCAGCCGGCATTCCGGGCAGGACACAAGCGTCGTTCATGGGACTGACTAATGTTGTCATAAGTTATACCGGATACGTCACCATTTGACTGCCGCGCGGGCCGGAAGCCCAACCCTGAAGCATAGCTGAGAATTTGCCCGCCGTACCGCCCGCCACAATAATCTTAATAGATTCGGGGGACAAAAATTTCTGATAGCAAGGTTCGTCGTCAATCATGATCTCTGTGTAAGTATGACGCGCAGCAGAGCCTTCGCCCGGGTCGTCGTCGTTGTAACATCGCAGCGGCACGCCTGTATGATCGAATAAAAACTGCCGCACATCCTGCTTGCTCCAGCCATCACGTGCAATGGTCTTTACGTGTTCCGGGGCCAGAATCAGAAACGCTTCAAACGCACGACAACTGCGGTGAGACCAGTTAGTCGCCAGTGAGTAAGTCATTGTTTTCAGAACACCGCGGGCAGTGCGGGCGGCCTGCTCTGAAATCCCGTGTGGCGCCCCTGCGGCGAACAGGCTCAACGTGCTTTCGTCTGGACGGAAACCGAGTTCAACGTGAAGGGGCTCCCACGGGCTCTCCTCTTCGTTTTCTGCAATACAGTAAGAAAATTTACCAGCGTTGCCCATGGTGGACATGTCAATGGCATCAGGCCGGGCACCGCCAAGGTTGAGCAGAATCAATTGCAATGCACGACCCACAGAACTGTTCGTACGCGCAACATTGCTGAACAGATTCTGGCGCGAATGAAAGCCCAGTTCCGCGCGCACCGGCCCATTCATCACGATTAACGGGGCTACAGATTGCGTCGTCGCCTGCACGCCGTGAGCGTTAAAGCGCTCATCGCACAACGCTCGAACCAGCGGGATCAGGACCCGCATCATCGGCGGCAGACATCCTGCCATAACCGCATTGGCAGCGATTTTCTCGACCGTGGCTTCGCCGTAACACGGCGGAATGCATCCAATCACTTCCAGTGGATCGTTGGTCACCGCAGCCAGCATACGAGCAATTCGCGCCGGAGTTGGCGGGACCACGGGAAGAGCATCGCCAAAGGCACGGTAGCAATATTCGATCAGGTCATCACTATCCGCCACGTCCATCCGCAGCGCCAGGGTTCCCCGCACTGATCCGGTGTTGAGAGCCGGTGCCGTTTCACCGTCCGCCTGTGTTTCCAGATGACGGGAAGAACAGCCAGGTTTTGACGCAGGCATTCCATCAAACGGCGTTGCCACAGGAGTACTGCCGCACAATGCTGCAAGTTCGTTGATCACCTGCTTATCGAAGCCGGGTTCCACCCGCACAACGTCGCCCGAATCGTCCAGCAGGACCAGGCTGGGGACTGTCACTAAATCCAGTGCCCTTGACCGCGACCAGTCCGCGTCACGCTCTACCGGGAAAGCCACGCCCGTCTGTTCCACAAACATCCGTGTGTCCGCTTCGCCATCCTGCGAAACGCCAGTCATCTGCACGCCGTTACCCGCGAGCGCGTTGGCATAGGGGATGATCACGCGGCAGGTGGGGCAGTCGGTCTGAAAGAAAAAAAGCAATCGCGGCATGACGTGTGCCTTTCTATCCTATATAATCATCGCGACCTCAGGAGATCCATGCGCATACTACTGCTTCTTACGGCAACCGCCCTCACGCTCGCCGCACAAACCCCGCCCCCGGCCACCGATATTCCGAATGACCAGATACAGGCCTTCCTGAAAGCTCTGCCGCGCGACAAGGTAAGCGACCTGCCGATCCGTATCGTCGAGGTCGGCGGCTACAAAGTAGGCGTCTATGGTGTGTTCCGCCCCAAAAATTCAATACAGGAAGCCAACGTCCATGAGACCAAAATCACCGAGGTTTACCAGATACTGGAGGGTTCGGCCACGCTGGTAACCGGTGGCAAACTCATCAATCCCCGACACGTGGCAGCGCCCAGCACCAGCCTTCGCGGCGATGGCATTGAAGGCGGCGTCACCCGGCACGTGGCGAAGGGTGATGTCATCATCATTCCCGGCTACCTGCCGCACTGGTGGAGCAAGATGGATTCTGATCTGGTCTACCTGATTACGCGGCCTGACCCGGAAGGCAAGAGCAAACTGAAATAGCTACCGCGCGGCAAACCGGCGGAAGAAACTGTCGGACTTCCACTCAGGGGCCTTCGGCGCATCCGCCACGCGCCGCAGCAATGACAACAGAATGCCATTGAACTGCGCCGCCGCTTCCTTGTCCACCGGCTGGGTCAGGTCATCCGTTACCGCGTGATACCGGTTGCTGTACCAGGCCTTGAAAATCTTTTCTTCCGCGCTGCCAGGGATCCATCCGAATTTGAAAGCCAGCGCCGGAATGCCCTTCTTCACAAAACTATACTGATCACTGCGGATGAAGCGGTTGGCATTCGGCTCTTTGTCGGCCTACAAATCGGGCCGCATCACGCGTTCCGAAACGCCCTTGTAATCCGGCGTACCCTTAACCATGCCCCAGCGGAGGAACTGGCTCAACGACCAGTAACCATAGGTCCGCGAAGGGAAGTTGCAGCTGCGCTGATTGAAAATCATGTAGTTCGGGTCCTGCTCTTTGCGCCCGTCGCCGTAATCGTACTTACCTTGCAAGCGTTCAAGAATCACTTCCTTCGACGCATTGATATAAGTTGGCCGCGAAATCACTTCAGCCACGCTGGGCCGGTTCTCCATCTTGTCGATGTATTCGCTCGAAAGCTGCAGCGCTTTGAGTACCGCAATCACCGTCTTCGGATTCTTGTTGGCGAACTCTTCCGTAAACGCGCAAACTTTTTCCGGATGGTCCGGCCACATTTGCTGCGTAGTAACTACCGTAAAACCAATGCCGTCCTGAATGGCCCGCAGATTCCATGGCTCACCCACACAGAAGCCATCCATCTTGTCCACTTTCATGTTGGCTGCCATCTGCGGAGGCGGAATGGTAATCAGCGTTACGTCTTTATCCGGATTGATGCCGCCCGACGCCAGCCAGTAACGCATCCACATGGCATGGGTACCAGGCGGGAACGTCATCGCAAAAATCAGCGGGTCGCCGGCCGCTTTCGCTTTATCCACCAGCGGTTTCATATCCTGGGCCGTTTTGACTTTGCCTTTGAACTTGTTCGCCAGCGTGATCGCTTGGCCATTGCGGCTAAGCAGCCACGGCACAACCATCGGCTTTACAGGCGACCCCAGCAGCCCCATCGTCGAAGCAATCGGCATCCCCAGCAGCATGTGCGTGGCCTGATTTTCCCCAAGCGAAAGTTTGTCGCGGATCACTGCCCACGAAGCGTCTTTCGAAATGATTGAATTAATTCCAAATTTCTTGAAATAACCCAGCTCATGGGCCATCACGATGGAAGCGTCGTCAGTGAGGGCAATGATGCCGAAGCGCATGTCCGTGGTTTCCGGCGCGTCGCTTGCGTAAGCGGAACCGCTCCAGGCCGCGGAAGCCCTGCCATTAAAGTTGCCAGCGGTGTTGCAACAGCGGCCTTCTTCAGAAATGATCGTCGGTTGAAGTCCATGGGAATCCCTCGCGCTGCCGAAACGCAAAACAGGCTCCGGCGCTTCAAAATTATGTAATTGGAATCGCGCTCGGGGCATTGAGCGCGGGGGAGGAGGGGTACGGGCTCCAGACTGCTGACTGCCTCATTGGAAACCCGTTTGCTACCGAATGAGAATTCTCAAGATAGCAACTTGCAGCGCCGCTGCCAAGAAAGAATTTTCTATTGAGACGATTCGTCTGCACGCACTGTGAGAAAATCCTTGGCGACACACATGCCCGATTACAGGATCAACGCAACCCGCACGGAAGTAGTGGAAGTGGGAGATGGAAACGCTATTAGTTTCCTCGGTGAGCACGGCCCCCGCGTACTCTCCACACCCAACATGATTCTCTATATGGAGCAGACCTGCCGCAATCTGTTGCTGGAGATGCTTGACCCTGGTCATGACAGCCTGGGTACGCATGTCAACGTCTCTCACAGTGCCGCCGCTCCCCTCGGCTCAACAGTTACTTTCCACGCCGAATTGATTGCGGTAAACAAACGCCGGGTTGATTTTCGCGTCGCAGCCATGCTGGGTAACAAGGTCGTCGGTGAAGGCACACACCAGCGTGGAGTCATCGACGTCACCCGCTTCGCTGACAAGCTCAAAGAAGAAAATTTGTGACGCTTCGCAACGCAATCCTCGCAATCGCAATCCCCGCTCTGGCCACAGCCCAAACCAATCGCACGGTCACGGAATGGAACAGCTACGGGGCCACTAATTGGAGCCAGAAGTACGCTGCTCTGGAGCAGATCAACGCGGCGAATTTTAAGAACCTCAAGGTCGCGTGGACGTGGAACTCTCCCGACCTCGATCTTGTAGCCGCAGACACCATAAAACGCGACCCGCCTCTCTCTCCGTACGGCCTCAAAGCCACGCCCCTGGTGATCAAAGGCGTGATGTATATGAGCACCGGGCTCAACCAGATCGCGGCCATTGACGCTGCCACCGGTGTCACCAAATGGGTCTACAACCCGAAAGCCTACGAAGAGGGCATGCAAGCCGACATCATGGGCTGGCTATCCCGCGGCGTCGCTTACTGGACGGATGGCAAGGATGAAGAACGCCTGTTCATGGGTACACTCGACGGTTACATCATCGCCGTTAATGCCAAAACCGGCAAACCGGTAACCAGCTTTGCTGACCACGGTCGTGCCGATCTCAACACGCCCATCCCCCGTGCCACCCGCGGCACACTGCACCTGCCCGCCGGCGAGCGCCACTATATTTCCGTGGATTCGCCGCCAGTAGTTGTTCGCGATACCGTGATCGTCGGGTCATCCATGTCAGACCGCACACCCACGAAAGAGTGGGCACCCGGCTACGTGCAGGCCTTTGACGTTCATACCGGCAAGCTGAAGTGGGTGTTCCATACCGTCCCGCAGGATGGCGAGTTCGGTGCCGATACCTGGAAAGAACACGCCAACCGCTATAGCGGCAACGTAAACGTGTGGTCGATGATGAGCGGCGATGATGAACTCGGCCACGTCTACCTGCCTCTCACTACACCCAACAGCGATTACTGGGGTGGCGCGCGGAAAGGCGATGGCCTCTTCGCCGAAAGCCTGGTCGCAGTCGATGTCGAAACGGGCAAACGCATCTGGCATTTCCAGGCCGTCCACCACGGCATTTGGGATTACGATTTCCCCGCAGCGCCCACCGTGCTCGATATCACCGTCGCCGGAAAAAAGATCAAAGCCATCGCTCAGGTCAGCAAGCAGGGCTTCACTTACGTGTTCGACCGCGCAACAGGCAAACCCGTTTGGCCGATTGTCGAAAAGCCCGTGCGGCATTCTGACGTTCCCGGTGAAGAAACGTCTCTCACCCAGCCTTTCCCCACCAAACCTCCGGCATTCGAGCGTCAGGGAGTGACTCCTGATGACGTGCTTGATTTCACGCCCGAATTACACACCCAGGGCCTCGCCATCCTGAAGAATTACCGCTACGGACCGCTCTTCACTCCACAGTCTCTCTACGAACGCGGTGGAACGCGCGGCACCATTCAACTGCCCGGCACCGTTGGCGGCGCGAACTGGAGCGGGTCCGGTGCTGACCCTGATAGCGGCTGGCTCTACGTCCCCTCCCGAACCAGCCCCACCATGATGGTGCTCACTCCGGGCAAGCCGGAATTCGCCAACCTGGGCTACGTCCGCAACGGCAGTTTCGGTCCGGACAGCGTGCATCCGGAGCATCCCGAACCGCCCGTCGGCCCCGGTGGTCTTCCGCTGCTGAAACCGCCGTACACACGCATGACTGCCTACAACCTGAACACCGGCGAAATCGCGTGGCAGGTCCCCACCGGAATGGGGTCAGACGCAATTCGCAACAACCCCCTGCTCAAGGGCCTCACGCTGCCGGCTCTCGGCGGTCAGGGTGGGCAGGGTGGTCCGCTCATTACGAAATCTGTTCTCGTCTATGGTCTGACAGTGGGCCGTTCCGCTGGCCAGCTGGTTGCCTACGATAAGAAGACCGGAGCGACCCTGGGTGAAGTGGCTCTCCCCGCACAGCCGCTCGGCACACCGATGACTTGGATGCAGGGCAACAAACAATACGTCGCCCTCACCCTGCTCAACGGTCAGCTCATCGCGCTTGCATTGCCCGATTAACAGACAGCACAGCTTGATAGACTGACAGTGAACAACTGATGGCCATTAGCCTGGAACTCCTCGAAATCCTGATCTGCCCCGCCTGTCGCGCGAAGGTCGAACTCAAGCCCGATTCCAGCGGTCTGCGCTGCGTGGCCTGTCATCGCCTCTACCCGGTGCGTGACGACATCCCCGTCATGCTCGTCGATGAAGCCACCATCGACGAATAGTCCGGACGCCCCTGCGGATATACTTGGCCAGCTTCCCCCCGGCAGCCGCGTTGCCGTCATTCGCCTGCGTTCCCTGGGTGATTGCGTCCTGACTACGCCCGCGCTTCAGCTTCTGAAAACAGCCCGCCCGGATCTTAATATCGCCATAGTGGTAGAAGACCGCTTTGCCGCAATCTTCGAGAACCCTCTATCCCCGTCAATCCGGGCCTTGCGGGATTTCCGCCCTGACCTCTGTCTCAACCTGCATGGAGGCACACGCAGCGCCCGCCTCACGGCTCTCTCCGGAGCCAAATTCCGTGCAGGTTTCGATATTTTCAAGCCGTCCCTTATCTACAACGTGCCCGTCCCCACAGCGCAGCAGGTGCTTGGTATCACGCGCCGCGTCCACACTGCGGAGCACATGGCGGCGGCTGTTTTTCACCTCGGTGTACCGGTAACTGAAGTTCCCCGCGCGCACATCAAAGCCGCGCCCGCACAACACCAAAAGCCCTACGCGGTAATCCACCCGGTAGCGGCAACACCTGAAAAAACCTGGCCCGCAGCCGCCTTCGCGCAACTCGCTCCCCGCCTCCCGTTTCAGCCCGTCTTTATCGCCGGACCATCTGACGATCTGACCCCTTTCAAACAGTGGCAAACCATCATCGGCGCACCTCTGCCAGAGCTTGCCAGTCTTATGCAGGGAGCCTCCCTGTTTATCGGTAATGATTCCGGCCCGGCCCACATGGCAGCCGCTTTCGGCATCCCCCAGGTAGTCATCTTCGGGCCATCCGACGCCGAGATCTGGGCCCCCTGGCGCACCGAAGCCCGGGTGATCAAAGCAGCCGGCCCCATCTCCAGCGTCACCGTCGATCAGGTTATGCACGCAGTGGAGCAACTCCTGTGAAAGACGCCCTGAGACTGCTCGGGTACGCACGCCGTTACTGGTTGCTGCTTGGCGTGTCCGTCGTCCTCATGGCCGTAGTAGGTGCCATGACCGGCGCTCGGACCCTGCTCATCAAGCCTGTCCTCGGGCGCGTCCTGCGCCCCGGTGGCGATGCCTCTGCGGTACCAATTTTCACCATTCCGGTAGTCAACAAGCCGCTCTATCTGGAACAGTTCTTCCCGGCCTCCATCCACAACGTCTTCACCATCGTAGCCATCTCGATCCTGGTCGTGTTCTTATTGCGCGGCGTGTGTGACTACCTCGGCGACTACCTCACCAATCTGGTCGGATTCTCTGCCGTCAAAGACCTTCGCAATGAGGTTTTCGACAAGGTCCTGCGTCACGGTGCGGCGTTTTTCGAAGCCACCTCTACCGGTCGTCTCATGTCTTCCATCATGAATGACATCGACAAAATTCAGGTCGCCAGTTCGGACATGTTTGCCGACGTTCTGCGCCAGATTTTCTCCGTCATCTTCCTCACCATCGTTATCTTTGGAACCGACTGGAAGCTCGCCCTCTTCGCCATTACCCTCTTTCCCTTCGTTCTGCTGCCCACCGCGCGCCTCGGCAAACGCATCCGCCGCCGCAGCCGCAAAACGCAGGACGCAGTGGGAGACCTCACCCAGGTCTTGCAGGAAGCCATTGCCGGGCACCAGGTTGTGAAAGCATTTGGTGCCGAAAAATACGAGAGCAATCGCTTCCGCGCCGCCGCTGACCGCCTGCTGAAAACCAACCTCCGCTATGTCCTGATTCAAGGCATTCCCTCACCCTTTATTGAAATGATGGGTGCAGTAACCTTCGTTGGTCTGCTCTGGTTCGGTCGTGAAGAAATTAAGGATCACGTTCTCGAACCGGAAGCCTTCATGAGTTTTCTCGCGGCTCTCTTATTCCTCTACGAACCGGTGAAGCGACTCACCAACCTGCACAACATTTTCCAGCAGGCCATCGGTGCTTCTGAGAATGTCTTCCGCTACCTGGATGAACCTGAAGAGATCGAAGATAAACCGGGTGTCAAATACCTCGAAAAGTTCAAGGGCAGCATCCGTTTTGACCATTTGAATTTCCAATACCCTTCGGCCGGCACCATGCAACTCACTGATGTCTCGCTCGACATCCAGGCGGGTGAAGTGGTGGCGCTGGTGGGTTCAAGCGGGGCAGGGAAGACCACGCTCGCCGGCATGCTTCCCCGGTTTCGAGACCCTGTCTCCGGCGCGGTGGTGCTCGATGGCGTCGATGTCCGTGAACTCAGTTTGGCCTCCCTCCGCGACAAGATCAGCGTAGTCGCGCAGGATACTTTTCTCTTTAACGACACCGTTGCCAACAACATCGCCTACGGCCAGGAAAAGTACGACCGCGCGCGCCTCATTGAAGCTTCAGAAGCCGCGCTGGCGCATGAGTTTATTGGACAGCTTCCGAAAGGCTACGAAACCGTCATCGGCGATCGCGGCGTCAAACTCTCCGGCGGCCAGCGCCAGCGGCTTGCCATCGCCCGCGCCATTCTGAAAAACGCCCCCATCCTGATTCTTGATGAAGCCACGTCACACCTCGATACAGAATCAGAAATGCTGGTGCAGAAAGCGCTTGCCAACCTGATGCAGGGCCGCACCGTCATCGTGATCGCCCACCGCATTTCCACCATTCGCCGCGCTGACAAAATCGTCGTCATGGACTCAGGCCGCATTGTCGAAACCGGCACCCATGACGAACTCATGAACCACGGCGGCATCTACCACCGCCTGCACGAACTCCAGTATCTTGACCCCAATTCCCTCGCCGATATTTAGCTCCGCGTTCCGCAGTACGGACAGACAAACCAAAACTCGGACTTGGAATACCAGCGGTGTGGGGATTCAAGCCGCTGCTGCGGTAACCCGCAAGGCGAACCTGCGCCCAGGTGTGAACGCTCTTCAGTACAGCGACAGGCAGGTACGGCCTGCGACATTAGTGCTGCTCTGGGTTGCGTCAACTCCGGGACTGACCCCTAACTCCTATCTGAAGCCCTTCCAGGATTACCCGGTCGTGGCACTAACCCTGAGTTATAAATCCTAAGGAATCTGCGCGCTAATCCTGGTCGCCAGGCTTAAATCGCGCCCGGTCAGCCCGTCCACATCGTGAGAATAGGTCGTAACTTCTGCCCGTCCCCAAGCCAGCAGAATGTCGGGATGATGTCCCAGTTCCTCCGCAATTGCCCCCGCCTGATTCACAAAATCAAGCGCTTGTTGAAAATCCGGAAAGCGGAAAATACGATGCAGCTGACGGCCATTGACCACTTCCCACCCGGGTAACTGCGCCGCCAGCCCCGCCAGTTCCTCAGCTTTAAGTAAACTCATTCCCCGATCATATCCAAAACCAGCCGCAGCAGCCGCATTCCCGTACACTGGCTATTGTGATGAAGCTTGCAATCGCCCGCCAGGCCGCCTTTGGCGCTCTGCTCGCCGTAGACCGCGGCAAATGGTCCGCCGAAGCGCTTGGCGAGAAATCCACGCACCTTGATTCCCGTGACGCAGGTCTCGCCTCCGACATTGTTTTCGGCACGCTGCGCCACCGCGGTGAACTTGATTTTCTGATCAGCGCCTGCTCCAGCCGCCCTGTCGATCAGCTGGATGCCGAAGTAAAGATCGCCCTTGAGATGGCAATCTATCAGCTGCGCTTTCTCGACCGTGTTCCTGACCACGCTGTGGTTAACGACGCAGTGGAACTGGTGCGCAGAGCAGGGAAGGACAAGTCCGCGCCCTTCGTAAATGCTGTCCTGCGGCAATCGCTCCGGGAACCCGCCGAAGCGGAAGCAACGCTCTCCACCCCGCCCTGGCTTCTTGCCCGCTGGACCGCGCACTACGGCTCTGAACTGGCCCTAACCATTGCGCGAGCCAGTCTGGTGACGCCACGCCGTTATATCCGGGTCGGCAATGCCGAACCGCCTGCGGGAGCTGAAGCCACCGAAATACCAGGCTGCTGGATACTCAATTCCGGCGACCCCGGCCCGTTCCGGTTTCAGGACATTAGTTCTCAGGCCGTGGTGCCGCTGCTGGATTTGGAACCTGGCCAGACCTTCCTCGATCTGTGCGCGTCGCCCGGCAATAAAACCTCGCAGGCGCTCGAAAGCGGAGTGAAAACAATTGCCAGTGATCTGCATGAAAGCCGTGCACGGATGTTGCTCGCGCTGGGCATTCCGGTAGTGGCTCTCGACGCGTCAAAACCGCTGCCCTTCGCCACCAAATTCGACCGCATTCTGGTGGACGCCCCCTGCTCCGGCACCGGCACCCTCGCACGCAACCCTGAAATCAAATGGAGGCTGAAGAACGACGATATCTTCGACCTCCGTCGCCGGCAGAAAGCAATCCTGCGCAACGCCCTGGAGATGGTGGCACCAGGAGGTCTGCTCGTCTATTCCACCTGTTCGCTCGAACGCGAAGAGAATGAAGATGTGGTGGAAGCCTCCGGCGCGACGGTAATCAAAACCATGCAGCGTATCCCCGGAAGAGAAGCCGGCGACGGCTTCTTCGCCGCCGTCCTGCGGCCCGGAGGGCAGGGCTCTGCCCCGACGACGCCCCCGTCGTCGTAGGTTGAGCAGAACAATGGCAGTAATCAGCGAATCTGCTCATAATGAGCGCCAGACAGCCGCCCTGGAAGCGCTCGACTCCCTTCCCGGAATGACATCAGAACAGTGCCATCGGGCCGACCTGATTTCCATGCAAATCGAACAGTTCGAACGGCGTTACGATCTCGGCCACGCCTCACCCCTTGATGCTCTGAAATCCCTGATGGAAGATCGCAAACTGCGCCAGCGGGATCTCATCCCCGTATTTGGAGCAAGCTCGGTAGTCTCAGACGTTCTGCTCGGCAAAAGAGAAATCAGCAAACAGCACCCCCGCCAACTGGCCGAATATTTCAAAGTACCCGTGGTTCTGTTCATCTAACGGCGCTGTAGCTTGCCCTTACCCAGCCCGATACACTAAACCTTGATGGAACAGACATCCCTGAGCTTTGTTCCCGACCGCCGCATCTACTCCCTCCGCGAACTCAGCGACGGCATCCGGTCCGCCCTCGACCGCAACTTCGCCAACATCTGGATTGCCGGTGAAATCTCCGGCACCAAAGCCGTCCCCAGCGGCCACTGTTACTTCTCCCTCAAAGATTCCGACGCCCAGATCAAATGCGTCTGCTGGAAGCTCACATACTGGCGGCTGAAATTCAAACCCAAAGACGGCGTCCAGGTCCTGGTACGAGGCCGCGTCGACATCTACGAACAACGCAGCGAATACCAGTTCGTCGTCGAAGCCATCGAACCCCAGGGCCACGGCGCGCTCCAGCTGGCCTTCGAACAACTCAAACAAAAACTCCTGGCCGACGGTCTGTTTGACTCCGCCCGCAAACGCCCTCTGCCGCTCTACCCGCAACGCATCGGCATCGTCTCATCCCCATCGGGTGCCGTCATCCAGGACTTCATCGAAATCCTCTCCCGCCGCTTCCCCGGCCTGCACATTCGCCTCTTCCCAGCCCGCGTTCAGGGGCCCGGTTCCGTAGAGGACGTATGTCGCGGCCTCGACTATTTCGGCCGATCCAACTGGGCGGAAGTAGTCGTCGTGGCCCGTGGCGGCGGTTCCATTGAAGACCTCTGGACGTTCAACGAAGAAGCCGTCGCGCGCGCCATCGCAGCATCCCCGGTACCGGTAGTCTCCGCCATCGGCCACGAAACAGACGTCACCATTGCCGATTTCGTCGCCGACCTCCGCGCCCCCACGCCCTCTGCCGCTGCGGAGATGATCGTCTGCACCCGGCAGGAACTCCTGAACGGAATCGAAGCCGCGCGCTCCCGTGCCACGCGGTCCATTCACTACCGCCTTTCCGTTCTCGCCCGCCGCTTGCAGGAACAGGCAATTGACCGCGCACAGTCTCTGCTTCATCGCGGCATCTCGCGCCGACTGCAGCGTGTCGATGATGCCGATGACCACTTGCGAACCGCCATCCGCGAAGCCCTCATTGCCCGCGAACGCCGCCGCCGTGAACTCGAAGAACGCCTGCGTTATTTTGACCTGCGCCCGCGCCTGCGCCGCGACCGTGAGCGCCTGAACACCGCCTCATTCCACGCTGCCACTCTCATTCGCCAGCACCTGAATCAGCGCCGCCAGCGCTTCGAAACCGCCGCCACCAAACTTAACCAGCTCAATCCGCGCCTGGTGCTTTCCCGCGGCTACGCCATCGTTCTGAATGAAACTGCAGGGATCGTGCGCCATGCCGCAGATGCCCCCGCTGGCACTTCCATCAAGATCCTCCTTGAGAAAGATGCGCTCACCGCGCAAGTCACCGAAGCCTGATCATGTCTCCTGCGATTCCAATACCCGAAGGAACCTTTCTTGCGCCCGTGCGCAGAGGCGCAATTCAATTGCCGCCACCCATGGTCCGCTACTGCCAGAGCGCCGGCTGGACGCTGTTCCGCTTCGAAGTCACCGACAAAGATCACGTAACGATACAACCGGTTCGCGGCGATGACGCCACCGAATTCCACGCCAGCCTCGGTTCCGACGGCATGCTTTGGATACCAGCCGAACTCCGCGAATCCGTCGCCCTCGGCGAACAAAGCGTCATGCTCCGCATCGAAGGCGCAGCCATCAAAATGTACATCCGCAAGGTCTTTGAAACCCTCGGTTACGGACCCCATTAAAATGAAGCTCTCCGACATGCCTTTTCAGACCACGGACTGGGCTTCAGTCGAACCAGTCGTCCATCCCGGCGAGACTGGCGAGGCCCAATGGCGCACCCGGCAGTTCGGCGAAATTCGAGTCCGAATTATCGATGATTCTCCCGGCTGTCTGGTCGATCACTGGTGCGAAAAGGGCCACATTTTATACTGCCTCGAAGGCGAACTCCACACGCAACTCAAAGACGGACAGGTGGTGGTCCTGTCGCCGGGCATGAGCTATCAAGTGGGCGACGGTATTGCGGCTCACCGCAGCTATTCGCCGCAGGGCGCAAAGCTGTTCATCGTAGATTAAGAATATGAAAACGATTGGCCTGCTGGGCGGGATGAGCTGGGAATCCACCATCCCCTATTACCGCCACATTAATGAAGCTGTCAAAGCAGCCCTCGGAGGTCTCCATTCCGCTAAACTTCTGCTTTACAGCGTCGATTTTCAGGAAATCGACGCCTTGCAGCAAGCCGGGAAATGGGACGAAGCCGGACACCTGCTCGCCTCGGCAGCAAAACGGCTCGAAACCGCCGGCGCCCAGTGCATCGTTCTCTGTGCCAACACCATGCACCTGGTGGCCCCGGCAATTGAGGCAGCCATCTCCATTCCTTTCCTGCACATTGCCGACGCCGCCGCAATTGCAGTCAAACAACGCGGACTTCATTGCGTCGGTTTACTCGGAACCAGATTCACCATGGAGCAGGACTTCTACCTGCGCCGCCTGCGCGAAAAACATGGCCTCGAAGTGTTCGTGCCGGAAGCTGACGATCGCGCCGAAGTCCACCGCATCATTTACCAGGAGCTGTGTCTCGGGCGAATTCTCGGTCAGTCCAGAGTCACGTACGAACAGATCATCGAGCGCCTTACATCGCGCGGCGCGCAGGGGATTATTCTCGGTTGCACCGAAATACCCATGCTCATTGATCCCGCCCGACTCGCAGTACCCGCGTTTGACACCGCGCTGCTGCACGCGCAGTTCGCCGCCAATTACGCGCTGTCTGAACCGCCTGAACCCGCCCCCAGCCACGAAATCATAGATCTCAGGCGCTCGTAGGCTTCCACCCTGGCAACATCTGAACCCGCCGCTTCCGCCCGTCGCACATGCTCCCGCATCTGTTCAAAGACAATCGGTCCCATTGCAATCAGCGCTTCTGATCCGGAAGCCGCCCATTTCACCAGAACGTAACGCACCAGACATTCAACCGGAATACCTGAACCCGCACTCAAATTTTCCAGCGTAGGCAGCGGATCAGCCACCGAATAACACGCCACCTCGGCCTTGAAATTCGCATGACGGTCGTCTGCCGGCCAACTGTCACGATAAGGTTTTAGTTCCATCTCTTCTCATCACGCAATCTATCATTTAAGAATGACTAAGCTTCCGGTGGCTCTCTTCCTCGGCGCACTGTGCCTTGCACAAACGGGAACGCGCAACGGCATTGACCGCAGCACGCTCGATACCACCTGTAAGCCCTGTGACGACTTCTGGCGCTACGCCAACGGTTCCTTCATCGACAAGAATCCAATTCCCGCCGCCTACGCGCGCTGGGGCACATTCCAGGTCCTCCGCGACGCCAACGCGGAACGCATGAAAGTCATCCTCGAAACTGCTGCGGACAACACCGCAGCCACAGGCAACGAACGCACGGTCGGTGCTTTTTACGCCAGTTGCATGAACACCGCAGCCATTGAAGCAGCCGGCGCGAAACCTTTGCAGCCCGACTTCACCCGCATCGCCGCCATCACTGGTGTCCCGCAGCTCATCACTGAACTCATTGCGCTCGAATCCCAGAGCGCAGGTGGTCCGGTACGCATCGGTGGCCAGCCCGACCTCACCAATGCAAAACAGGTCATCGCAGCCGTAACACCCGGTAGCTTGTCGCTGCCGGAACGCGATTACTATCTGCGCGATGATGCCCGTTCCAAGATCATCCGCACCCAGTTTCTGACCTATGCGGCAAGGCTCCTCACACAACTGGGTGACACGCCCGCAGATGCGGAAACCGAAGCCGCAGCCATCCTGAAATTCGAAACCGTACTGGCCCAGGCGACAATTTCCAACGTCGAAGGTCGCAACCCCTACAACCGCTTCCACAAGATGAATCTCGTCGCCCTCCAGGGCGTGAGCCCGGCCTTCGACTGGATCGCTCTCTTCAAATCCCTCAACATTCCCGAGACGATCGCGGTCAATATCTCCCAGCCGGATTACATCAAAACCGTTGACCGTGAACTGAACGCGACCCCGCTCGATACCTGGAAGCTGTGGCTCCGCTGGCATCTTGCCGATGAACGCGCCCCCTACCTTTCCCGCGCCTTTTACGACGAGTGGTTCCGCTTCCACCGCACCGTGCTGACCGGCGTCACCGCGCAACAGCCGCGCTGGAAAGTCTGCGCGCTGGAAGCCGATGCCCGCCTCGGCGACGCTCTGGGCAAGCTCTTCGTAGAAAAGCATTTCACCGCACAGGCCCGCAACCGCATGAAGCAGCTGGTGGAAAATATGCGACTCGCGCTGGGTGAAGAGCTGCAGGCCGCCGAATGGCTCGACCCCGAAACCCGCAAAAACGCCCAGCGCAAACTGGCTGCCTTTGACGCCCGCATCGGCTATACAGATGACTGGCGTGACTTCGGCGCCGTAAAAGTCGACCGCGAAAACTATGCAGCCAGTGTCGAATCAGCCCTTGCCGTCAACCGCCGCTTCGGCCTCAGTCAGATCGGCCACCTGGTGGACCGCACCCACATGGGCATGACGCCGCCCACAGTCAACGCCTCCTACAGCCCGCCCACCAACATCATCACGTTTCCCGCAGGTATCCTGCAGCCCCCGTTCTTCATCGCCGATGCTGACGACGCAGTGAATTACGGTGCCATCGGTGCCGTAATCGGCCACGAAATGGGCCACGGGTTTGACGATCAGGGTTCCAAATACGATGCTGAGGGCAACCTGAAAAACTGGTGGACCGATCAGGACCGCGCGCGCTTCGAAGTCCGCGCCACCTGCGTCTCAAACCAGTTCGATTCCATTGACGTCGGCAACGGCCTGCGCCACAAGGGCATGCTCGTCAACGGCGAAGCCATGGGTGACCTGGGTGGAATCGCAGTGGCATTCCGCGCTTATCACAAAGCGTTGAACGGCAAGGAAGCACCAGTGCTCGATGGTTTTACCGGCGACCAGCGCTTCTTCCTGGCCTTCGCCCGAGTCTGGGCAGATCAGTCGAGAGTTGAGCAGCAGGCGCTACAGCTAAATACCGACCCGCATCCACTCTCGAAATACCGGACGAATGCCACGCTGCAAAACCTGCCCGAATTCCACAAAGCCTTCGGCTGCAAACAGGGCGACCCCATGGTCAGACCCACAGACCAGCAATGCAGATTGTGGTAACTCAGCCAAAAACGGGGTAGTGGTCCAATTTGAAATTCGACCCTCTTGACTCGGGACGGATCGCTCCGCCACCCTAGTAGTCGATGGCGAATAAAAGCACCAATCGCGGCAAAGTCAAGCCGGACGTTAACGTCGTTGCCTACGAAACCATGTTGATAGCTACGGGACAGAAACCCAAGCCCGAAGCGCCAACAGTTAAGCGCGAGGGGGCCAGTCTTCGGGAGTTGGGGCGGACTTAGGGCGTTACGATTCGTCTGGTGGACCTCGGAACGGCTTGCGCTGAATATCTAAGACAAGACCTCCGTGACCTATCGTGCCGCCGTATTGAGGCCGA
>JANYDS010000016.1 GCA_025363475.1 Terriglobia bacterium
AGTGCGCCGCTACTGCCCCGTAATGCCACCCCCGCCAGCCCAAGGCACGCTTCCGTACTCAGCGCATGACTCAAATCGACCCCGGCTTTTTGCCGGGCCACGAAAACTGACCGCGTATCGTTTTTCCTTCCGCTTTTTCACTCAAAGTTATCCTCTGTGAGAAATGCGGGTTAAGCACGGCGCAGATCGCGTCCGCTCATTTCACGGGGCTGCTTCTCACCCAGTACGCCCAGAATCGTAGGCGCAATGTCCTGCAGCGCACCATTGGCACGCAGTTTCTCGCCTGAATCATCCACCAGAATCAGGGGTACCGGATTCGTTGTGTGATACGTATGCGGACCGCCCGTAATCGGGTCAATCATCATCTCCGCATTCCCGTGATCGGCAGTGATAATCCAGCGCCCATTCTTTTCTTTGAGACGCTGCCAGATCCGCCCCATACACGCATCCACGGCTTCCACTGCGCGTACCGTCGGCTCCATCTTGCCTGAATGTCCCACCATATCAGCGTTCGCGAAATTCATCACGATCACGTCGAAATCTTTCTGTCCCATCGCGTCCAGCACAATATCCGCCACACCACCGGCACTCATCTCCGGCATCAGATCGTAAGTGGCCACTTTGGGTGACGCCACCATTTCGCGCTCTTCTCCGGCAAACGCCTTCTCGAGGCCGCCATTGAAAAAGTAAGTCACGTGCGCGTATTTTTCGGTCTCAGCTACACGCAGATTTTTCCAGCTGAGTTGCGCGAATACATTGGCCAGAATGTTATCGAGCGGCTCTTTGGTCAACACATAAGCGGCGCTTAGAGACTTGTCGTACTGCGTCATCGTGGTGAAGTGCAGCTTCAGCGGAGCCTTTGTCAGAACCTCAGTCATTTCGCGCCCGCGATCCGCCCGGTAATTGAAAAAGAAGCAGGCGTCTTCTTCACGGATCAGACCCACCGGCTCGTTCTTCTCATCCACAATCGTTACCGGCTCAACAAACTCATCCGTCACGCCGGCTTCATAGGAGAGACGCATAACTTCAACCGGATCGGTGCGCTTGCCGCCATCGCCCACAGTCATCGCACGGAAAGCCCGGTCCACGCGTTCCCAGCGCTTGTCGCGGTCCATCGCATAGTAACGGCCCACCACGGTCGCAATCCTGCCGACACCCAGCTCTGCGATCTTGTTCTGCACCTGGCGAATGTATTCAATCCCGTTCTGTGGCGGCGTGTCGCGCCCATCCATAAAGCAGTGGATACAGACATCGGTAACGCCTTCGCGCTTTGCCATTTCCAGCACTGCATAGAGATGGGTCAACTGCGCATGAACGCCGCCATCACTGCACAGGCCCATCAAATGCAGCCGGTGACCCTCACTCGCATGGTGCATCAGCGTGCGCAGCAACGGCTGCGAGAAGAATTCACCGGTTGCGATCATGGCATCGATGCGGGTTACATCCATGTGGACCACCCGCCCCGCGCCCATGTTCAAATGCCCCACTTCGCTGTTCCCCATCTGGCCTTCCGGCAAACCCACAAACGGGCCTGATGTATGGATCAGTGTGTTGGGGAAATCGCGCAGCAGCATGTCATAAGTGGGTTTGCGCGCCGCCGCGATGGCATTACCCGCAATGGCCGGAGAAAAGCCCCAGCCATCCAGAATCGTTAGGATGAGCGGCTTGTTGCGGGCCATTATTGTTTGAATGCTTTCCGGCCTGGGAACTTCGCCGCCGCGCCCAAACGTTCTTCAATGCGCAGCAGTTGATTGTATTTCGCGATGCGATCCGTGCGGCTTGCCGAGCCCGTCTTGATCTGGCCCGCGTTGGTCGCCACCGCCAGATCGGCAATGAACGGATCTTCCGTTTCGCCTGACCGGTGCGAAACCACATTCGTATAGCCGTTCTTCTCGGCCGTCATCATCGCATCCAGCGTTTCCGTAAGCGTGCCGATCTGGTTGACCTTCACCAGGATGGAATTGGCAACGCCTTTATCGATCCCCTGCTGCAAACGCGCGGTGTTGGTTACGAAGAGATCGTCGCCGACCAGTTGCGTGTTGGCCCCGATCGCTTCGGTCAGCAGCTTCCAGCCATCCCAGTCGTTTTCAGCCATGCCGTCTTCAATCGATATGATTGGATACTGTCGGCGCCAGTTTGCCCAATACTCCACCATCTGTTCACTGGTGCGGCGGCTCTTGTCGGATTTCTTAAATACGTAAGCCCCGTCCTGATAGAACTCGCTGGAGGCCGGATCAAGCGCAATTCCCACCTGATCGCCAGGCATATAACCCGCGCCGGTGATGGCTTCCAGGACCACTTCAACGGCCTCTTCGTTCGATTTCAGATTGGGCGCAAACCCGCCCTCGTCACCAACGGCGGTCGAATACCCACGCTTCTTCAGAACGGTTTTCAGGGTATGGAAAATTTCCACGCCCATGCGCAGGGCTTCCGAAAATTTCTTCGCGCCAAACGGCACGATCATGAATTCCTGCATGTCGACAGAATTGTCGGCGTGCGCGCCACCATTGATGATGTTCATCATGGGGACGGGCAGGGTGCATCCGTTCACGCCACCCAAATAGCGATAAAGCGGAGTGCGCTGCGATGCCGCCGCTGCCCTTGCTGTCGCCATCGAAACCGCCAGCAGAGCATTCGCGCCCAGTTTGCTTTTGTTCGGCGTGCCATCCAGATCAATCATGATCTGGTCGATTTTCGCCTGGAGCATAGCATCGTGGCCATGCAGGGCCACGTTCAAAGGTCCGTTGATGTTCGTGACGGCTTTCAGGACGCCTTTACCCAGATAGCGACCCTTGTCTTCATCGCGCAATTCAGCGGCTTCGTGTTCGCCGGTGGAAGCGCCACTCGGCACAGCGGCGCGGCCCGTGCTGCCGTCGGCCAGGAAAACTTCGGCCTCAACCGTGGGGTTCCCCCGCGAATCCAGAATCTCTATCCCGCTGACTTTGATGATGGTCGACACTTTGATCTCTCCAAACGCTCCGCGCTGATGGCAGACCCGTCCGACTCTGATTGTAAACGCGTGGATTTGATGGCTTTCTACGTGCGAAATTCCGGACTGCTATTTGTAGCCGAATGGGATCTCGACCTCAATGAAACTACCTGCAATCGCAGCGTTGACCGCGTTAACGATGAGCGTCAGGTTCGGCTTCAACTGTTGCCATTGCTGCCGACTCAGCACTACCACCGCAATCTTTCGGCCAGCAAGGGTTTGCTGATAGCGCATACTCCTGTCTGTCGTCACGAACAGGTCAAAGCCAGCGTCTTCTGCTGCCGTAAGCAGGTTTCCGTTGTTGAAGCGTGTCCCATCCCTGTTGGAAGGCGGTGCGGACCACGTGACCTTCGAGAAACTGTCGAATGGGTACGGGTGTTCCCTGATCGAACAGAAACCGCATCTATGGCGTGAGTGCCGGAGCTTGGTCAAGACTACGGGCCGCGAACTCGATTACGGCTTGAACCTGCTTTCGGTTGATCCCGTCAAACCACTGCACAAGATTATCAATACTGGCCCCGGATTCAAGATTCTCAAAAATCGCGGACACGGGCATGCGCGTCCCGCGCAGTACCCAGGCACCACTGACCTTGCCGGGAATGCTCTCCACGGCGGGGCATGCTGACCAATCGAGACTAGGCATCCTGCTCAAATCTTACCTTGAAGATCATGCTCTTGATCAGAGCCTTTCGGTTAATTTTGTTGGCCTGTTTGGTTGACCGCAGGCGTAGCGACGAGCCATTTACCTCGAATAGGTCAGTTCGGCAATCAGGCGCGCACGTCCGCGCTCTTTTACTTCAGCCGAAAGTTCCCTCATGGATTCCGCCGTAATCACGCGACCTTCGCCTCGCGCTACAGTCGCGCGAGCGTAATCAATGGTTGTCAAAAACGCAAGCACCTGGCGTTCGCGTTCTTCCCATAGCGCAAGGGCTTCTTGAACCACCTCGCTCTCACTCTGCAGGCGGCCTGTGTCTATAGGGCGACGGGCGAATGCCATCTGGTCCGAAGTAGGCTGTACTTCCATGGGCGCGGCTCCTGGTCCTAAAGAGTACGCCAGCCGATTTCGATAAACCATGAGCCGCCGCAGATTTGTCCCTTGAACCGGGTTTAGTGCCCCCGATCAGCTCCGGGAAGAGCGCAACCCCGAGAACGGAAATAAAATGTGTCACCTTGTGACACATGAAGTCCTCCACGGTTCGCGAACTCCACCTCAAGACCAGTGAAATAGTCCGCCGGGTGGCGGAGGGCGAGTCTTTTATTATCCAAAAGCGCGGAGTGCCAGTAGCGCAAATCCGCCCCATTTCCGATCAGCCGAAGCCTTCCATGCCCAACCGGGAAGCTCAAATTATGAGCGGACCCGAAACCACTGATAGCGGTCTGATTCTGGAGCAGGACCGAACTTGAAGCTGTACTTTGATACTGCCTACCTGGGAAAGTGCTACTGGAACGAACCCGACGGGAAACTGGTCCGGGACCTGGCACGCGGGGCCAAGGGCCTGTATTCCTCCGCAATCTGTATAGCTGAGATGGCTTCTCTTGCCCATCGCAAGGTTCGCGAGGGGGCGGTGACTCCCGCTGACGCAGCCTTGCGTCAGGATTTTTTTCTGGAAGATATGCACACCGGGGTGATCACAGCCCTGCCTGTGACGGAACGGCTCTTGCGGCGGGCCGAAGCACTGACACGCTCCCTTCCGGCTTCCTGCTATCTGCGCACCCTCGACGCGCTCCATCTGGTCACAGCAGCAGATGGAGGCTTTACCGAAATCTGGACCAATGATCGGCACATGCTGGCGGCCGCATCCTGGTTCGGGCTCGCTGGCCGTTCGATTTGACTGGAGGTGGCTCGTGCCCTCTCAGAGGGGTGTGCGACATCAAAGTGGAGTCAGGCGGCGCGTCGGCCCTCCCAGTAGTCCTCGAACCTGGCATTGAAGTGGCAGCAGCGCAGAGCCAGGATGGCATTGGCACCGCGAACGGTCCAGAACATGCCTGACTGCTTACAACGCGAACCGATGATTGTTTTGCAGCCTGCTTCGATGACCCCGGAGCCGACAAATTCGATGACCCCGGAGCCGACGATCCTCCTCTATTAGCGTACATCAACGCTAAGAATACCATCACAAAAAAATACCGCTCGTCCCATCACTTTCATGTCGCACACCCAGGGAATGTAGTCCGTTTGACACGAGGCACTCCGATTTGTTACGCTAACGAAGTTTGGCTGTAGCTTGAGTTGTTCTTAAAGCTTCCGGCTACCATCTCCGGCGTCGGAGATCCGGCCGGGGCGAGGTCCCGATTTTCGAATTGGTCGCGTCTGAGGGTTAGGCGTTGCGCTGATCACCGAATATGGACTTGTCCAAAGCCCGAACGGCAGGTAGTTCACGCCGCTTCGTATCATTGACGCAGTTTTTTTGAGGATCTTTCTTTGCCGACATTTAATCAACTTGTGCGCAAAGGGCGTAAAGCGCCCGCATGGAAAACGGCCAGTCCGGCGTTGCAGAGCTGTCCGCAGAAGCGCGGTGTTTGTACCCGCGTGTACACTTCTACCCCGAAAAAGCCGAACTCGGCGCTGCGTAAAGTAGCCCGTGTCCGTCTTACCAACGGTATCGAAGTCACGACGTACATCCCTGGCGTTGGTCACAACCTGCAGGAACACTCGATCGTCCTGATTCGTGGCGGTCGTGTGAAGGATCTGCCGGGTGTGCGCTATCACGTGGTCCGCGGAGCGCTTGACACCGCCGGTGTCGCCAACCGCAAACAGAGCCGTTCGAAGTACGGCGCCAAGCGGCCTAAAGCCGCGACCAAGTAAGTAAGAGGATTCAGGTAAGATGCCCCGACGCAGACGCGCAGAAAATCGTGAAGTCAATCCCGATCCGGTGTACAACTCGACTCTGGCCGAGAAGTTCATCTGCTCAATGATGTGGGAAGGCAAGAAATCAACTGCCCAGAAAATTTTCTACTCTTCGATGCTGAAGCTGGAAGAAAAGGGCGGCGGCGAAGAAGCGATCAAGCTGTTCAAGAAAGCCGTTGAAAACGCCAAGCCGCTGCTGGAAGTCAAAACCCGGCGCGTTGGTGGTGCCAACTATCAGGTGCCGATCGAAGTTCCGCAGAACCGCCGGACCAGTCTGGCGATTCGCTGGATTCTTTCCAATGCGCGTGGCCGGGCCGAAAAGGGCATGGCGGACAAGCTGGCAAACGAGTTGAACGAAGCGGCGAACCTCCGCGGCGGAGCCATTAAGAAGCGCGACGACGTGCATCGTATGGCTGAAGCTAACAAGGCTTTCGCGCACTATCGCTGGTAGTCAGTAAAAATTCATTCGAACGATAAGGACTGTATTCGCTTCATGCCACGCACCGTACCACTGGAAAAGATGAGAAACATCGGCATCGCTGCTCATATCGATGCCGGTAAGACCACCACCACGGAACGGATCCTGTATTACACGGGGCGCTCGCACAAAATCGGCGAAGTGCATGAAGGCACGGCCACCATGGATTGGATGGCGCAGGAGCAGGAACGTGGTATCACGATCACCTCCGCTGCGACGACCGCTCAGTGGAAGGACATGCAGATCAACATTATCGACACTCCGGGTCACGTGGATTTCACGGCCGAAGTGGAGCGTTCACTGCGTGTGCTCGACGGCGCGGTGGCGGTGTTCGATGCAGTTGCCGGCGTACAGCCGCAGTCGGAAACGGTTTGGCGTCAGGCCGACAAGTATTCGGTTCCGCGTATCTGCTTCATTAACAAGATGGACCGCGTAGGCGCGGACTTCTATCACTCCGTTGACACCATCATTGACCGCCTGAAGGCGCGTCCGGTGGCGATTCAGATTCCGGTTGGCGCGGAAGATCAGTTCAAAGGCATTATTGATCTGGTTGAGATGAATGCGGTGCTCTGGCGCGATGAAACACTGGGCGCGAAATTCGATGTTGTTGAGATTCCCGAAGAGTTGCTCGAAAAAGCGCAGACCTACCGCGAGCAGATGATTGAAGCGGTTTCGGAATTCGACGACAAACTGTTCGAAAAGTTTGTTGAAGGTGCGCCGCTGACGGTGGCTGAAATTAAAGCCGGAATCCGCAAAGCGACCATCGCGATGAAGATTTTCCCGGTCGTCTGTGGTTCGGCGTTCAAAAACAAGGGCGTTCAGACGATGCTCGATGCGGTGGTGGATTATCTGCCATCTCCGCTCGATGTGCCGGATATTGAAGGTTCCTCGGTAGACGACAAGACTGTGAAGCTGTACCGCAAGGCTTCCGACGACGAACCGTTTGCTGCACTGGTTTTCAAGATTATGACTGACCCGTATTCGGGTCAGCTGGCGTTCTTCCGTGTGTATTCGGGCAAGATGACTGCCGGCGAGTCGATTTACAACGTTGCGAAGGGTCGTAAAGAGCGCGTTGGGCGTTTGCTGCGCATGCATGCCAACAAGCGCGAAGATATCAATGAAATCATGGCGGGCGATATTTGCGCCGCTGTCGGTTTGAAGACAGTTTCAACGGGCGATACGATCTGCGATGAAGATCATCCGATTGCGCTCGAAGCGATTGATTTCCCGATTCCCGTTATTCAGCTGGCGGTAGAACCCAAGACCAAGGCCGATCAGGAAAAGATGGGCATGGCGATTGCCAAGCTGGCGCAGGAAGATCCCACGTTCCGTGTCAATACGGATCCGGAAACCGGCCAGACCATTCTGTCCGGCATGGGCGAACTGCACCTCGAAATTATCGTTGACCGTATGATGCGGGAATTTGGTGTGGTGGCAAACGTCGGCAAGCCGATGGTTGCGTACCGCGAAACCATTCGTTCCATGGCGGAATTCGATTACACCCACAGAAAGCAGACGGGTGGCAGCGGTCAGTATGCGCGCACCAAGCTGCGGGTTGAACCTGTTCCCGGTGAAGGTTTCCAGTTTGTCAATGGCATCAAGGGTGGCAACATTCCCAAGGAATTCATTCCGGCCATTGAAAAAGGCGTGGCTGAGGCGATGGAAGGCGGAATTCTGGCCGGCTATGCGCTGGAAGACATCAAAGTGACGGTGTTCGACGGTGCGTATCATGATGTCGATTCCTCGGAAATGGCGTTTAAGATCTGTAGCTCAATTTGTGTAAAAGAAGCACTGCGCAAAGCGAAGCCTGTGATTCTGGAGCCGATCATGTCGGTGGAAGTTGTGGTGCCGGAAGAGTATATGGGTCCGGTGAATGGCGATATCGTTTCGCGGCGCGGCCAGCTGGAAGGCACCGAAGTTCGCGGAACAACGCAGATTATCAAATCGAGCGTTCCGCTGAGCGAAATGTTTGGATATGCGACAGAATTGCGGTCGCGCACGCAGGGACGCGGCAGCTTCACGATGCACTTCGCGCGGTACGAGGAAGTTCCGAGAAGCGTCGGTGAAGAAATTGTCGCGCGGGTTCAGGGCGCGAAGTAAGCAGTTTTCAGTTTTAGTTCTAAAGAATTAGCAACATAAAAAGATCAGGGAGACTGGTGGCAAAATGGCGAAAGAAAAATTTGACCGCAGCAAGCCGCACGTAAACATCGGGACGATCGGACATATCGATCACGGTAAGACGACGTTGACGGCTGCAATCACTAAGGTGCTGTCCAAACACAATCCGAAAGTAGCGTTCCG
>JANYDS010000067.1 GCA_025363475.1 Terriglobia bacterium
AGTTAAGCGCGAGGGGGCCAGTCTTCGGGAGTTGGGGCGGACTTAGGGCGTTACGATTCGTCTGGTGGACCTCGGAACGGCTTGCGCTGAATATCTAAGACAAGACCTCCGTGACCTATCGTGCCGCCGTATTGAGGCCGATGAAATTTGGGCCTTCTGTTAAGCGAAGGATAAGAATCTGCCAATGGATAAGGCGGGGCAGTTCGGATATGGCAGCGTGTGGACGTGGACCGCGATTGAGGACATCATCGCGTTGCTGGAAGAACGGGAATCGCGGATAATAGAGGAAGAACGGACCGCCAAATTGCGCCGGGCATATGCAAACTTTGGGCCGGTAGCGTAAAAAGTGAGGGATCGGGAAATTAAATCATCTTCACATTCAAATTGAGCCACTACCAAAAATAGCAGGGGCTTGCGTCCGGTCGTTTCAGGTGATAGCATCCCTCGCATTCTCTTCCCCGTTGCAGGAGGTTCCATGCGTCACCTGATCTTAGCCGCCGCACTTGGTATTTTGGCCTGTCCTGCTTTTGCGCAAACGTCCGGTGAAATTACCGGCGAAGTCAAGGATCAATCCGGCGCGATTGCTCCCGGAGTGCCGGTTACGGCTCTTAACACTGACACCAATGCTTCGCGAACCACACGCACCAATGGGTCGGGAATATACAGTTTTCCGTCGCTCAACCCCGGTAAATATACGTTGAAGGTTGAAGCGCCTGGCTTTCAAACCAGTTTTCGAACTGGAATTGAGCTCCAGGTGCAACAGACCGCGCGAATCGATATCACCCTGGCCGTTGGACAGGCCTCACAGACGGTGGAAGTCAGCGCTTCAGGAGTAATGCTGACCACGGAAAGTGCCTCTGTCGGCACAGTAATTCAAGAAAAAAGTATTACTGACCTCCCATTAAATGGAAGAAACTTTCTGCAGCTGGTCGCGCTCAGCCCCAACGTATCTTATGGCTTCGCAGCACCATCGATTGCGTCAGGACGGCAGGGCGGTGATCGCGTAAATCAGAATATTTCGATTGCCGGAATGCGCGGCACCATGAATAACTACACACTCGACGGGGTCTCCGACACGGATGTGAATTTCAATCTGTACATCCTGCTGCCCTCCGTTGATGCTTTGCAGGAGTTCAAGGTGCAAAGCGGCATCTACCCGGCAGAGTTTGGCCGCGAGGCAGGTCAGATTAACGTTTCCACCAAATCAGGAACGAACCAGTATCACGGCACGGTTTTCGAATTTCTGCGCAACAGCGCGCTGGACGCGATTCCTTACGATTTTGCAGGCACCCATCCCAAAAAGTCGCCGTTCCGCTGGAATCAGTATGGGTTTACTTTGTCCGGCCCGGTCTCGATACCAAAGCTGTTCAATGGCAAAGACCGTTTGTTCTTCATGTCGAACATGGAAGGCTTCAAGAGCAGGCGGACCGATCAGGCAGCCTATACCGTGCCGCCGGATGCCTGGAGGACGGGCGATTTCTCATCGTTCAGCACTCTGCTCTTCAATCCTTATACGCGTGTGAAAGCCGCCAACGGGACCTCGACGGCACAGCTGTTTCCGGGCAACATCATTCCGCCCAGTCTGATTGACCCGATTTCGGTGAAACTTTATGCGTTCCTGCCGTCGGCGAATCTGAATACGGCAACCGTGAATAATAACCTTCAGTTGCCGCAAAAAACATCTGTCGACAAGATCCAGTTCACGCAGCGCATCGATTTTGCGGAGAGCGCCAGTTCGCAGTGGTTTGGCCGGTACAGCTGGACGGATGAAGATGGAGTTACGCCCTCGCTGCCACTGAGTGGTCAAAGTCTGCTTACCAATTCAAAGCAGTACATGCTTTCCAACACGCGAGTGCTTTCGCCGAGCAAAGTGAATGAGTTCCGGTTCGGACATACTGCTATTTTTAACGCCATCGCACAGGAACTGAGCGGCACCCGGAATGTCGTAAGTGAACTCGGTCTGCCCTTTTCAACGGATGATCCTCTGAGCTGGGGTATTCCTGCTGTTTCTCTCGCCACCGGTGGTTTGAGTGGGTTTGGCAACAATACAAACGGTCCCTTTGTCATCAGAGACAAAATTATTCAGGCAACTGACAACTTCAGCTGGATTCACGGCAAGCACTCGCTGCGGTTCGGCGGCGAATTCCGCTACGACCAGTACAATCAGGCCGGCAACCAGTACACACGCAGCCAGTTGCAGTTCAACGGTCAGTTTACGGCGAATCCTTCAAATGGTGTCGGCGGTACGGCTGCAGCCGACTTCCTTATGGGCACTCCCTTCCGCACGGACCTTGCCGTTACCATCGCCAAAGGGGACCTGCGGGCGAAGAGTTTTTCCCTGTATCTGGACGATACTTATAAGCTGTCCCGCAACATCACAGTTACTCTCGGCCTGCGCTGGGAAGTGATTCCACCCTGGACCGATGTCGGGGGAACAGCCACCAATTTCCAGTTCAGGGAATCCCTGCCGAATGAAGCCAATGTCGCGCAGAACCGCCACCCCGTGTTTGTCCGCACGGGCAACGGGGATTTCTACGAAGGTGTGAACATCCGCTACACGTATCCAACCGGCATCCAGACAGCGCGTGATGGCCGCCTCGGTGATGCCCTGGTGAACACCGACTGGAAAAATTTTGCGCCCCGGTTTGGAATCGCGTATAGTCCGTCTCCAAACTGGTCATTCCGCACCGGCTTTGGAATTTTCTATTCACAGGAGACAGCCAATTCGAAATTTGATCTCAATCGCGGCCTCTCCGGCCGGGTAACTCAGAATACCGATTCCACCGGCCTGCCCACTGTTACCTACAAGAATTTTTTCAATCCCGCAATTCTGCCGGTACAACTCACTCCGGGGCTGCTCTGGGCTGTGGCTTCTGACATCCATACACCCTATTCCATGATGTACCTGTTCAACATCCAGCGCATGCTGGGTAACAGCACGACGTTCGAAACCGGTTACACGGGTGTACTCCACCGCCATCTGCAGAACCAGATCAACGCAGCTGCCGGGCTTCCGGGGATCACTGCCGCTGCTTTGCGCTCACCGTATCCCGAGTTTGCTGCGGGTGGAATTGAGCTCACCCAGGGCTGGGGAACAGGCAGTTACAATTCTTTGAGCGCGAAGCTGAGCCAGCGGTTCAAATCCGGCCTCACAACTTTGGTCGCGTACACGTGGTCAAAGGCACTGGATGACGGAAGCGCGATTCGCGGAACCCTCGGCGATCAGTATCCCGAAAACAACCGGTGTATCCGGGAATGCGAATGGGGACCCTCTGGTTTCAATACTCCGCACCGTCTGGTGACATCGGTGATCTATGAATTGCCGTTCGGGAAAGGCAAGCCGTTCCTGAACCATCTGCGATTTGTGAACGGTTTCGTTTCCGGCTGGCAGCTGAGCACCATTTTTACGGCGCAAAGCGGTCGCCCCTTGTATCCAACCGCGGGCTGGGACGCTGCCGGCCAGGTGGTGCAGCCAAACTCCAACCGCTTCAATGCGACCGGAAAGTACCCGTATGCGGCGAACCCCAACCAGAGTCAATGGTTTGATACCACGGCTTTCACAAACGTGACTGCCGGAAATTACGGCACAGCGGGCCGCAATTCACTCATCGGCCCATCTACATGGAATGCCGATATTTCGGTTGTGAAGAACGTACACATCACCGAAAAGCAGAGCCTCCAGATCAGGTTCGAAACGTTCAACACCATGAACCACGTGGCGCTGGGCAGCCCAATCACAAACTGGGGAAACAGCACGCAGACGCCAGCCGCCAATTTCGGAAAGATTCAGGATACGGCGACAACCCGTGGTACTGCGAATGATATGCGTCAGATACAGGCGGGCTTGAAGTATTCCTTCTAAATCCGTGCCAAATCCGTGGCGAAATCTGGGCCATTCCGTGACGCCGCAGACCTTTTCCAGACGGCGGCACCCTACCTCAAAAATGCTAATCTCGGCAAACTCCAGGAATGCCGATCATGCGACCCCATCGCACCTGATGCCCGGGCAACATCGTTAATGATGGTCCACGCCACCACCCCCAGCAAAAGCGCCACCCCAATCCATTTCCGAACGCCCGGACCCCGCTTTCGCTCCAGCCGAATATTCACCACCGGCGCACGACGGTGAAACTGGCTTCGTTCTGTCAATTCGCCGATCCGGCCCGCAGGGAACTCAATCACCCGGCTCACCCGCGGCAACACCACCCCGTCCCGCCATTCCAGTTCACCTGTCAGGTGAACAATCAATAAAAGGTCTTCCGCCTCCGCAACCTCTCCCAAAAAACGGCGCGGCACGCAAATATCCTCGCCCGACTCCCCGTTCGTCACCACAATTTCATTCCAGGACGCGCGGCGATAAAGCCAGCTGTTGTCTTCAATATTCAGAATCGGCGGATTAAACGAAAATCGACGCCCGGTCAAATGCTCCAGCAGTGCGGGCAATGGCGCGTTCGGCATCCTGTCTCATAGTAACGGCTTGGTATGCTACTTCCCAGTTGGCCAACCTCAACTCGCCCCTGCCAGTGGTTCTGATTCCGGCTTTCAGGCCCGAACCCGTTCTTCCGGCACTCGTCCGCGACTTGCTCGCATCAGGCTCCATCGCGGCCGTCGTAATTGTTGACGATGGCAGCGGTCCCGCTTACACTTCCATCTTTTCCCAGCTCCGCGAAACCCCCGGCGTCCAGTTGCTCCACCATACGGTCAACCTCGGCAAAGGCGCTGCCCTCAAGACCGGTCTCAACCATTTCGCCTGCACATTTCCCGCCAGCATCTCAGCCATTACCGCCGATGCCGACGGCCAGCACACCGCAACCGACATCATCGCCGTCGCCCGCGTCGCCGCCCAAAAGCCCGATACGCTGATCCTGGGAGCGCGTCAGTTCGATGGTTCCGTGCCAGCCCGCAGCAAGTTCGGCAATACTCTCACCCGCTACATCATGCGCGCCGTTACCGGGCAGCGCATCTCCGACACACAAACAGGCCTTCGCAGCATCCCGCGCACCTTCGTCGCGGATCTCTTGCTCTCTCCCGCCGCCGGTTACGATTTTGAACTCGACATGCTGGTCCGTTGCAAACACGCCGATATTGAAATCGAGCAGGTTCCCATCGCCACTGTTTACATTGACGGCAACCGGTCTTCGCATTTCAATCCGCTGCTGGATTCCATGCGGATCTACTTCGTCCTGGTCCGCTTTGCCGCGTCATCGCTGATCACTGCCGTTATCGACAACCTGGTTTTTATCGCAATCCTGCGGCTGTCATCGAAACTGATCGTCAGCCTGGTCGCGGCCCGTCTCGTCGCCGGGACCTTCAACTACTACGCCAACAAACGCGGTGTCTTCCATTCCCGCTCCCTCAACTGGATGACCGCTCTTCCCAAATTCTGGGCAGTCGTTCTGGTCTCCGGCACTCTGAGTTATCTGCTCATTCAGAACTTCATCGCCTACGCCGGAATGAGTATTGTCGGAGCCAAAGTGCTGGCCGAAACCATCATGTTCTTCTTCAGTTTTGTAGTCTTGCGGGATTTCGTCTTCTACCAGCGTGCCTGATTTAAAAGACTTCGAGAGCATCAATGTCGATGTTGTAATCGGTCGCCGCCGCAGACTTGTTCCTGGTCACACGGATTTCAATTTCATGCAGCCCCGGCCCCAGTCCCGTGAAGTCTGTATGGGCCTGCCACTCGATCTCCTTGCCGTACAGGTCAATCACCGCGACTTGTCTTCCATCGACAATAACCGCCGCTATCCCGCGGTTAAACGCCTTTGTATACATATATCTGAAGCCGGTTCCATCAATGGTTACCTGAACCGAGGCTCCGGGAACATTTGTGTACGCGATCGTACTCCCGAACGTCTCCGGAAATTTCGTTTCACGGACCCAGTCTTTGAGCAGAGCAATCCGCGGATCGATGTCATCAACCCTGCCGCGCGCTACTGCAAGTACCCGTTCACAGTCAGGTCGCAGCTTCACCGCCTCCCAGGTCTTTGCCGTGAACTCGGGCTCCCCGCAGGCTTTCAGCATTCTCATGACCGTCTCGGGGCGATCCTCCCGGTTCTTCTCGATAATCAATTGCGCCACCTTCTCCTGCCGGAAGAAACGGAAAACCTCCACCGGACGCTGCAGCGCAGCCACGTGTTTCAGGAACGCGTAATCATGCCATTGAACGGCATGCACCGGTGCCAGAACTCCCGCAATCTGGGACGAATCAACCAGCACCACAGGTTCCGTCTGGTCCACTCCGTTCACGAACTGAATCACTTCTCGTATCGGGCCGCCCACGTGCACATAAAGCTGGCGGCCTTTCTCTGTGAAAAGCGGCGACGCATAGAAATCGCGGTTGTACCAGTCCGCCGAAGGTAGAAACCAGATATTGCCGAAACACGCAATCACCGCAGCCACCAACGCGGTTTGGAAAAACCGGCCTTGCCGCTCCCTAAGCCAGCCCAGCACCGGCGCGATCCCCAGCGTTAGCAGCGGCATCAGAAAGTAAAAATAGCGGGCATTCGATTGGGTCGCCGCAATAATCACGGCACTGATCAGGCTGATCGCAATCACAGACCAGCTGCGAAACGAACGCACAGCGACCAATCCCGCCAGCATGAGCGGCAGAAACAGGAAATACTGGAAGCCGAAAGAGCCGGCCTGGCCCTCATAGTAGTGACCCGTTTCAAACGTCAGCTGGTAAGGCGTTCGCCAGTTCAATGGCTGGTTATAGCGCACGTCCCGGATGTCATCGTCCACCAGTGCGGATTTGAAGGGTCCGGTCTGAAACGGGAAGAAGGGATTGCCGGTGAGCTTCCACGCCTTCGCATACGGGAACGAACCTGTGACCAGAACGATGGCGCAAACGGCCAGCGCCAAGGCAGGGGAACGCTTTGTGCGTCCCCTCCAAAAATCGATTATGAGAATGGCGAAACCGATCAGACCAGCCGTCAGCGCGCCCAGTTTCAGCGCCATCGCAGTGCCCAGCAGTGTGGCGGCCAGCAGCAGATAGCGCATGGCGCGGGTTTCGTGGAAACGCCAAACTGCCACCACCGCGCCCAGCACCGTGAATGCCACCGAATTTTCTACAAACAGCGATCCGGTCGCAAGGTAGACCATCGGCGTCGAGACAAACAGCGCCGCCAGCAGTGCGGCCACAGATTCCGGCACAAACGACCGGGCCGTCCGAAACAGCAGCAACGCCACGCCGCAAAGCATCGCGAAGTTCAACAGCCGCGCCGCGTATTCGCCCCCGGATGCGTAAACCGCGGCGAAGCCCAGATCACCCCCCATCGGCATTAGCGCCCAGATGAATTGATGAAAGTCGATGCTGAAAAAATGGTGCCGCGCGATATCGGCAGGGATCGCCAGATGCATCGCCAGCCCGTCTGTGCTGATCTCCGGTTTGAGAACAACCAGCCAGTTCGCCACCACCAGAAATGCCAGCAGCGCAAAAGCCCAAAAGGTCGTCAGCGAAGGCGTGCGTTCAGTCGGCAGCAGCAGCCGCAGCCATTCCATCGCCAGGCGCTTCGTCTGCCGGTATCCCGCGAGCACCGGCAGCGCCATCGCCGCCAAATGCGTCCCCGCATAGTGGACCGGCATATACAAAGTGAGGTACATGCCCGCAATCCAGATCGCCGTCCCGGCCAGAAACGCCAGCGGCCCTTCCGTGTCTTCTCCAAAAACCAGACGGCCCAGCACCGTGCATGAAAACACGTACAACAGCACCGTTCCCACCGGAGCCGTGCCCACCGCGTACACCGAACAGGCAAGGACCGCAGTCAGAACCGCCGTCCGAAAATACCGCCGTGCTACGAAACCAAACGCGACACTGACGCCACTACAGACCAGCGCAAACAGCACGAAACGATGCTGACCCACAGGATCCCAGACAAATTGCGTCAGAAGCTCAGTCGAGCGAAACCCAAACGCTTCCACAGCCGCAGGAATCAGCAGCAGCGGCCAAAGCACCCAGGCCCAAACGCCGCCGCCGCGAACTGGCCCCGGCGTTGCTGCCTGCGACGGCTTAGCTATAGCGATCGCCGCCAGCAAAAGCAGCCCTTCGAAAACGAGCTTGGCCGTAGGCACACGCACATGGGTAACCGCAGTCACGATGCGGATGCCCAGATACGTAATCGGCATACCTGCAATCAACAGCGTGAGGAACTTCGGCTGCGGTTTGAAAAACCGGCTGCGCGCCGCAAAATAGTGGAAAGCCATCGCGACAGCGCGTCCCGCAATCTGGCCGTCAAAAATGCTGCCCGTCAGCCGCCACACAATGTAAAAAATCGCGCAGTCCAACAGCACTGTCAGCAGGGATAGGCTAGTCACGTGCCTTCGATTCTATCGTTTACGAAACCACAACAACTGATCTGCCGGGATGTGCCATAATCGGTTCAAATTTCACTGCCGATGAAGCCAGCGCTCACCACCGCATTTTGTTTGTCCCTGGCTCTGGTTCCAGCCCAATCCCAAACCACCGGGACCACACCGCCCGGAGGAGCCACCACACCTCCCGCAACCGGAGGCCGCATCCCCGGGACAACCACCGTCCCGAATCAAACGCAGCAGCGCACCAACCCGGAAAACTCCATGCCCATCTTCATCTCGGGCAAGGTGACAATGGCTGACGGCTCTCCCCTGCCACACGGCGTAATCATTAAAAGTATTTGTCTCAACAGCCAGCGCACCGTCGCGTCTACCGACTCCAAAGGCTATTTTAATTTTGACTGGAATCACGTCACCAGTAGTTTGCCGGACGCATCAGACCAGTTCGAACCCAGCGGCCGACAGCGCAATGACCCGTTCGGCAGTTCAGGCGGTTCCGGCGGCTTTGGCAACATGAACGGTGGTTCGGGTTCTTCCGGTTCCGGAGGCTCCATGATGGGCTGCGAACTCCGCGCCGAGGCGGGCGGTTTCCGCTCCGATTCTCTCACTCTCGATAACCACCGCGGCTTTGACAATCCGGACATCGGCACCATCGTCCTCTACCGTACGGCCGGTATCGAAGGTACATCAGTAAGTGCAACGTCTCTGAATGCGCCCAAAGATGCGCGCAAGGCTTACGAAAAAGGCACGCAGGCGTTGCGCAAGGGCAAGCCGGCTGACGCGCAGCTGGCACTTGAGAAAGCAGTTGAACTTTACCCGAAATATGCCAATGCCTGGCTTGAACTGGGCCGTTCCCGCTTAGCGCAGAAATCCCTGGAGACAGCCGCCCAGGCGTTTCTGAACGCCGTTGATGCCGATCCGAAGCTGGTTCGGGCCCATGCGGAACTGGGCATGATGGCGGCCCGGCAGAGCAGCTGGGAAGAGGCGACAAAGTACCTTGATATAGCCCTCAAGCTCGATCCGCTCAGCTTTCCCCAACTCTGGTATCCCGACGCCGTGGCCCATTTCAATCTGAAGAATCTGGATATGGCGGAAAAGAGTGTACACTCCGCAATCCAGCACGATCCGCAGAACAAGAACCCTCAGGCTCATCATCTTCTGGGTGCGATCCTCGCGCAGAAGAACGATCTTCCCGGTGCCGCCGTCGCTCTGCAGGCATACATGAAACTGGCTCCGGCTGCGTCCGATATCTCGCTGGTAAAAAATCAGCTGGCCGAAATTCAGAATGCCCAGTCCGCCAAAAAACAGCCCTGAGCGTGAGGTAATCCCGCCGCTGCAACGCGTTTGACATAGTGGAAGGAGCCACATGAAAAGCAAACCCCGCCTCAAACTGGAACCTGTCGCCCTGCCTGAAATCGTTGCGCCGGAAATTATGGAGAGTGCGAAACGCTCAATGGTTGACGCCGGGGTCAGGCCGCTCTTGAAATGCGTCGTCTGTTCAGGCGAAGCCACACCAGGAGCAGAACAACTCTGCTGGGTTTGTCGCCGGCTGAAGATCAGCGCCTGGCGCGAAGTGGACCAGCAGGCCCAAGTCCAGGAATAACCACCGGTCGCGTTCAGCGGCGGCCCTACAGTAACTCCCTCGAAGTACCGATAGATCTCACAGGACGCGCCAGCTGCGCGAATCGAGCCTGTGACTCATACTGACTATCCCCCTTCGCCTTCCGTTCTTCATGCCGAAGAATGCCTCGATGCAGTCTTGCGCCTGGAAGCAGCGCTGCTGCAGTCGCGGGCGGAAACCGCGAATCTCGAAAAGGCGAATTCCCGGCTGATCGTTTTTTGTCCACGGCCTCTGACGTGTTGTAGGAAACCGACACCAACATGCGGATGATCAGCGGCCAGCGTGTCGTGAAATCAGAGAAAACAGCTGCTCTGAAAACTGCTGAAAAGGCTGTCCATACTGCATTTCAGGGTAAGTCCACGCTCGAAGCACTGGGGCGGGACCCTGCAACGGACCCCGGTATGGCGGCCTGGTGTACAGCGGTACAGGCACGCCAGCCTTACCGTGGTTTTGAATATTCATTGAGTTTGCCCGACGGCGGTACCGTGTGGATGGAATCGAACGGGAACCCCGTGTTTGCGGAGTCAGGCGAATTCACCGACTATCGCGGCACTTCGAGAAATGTGACCCGCCGCAAAGAAGACGAAGCGATGATTACCTTCCTGGCCCGGCACGACGCGCTCACGGGTTTGCCCAATCGGATCCTGTTTCGGGAGCGCATCGCGAGCGCAATTGACGCGTGCGGGCAGGGAAACGGGATTGCGGTGTTCTGCCTCGACCCTGACCGCTTCAAGGGAGTCAATGACACACTGGGCCATTCGGTTGGTGACGCCCTGCTGCGCACAGCTGCGGACCGTCTGCGCGAATGCATCCGCGGTGTAGATACGGTGGCACGCCTTGGTGGTGATGAATTCGTTGTGGTCCAGACAGGCGTCGAAAAACCAGAAGAAGTGTCCGCCCTGGCTCGCCGCATATCGAGGGCGCTCTCTATGGCCTCCATTCTGGAAGGCCACCACGTCAGTATCGGCACCACGATCGGGATTGCCCTGTATCCGCAGGACGGGACAACTCCCGAGGAACTTCTGCGCCACGCCGACATCGCCCTGTATCGGGCCAAGTTGTCTGACCCCGGCTCATGGTGCTTCTTTGAGCAGCAAATGGGCCAGCAGGTGGAATCGCGCCGGGAACTGGAATCGGGCCTGCGCCTCGCGCTCGCTCGCCAGGAGTTTGATCTCTTCTATCAGCCGCTCTATAACGTAGAATCGCGCCAGGTAATTGCCGTTGAGGCGCTGATTCGCTGGAGACATCCGCAGAAGGGTTTGATTCCGCCCGACGATTTCATTCCGATTGCTGAGGAAACGGGTCTGATTGTCCCGATCGGCGAATGGGTCATCCGGACTGCCTGTGCCGCCGCCGCCACATGGCCGCAGCACGTAAGCGTGGCGGTCAATATTTCCCCTGCGCAGTTCAAAAGCCGGAATTTGACTTCGGTCACACGTGAGGCGCTCAAGGCGGCTGGCCTGCCCGGCAGCCGTCTGGAAATTGAAATTACAGAGGCTGTCCTCATGCTCAACAGCGACGCCACGCTGCGCGTGCTCCACGAATTGCGCGCACTGGGCGCGCGTATCTCGATGGATGATTTCGGCACCGGCTATTCGTCCCTGAGCTATCTGCGCAGTTTTCCCTTCGACAAGATCAAGATTGACCGGTCTTTCAGCCGGGACCTGACAGGAACCAGCGGAGCCGCGGCAATTGTTCGCGCCATCTCCGGCCTGGGGAACAGCCTGCATTTGACTACTACTGCGGAAGGCGTGGAAACGGATGAACAGTTTGCCATTCTGGCGGCGGAGGGCTGTACGGAAGTGCAGGGCTTCCTCTTCAGCCGTCCCGTGCCGGTGGAAGAACTGATGCCGCTGCTGCAGGCATCGGCGGATGCCAAATGCGGACCGGATGCCGCTCAGAAAGACCTCCTTTCCCGATTCTCCTGGGTGACGGCAAGCATGGTACCTGAAGGCATGGCACCTGAGGGCGTAGCCCCACAAATGTCCCACCAGAACCAATACGGGTTCTGTAAATGTCACATGCCCAAATGCCGAACTTACTTTCAGGTGACCCTGTGAACAAATCTCTGACGGACGCCCTCAAAGCTGTTCGCAATCCGGCGAATGCGTCGTACGACTGGGAACGTATCGCGCTGGAACTGGAAACCCACTGCCGCCGCCTTCTGGATGTCGCCTCCACAGCAGCGGACTTCGTCTGGGAAACCGACGACCAAATGAGGCTGACGGGCGGCATGCCACTGGCAGTCAGCTCTGGCCTCGGCAGGACACAGGCATATATCGGGAAGACCACCACCGAACTGCTGGGCCGCGACGCTGGTTCTGACCCGGTATTTGCCGCCCATCTCGACGACATTGCGGAGCGTCGTCCTTTCCGTGAATTTGAATACTCGACAGCCCTGCCTGACGGTTCGGTTGCCTGGAGCGAGTCGAATGGCAATCCCGTCTTCGGTGAAGACGGCAGCTTTCTCGGTTTCCGTGGCACCTGCCGGAATATCTCGAAACGCAAAGAGAACGAAATGCTGATTGCCCGCATGGCGAATCACGATAGCCTCACGGATCTTCCCAACCGCGTTTACTTTCGCCAGTGCCTCAATGAAGCGTTGCACCGCGCCCGACCGGGTGAGACGATTTCGGTTCTGTGTCTGGATCTGGATCGTTTCAAACTCGTGAATGACGTTTTGGGACATGATACCGGCGATCGTCTTCTCAAGCTGGTCGCCGAGCGGTTGCGCGACGTTTTGGGCGGAGGCGCTATAGTCGCTCGCCTCGGCAGCGATGAGTTCGCAATTCTTGCCGAACGCCTTTCCGGTCCTGCCCAGGTCTCCCTGCTGGCCGAAGAGATTATCGATCTGATTGGCATTCCGTATGATCTCGATGGTCACGAAATGGCAATCACCTGTTCGGCCGGAATCGCGCTCGCTTCCTCCGACCGACAGACTGCGGATGAATTGATGAAGCATGCGGACATCGCTTTGGGCCATGCAAAATCAGGGTGCGCGGGTTCGTGGACTTTTTTCGACCCGGCGATGGCCTCCAGCCTGGTGGCCAAACAACAACTGGAACTGGATCTGCGGGTGGCGCTTGACAAATATCAGTTCGAACTCATGTATCAGCCTTTGTACAACATCGGGTCCCGTGAAATCACAGCCTTCGAAGCGCTGATTCGGTGGCGACACCCGATTCGCGGCTTGGTTGGCCCCGACGAATTCATCCCCCTCGCGGAGCAAAACGGACTGATTATTCCGATAGGCGAATGGGTGGTCCGGCAGGCTTGCGCGGAAGCTGCAAAATGGCCGAGGGGAGTCAATATCGCCGTAAATCTTTCGCCAGCCCAGTTCAAAAGCCGAAACCTGGTAAGCGCAGTGCGCCACGCGCTTGATGCTTCGGGCTTGCAGGGGGCAAGGCTTGAGCTTGAGATTACAGAAGCGGTACTGATGCTGAACAGTGAAGCCACGCTTGCGGTGCTCCACGAATTCCGCGACGCCGGCGTCCGCATTTCCATGGACGATTTCGGCACCGGTTATTCGTCCCTCAATTACCTGCGCAGCTTTCCCTTCGACAAAATCAAGATCGACCGCTCGTTTATCAGCGACCTCACCGAAACGACAGGTGCCAGCGCCATCATTCGCGCGATTGCGGGCCTCGGAGCCAGCATGAGTTTGATCACAACCGCCGAAGGCGTCGAAACCTGCGAACAGCTTTCAATCGTGCGGGCAGCAGGTTGTACTGAAGTGCAGGGCTACTTGTTCAGCAAACCAGTACCGCCATCCGAAATACCGGCCCTGCTGACCCGGTCATCCGATTCGGCAATGGCAGAAAGCGACTTCTTCTCACGCTTTCCGTGGAAGTACACCGTATCACCGCAATTAATCAGGTCATGCGCGCCGGCCGAGACCCCGCTTGACAGCCTGCTCATATAGATAGCCCGCGACTGCAATGTCTTCCACTGCCAGTCCGTTCGACTTAAACACGGTTACCTCGTCGGCATTCATACGCCCCGGAATCTTGCCGGAAACAATAGCGGAAAGCTCTACGCCCGCAAAAGCATCGGCTGGGGCCTCCAGCAGAGGAAGCATCAGGTCGCCGGATTCCATCTTTGCCCCCTCAATGGAATCAACCGCCACAATGCTGGCCCGCCCATAGATCAAGTCCGCAGGAAGTTCACGCCGGTCCGCCCAGTTGGAACCGCTTCCATTGACATGGGTTCCGGGGGCAAGCCATGCGGTTTCTAAAACCGGTTCACGGGAACTGGTCGCAGTCACCACCACATCAACGCCTTCAACACATTCGCGCGCCGAATCAACCGCCCTGACGTTCAAGCCAAACTTCTCGGCACAATGCCGCGCGAAGGCCTCGCGACGGTCTTTCTTACGGCTCCAAACTCTGACTTCACGCAACTGTCGCACCGCGGCGATGGCGGCCAGCTGTGTTTCCGCCTGAAAGCCGCTGCCAATAATGCCCGCCGTCGCGGCGTCTTCCCTTGCCATAAACTTCGTCGCCACACCGCTGGCAGCGCCGGTACGAAGCTGCCCCAGGTGATTGGCTTCAATAGTCGCCAGCGGCACCCCGTCTTCCGACCGGTAAAGCAGCACTTCAAAATGCGCACCTGATGTTGGGTTCGTCGAATAGACCTTGATGCCAAAATATTCCACCATCCCCGCAGCCATATAGTGCAGCACGGAGCCAGTGGGCAGCACCACTCTGCGTCGCGGATGATTGACTGCAGTGCCGTTCGCGAGGCTGCGGAATGCGCCCTCCACCAGTTCCACTGCCTTCGCCATGGTCAGCGTGGCCAGGACGTCCTGCTCGGAAAGATACAGCTTCATTTTGCGTTTACCTCAATCAGCGATTGGCTTCAATGGTCTCTGAAACTTCTTCCCACTCGGCGAGCAGATTTTTCATGTCATTCCGCCGCGATTCCAGAAGTTCAGCAATGTCGATACTCTGCTGTGCGCTCTGATACTGCGACAGGCCCTGCTCAAAATCAGCAATTTCCACTTCGAGACGCGTGATTTCGTCTTCGATCCCGTGCTGCCGGTCTTTCATCTGCTTCAGCTTAAGGGGATTCAGACGACGCTGTTTATCATCCTTCACCACCGGCGTTTCGGCGGCAGCTGCGCCTACCAGCTGCGATGTCTTTGCCGAGGGCGCAGCACCCGCTTTCGGTGTTACCGCGAGTTCACCGCCCCCCTCTTTGCGCCACAAATAATCTTCGTAATTGCCAGGAAACGCGTGTACCTGGCCATCGGCCACTTCAATCACCCGCGTGGCGAGTTTGTCGATGAAGTAACGATCATGCGAAACAAAAACAACGGTCCCGCTGAATTCCTGCAACGCGGTCAGCAGTACATCCTTGGCCCGCATATCAAGGTGATTGGTCGGTTCATCAAGCAGCAGGAAATTGCCGGGCATCATCAGCATTCGGGCCAGCGCATAGCGGTTGCGTTCACCGCCTGAAAGCACGCCAATCTTCTTGAATACATCGTCTTCCCCGAACAAAAAACAGCCCAGGATGCTGCGCAGTTCCGTATTGGAAGCGCGCGGGGCCACCCGGCCCAGATCGTCCAGAATAGTGGACTCAGTATCGAGAACCTTATACTGATCCTGCGCAAAATAATCCGCCTCGACGTTATAGCCGAGTATGTACTCACCCTCAGTGAGCGGATCTTCGCCCGACATCAGCCGGATCAGGGTAGATTTACCCGCTCCGTTGATGCCTACAAGTGCCACACGGTCGCCGCGTTCGATGTTAAACGCAGCGCCTTCAAACACAGTCTTCGCGCCATAGCGTTTAGCAACGTTGCGAAACTCGGCAACAATTCTGCCGCTCGGTTTCGGTTGGGGAAAGCGAAAGTGAATGGTCTTTTCGTCCGGAGGTACTTCGATACGTTCAATCTTGTCCAGCTCTTTAATCCGGCTCTGCACCTGTTTGGCCTTGGTGGCCTGTGCGCGAAAGCGGTTGATGAAGGCTTCGAGCGCTTCAATCCTAAGCCGCTGATTCGCGTATGCCGCAACCAGTTGCGCCCGTCGTTCGCCCTTCTGCTGCTCGTATTTGGAATAGCCGCCGGTGTAGAACCAGACACGTTTGTTCCAGATTTCGGCAATTTTGGTCACCGTCACATCCAGAAAAAAACGATCATGCGAAATCAGAATAAACGCGTTCGGATAAGAAGCAAGATAAGTCTCCAGCCAGTTGCGCGCTTCAAGGTCCAGATGGTTGGTGGGTTCGTCGAGCAACAGCAGGTTGGGTTCTTCGAGTAGTAGTTTCGCCAGTGCGATACGCATCTGCCAGCCGCCGGAAAACTCTTCTACACGTTTGGTCCAGTCTTCGCGCCGGAACCCGAGGCCGGTGAGGACTGACCCGACACGGGATTCAATGTTGTAACCGTCCCGCGCGGTGAATTCCGACTGCACGTGGTGGTAGCGTTCAGAAACCTGACTGTATTCCTGGGTGGAATGATCAAGCTCCGACATCCGCCGGGCCAGATCCTGCTGTTCAATTTCGAGAGCGTGGATTTCGGCAAAGACAGCCATACACTCGTCAAAAACAGAGCGTCCGGTGAGGGTAATGCCGTCCTGCGGCAGGTAGCCCGCGCGGATGCCTTTGCTGCCGGAGAGCGAGCCGTAATCGAGGCCTTCAATGCCCGCCAGCGCCTTGAGCAGAGTGGACTTGCCCGTGCCGTTGCCGCCCACAATGCCGATGTGGTCTTTCGGCGTGATGAGCCAGTTTAGTTCTTCAAAAAGGATTTTTGGGCCGAAACGCTTTCCGGCACCGGTCAGTTGAATCATTGAGTAGGAAATTGATCAGGAAACGGCGAGGCTTTTAGAGCCAGTACTGCCATTGTCCCGCAAGCACCACGTAAGCGGCCAGAACGCCGTTCGTGACGGCATGGGCTATGATGCAATCCCAGAGGTTCCGCGTCCGCACCATCCACCAGTTGAAGATGATTCCGGTAGCCAGGCCGACGTCCCAGAATGAGCCGTGTTCTGACGCGAACAGCAGCGCCGTGAGCCAGAACGCGGCGGGGACATAAGTTCCCAAAGCGACCCGCTGAAAATCATTTCCGTCAATGATCCAGCGCATCAGCCAGCCGCGCCAGAACAACTCTTCCAGCACCGGGACTGCAATCACGCTGATGGCGATACGGACCAGCAGAAACCACGGGTCGTTCTTCGCGGCGGGGGGCGTATTGCCAACCGGATGGCCCACGATTCCGTTGTCGAACAGGAAGGTGTGATGCCAGCCGGGGAAAAGATAATCCGGCCCCACCCAGATCAGGAAAACCGCGACTCCGATACCGATGCTAAGGAATGGTTTTGACGGGCCGCCTTTGAGCAGGGGCAGGGAAACGGCGAGGATGGCAGCTCCTGGCAAAACGAAACGAACCCAGGCTGGTAATGCGACCACTGACTGCAGGGCCAGCACAGCCATAAAAACTGCAAACGGGAGAATCCACGGAATTGCGGGGTGTTTGCGCAAGGATACAGGCTCAGTTGGTGAGAAACGGGTTCACAATGCGGACACCGCGAATGGTAGTGCCGTGCTGCATATCTTCAGTGTAGAGAACAGAACAGCCCGCTTCGGCGGCGGCGGCGAGGATCAGCGAATCGTACCAGGCTACTTTGTGCCGGCTGAAAATACCCAGCGCCTCACTGTACAGGCCAAGGGACGAAGGAACGATGAAGAGGGGCCGGAATGCCTTGGCGATGTGCCACTCAGCCTGTTCCAGCGACAACGGCGTGGCGAATTTCCGCAGGGCAACGTTCAAAAATTCCTGAATCACCTGATAGCTGATGACGCCTGTACTGTTTTGGATGGCACGGGCGATTAGCTGTTGTGCGGTACGAGATTTTACGCCGCTTTCAGAATCCGCCGCGTAGACAAACATATTGGTGTCGATAAATGATTTATCGTTCATTCATTTCATCGCGGGTGAACGTCCTCCCGGTGCGGACCCCCGACCGGTGAATCTGTTCCATCGCGGCCAGAAACTCACGCGCACGCAAACTACCACTGTTCGCAGTGAAATCGGTAAGCCACTCGCGAAACGCCTGATTCAGGGTCTTGTTTTGAGACCGGGCGACGTCACGCGCCTGGTCGATGAGCGAATCTTCGGCACTGAGGGTTACGTTTCGCATACGAGTCCAGTGTACACTGTTTTCGTGTACACTGCCGAGCGTCAGTACTGTTGGTGAAACCTTTTCTCTGCGCGGTGCGACAATAGAACGAGATGCGGTTTGCCTTCGTAAGAGTCCTGATCATGAGCTGCGTTTGTACGGTAGCGGGACTCGCGCAGCAGACTTTGTCAGTTGACAAGCTTGTAGAATTCGTCACATCCTCCGTCAAACAGAAAATGCAGGACAAGGAAGTCGCCCAGTTCCTGACCGGAATCAAGGTCTCGGACCGCCTCTCGCCGCGGACGATAGAAGACCTCCAGGGCAAGGGAGCCGGTCCGAAAACAGTTATAGCGTTGAACCACCTGGCTGAGTTGTCAGCCGCACTGCCTCTGCCGGTGGCAAAACTGCCCCCGACGCCACCTAAGCCCATCCCCGCGCCGCCCTATGAGGACCAGTACAAAGTCCTGGGCGAAATGCGCAGCTACGCGCTCAATTATTCCAAATCCCTCCCCGATTTTCTCTGTCTCCAGGTTACGCGCCGCTATATGGACAGGCACTTTGTGCCCGGCCAGGAAGGGTCATGGTCGCCGGTGGATCGTGTGGCGGCCAAGCTTACCTATTTCGGGCAGGAAGAAAAGTACGAACTGCTCAGTTCGAACGATAATTCTCTGATTGGCAAGAGTTACGAATCAGTGGGCGGGGCACTTTCCACCGGTGAATTTGGAAGCGTGTTGCGGCAGATTTTTGACCCGCAAAGTGCCGCTGAATTCCACTGGGAACGCTGGGGAACACTGCGCGGGCATCTCTCCCATGTCTACACGTACCGGATTGACAAAGCTCACTCGCAGGAAACCATCGATTACAACCACCAGCAACAGGTCACGCCTGGCTACCACGGCTTGATCTTTGCCCAGAAGGGTTCCAATGTAATCCTCCGTGTAACGGTGGAGCCCGACATCCCTGAGAGTTTTCCGATTCAGGAAGTCCACGAAACCATTGATTACGACAACACCGAAATCAGCGGGCAGAGGTTTATGCTGCCGGTCTCGGCAGAGGTTATCATGCGTTCAGACCGCATCGCTAACCGTAATGAAATTGAATTCCGCGCGTACCGCAAGTACTCGGCCGACACGTCCATTAAATTCGACGATGTGGACGAAGAGCCTGCTGAGAGCAAGCAGCCTGACAGTAAAAAAGACGACTTAAAGAAATGATCCGCGCAGTCAAAGCATTCGTTCTGCTGGTGGCTTTGGCTGCCATGCTTGGCGTTGCTACTGTGTCCGCCTCACCCGCGCACTGGCAGGAAGATTCGGCTGCGCCAGGCCGCTGTGAACTCTGCATCACGGCGGCTCACCTAGCCGCCTATGAAACGCCGCCAGTACTACTGCTGCCGGCTCCTGAAATCAGCGGACGGTCGGCTCAGCCGCTGGTTTTTTTCTGCTATCTACCGGTATCTTTAGACTGCTTCTGTTCCCGCGGCCCCCCTGCCTTGTTTCTGTAAACGGCGCTTTTTAACCGGGCCTTCGAAATTTGGGCCAGCCAGTTGCACGAACTTTAAAGAGGGAACATGACGCGCATTTCCAACGGCTTAATTGCCCTTTCCTGCATTGCTTTTGCCACCATGCCAGGTATCAACCAGGCGCAGGCTCAGGGCATCGGGAATTCAGGTACGATTACCGGCACCGTTAAAGATCCCAGCGGGGCCGTGGTCAAGGGTGCCACAGTAGAGATTCAAAACAAAGTTACTGGTTACGACAAGACGGCGACGACAGATGAAACCGGGACCTTTAAGTTCCTGGGTGTACCGCAGAACTCTTATCACTCAGTGGTTGCAGCACCGGGTTTCCAGTCACATATAGAAGATGTGGATGTACGTACGGCGGTACCGGTAACCCTTACAATTGCTCTGACTCTCGGTTTATCGGAAACAAGCGTCGATGTCCATGCAGACACCGATCTTTTGGAATCAGTTGCCACCGCGCACGTGGATGTTGATTCATCCCAGTTCGAGAAACTGCCCAACAGCTCCATAGCCTCAGGCCTCAATTCGGTGATCGCGCATTCAGCGCCCGGAATCGTGGAAGATTCCAACGGCTTCATTCATCCGCAGGGTGATCACGCACAGACGCAGTTTGTATTTGACAACCAGCCGATCACAGATCAGCAGAGCAAACAGTTTTCGACATCGATGCCGGAAAATGCCATTGCTTCCGTGGAAGTGATCACGGGCGCACCGCCTGCCGAATATGGCGAAAAAACCAGCCTTGTGATCAACGCGATTACCAAGAGCGGGCTCGGGGTGGACAAGAGCTTTGGGAGTATGACTTCCAACTACGGATCATTCGGCACTGCCGCTGGCAGCGTCACTTTTGGCCATGGTGGCAAGCATTGGGGAGAATTTGTTTCGGCCAACACAGTGCGTTCAGGGCGCTATCTTGATCCCCCTGAGTTCGCGTCCATCCACAACGTTGGTAATAACGAAACGCTGTTCAATCGCGTAGATTTTCAGCCTAATGAACGGGATACCTTTCATCTGAATTTGTTTCTGGCGCGGGCATGGTTTCAGACTCCGAATACTTACGAGCAGCAGGCTGCCGGCCAGGACCAGCGCGAGCGGATTCTGAGTTACAACATCGCGCCAAGCTGGGTACGTGTTCTGAATGCGAATTCAACGATTGCCGTGAATCCATACTTCCGTCAGGATCAGGTTCGATACCATCCGAGCCGTAATCCGCTGGCCGATCAGCCCGCGTCCGTGAGCCAGAGCCGCCGCTTGACCAACACTGGCGTCAAAGCCGATTATTCATACTCAAACAAATACAACAATTTCAAAGCGGGCACGCAGTTGCAGCATACCTTCCTCAGTGAGAGGTTCTCATTGGGAATCACAGACCCGAACTTTGTGGCAGACAGCGAATCGCCGGGCCTTGCACCTTTTGACCTGACCCGCGGTGGAAAGTTCTTCCGTTTCTCAGACCATACCGACATCAAACAATATGCTTTTTATATTCAGGACAGCCTGACCGTAAAAGGACTCAACATTCAGGCTGGCCTTCGTGGCGATGTGTATCGCGGCCTGGTGGGTGGACAGGCGCTTGAACCTCGCCTGGGAGCTTCCTATCTCTACAAGCCGACCGGTACTGTGGTTCGGATTTCCTATTCAAGGTTTTACGAAACCCCTTATAACGAAGGCTTGCTGGTTTCGAGCAGCACTGGCACCGGGGGCCTTGCCACCAACGTCTTCGGTGCGTTCGCGGCAAAACCTTTGAGCCCCGGCACGCGCAATCAATACAACGTGGGCATGCAGCAGAGTCTGGGCAGGCACATAGTGGCTGACGTCGGCTATTTCTGGAAATACACGACCAACGGCTACGATTTCGATACCCTGTTCAACACCCCGATCGCATTTCCGATCGAGTGGCGCAAGAGCAAGATTGACGGTGCAGCGGCGCGGATCGTGCTGACTGAGATCAAAGGTATCAGCGCTTACACGGTTCTGGGCCACACGCGGGCTCGGTTCTTTGGGCCGGAAAATGGCGGACTGGTGTTTAACTCACCGTTGAATACGGCGGTCTTCCGCATTGATCATGACCAGGCACTGGAACAGACCACCAACGTCCGCTATCAGAAAAAGAAGAACGGGCCGTGGGCGTCCTTCACCTGGAAATACGACAGTGGAGGAGTGGTGGGCAGGGTTCCCGATCTGGACAGCGCTTATGGCCTGACCGGCGACCAGCAGGCTGCCATCGGCTTCCATTGTGGTCCGGTATTTGCCAGCTTAGGCACCCCCATCACCTCCTGCCCGGGTGGCAACGCTTCAGCCCTTCGCGTGGTGATTCCCGCGGCTGGCACGCAGAATGACGACTCCAACCCTTCGCGCGTGGCACCGCGCCATATGTTTGATCTGGCGGTGGGCGATGACAACCTGTTCCACACAGACCGGGTTCGTTACCGGTTGCAGTTGACGGCGATCAACCTCACCAACAAGGAAGGGCTGTATAACTTCCTGTCAACGTTCAGCGGAACCCACTTTGTCAGTCCGCGGTCTTATACCGCGGAGTTCGGAATCGTCTGGTAACAGGCTTCGAAGCTCAGGCGGAGGCTGCGGTTTTACGCGCAGCTTCCACCTGTTGCGAAATCCAGGAGTAAGTCGCCGCAACTCCGTCAATCAACGGTTTCGACGGTGACCAGTTCAGCTTTTCCCGAATCAGATGGTTGTCGGAATTGCGCCCGCGCACACCCAGTGGACCAGGAATATGCTTCAGGCTGACTTTCTTGCCCGCCACTTCCATAATGATTTCGGCCAGGCGATTGATGGTGACCATTTCTTCAGAACCAACGTTCACCGGACCAGTGAAATCAGAATCCATCAGACGGCGCACGCCCTCCACGCATTCATCGATATAGAGGAAGGAACGGGTCTGTTTGCCATCGCCCCAGATTTCGATTTCTCCGCCTTCGGGAGTTTCAGCAATCTTGCGGCACAGTGCTGCGGGAGACTTTTCCCGGCCACCCTGCCAGGTACCCTGCGGTCCGAAGATGTTGTGGAAGCGGGCCACGCGCACGGGAACTTTGTGGTTGCGCATAAACGCCCCGTATAAACGTTCACTGAACAATTTCTCCCAGCCATATTCGCTGTCCGGCGCGGCCGGGTAGGCGGATTCTTCCGAGCACTTCGGGTTATCCGGATCGAGCTGGTTGTATTCGGGATAGATGCAGGCTGAGGAAGAATAGAAGAACCGCTTCACCCCCGCGGCCACGCCGAAATGCAACGTATTCAGGTTGATGGTGGCGGAATTGTGCATCACATCCGCATCATGTTCACCGGTGAAAATGTAGCCCGCGCCGCCCATATCAGCGGCCAGCTGGTAGACGTCATCGATCCCGGCAACGGCTTGTTTCGTCACTTCCGGGTCACATAAATTGCCCAGAATGAACTCGTCGGTGGTAGGCGTGGCAAATTCATGCTCTTTAATATCGACGCCCCGAACCCAGTGTCCTTCGTCCTTCAGGCGCTTTACCAGGTGACCGCCGATGAACCCTCCGGCACCGTTGACTAGTATTTTTTTCATCTCCAAGCATTATAAAACCACCCTGTTTCTCCGCCGTTCCGGCTGAACCCGACACGTGCATCACGGTACATTGAGAGAGAGTGAAGCACGCTGGCATGGAAGAAACGCGTTCGCTGTCAGAGGTTCACGACAGCGTTCCCACCGACCACCTTTCCTTGTGGCGCCGCGTCTTTGCCTTCTCCGGCCCCGCCTATCTGGTCAGCGTGGGTTACATGGACCCCGGCAACTGGGCTTCAGATCTGGATGGTGGTGCGCATTTCGGCTACCGTTTGCTGTGGGTGCTGGTCATGTCGAATGCCATGGCCATCATTTTGCAAACTCTGTGTACTCGGCTTGGCATTGTCACGGGACGGGATCTGGCGCAGGCTTGCCGCGAGAGTTATCCCCGGCCAGTAAATATCGCGCTCTGGTTCCTTTGCGAGATTGCCATTGTGGCCTGCGATCTGGCGGAAGTGCTGGGCGCGGCGATTGCCCTCAATCTGCTTTTCCACATCCCGCTGCTGGTGGCGGTGGCGATAACTTCTCTCGATACCCTGCTGGTGTTGTGGTTCCACAAGCTGGGCATTCGCTACCTGGAAGCTTTTATTCTCGCCCTGATCGCAGTGATTGCTGTCTGCTTTGTGGGCGAATTGTATATGGCGAAACCGGAGTTGTCGGGCGTGGTGGCAGGGCTGGTCCCGTGGATCGATAGCCGCAGTCTCTACACAGCTATTGCAATGCTGGGCGCGACAGTGATGCCGCACAATCTGTACCTTCATTCCGCGCTGGTGCAGACGCGCCATATCGGCAAGAGCGAAGCGGAAAAACGCACCGCCTGCAAATGGAATCTGCTCGATAGCGTAGTGGCGCTGAACGGCGCGTTGTTTATCAATGGCGCGATTCTGGTGCTCGCCGCTGCCGTGTTTTACAGGGCGCACAAGGAAGTTACTGAGATCCAGCAGGCCTACCTGCTGCTGGCTCCACTGATGGGAACCATCCTGGCGGCGAAGCTTTTCGGCGTGGCACTTTTTGCGGCTGGTCAATCTTCCACTCTGACCGGAACGCTGGCAGGCCAGATCATTATGGAAGGTTTCCTCGATATCCGCGTGCGTCCCTGGCTGCGGCGTCTGGTGACACGGATGCTGGCAATTGTTCCCGCGTTCATCGTAATCTGGCTCGCCGGCAGCAGCGGAACCTTCAAACTTCTGCTGCTCAGTCAGGTGGTACTCAATCTGCAACTGCCCTTCGCCATCATGCCGTTGATACAGTTCACCAGCGACAAGCGGCGCATGGGTCCGTTTGCCAGCGGCTGGAAACTCCGGCTGGCGGGCTGGGCCACGGCGCTCATCGTATTGGGTTTGAATCTCTGGCTGGCCGGACAAACCATCGCTGACTGGGCGCGCGGTTCAGGCGAATGGGCACCGCTGGTTTGGGTGGCGTCAATTCTGGTCTGCGGAGCGCTGCTGGGGCTTCTGCTCTGGATTACGGTACAGCCTTACCGTGGTGCCGCGTCAAGGAAGGCTACGCTGGGCCTCGAACCAAAATCAGCCGAACAACGGGCACGTGAACTGATCACAGCACCCCAATACCGCCGGATTCTGGTTCCGCTCGATCACTCGAATCTTGACTTGATCGCGCTGGGGCATGCCTCGGCGCTGGCGTCGCGCAACCATGGCCGCATCTTCCTGCTGCATGTGGAAGAGGGTGTGACCAGTCAGGTATATGGGTCTGATTCATCCACGGCGGAAGTGGAAGCGGGCCGGGAGTATTTGGACCAGCTGGTGGCGTCGCTGGGGCAAATGGATCTTGATGTGGAAACCGCGATTCGGCACGGGTCTAATCCACGCAAGGAAATCGTTCGCTATGCCCGGGAAATTTCACCGGATCTGCTGGTGATGGGAGCCCACGGTCACGGCGGGATTAAGGATTTGATCTTTGGGAACACCATCAATCCGGTGCGACATCAGCTCAATATTCCTATACTTGTAGTTAGGAGCTAGTGGGACACAGTGTCCCAAGAGCGTGTCCCACGGGAACGGCTGATTCCGCTTTAATTGACCTAACTATACTGAAATCAGCGCGGCAATTAGGAATTCCACGTGCTTTTCCACAGGTAGCAAACATGTCTCGTTTCGCCACAATGCTCGCTGCCTTGCTCGCTGTTTGCATTTCGGCATCGGCCGTTACGCTTCAGCAGCTCAGCACAGATGAGATGACACAGAACGCCACGGCAATTGTCCGGGCGCGCGTCACTGGCACCTCGGCGAGCCTGACCGGTTCCACCATCTACACACATTACAAATTGCAGGTGAGTGAGACCTGGAAAGGTGCTGCGACCGGTGATGTTGTATTGCCGGGCGGGGTGGCGGGTGGCTACAGGCAGACTTTTCCTGGTGTTCCGCAATTGAAAACGGGTTCGGAATATGTGCTTTTTCTGTGGACTTCAGCGCGGGGCGTCACGCATATACTGGGAATGACTCAGGGGATGCTGAATGTCACAGCCCAATCTGATGGCGCGATGCAGGTGGGCAGGCCGCTAATTGGTGAAGCGATTCACGATGCCGCAGGTCGCCCGGTACAGGACCATGCGCTGCAGATGAGCCTGCTCGATCTGAAGACACGGGTCCGGCAAATCGTCAGTCAGGGCGGGCTTAAGTGAAAAAAATCCTGTTATCAACTTCTCTGGCTGGAATACTGGCGCTGCTGGTTTCTCCGGCGCAGGGTTACTATCACTTCGTTCACTACCTTAACGGTTCGAGTGCTGTGGAGAAATTTGACCTGACCGCGCTGCCCGGCCGGACGGTCACGTTTCTGGTTTCCGGTAACGGCCCCGCGGTTTATTCGAAAACTGACAGCTATGCCTCCGTCATCAGTCAGATCCGGCAAGCTGCGGCGATTTGGAATGGCGTAGCGTCTTCAGATCTTCGTGTTGCTTTTGGCGGTTTGGCGAGTACTCCGATCCTGCAAAATACACCGGGAGGGGATGTCGTCTTTGACGATCTGCCTCCTGGTGTGGAAGGGTTTGGCGGACCAACTTCGAAGGCAGATGCCGCCGTGGCGGGTGATTTTTCGCGGTATGTGCCGATTGTGCGGTCTGTCATTCACCTGAACCGCAATCTGGTGCTGGCACCAGGCCCCAGCTACAACCAGAGTTTTCTGCTGACGACCTTACATGAGATGGGCCATGCACTGGGCCTGCAGCATACGTTCACAGCGAGCGCGATGTCGCAGGACACAATCCGGGCGACTACTCTTGCGCGGCCTCTCGACAATGACGATATCGCGGGAATCTCCGCGCTCTATCCCGCAGTGAGTTTCCGCAAGACGGGGACGATTGCCGGCAGGATCAGCAGTGCCAGTGGCGGGGTGCATCTGGCTTCGGTCGTTGCCATTCGCGCCGGAGCGGGCGCCATCAGCGCCTTTACTAAACCGGATGGCACGTACCGGATGGAGGGCGTTCCGCCGGGACAATATGCTGTTTATGTTCATTCCCTGCCGCCTGACGCCAATGTGATTGAACCTGTTGACGGTAACGGGAATCCAGTGGCGGCCTCGGGCGCGGTAAATTCCGTGTTCTATCCGGGCACCACCGATTTCAGTCAGGCGACGCAAGTCAAGGTGGTTGTCGGCCAGACCACAGAAAGTATCAATATTGGCGTGACTGCCCGCACCAGTGTGCCGGTTTATGACGGGCAGATTTTCGGCTACCTTGCAAATAATACTGTTGCCAACCGGCCTGCTCCCGTGTTGATTTCTTCCGCCACTACTGCTGTCGCCGCGTCAGTTACCGGTCTGGGGTCGAACGGAAATTCACCCGGCCTGGCAATTCAAATACCTGGGGGCGCGGTTTCGATCGTTCCGAACGGAATTGTGCCGTCACTTTCCGGCGGGTTCACTTACGTTTACCTCTATTTGAAGACGGCGGCGGATGCGCAGCCGGGTCCGCAGCATGTCATTTTCAATACTCCAGGCTATATGTATGTTCTGCCGTCAGCAATGTATCTGACTGCGGCGCTGCCACCTTCGGTCGCAGATCAGATTCAAAATGCTGATGGCACCGTGACGGTTACCGGAACCGGTTTCATCACCGGCACGAAACTATATTTTGATTCTCTCCCTGGCGTTGTACTTTCGGTTAATAAAGACGGAAACAGCGCGGTAGTGACACCCCCGGCGGGTTCCGCCGGCCAGGTCGCCACGCTCATTGCCTACAATCCGGATGGTCAGAATTCCCAGCTGTGGAAGCCGGTGAACGCAGTCTCCTGGTCGTATGGTGATTTACCCATACCGGCCATTGTTTCTGTGAGTCCTTCGTCCCTGCCTGCGGGCGCGGAAGCGGTTGTCGATATCGTCACTGCAAACCTCGCGCTGACTCAGGGCGCAGGTCTGGGCTTCGGCTCCAGCGATATTCTGGTCCGCAGCCTTACGGTGCTTTCGCCGACGCATCTGCGGGCGAACATTGCGGTTGCTTCCAATGCTTCGCTTTCGAACCCCGACATCACGATTGCAGCAGGCTTCGCTATCGCCTCGGCACCGGCCAGTTTCCAGATAACACCCGCAGTGGAAAATCTGCCGGCAGCAGTCCCCGTGCTCATCAATATCAATGCCGACCAGGGCATTACGGGCGCATTCCCTGGCGCTACCGTTGCGCTGTACGGCAAGGGTCTGAATCAGCAAAACCTCACTACCGCCACGGTTACCTTCGGCGGACATGCTGCGGTGGTTTCTTTCTGGTCTTCCGGACAATTGATTCTGCAAATTCCACTGGACGTGACGCCCGGTCCGGCGGTGCTGGTACTGAATAATGGCTGGTTGAATTCATTTCCGGTTGATGTGTTGATTGACCCGGCACCAGCTGGTTACTACGGTGTTCAGTTCTCGAACGGCGATTACGTCACTCCAGCGCACGCCGCACAGCCGGGTGACAGCCTGATCGCGACCATGAGCGGCTTTGCGCCGGATGGCGACAAGGTGACTCTCGACCGTGTGCGGGTGAGTCTGGGCGGGGTGTCGTTCGCACCGCTCAGTATCCAGCAGGCGGGTCCGGCCTGGCAGGTTACTTTCACCATTCCGGCTGGCGTGCCTGCGGGCGCAACTGACCGCCTGATCCTGTACCGCGACGGCTTAAGCAGCGTGGTGGCGACGATACCGGTGGTTGGGTCCATTGTTGCGTCCGACGTCATACCCGCTCCCTGACTTTCATGGCTGATCCTGTACTGCAGTGGGCAAAACGCCATCAGCCTGCCACCATCCGCCTGATCCGCGAACTGGTGGAAGTGGAATCTCCCAGCGATTCGCCCCAGGCTGTTGACCGCTGTCTGCAGTGCCTGGCCGACCATCTGACTCCGCTCGGAATTGTTCGCAAAACGGACGCCAGCCTCGTTTGTTCTTTTCGCCTGGAGGGTCAGCAGCGTGATCGCGGACAAGTCCTCACGCTCGGCCATGCGGATACGGTTTGGCCCCTCGGAACACTCCGCCACATGAAGTTCCGTCGCTCGGAGGGCCGGCTTTGGGGCCCGGGTGTGCTCGATATGAAGGCGGGTCTGGTGTTTTTCATCAGCGCCATGCAGGCCTTGCGGGAACTGGAAATTCCTGTGCCACATGATGTTGTGTTAATGATCACGCCCGATGAGGAAACGGGCAGTCGCAGGTCGCGCGCGGCCATTGAAAGCATGGCGAAGTTGAGCAAAGCGGTGCTGGTGCTGGAACCTGGTACGGGTCTCGAAGGTAAAGCCAAGACAGCGCGCAAAGGCATAGGCGATTACCACCTTAAAGTGCGCGGCGTGGCATCTCATGCGGGGGTGGATTTTGAGAAGGGTGCCAGCGCTGTGCTGGAACTGGCCCGCCAGCTGGAAGTAATTGCAGGCTTCACTGACCCCGCAACGGGCGTTACCGTGAACCCTGGCGTTATCTCCGGCGGCACACGCTCAAACGTCATCGCTGCGGAAGCTGCGGCTCACATCGATATCCGCACGCCGCGTAAAAAAGATGCGGTCCTTCTGGAAAAAAAGTTTCGTGCACTCAAACCTTTTGACAAGCGCTGCACGCTGGAATTGTCCGGCGGCTTGAACCGGCCACCGATGGAGCGCAGTAAAGGCGGCGCGGCGTTGTTTCAGACTGCGCGCACGCAGGCGGTTACTCTCGGTATCGAGCTGGAAGAGTCAGCCACCGGCGGCGGTTCGGACGGCAATTTCACGGCGGCACTGGGAATCCCTACGCTGGATGGCATAGGGGCTGTGGGCGAAGGGGCTCACGCGGCGAATGAAAGTATTCTCATTGACCGCATTGCAGACCGGGTGGCCCTTCTCGCGAAGCTCACATCCGCGATATTGTAGTTCTCATGAAACTCTCCCATCTGGTTTCCTTCGCGTGCGGCGCCCTGCTCATGCTGGGTGTCGGTTCCCTGACTCAATCGCGGGCTCAGGCGCCCGGCCATGTTTATGAACTGCGGATGTATCACACCAATGACGGCAAACTCGACGGCCTTATCGCCCGGTTCCGCGATCATACGGTGGATATTTTTAACCGTCACAACATGAAGAGCGTCGGTTACTGGGTGCCGCAGGACGCGCCTAATGCCGGCAATCTGCTGATCTACGTCCTGGAGCATCCGAATCGTGCGGAAGCGGATAAGAACTGGGCGGCGTTTAATTCGGATCCGGAGTGGCAAAAGGTCCGCGCCGCTTCCGAAGTGAACGGCGCACTGATTAATAAGATTGACCGCTATTTCATGAATCCCACTGATTTTTCGGCGATGAAGTAGGCCATGCGCCCACTCCTGTGGCTTGCGGTCACATTGCTGGCCAGTGCGTCCCCTGTTGCATATCAGGCGGAACAGGAAAGCTGGCGGGCGGATTACGAACGGCGGCTGAAAGCACCAGACGGCTGGCTTGCCGTGGCAGGTCTGTACTGGCTGCACGACGGCGCAAACAAAATGGGGTCTGACCCCTTTTCTGACGTCGTCCTGCCCGGACGGTTGCCCAAGTTTGCGGGCACATTACTTCTGGATAAGGGCAAGGTCGTGTTTGACCGCGTTTCTCCGCCGTCAAAACATGAACTGAAACCCGATACCAGCGGGCATCCGGATGTGGTGCAGTTGGGTGATGCGACCTTCACCATTATCGAAAGGGGAGGGAAGACCGGGCTGCGTCTGCGCGATCCCGAAGCCGAGACCCGGCGCAAGTTTACCGGCTGCACCTGGTACCCTCCCGCTGAAGCCTGGAAGGTGAAAGCAAAATGGGTTGCCTATGCCAAACCTCGCACCATCCGGATCACCAACATCCTGGGCATGACCGACGAAGAACCCTCGCCTGGTTATGCCGAATTTACGGTGAAGGGAAAAACGCTGCGCCTCGAACCCGTCACCGAAGACAATCAGTTATTTTTCATGTTCAAAGATGGCACCAGCGGCAAAGGGACTTACGGGGCGGGCCGGTTTGTCTACGCGGCTATGCCGAAAGGCGATTCGGTGGAAATCGATTTTAACCATGCGCACAATCCGCCTTGCGCATTTACTGCTTTTGCGACTTGTCCGCTGCCGCCCAAACAGAACACTCTTGCCGTGTCGGTCGAAGCCGGCGAGAAAAACTACGGTCATCATCAATGAAGCTGGTTCTGGCTTCACGTTCGCCCCGGCGGGCCGAACTGTTGATGGCGGCAGGGTTTGATTTTACGGTGAGGGTGGCAGATGTGGATGAAACTCCGCATGATGGCGAAGCGCCCATTGATTACGTAGCGCGCCTGGCCCGTGAAAAGGCGTGTGCGATTGCCGCGACCAAAGAAGAAATCGTCCTCGCCGCCGATACCACCGTAGTGCTCGACGGACAAATTCTCGGCAAGCCCGAAGACGCGCCAGATGCAACCCGAATGCTCAGCGCCCTCTCCGGCCGCAGGCATGAAGTGATGACCGGGATTTGCCTCAAACAAGGTGACCGCGTGGCTTCTGAAGTAGCCATAACGGCAGTCTGGTTTACTTCCCTTACCCCGACGGAAATTGAAACTTACGTGGCCTCGCAGGAACCTTTGGATAAAGCCGGCGCTTACGGAATTCAGGGCCTGGCATCACGGTTTATCGAGAGGATTGAAGGTTCCTACAGCAACGTGGTCGGCCTGCCCGTGGCCCTGGTATATCAACACCTGCGAGCTATCGGCGTGGTTCGTTCGTAATCCGGATCTGGTTCAGCACTTCCAGCCGCGTACTGAGTTCCGTCTTTCCCGCGGGAAAATTGTTGAAATAAAGCACGAACGCCACTACATCGGCCACCTGCTGGCGGTTTAAGGTGCCCGGTTTCGTAAGCGGCATGGTGACCCGAACGCGATCGAACAGCGTGCCCACCGTTTCGCCGTACCAGCCCGTCAGGAAACGATCACCCGCCAGTGGACGTGTTTCCCCACCGCCCGTGAGCGCCCGTTCATGGCATTCCGTACAGATTTCCGCATACACCGTGCGCCCCCGCGCTACCTGACCGGGTGTAAATACACCGTCCCATACAGAGACGCTGGTCTGCGCCGGAAGCGCCGCCGGCATGAAAGCTCCAAAGAGCAGGGACGCAAGGAATTTGTTTTTGAAGATCACGGGTTTCGTCCTCAGTGCCGGTGCGATTCAAAACGGATCTGCCGCAGCTCTCCCGGTTTGGGGCTGAGTTCAGTTTTGCCCTCGGGAAAGCCATTAAACCACAGAATCATCGCCACCAGGTCCGCTGCCTCCTGTCGGGTAATTTGCCGGGGTTTGCTCATCCGCAATCTGCCGGGCGGATTGGCCGACATATTGATATAAATCTTGTCAAATAAATCTATGAGCGGCAGGCCTTCCCAGTCAGACGTGAATTCGTTAGTCGTCAGAATGTGATTTTCGTAGGCGGCCAAATCGCGGCCATGGCACTCTGAACACTGATCGGCATACACCGCGCGAGCGCGCTCCGCTTGTTGCACGGTGTAGACACCGTCAAGAATGGTGTAGCCGCCATCGAGCGTTGGTTTCCCGGTCTGCGCACTCAGTGCAAGGGCCAGAAGGAGCGCCGTAACAAAGGCCACTCCGGCTGCTGTTTTCCCCGTATTGATGGTGGTCGTTGCCATTTCTAAATCTGAACAACAGTCTATCCTGATCCCGCTGACAACACATCAGACCGTTTGTGTTTGGGGCCCGCGGGGAGTTTGGCCTATCTAACGGATGCTAAAGGGCAATTCTTGTGCGAAACTGAAGATTAGTATTCCCTGTTTTCATGAAGAGTAGCCTACAAGTCGTGTTCGCAGTCATGGTGGTTTTTTGTGCCGCCAGTCCACGGGCGTATGCAGACTGGCGGGCCACGGGGCCCTTCGGTGGTGATGCGGCCGTAGTTCGCGTGTTACCGGCGGCGCCGAATCACGTTGTGGCTGCTGCGCGGAACGGCTTAGTCTTTACCTCGGCCAACGGCGGCGCTTCATGGTCAAATCTGCCCTTCCCCGGTCAATTTACCGGCGTATTGCATGCCCTTGAGGTTGACCCCCGTGCAGCCGGTACGTGGTATGCCGGCATGGAGGGGGAACACGCCTGGTCCTCAGGTATATACAAAACGACTGATGCGGGCCGCACCTGGAAATTTCTGCAGCAAATGACCGGCAAGGCCGTTTGGTCACTGGCCCTGCTGCCCTCCGATGGCAATGTGATCGCAGCCGGAACCGCGGATGGTGTATACGAAACCACCGATGGCGGCAGCAACTGGAAGCTGATCTCTCCTCCCGGCAATCAGGAATTGCGGCCCGTAGTCTCCCTGGCTTTTCACCCTGCAGATAAGGGAATTCTTTACGCAGGGACCACTCATCTGCCTTGGCGTACCGGCGATGGCGGCGCAACCTGGCAATCGATTCATTCCGGAATGATGGACGATTCCGACGTTTTCAGCATCGCGATCAATGCAAGGCAGCCTGATCTGGTCTACGCCAGCGCCTGTAGCGGCGTCTATCATAGTTCCAACAGCGCGGCGCTCTGGAGCAAGCTGCCTACGCCTGCCGGGGCTTTTCGCACCCATTTCGTCGCGATTGATCCCCATCAGGACCAGACAATTTTTGCAGGGACCACAGCAGGGCTCCTCCGCTCTGAGGACAACGGCAGGAACTGGCGCGAGGTGAGTGCGCTCTCCGTAACTTCCATTTCATTCGATCAGTCGGTTGCCGGTCGCGTGTTTTTTGCCTCGCCCACCGGCGGGCTGCTGGTGAGTATGGACGCAGGCAGAACGCTTCGCGAAACCAACGTCGGTTTCACCAACAGGAATTTCACCGCTCTCGATGGAAGCGGCGGAACAGTCTATGCCAATACCGTGTATGAACCCGGTTCCGGTGGCGTCTACCGCACCGATGACATGGGCCTGCGCTGGCGACGTCCAGGAACCGAGTCTTCCTCCAGCCCGGAGATCCTGATGATGTCGGCTGTTCCCGGCGATCCCTCACACATTTTTGCGGCCGGCTACCACAATTTGTTTAAATCAGGCGATGGTGGCAAGACCTGGATGGCACAAAAAGCCCCCGCCACAGACTCCAGAGTCACTTCGCTCCTTGCATTGGCCCCTGACGTGCTTCTAGCTGGCACGGATCAGAATTTGTACAAAGGCCAAAGTTCCGATAGAAATAAAGAAATCGTCTGGACGGCAGTTGGTCCAGCCGGGGGTTTGGACGGCGGCATGGGTGGCGTCCGGTCATTGCAACGCTCAGGAAACGGCACAGTGGCGGTATTAACGGCTCACGGAGCATTAGTCAGTTCGGATGCGGGCGGCAGCTGGCAGACTTGTGTTTCGCCCGCTCCTTCATCCGTTTGGTACGGTTTGGCCTTGGATGCAGAAACACCAGCCCGGAAAGAATTTACTGCGCTCGCTGCAACCTCCACCGGTCTTTTCCGTTCAACGGACGGCTGCCGTTCGTGGACCAGTTCCGGTCATGGCCTCAAGCCGGAGACAATCGGGCTGGTGCTGTTTCATCCAACCCGCCCCGGTATCGCGTACGCCTCTCAGGGGGGCCGTGTCTACCGTTCCACCGATGCAGGCTTGGAATGGTTACCCCTCGACGATCAGGAAGCCGAACTGTGGCCTTCCGCCCTTCTTGTTTTGCCTTCCGCGCCGGAAAGATTGTTCGCCCTCTTCCCCCGACGCGGAATATTTTCTAAATTAGTAGAGGAACCCCTGCCCGCAACGGCACACTGACGCATAATGGAAGCTTCAACAAACGAAAGAGGAAAGAGATTTATGAATAGCAAACCGAACTTGAAACGGTGGCTGCACAGTGGCGCTTTTCTGGCTGCGGTGTTTGCCTGCGGCACGGCTAGCCCGGCCCTCGCGCAAAATAGTGCGCAGGGCTTGGCGGAAGGCACCTATTCGAGCTGGAACATCAGCCCGTTTTTTGGTACCCAGTGGTTCCAGTTCGCCCAGGGCAAAACCATCCGTCCCCTTACATTTGATCCCGGAATTACTTTTGGCGTACGCGTCAGCGAAGATCTTTCACGCTATTTCGGTCTGGAAGAAGGCGCTGCCATGGGTTTCAACCGCGCCAACTTTAAGCCCTACGGTTTGCCGCTGGGCAACGTGGCGACTTTGCCGTCGCAGAACTATCAGCTCTCAACCCTTGGCGTTCTCAACTTCCGGCCCCGTGACAAAAACGTCCGGCCGTTTATCGTTCTCGGACCCGGAGTGACCTGGTATTCAGTCCCGACCCTCTACAATTTCAAACTTCCTCCCGGCGCAATACTGCCTTCCAATGAACCGCAGACGAAGGTAACCCCCGCGCTGATCTACGGCATCGGTCTGAAATACAACCTGACTCGCCGCATCGGCTTCCGTTATGACCTGCGCGGCATGTGGACGGAACAGCCGCATTTCGGCCTGCCTTCGGCCCCGAACGGGAGCGGCTCGATCTATGTTCCCAAAAAAGGCTCAGCGAGCGCGATCGAATTCACCACGGGCCTTGTGATCCGTTTGGGTATGCACGATCCGGCTCCGCCCCCGCCGCCGCCTCCTCCGCCCCCGCCGCCTCCTCCGGCACCGCTGGCCAATGTGATGGTTTCGGCAATCACAGGTTCGCATGATGTTTGCCCTGGCGACAACCTCACGCTGCGCGTCACTGCCAGCGGCTGGCTCCCGGAACAGACTCCCACCTACCAGTGGATGGTCAACGACCGCCCTGTCGCCGGTGCCAACTCGAATTCCTTCGTGGTTCCCACGGCGGATGGTTCGGGTGCCCGCTCAGTTAAGGTTATGGTCAGCGCTCCGCAGAGCACAAAGACTTCGGAAGCCGTCAATTTCAACATCAAGGCACTGACTCCTCCGACGATCCGCTTCGCGGTTTCTCCCTCCACAATCGCTTACGGCGACAAGCTGCCTCTGGCGGCCACTGCCACCGGCTCTGACTGCGGCGGTCCGGCGCAGATCCGTTACACGGCCAGCGAAGGTTCCATCTCAGGCACCACCTACGATTCGAGCGGTGTCAGCTTCGACATGAACAACCGGCTGCGTCAGCAGTCCAAACTTGTTACGCTGACCGCCACTGCGACGGATGCGAAAAACCAGACGGCGCGCGCCACGGCGCCGGTCACGGTGACTCTCACCCCGCAGGCGAAGCGCTTTGACGACATCGTCTTCCAGACCAACAGCAGCCGCGTCAACAATTGCGGCAAACGTATTCTGCTGGAAGAACTGACGCCGATTCTGCGCAATGACCCGAACGCCAAGGTCATCCTGATCGGTCACTACGACAACAACGAACGCAAGTCGGCGAAGCTTGACGACAACCGCGTTCTGAACGCCGCTGCCATCCTCAGTGCGGGCAAGGGCATCTGCCCGCAGCTCGACCTGAGCCGCATCTTCGTTAACTCGGCCGGCACTGAACAGGCTGCCGAAACCCGGCCCGCCCTGTGCGGTTCCTCGGTCACAGAGCGCTCCGGCGCTGCAATGAAAGATTCAGACAAGCGCGCACAGTTCCGCCGCGTGGAAATCTGGGTCGTTCCCGGCGGGGCAGAAATGCCTGCCGGCACCAGCGGGTTCAAAACTGCGCCACAGAAAGAAACCATGGCGCTGGCTTGCCCGAAATAACCTGCTGCCTGTAAGCTGGGCAGTTGATCACTGTAAACGTAGAGGCTGGCCGGATTTCGATCCGGCCAGCCTCTTTGCCGTTAAGGCTACCCGGATTCGCACTGATTCGCCTGCTGGTGGGAGGAATTTGTAATACCGACCTTGAATTGCAGCGCGGTTATTACGACTTTTCCGCTATTCCAGGCCACGAGTTTGTCGGTGAGGTTGTTGAGGCTGATTCGGCTGAGCTGATCGGCAAACGGGTTGTGGGTGAGCACGACCGATGGCGTATATACTAGTTAATACATAGCAGGAATCAATGCCAAAAACAGCAAACCTTACAGTGCAACGCTGGGGCAACAGCCTCGCAGTCCGTATTCCTGCCTCGGTTGCCAGATCTGCGGGCTTTAAATTAGGTCAGCCTGTCGAGATTCTGGCGCAGGATTCCTCGGTGCTCGTAACGGTCGCAGGGGAACCCCGGTTATCGCTGACACAAAAACTGGCTCAGTTCGACCCTGAACTGCACAGAGGCGAAGCCATGGCGACCATTCCTGTTGGTATCGAGATAGTCTGATGGCGAGCAACGCGGCGTGGATACCAGAACGGCAGGACATGATATGGATTGACTGCAATCCTCAGGCCGGACGCGAAATGAAGGATATCCATCCCCTGCTCGTACTCTCCCCTCGAGCTTTCAACGAACGGACTGGCATTGTGATTGGTTTGCCCATGACGACCGCTGTGTTCAACGAGACCAATCCATTTGCAATCAAACTAATCGGGCCGGGCCGAAAAAAAGCCTATATTCTCGGCCACCAGCCTAAATCATTCGACTGGCGTGCCCGCGCGGCAAGGCCGCACCCATGGAAGCAGGTTTCTGGCGATATCTTTGACCGTGCGTGTGAAATCCTCAATCAGATCATTGTTATCGGAAAATGACGGTAGCGTGGATCGCTATTCCAAAGCCTGATAAGCCATCCGCTGGAACTGTTGCGCGGCATTCGTATTCGGCGGCAGAATGTTGATGAAGAAAATCCCGAACATATGTTCTTTCGGGTCAATCCAGAAACTGGTTCCCGCCGCGCCACCCCACCAGTACGATCCCGCTGAAGCCGGTTCGCCCGACTTGCCCACACTCGGATTAATCGCAAACGTCAAACCGAAACCCGCATACCCCGGCAGCGTACCACCGATATGCGGCATCCCGTCCAGCGTTTCCGTGTGCATCATCTCCACCGACTTCGGACTCAAAATCCGTACGCCATCCAGTTGCCCGTTGCTCAGCAGCATCTGGTAAAACCGGGCGTAATCGTCAAGCGTGGAAGTCAGCCCCGCACCACCCAGCAGCAGGTTCGGCTTCTTCTTGAAACTATCCTGCGCAGGCGCTTTGGAAACTTCAACGCCCTTCGCGCCCTCACCCCGTTTGGGCGAATAGAGCGTCGTGAGCCGGTTCCATTTATCCTCGCTCACAAAGAACGACGTGTCTTTCATTCCTAGCGGTTTGAAGATTTTCTCTTCAAAGTATTTATCCAAAGTGGTCCCTGAAAGAACTTCCACCAGCCGGCCCAGCACGTCAATCGAATACCCGTAGCGGAATGCCGTACCAGGCTGTTCATTCAGCGGAACACTGGCCAGACGTTTCGTGGCTTCCGCCAGATCGAAATTCACCAGCGGAGCCCCGCCCAGCATTTCCACCTTCTTGTAAACGTTCTCACCCTTCTCATCTTTCGGGCCGGCATAGTCAAGGCCGGTCGTGTGGCGGAAAAGGTCTTTCACCAGAATCGGATGATCCAGCGGCACCGTGTAGAAGGTGCGCTTGCCGGTTGAATCCGTGCCCTCTTTGCCCACAGTCGTCTTCGCGAATTCGGGCAGATACTTCGACAGCGGGTCGTTCATTGAGAACAAGCCATCCTCATACAACGTCATCGCCGCAACGCCGGTGACGGCCTTCGTCATCGAATACATGCGCACGATAGTATCCGGTTTGTAATCGCCCCACGCGCCGCGAAAAACGATCTTGCCATTGCGCGAAATCAGCCCCGAAGCGCCTGCCAGATCGCCGGCTTCAACATGTTTTGCCATCACGCCGTTAATTCGGTTCAGCCGCGTTGCGGACATGCCGTTCTGTTCCGGGGCCGCTGACGGCAAACTCGCGGAGAAGCCTGCTGTCAGAGCAAGCAAAGAAATAACTGAAAGAGGGACGATCTTTTTCATGGTCCCAGAATTGTATCAAACATTCCAACCGCTACACGGGCTTTCTATATCAAGCTTTCTATCTGGATGCCGCGTTAGACTAAGCCATGCGAAAACGCGTCCTGCTGACCGCCCTCTGCACCGTCCTCCCGTGCCTCGCGCAAACTCCTGACTGGTCCAAAGTCAACGCGGAGGCTATGAAACATTTCCAGGCGCTCGTGCGCATCGATTCGACAGACCCTCCCGGCAACGAAACCAAAGTCGTCGAATACGTAAAACAGGTACTCGAAGCCGAAGGTATTCCCGCCGTTCTGGTCTCGCAGGATCCGGCTCGTGCCAACCTCATCGCCCGTCTGAAAGGCAATGGCTCCAAGAGGCCGCTGCTCATCATGGGTCATAGCGATACGGTCAAGGTCGATCCAGCCAAATGGACTTTTCCACCCTTCAGCGCCACCCGCGATGGTGGTTACGTGTACGGTCGCGGCACGCTTGATGACAAACCGGATCTCATGGCCGCCATGATGACCATGATCCTGCTCAAACGCTCGCACGTCCCGCTCGACCGTGACGTTATCTTCGTTTCGGAATCCGGCGAAGAAGCGTCCACCGGCCCGGGCATTGAGTATCTGGTGAAGGAGCACTGGAGCGAAATCGACGCCGAAATCTGTCTTGCTGAAGGCGGTGGCGTGCGCCGTCAGGACGGCAAACCGTTCTACGCCACGGTCCAGACCACAGAGAAGCAGCCCAAAGGTGCGCGACTCGTCGTGAAAGGCCCCGCCGGCCATGGTTCCCGCCCGCTCCGCACCAACGCCATTCTGCACCTCACCCGCGCCATCGAAAAGGTTGCCATGTGGGACCCGCCCATGCGCTTTAACGACACCACCCGCAACTATTTTGAAAAGCTGGCCAACCTGAGCAGCCCCGATATCGCCGCCCGGTATAAGGGTTTGTTTGACCCTCAGAAAGCCCAGTCCATCCGCGACTATCTGGCTGAGAATGAACCGGGAACCTACACCCTGCTCCACACTTCTATCTCGCCGAACATCATCCGCGCGGGCTACCAGATCAATGTGATCCCCTCGGAAGCCGAAGCCACGCTGGATATTCGTGCGTTCCCCGGCGAGGACATCACAGCGTTCTATGAACAGATGAAGAAGGTGATTAACGATCCCGCCGTGGAAATCATCCCGGAGACGGCCAACCAGCGCCCGGGCGGCCCGCCTTCCCGCATCGATAACGATGCCTACCACGCCATCGAGAACACCTTTAAGAAAGTTTACGGAGTACCGACCCTGCCCACCATGAGTTCCGGCGCTACGGACATGGCTTTCCTGCGCGCCAAAGGCGTTCAATGCTACGGAATCGGTGCTATGTCAGACGCTGAGGATGCGTCGAAAGGCTTCGGCGCACATAGCGACCAGGAACGCATCCTTGAGGAAGCGGTTTACAAACACGTGGAATTCTTTTGGGAGGCGGTGATAGCAATCGCCGGGTCGGCAAGATAGTTCACCCTCCAAAAGTGTGCTAATTTGATGTTGAGGAGGCCAGCGGGTGCTTACCGCCAGCCCCCTTCGGCGAAAGATCAGAACCGGAAATCGATTTTGAGCTTGAGCCGCCGCAGCCTCAGTATCAGGCAGACGAGCAACATCAGAAGAATCATAATTAGATCCCCATTTTTACTCCGGTAGATTTGCAGACCCTGCTCTTGTGTAGCGTTTTTTTTTGCATTTACGGAGTCCGGAAGCTCCTGCAAGACAGTGCCTCTACAAACCGCGAAGTAGAATTCGCAGATTAACGCAATCGCGCCGCTTTGCCCATTCCCCCGCGTTCGTCCGGGACATATTCACCGGACAAACACGAGCCATTTGTTTGGCCTAATTTGGCCTTGTGATAGCCTGTTCGGAATACCAACTCTATGTTCTCTGCAAAAGGCCCGTTAATGGTCCGAGTAATTGCATTTGCACTGCTTGCACAGGCGGCTCTGCTCGCTGTATCCGTCACGGTTACGGTGAAAGACCCCAGTGGTGGATTGATTTCGAACCCGGAGATTCTGGTTCAGCCCGCCCCCCGGCAACAGGACGGCGGAATGCTCGATCTGGCTCTCGGCAAGTAGAGACTGACCATCCGGAAACAAGGCTTCCAGACGCAGGTCCAGCAGCTTGAGGTTGCTCCCGACACCCCGGTGACAGTGGCGGTTGAACTGCGTCTTGAAGTTCAGCAGACCTCCGCCGAAGTGAGCGGAAAAGTGTCCCGCTTCGCTAACTCTGACCCCGACTATGTCGCGCTGCGTTCGGGCGTGCCGGGTGGTGTATTTCACGTCGAAAACCTGGAAATCAAGCGCGACGCCGGCAGATTTGTGTTTGAATCCGGCGACTTTAGTTTTCTGCCGCCCGTGATTGGCCGAACAATCAAGGGTATATTTACGGGCAATGGCTGGTTTCATCTGACGCCCCGAATCCCGCTCGAAGTGGAGCAACTGAAAAAAATCACCGGCACCACGGAAATCGACGAAACGTTTCGCTTTGTGGTGCTTTGTTTCACTGACGGTTCTGATGGCGAAATTGTCAGCGCGGCGAAACGCGGCAGCAGCCCGGCGGCGCCGCCTGCCGCATTGGCTGCGTTTCAGGAATTCCGGCAGCGTGCGTGACGGCGCAGTGATGATCCGCGCAGTTTCCTCGAAGCCATTCTCGGCTCCGAACACTTCGCCAATATCGACGCCGATCTGCTGGCGGAACTCTACACCCCCCAGCGGCGATCATTTTCCGCCTTCATCCATGGGGTAAAGCACGCTGACCTTCATTTTACCCTGAGCGAGTCGGGTGCGATGCCGCAATTGCTCTCACCCGAGGAAGTGGCGGTGGTGAACCACGATCCAGGGGGTGAGCAGGAGGGGATCTGGTACCTCAGTCACGCGTTGCCGGAGTGGGAAAAGGGAACTGCATCTTCATCGGAAAACCGGCCCTGGGTAGAGGCCAAACATTACCCCATCGAGCTGGGTATTGCCTCGAATGAACATCTGGGGGCCACCTGTCTGGTGCGCATGAAAGTTGTGGTGGAAGGCACACGCGTCATCAAGTTTGGTTTGCTGCCCGCCCTTCGTGTGATGAAGGTGAAGCAGAGCGGTCAGGAGATTCCTTTTATTCAGCAAGGGCGTAAGGAAGATGGGTCGTTCTATGCCATTTTGCCCGCGCCAGCCAGTGCCGGCAGCGAGGTGGAACTGACGATCGATTACGAAGGTGACAAGGTGATTGAGGAGGAGGGCGACGGCAGTTTCGCCGTGGCGGCTCGGTCCAGCTGGAATCCAAGCCTCAACAGCTTCGCGGACCGGGCGACCTTTGATCTGACGTTCCGCATCCCGAAGAAATACTCACTCGTGAGTGTCGGTAAGCTGGACCGCGCAGGACGGAGCAGGACCATGCGGTGTCCCATTGGGTCTCTCAAATCCCGCTCGCTGTGGCCGGGTTCAATTACGGAGACTTCAAAAAGATATCGAAGCACGACAGCGAGAAGGGTTACGGCGTTGAGGTATGGGCCACACAGGATGTTCCCGGCTATCTGCAGGCCGCAGCGCGGGCAATGGCCCTGACACCCAGCTCGGTGGCGCAGAATACGCTGGTCGACGCGCAGAATTCAATCCGTGTGTTCGAGCACTGGTTCGGGAAGGTTCCCTATGGGCGCATCGCCATTACGCAGCAGCCGCAGTTTAATTTTGGACAGTCATGGCCGTCACTGGTCTACCTTCCGGTGAGCGCGTTTCTCGACTCTACCCAGCGGTGGCTGTTGATGGGAACGTCCGCTTTCAACTTTGCCAATTTCGTGGATGAACTGACGCCACATGAGGTGGCCCACCAGTGGTGGGGCCATGCCGTCGGCTGGGCGAGCTATCACGATCAGTGGCTTTCGGAAGGGTTTGCGGATTATTCGGCGGCGCTGTTTCTTTCAATCCACAGGGCAGCAGGCTGAGTTTGAGAAGTACATTGAGCGGCAATGGAAGCGCGTCACAGAGAAAAATCCGTTTGGCATCCGGCCGGCAGAGGCAGGGCCACTGTGGATGGGGTTAAGGCTGAATACGTTCCGGTCCCCGCGCGCCTATACCGATGTCGTATATGCCAAGGGCGGGTTTGCGTTGCATATGCTGCGCGGTCTGAGGTGGGACAAAGATACGCACGACCAGAGCCTTATCGACATGATGCACGATTTTGTGCAAAGCAGCTTTAACCAGAACGCCTCCACGGAGGTGTTTCGCGCGGTGGTAGAGAAACACATGAAGCCGGGTATGGATCTGGGTGGTGACCATACGATGTAGTGGTTTTTTGATCAGTGGGTCTATGGCACGGAACTGCCCAGGTACAAGCTGGAATATTCACTGCAGGCTGAAGGTCAGGGAAAATGTCTGTTGACGGGCAGGCTGACTCAGAGCGACGTCAGCCCGGGATTAGGGTTCCGCTTTATGCAGAGTTCGATGGCAAGCAGGTGACGCGGCTCGGTACCGTGGCCGTGACGGGGAGTCAGACCGGCGACGAGTTCAAAATTCACCTGCCGAAAAAGCCCCGGCACGTTGCCGTGAATTTGTATCATGACGTGCTGGTCCTCAATACGGTGAACCAGGAGAAGCCTGCCCGTTGAACGCGCCGGGCGTTCAACGTTGCACTACGAGCCTCAGGCTGCCGGAACGAAGAAACGGATTGAGAAATATACCAGCGCGGCCACAATCGCTGCAGCCGGAATCGTCAGAATCCAGGCCGTAACAATACTGCTGGCCACATTCCATCGGACTGCCCGCGTCCGCTGAATCGAACCAACACCCGCAATGGCCCCGGCAATCGCATGGGTGCTCGAAACCGGCAAGCCCAGATAGGTCGCAAACAGAATGGAAATAGCCGCGCCCGTTTCCGCACAAAAACCACTCCGCGGCTTCAAGCGGGTCAAACGCGTCCCCATCGTGTGTACAATGCGCCAGCCGCCGCTCATCGTACCCAAACCAATGGCCGCGCTCGAAGCCAGAATCACCCAGGTTGGTACGGCAAAGTTCTTCTGAAACCCGCCTGCAACCAGCAGTGCCGTGATAATTCCCATCGTCTTCTGTGCATCATTCGTGCCATGGGCACAACTAAACAGTGCGGCGGAGAGCAGCTGATACCGCCGGAAATGTTTATCCATGTGCTGCGGAGACCGGTGGCGGAACAGCCAGTAGACAGCCACCATCAACAGATACGCCATCACCAGCCCGATCACCGGCGACAGCACAATAAACAACAGCGTGGCAGGCCATTTACCCACTACCAGCCCGGCAAAACCTGCCTTGGCAAAGGCGGCACCCGCATAGCCCCCAATCAGCGCGTGGGATGAACTGGTAGGCAGCCCCAGATACCAGGTCAGCAAATCCCAGATAATCGCGCCCAGCAGGCCCGAAAGCACCAGCCATGGCGTAACCACTTCCAGATTTACAAAGCCTTTGCCAATGGTGGCTGCCACTCCTGTACCCAGCAGAAATGCAGCGAAAAAATTGAACATCGCGGCCCAGAAAACCGCCACGCCGGGCGACAAAACCCGCGTTGCTACCACCGTTGCAATGGAATTGGCGGCATCGTGAAAACCATTGATGTAATCGAAAACGAGGGCTACAAAAATGATAAAGACCGCGAGGCCGAACATGCTCATAGGGAGGGGAATCAGCTGTTCTTAACTGCGACGTTCTGAATTACATCTGCCACATCTTCACAACGATCAGTCGTCATTTCAAGGCACTCGCAGATTTCCTTCTGCTTGATCAGTTCAACCGGATCCGGCTGCGACAAAAACAGCTCGGCCAGCATGTTGCGCTCAATTTTGTCCGCCTGGTTTTCGAGGCGGTTGACTTCAATACAATGCTCCAGAACCGGCTTCTTGTGGCGCATCGCACTCACCGCTTTCGATATAGCGGTACAGGATTGATCCACAACTTCCGCCAGTTCCGCAATCGCCGCCGGAATCGGATCCAGCCGGTACGCCACAATGCGGAACGTCACGTCATCAATGCCATCCAGCACGTCATCCAGCTTCGTCGCCAGCATCTGGATATCTTCCGGATCGAAGGGGGTAATGAAAGTTGATCTCAGACGATGGAAAATATCGTGGATGACATGGTCGCCCTGGTCTTCCAGTTCCGCCATCTCCTCGGCGATGTCCGAAACGCCCGGATAGCCCGAATGCAGACCCTTTTGCAGCAGCTTCGAGGCCTTGCAGAGAATGTTCGCGTGCTTTTCGAAAAGCTCAAAAAACTTTTCGTCTTTCGGTAACAGATTCATATGATCAGATTGCAGTGCCCAAACCAGATTACCTTGACCTTGTACCTGCCGTCCTGAAATCAACGATTGCGAAGCTTTAGACTACCGACCCATTATGAATATTTGATTGCAGCAGGGTCACAGTTCCGGTATTTCCCGGTGTCCGTTTTTCCACTGGCATACAACATCTTGTGGAACACCTGAGGAAAACACATCCTGGAGTGTTCGTGCTACTTTACTTTGCCCGAAATCGCGGTTAGTATGGTGACGCTGCCCTCCCAAAGGGCAGGAGGTGTCACTCTATGCTAAAACTCCGCAAAGTCGAACTCCAGGGCTTCAAATCCTTCTGTGACCGCACCGAACTCCGCTTCAATGGCGGGGGAATCGCGGCTGTAGTCGGCCCCAACGGCTGCGGCAAGTCGAATCTGAGCGATGCCATCAGCTGGGTGCTCGGCGAACAATCCGCCAAATCCCTCCGCGGCGGACGCATGGAAGATGTCATCTTTGCCGGCACCAAAGCCCGCAAGCCCGTTGGCATGGCGTCAGTCACCATGGTGCTGGTTGACCCCGTGGCGCAGCACGCGCCCCCGCCCGTAACCATCGATGGGGAAGACTCCCCTGAAGCCGCCAAGGTGAGGGAAATCGCCCACTCTTCCAAAGCCGGTGAAATTACCATCACCCGCCGCCTGTATCGTTCCGGTGAAAGCGAATACCTGATTGACGGCCGCCAGGCCCGCCTCCGCGACATCCAGGACATTTTCATGGGTTCCGGCCTCGGCCCGGAAAGCTACGCCATCATCGAGCAGGGTCGCATCGGCCAGATCCTGTCATCCAAACCGCAGGACCGCCGCGCAGTCATTGAAGAAGCCGCCGGCATCACCAAATATAAGAGCCGCCGCCGCCTCGCCGAAGCCAAACTCGAAAGTTCCAAGCAAAACCTTGCCCGTGTCTTTGACATCCTCGAAGAAGTCACCCGCCAGGTCAATTCGCTCAAGCGCCAGGCCGCCAAAGCCAAGCGTTACGGCGAACTCAAGGGCGAGTTGGAAACCCAGCTCCGTACCGTGCTCGCCGGCCGCCACCGTACCCTGAGTGATGAAGCGACCAAAGCAGCCGCCGCGCTTGAAATCGCTTCTGCGGAACTCAAGGATTCAACAGTACAGGCTCAGGATAAAGATACCGAACGCCAGCGCGCCCAGGAAATTTTCTATGCGCTCGAAGCCCAGTTGACTGAGGCACGCAAACAGCAGGCTGACCTGAATGTTGAGAACACGCGCAGTAAAGGTCGCCTCGAAGCCCACGTCCGGGAAGCCCGCGACATTGAACAGCGCATGTCCGGAGCGGAGCAGGAAACCACCAGCCTCGAAGCCCGTTTGCAGCAGAACGAAACTGAACGCACCGCGTTGGCTCAAAGCGTCGCAGCTCTCGAAACAGAGATGAGCGAAGTCCGCGCCGGTTTGCTCGAAAAGAATCAAACCCGCGACGGCATTCAGCTCCGTGTGCGTGAAGCCGAACGCGTCATTGAAGCTTCCCGTTCCCAGATCCTCCGTCTGTTGGGCGAAGCGTCCACCGTTCGCAATCAGATTGCCCAGGCCGATACTTACCTTGCCGGCATTGAACGCGAACGCACCCGGGTTCAGAGGGATGAAGAGACTTCCGGTGCCGAAATCGCCCGCCTCACCGGCGTCAGAGAGCAGCTCGTACAGCGCATCGCCGAACGTCAGGCGGAACTGCAGACAGTGATCGCCGCGCGTCGCCAGACCGAAGAGGGGCTGGTGACTTCCCGTCGCTCAGCTTCCGAGCTTCGCCAGCAAATCGATCAGCTTCGTGCCGAGGCGTCGCGTCTGCGCGCCAAACGTGAATCGGTTGAGAATATCCTTTCGCACCACAGCTACACCACCGAATCCACGCGCAAACTGCTCACTGCTCTTGAAAACGGCCGCGCCGGTCAGTTTCGGCCTGAAGGTGTCCTCGCGGATTTCGTCGAAGTGGACCCCGCTTGGGAACGCGCCTCGGAAGAGTTCCTGCATGATGAACTCGAATACGTCGTGGTACAGAACTGGGATCAGGCGGAGCGCAGTATGACGTTGCTCCGCAGCGAACTGGAAGGTCGCGCGACTTTCCTTGTAGAAGGTGTTGTTGAAGGTGCTGCCGAGCCTGTCGCAACCGTCGAACCCGGCCTGCCGCGTCTCACAGATTTTATCAAGTTCACCAACGGACTCTCCGGCCAGACCCGCAACCTGTTGCCGCGCCTCACCGCCTGCCATCTTGCCGAATCCAGTGATCAGGCACGCGCCATGGCTGACGCATATCCTGACCGTTACTTCCTGCTCTCTGACGGCCAGTGCTACAACGGCCGCATGTTGACCGGCGGCAAAAAGAAATCCAGCGGCCCGCTGGTTTTGAAGCGCGAAATGCGTGAATACGAGCGCTTGCTGGTCGATCAGGAATCTGCCCTCGCCGCCCGTACGGCAGAGCAGGAAGCCCTGCAGCGCCAGTCGCAGGCGCTGGAAACTGAACTGGAACGCCTCCGTCAGTCTCAGCAGACTTCGGAAAAAGACGCTGTTTCGCTGGACCATGAACAGCGCCGCGCCAATGAAGAATTCAGCCGAGCCAACTCCCGCGCCGGTATCGCCAAACAGGAACTGGAACGGCTGAAGCGCGAAGAAGAACGCGCCCACCAGAACCGCGCCCAGAACATGACCCTGGCTGAGCAGAAAGATGCCGACCGCGTGTCGCGTGAAGAGGCTCTTGAAGCCCTGCGTGACCAGCTGGAAGGTGCTCAGGCCGAAGCCCAGCGGATCGGGGAAGATCATTCCGTCCTCCGCGCCAAGCTTGCCGCTGTCGAAGAGCGGCACCGTGGCGAACGGGCTGCGTATGGGCGGCTCGAAAACCAGTTCCGTGAGATGTCGAACCGTCGCCAGCAGCTGACTTCTGAGGTACAGCGCTGGGGCGAAAATCGCTCTCGTATTCTCAACGAAAATATTGAACTCGATCAGAAAATTACACTCATTGCAGAGCAGCTGACCGCTACTGAACGCTCAGTGCTCGAACTGTCGGAACAGGATGCTCGGCAGCGTGCGGCACTCTCCTCAAATGATGAAATCCTGCGTGAACTCCGTGTACGGATTGAAGCGGGTCACGCGCGCCGTTCAGAAATCGAGATTGAATATACGCGCCGCCAGTCGGAACTGCAGTTCCTTGATGAAACCAGCCGCAAGGAATTGAATATCGCGGTGGCTGAACTCGAACTGCCGGAAGATACTTCACCCGAAGTGCTGCAGGCGGCGGAACTTTCGTATCAGGAAACGAAGACGAAAATCGAAAACCTGGGTGCCGTGAACCCCACCGCGTGGGATGAATTCCAGGAAGCCCAGCAGCGTCATGATTTCCTTACGGCGCAAAGGCAGGATCTGCTCGATTCCATCCGCGATACCGAGCGCGCGATCCAGGAAATCGACGAATATTCCAAGGTTCGTTTCACAGAAGCGTTCCGCGCCATCAATGAGAATTTCAAACAGGCGTTTCAGACCCTGTTCGGAGGCGGGGCCGGAGAGATGCAGCTTACGGATGAAACCAACATCAATGACAGCGGCATCGATATTATCGCTTCACCTCCTGGCAAGAAGCTGCAGAATGTCCTGCTGCTTTCAGGTGGAGAGAAAGCCCTCACGGCCCTCTCGTTGCTGATGGCCATTTTCAAATACCAGCCGAGCCCTTTCTGTGTGCTGGACGAAGTGGACGCCCCGCTTGATGAAGCGAATATCGGTCGCCTGACCCGTCTGCTGACGGAAATGGCAATTGATACGCAGTTCATTATCATCACGCATTCAAAGAAGACGATGGAATCGGCCCAGTCGATGTATGGCGTGACCATGCAGGAAGCTGGCGTGTCCAAGCTGGTGAGTGTGAAATTCCACCATCAGGCTGCGTGAAGCTTGAGTAGCTCCCGGAACAGAGACTCCTGGACAAGCGGACGGCAAGCGTTTCATGATCGCCACGACAGCTGCCTCTGCCCGCCCACCGGAGCTTACGCGTGTCTGTCAGCGAGTCTTTGCAGCGGGCGCCGGAAAGGCGTCAACCCCTATGACTTCACCGGCTTTGACCACTTCGACCGCCTGCCGTATAGCCTCGAAGGCGGGCTGGAACGATCCAATCTTATTGTCCGGAACGCGGGCTACTACAACCCCAAGACCGAATTTGGCGAGCTTTTGCTGGTTTTTCAGATTTCCGTCAATCGTCAACATCAGGTCGAAGCTTTCCTGCGCCCGGCGAACCAATGGGCCGTCTTTGAGGCCTTCCCATCCCATCTGGCTCACGGTTCGGACGAAATGCTCCCCAAATGCTGCACGCACCCCTGCATTCACGCATTTATCCAGCAGAATGCGGATTATACGCACGCCAACAAGTGCTCTTTGGCAAGTTCTAGAAACTGAATCGCCTGTTTGCGCGAAACTGGGGGGAACCCCTCAAGGAATTGATCCAGCGTGGCATTACCTTCGAAATGATCGATCAGCGCCTGTACCGGCACACGTGTCCCCGTGAAGCACGGAACGCCGCTCATCCGTTCCGGGTCTGACCATACGATCTCGTGCAGCAGTGCCTCTTGATCGACCGTCATACTTTCCCTGAATATATCGCAATCAAGGCCCGGACCCGACCCGGCGCGTTTTCGGCGCTATTTCCTAAGCAGCGCAAGGACATCCAGTTCTGCACCACGTTTCGCGGCGTACGGGAGCCTTTGAAGGATTGGCCTGGCACTCGCAGTTGGCGAATGCGGCGTCCCGGTCTCCGGCGCATCCCTTCACCCCGCCAGCCATCTCACTGTCTTATATTTGATTGAAGCCCTAACGGGACCCACATGGACATTAAGCCCGGCGACAAACTCGGCCGCTACCAAGTCCTTTCGCCTGTCGGCGAAGGCGGGATGGGTGAAGTATGGAAGGCGCGCGACACCCAACTGGACCGCGATGTGGCGGTGAAGGTTTCGAAGGCAGCGTTTACCGCACGGTTTGAACGGGAAGCGCGGGCCATCGCGGCATTCAATCATCCGAATATCTGCCAGGTTCACGATGTGAGTCCGAACTATATCGTGATGGAACTGATCGAAGGGGTTCCGCTCACGGGTCCGATGCCCGTGGAAAAAGCCGTCTCGTATGCCGGTCTGATTCTTGATGCTCTTGACGCGGCGCGCCACAAGGGTTTCGCGCATCGCGATCTGAAGCCTGCCAACATTCTAGTAACGAAACAAGGTCTGAAGCTGCTCGATTTCGGACTGGCGAAAAAAACAGTTGGGCTGGGGGATGACGACAGAACTCTCGGCGCAGTGAGCATCTCCGGGCAGGCAAGCCCGAGAGTTTCCTGCAAACTCCGGCGGACGAGCGCCAGGCAACCTTTTCCCCCGACGGTCGCTGGCTGGCCTATGCGTCGGACGAGTCGGGCAAGTATGAGGTGTATGTGCGGGCCGTTTCCGCAAAGAGCTCTCCAGACAATGGAGGAAAGTGGCAGGTCTCGAACGCGAGTGGCATGCAGCCGGTCTGGTCGGGCAATGGGCATGAACTGTTCTTCAGGGCCGGCGAAAACGGGGTTATGGTAACCACGTACTCCGCGAACGGGGATTTGTTTGTCCCGGAAAAGCCGCGCGCATGGTCCGGCCGGCAACTGGCGAACATTGGAGCGATTGCCAGCTTCGATCTCGCGCCGGACGGCAGGCGTATCGCTGCGATCATGCCGGTGGAAAAGCCAGAAGATCAGCAGCCGCAGAGTTACATGACCTTTCTCCTGAACTTCGCCGACGAACTGCAGCGCAAAGCGCCTGTGGGGAAATAGACAGCGCATCGTTCGTTCACGTATTGGATGAAGGTTTCAGACGCACATCGCGCCGGGGACCTGCAGGCAAGGCAGCAGAACCGTGGCGCACGCACTCGTGCGTGCCGCGTCGAGACTCATCTCGACGCCTGTACATGTTTGTGAGAAAATCCGTCGGTACCCGGTCGTCACGCGAGCCAGAGTCAGTGGGCCGGGGCTTCCTTCGCTTCCGCCGCCTTCTTCGCGCTGGATTGCACCTCCGCGATGTTGGCCGTGTCCCGCTCTCCCTCATTGCAGACGTATTCCAGAATGTCCGTATCAGGCAGAAGATTCTCCCGGATCTTCACCGTCACAGGCTTAGTCAGCGCCTCCGGATCGTCCACCGTAATCTCCAAGTCCATGTGCCCGAAATCGATGCGGGTAAACCGCTCCTGAAAGCGGATTTTTTCGCTGTGCAGGTGGCCGCCAGGCAGACCCTGTTTGTCGTTGTAGCCGTTCGAGTCAACAACCAGCGTGTCACCGTCCCAGTGACCGGCCGAATACCCGAGCCATGACGAGAACGGGTCCTCTGGCAGCGCGCGTCCGTCGAGATGAATCCAGCGGAAGTTGCCGTCCATCTCGTAATAGATTCCGAGCTCTTTAGCCGTCTGCATCACCTTAAACGGGCGAATATTGAAGTACTTGGCCGGCATTGCGTAGGGCAGACAGTGTAGCGTCGAATAACGTTCGTTGACGCCTGACTGCCTTACTTTCGCCTCATGCGCCCTCCACTCGGGCCGGATCGGTTCCTCACCGCGCTTGTAGTCGATGAACAGGTTGAGGAAATACTTGTTCATGTCCCTGATGTCGTCGCCTGCGGTCGCTTGCGGTCCATTGGCTTGAGCCGCACCGTAGAGGCGTTCGATCTCGCCGGGCGCTGAATGCTCCACGGCCCACACGCCCGAAAGGTCGGGGTGTCCGTCGGAGGTGCGCGGTGTCCTGGCGATCAGGTCCGGCTTGCCACCCTTCATCGGGGTGTCCTTCTCGTGATAAAACAGCCACTGGGCGTTGGCACTCGTCAGAGAACCGGCCAGCAGCAGGACCAGCGGCAATGATGGAAAGCGCATCCTGTTCTTCATGCTCTGCCCGGCAGTCTATCATTCGCCGTGCGCCCTTGTCTTGCCTTGATCCGCAAGATCAAGACGTCATGAGCGTAATCTGAGAACACTGCTATCCTGAAAGGTGTCAACGTTCAGGTTTCTTGTTTTGCCGGGTGCTCCTCTGCCGGCTGGAAGAACTGAACACAATCAATGAAGCATTTCACGGAACTCAATCTTTGCTCCGCATTGCGGAACAACCTCGCTAAAAACGAATTCGTCACGCCAACTCCCGTCCAGGCGCAGGCCATCCCGCCACTCATGGAAGGGCGCGACGTGGTCGCTACGGCGCAAACCGGCACTGGCAAAACTCTGGCGTTCGCAATTCCTGTCATTGAGGCTCTGGCCGCCGTGCCCCGCAGCAAAGTCATCAAGGTCCTGATCCTCAGCCCTACCCGCGACCTGGCCATCCAGATTGATGGAGCATTCCGGCAACTCGCCGAAGGCATGCACATTCGCACTGTCGTTGTTGTGGGCGGTTTAAGCGAGGCCAACCAGCTGCGCGATATCAAGGCCGGGGCCGAAGTGGTAATCGCTACTCCCGGACGGCTCTGCGACTATCTGGACCGGCGCCTGATCGATCTCTCGCGTGCCGGAACCGTGGTTCTAGACGAGGCTGACCGCATGCTCGATATGGGCTTCCTGCCGTCTCTTCAAACCATCCTGCAGAAGCTTCCGGCCAAACGGCAGACCATGCTGTTCTCTGCCACCATCGAACGATCAGTAGCTCACCTTGTAGCCAGTTACGTGCACGAGCCGGTGCGGGTCGCGGTTGAAGCCTCCACGGAAACGGCCAGCCAAATAGATCTGTTCTGCTACGAAGTGCAGCAAGGCTCCAAGTTTGACCTTCTGGTTCATCTGCTGAAGCAGGAGACTGGTTCTTTCCTCGTTTTCGTGAGCAGGAAAGAAGGTGCCGACAGGCTCTCTAAATTTCTGGAGCGCGTCAGGTACAAAGTTGCGTGCATCCACGGCGACCGGTCGCAGAGCCAGCGTAACGAAGCGTTGCAGGGTTTCAAAGACGGCGTTTACCGGGTACTTGTCGCTACCGATGTCGCCGCCCGCGGCATTCACGTGGATGACATCGCCCACGTGGTGAACTACGATTTACCGCAGGAAGCGGAAAACTTCATTCACCGTGTGGGGCGCACGGGCAGGGCAGGCTCTCGTGGCGCTTCCTGGACTTTCGTCACCCCGCTCGAACGCTCAGATGTGCGCGGTTATGAGAGTGTACTGGGGATTCAGGTGCAATATCGCGAACTGCCAGCCCTGCCGCGGCCGATCGGGCTTGTGACTGATGTTGACGCATTTCTGGCTTCCGGCGGTACCAGTGAGCCAGCCGCCGTCGCCCCGAAGACCACATTTACCAGAAGTTTTTCCAGTGGCCGCCGCCGACCCGGTCGCCGCTGAGTTTGCCGGTTCGATAAGCTACTTGGCCGCAGGCCAGCGGCTGTCGATCGGCTTTGCCGGATCCGGAGTGATCTCAAGAACCGAGCAGTGATGGTACGAATACCCGCCAGGAACGTTGTATGGATGATCCGCCATGAACTGGACAACCTGCAGCGTGCATTTGGGGCAATTGATATTAGGGATCTCGAGGTCAGTCTCCCAGATCATTGGCGCCTTCGGATCGACACGCTTCGACGCCGGTTCACCCGGTTTCGGATAGTGCGGGAACAGGCCGTCAATCAGCACCGGGATCTGGGGCGGGCTCTGAATTTGCGCCCACGATGAGTACGGGCCCCTCTCCGTCCACTTCTCAGCGGTGACCGGATCGGGCGGAAGATCGGTGCGTGAATTCACTGCCAGCGCCACGCGGTAATGACCCGAGTGGAAGATCGTTTCCTGAATCTTCAAGTGAAACTTCGATCCGCCGGTGATTTTGGTGGAGGCGTTCGTCAGGAACTTTGCATTTTCCCCATTCGTGTCCGGCAGGCCACATGGTCCGGCTTTCTGTGGATCACCCAAGTCGTTCGTCTTGACCCATTCTGCAGGCTCCATCAACTTAAAGTGGGCGAAGACAGCGAGGGGCAAAGCCATGAGCCCCACCACAAGAGCGAGCGGACGAAGCGCGATGTTCATTGAAGATCTCCTTTTAAATCGAGCCCTGGCATCGATTGATCACTACTACTCTAATGCGCGGGCCAGCCGAATTCATCCACCAGCGCATCGCCGACATCACAGACATGCCAAAAATTTACAGGTAACCACGTTAGATTATCCCTATCGGCCCACGCGGCCCTTAACTAACTGTGTTCGGGGGAAGCGCGGCTCGGGACAGTTCATCCCGAGCCGTGGGCATAAGCCTGCTTATGCCACAATGAAAAACCGCCCCGGATGGTTTTTCAAAGGTGATGCAAATCGACTGGTTTCCGCTCTGGCTCAGCCTTGAAGTAGCGACTCTTGCGACCCTGATTTCCCTTGTCGCCGGCATCTGGCTCGCGTGGCTGCTCTCCCACAAAGACTTCGCAGGAAAAAACGTCCTCGACGCCATTACAACCCTCCCGCTGGCACTCCCGCCCACCGTACTCGGTTACTACCTGCTCGTAGTCATCGGTCGCACCAGCTGGCTGGGCGGCGCCTGGGAAGCCATCACCGGCTCACCCCTCGTCTTTACGTGGAAAGCCGCCGTAATCGCATCCACTCTCCACGCGGTGCCACTCCTCGTCAAATCAACACGCGCTGCGCTCGAAAATGTCGATCAATCCTATGAACGCGCCGCCCGCAGCCTGGGCGCTTCCGAATGGCGACTCTTTTGGCGCATCAGCATCCCGCTCGCCCGACGCCCCATCGCCGCCGCCACAGCCCTCGCTTTCGCCCGCTCCCTCGGCGATTTCGGTGCCACGCTCATGATCGCCGGTGACATCCCCGGTCGCACCCAAACCGCCGCGATTGCGATCTACGACGCGGTGGAGTCCGGCAACACTATACTGGCCCGAACTCTGGTAATCGTGATCTCGATTCTCACCGCAGCCATCGTCTGGCTGTCCAACTGGCTGGAGGAGCGCAGAGCCCGGTGATCGAAGCCAATAAATGATTGAAGCAAATATCAGCAAACGCTTCCCTGCGGGCCCGGAATCAGCTGGCTTTCACCTGCAAATCGAATTCGAGGCGGCCCCCGGAGTCACCGCGCTTTACGGCCCCAGCGGCTCCGGCAAAACGCTCACTCTGGATACCCTCGCCGGTTTCGTCAAACCCGGTTCCGGCCGCATCCTGTTGAATGACCGCATTCTGTTTGATGGCGCATCAGGCGTCCACCTTCCCCCGCAGACCCGTTCCTGTGGCTACGTATTCCAGAACTACGCTCTTTTTCCGCACATGACCCTGCGGGAAAATCTGGCCTTCGCCGCCCACGAAGTCCCGCGCCTCGAACGCCACCGCCGCATCGCCGAACAGCTCGACCGCTTCAAGCTCACCAGCATGGCCGGCCGCTATCCCCACGAACTCTCGGGTGGCCAGAAACAGCGTGGTTCCATCGCCCGCGCCCTCATCGCCGAGCCGCGCATGATTCTGCTCGATGAACCCGCCCGCGGTATGGACTCCACACTCCGCGCCGATCTTCACCTGCTGATCCACGAACTCCGCCAGACCCTCAAACTTCCCATACTCCTTGTCACGCATGATGCCGAAGAATGCTTCGCCCTGGCTGACCGGGTATTGGTCTATGACGCGGGCCGGATCATTCACCGCGGTACCCCGGCCGAACTTCTGCAGAACCCCGGCAGTGCTGCCGTGGCGCAATTGCTGGGCGGCTTCAATCTCTTCGAAGCCGACGTTGTGGCCCTCGACCCTGGCCGCCAAACCAGCCGCGTGCGTTTCCTCGGTGACGAAATCGCAGGCCCGCACCTCCGTGGTTGTTTTAAGGGGGATCGCATCGCGCTCTGCATCCGGCCCGAAGAGCTCCGCGTGGCAGATCGTCCTGGTGACAACCGCATCCGCCGGCCCCTCCTCCGTACGGTCGAAAGGCCGCAGTCTGTCCGCGCCGATTTCGGCACAGGCCTCATTGTCGATGTCCCCAGAGACACGTGGCAGATGCTCGAACCCGCCGCTGCGCAAACCGGCTGGTGGGTAGAGGTTCCATCGGCCTCTCTGCGACAAATTACCCGACAATTGGCGTCATAAATTTTTCTGATCGCACCCGCACCGCTGACTGGTTTAAACTCCCACTATGTGGAAATGCCTTGCCTTGCTCACAATTGCCTCCTGCGCCGCCGCTCCGTTTGCTGTCGCTCAGAATAAGATGTCTCCAGAGAAAGAAGCTTCCATCAAGGCTGACCTGAACGGCCAGATTGACGCGATGAAGAAACAGGCGCAAGTCATGGTCGACAGCGTCTTCAGCTTCGGCGAACTCGGTTTCCAGGAGTTTGAAACCACAAAATATCTGACAGGAATCCTCGAAAAAGAAGGTTTCAAAATTGAACGCGGCGTCGCGGGCATCCCTACCGCATTCGTTGCCACGTGGGGTGAAGGCAAGCCGGTCATCTCACTCGGGTCCGATATCGACGATATCCCGCAGGCCTCGCAAAAGCCCGGCGTTGCTTATCACGCGCCCATGATTGAAGGTGCTCCCGGACACGGCGAAGGCCACAACTCAGGCATGCCGCTCAACATCGTCGCCGCCCTGGCCGTCAAAAAGATCATGGAGCGCGAGCATCTCAAAGGCACCATTCAGCTTTGGCCCGGTGTGGCCGAAGAAGACCTCGGCACCAAAGCCTATTACGTGCGGGCCGGCCTGTTCAAAAACGTGGACGTTGTCCTTTTCACCCACGTCGGCGCCAACCTGAACGTCAGCTCTGGCCCCACCAACAGCAACGGCATGATTTCCATTGAATACACGTTCAAAGGCGAGAGCGCCCACGCTGCCAGTGCGCCTTGGAGAGGTCGAAGCGCCCTCGATGCAGTTGAACTGATGGATGCCGGCTGGAACTTCCGCCGCGAGCACCTCAGACCCGCCACACGTGTTCACTACGTCATCACCAACGGCGGTGACCAGCCCAACGTCGTTCCGCCCAACGCCACCGTCTGGTATTACCTGCGCGAGGCAGACTACGACCACATCATGAACCTCTGGAAAATCGCCGACAACATGGCACAGGCCGCCTCTCTGATGACGGATACAACATGGACGTCACGCGTGCTCGGCAGTGCCTGGCCGGGGCACTTCAATGTACCCATCGCCGCAGACATGTACGAGAACATCAAGAAAGTGGGTCTGCCCACCTGGTCGGATGATGACCAGAAGCTCGCTAAAGCTCTTCAGAAAGAATTGAAAGTTCCCGAGCGTGGCCTTGCCATGAAGGTAGCCGAATTGCGTCAGCCCCGTCCAGTCGCGGCAGATGACGGCAGTGATGGCGGTGGCGGTAACGGTCCCGCCGGTGGTGGATCCGATGACATCGGAGACGTTTCCTGGGCAGTCCCGACCGTGACTCTGAACTATCCCTCCAACATTCCCGGCGGACCCGGCCACAACTGGGCCAACGGCATCTCCATGGCCACGCCCATCGCCCACAAAGGCGTGGTCGCCGGGGCCAAGGTTCAGGCCCTGACGATGCTCGATATCCTGTTCCATCCCGAACTCGTCCAGAAAGCGTGGGATTACTACAACAACGTCCAGACGAAGGATCAGAAATACATCAATCTGCTCCGTCCCGACGATAAACCCGCCATCTGGCTCAATCAAAAGACGATGGAACAATACCGCCCGGCCATGAAGGCGCTCTATTTCGATTCCGCGAAGTTCGATAACTACCTGGAACAACTTGGCATCCAGTACCCGACAGTTCGTTAGCGCCACCCCCTGTACGCGTTTATTTCTACCCGGCGTCTAAACTGGTAGCTTGATGCTCAGCCTGGCAGCCCTGGTCGTTTTTTCTGGTTTCTTCGGCCAGGGTACAGATAGTATCGATTTCGACAAATTCGGCACGGGGAAAATGCCCCCGTCGTGGTCCGTGGTCGCCACTCATCCCGGAACCGCGCCGCAGTGGGAGGTCATCCCTGAAAAATCCGCTCCCAGCCGTAAAAACGTTTTCGCCCAGGTCTCCCCGGCTGGACGCGATTCCGACTCCCATCTGGCACTCTACGACAAAATGCTTTGCCGCGAGGGCGACCTCAGCGTAAAGTTCAGGATTGAGAGCGGGCGTCAGAACAAAGCTGCCGGAATCGTCTGGCGCTATCAGGATTCCGGCAATTACTATCTGCTACAGTTCAGTGCCGAACACCGCAATATTGCCCTGTTCCACGTGGAAAACGGTCAGGCACGGGCCATCCCGGTCATGGCCGGAAAAACGCAGATGACAGCCGTTCCGCACGACATCCGCGAAGACCAGTGGTATGTGGTTAAGGTGAATTACCGGGGTTCTAAAGTCCGCGTTTCCTTCGGTAACCGTCTGCTGTTTGAGGCTGTCGACACCGCGATTCAGCGCTCAGGCAAAACCGGTCTTTGGACCAGAGCAGGCACTATTGCACTGTTTGACGATTTCCGTCTCGACAAGAAAAGCTAAGAGAAGCCAAAAAAAGCTAAGAAAAGCTGAACTGCGCGCCTGACAGGCGCGTTAGCATGATTGAGGGAGACACTGAACATGCGGCAATTTGCGGTGATTACAGGAATTCTGGCACTGAGCAGCGGGGCCTTTGCGGCCGATCCGCAACTCATGAACCTGGTAATGCCCGGTGTTAAGGTGCTCGCCGGGGCGAATGTGACCAGCGCCCGGATCAGCCCGCTGGGGCAGTTCCTGCTCGTAAAGATTCAGGCAAGCGGCCAGTTGCAGCAAATCACCGCAGCAACCGGAGTTGACCCGCTTCAGGATGTCACTGAAATTCTCGCAGCCACAACCGCCGATCCCGCAGCCCCCGGTGGCCTGGTCATGCTGCGCGGAACGTTCAAGGTGGATCAGATTCTGGCTCACATCCAGGCAGGGCAAGTCCAAATTCAGGGCGACGCAAAAATTGTAACCATCAAAGGCGAGAAGGACAAACCAGCCATGGCACTGGCGTTCCTCGGTACATCCATTGCCTTGGCTGGTGATGCCATTTCTGTCAACGCAGCCATCGCAAGGAGCACGGGTGCCAATGCGATTGACCCTAAACTGGCTGTACAGGTAAACGCGCTCGGTGCGGCAAACGATATCTGGGTAGTCAGCGCCGCTGGCGTATCGTCTCTGCTACCCGCCCCGGCGGGTGAAATGCTGAAGAACGTGCTGGGGATCAGCGGCGGCCTGAAGTTCGGAACACAAATTCAGGGTCAGGTGGAAATTGTAGCCGACACCGCGAAAAACGCCGAATCCCTGGGTGACGTTGCGCGCCTTGTAGTAAGTTTGGCCGCAATGAACCCGCCGAAGGAACCGCAGATGGTTCAGTTACTCGGCCTGCTTCAGACCCTGCAAATCACCACCAAAGGAACGGCCGTAGATCTGGCGCTGACCGTTCCCGAAACAAAATTTGAAGGCCTGTTAACGAAGAACTAACGACCGCGAGGAACCACCGCCGGTGCCGCAGTCCGGGGACCCGGCGGTGGAGCTATCTGAGGACCAGTCTGTCCCGAAGCAGCCCCATTGGCATTCTCCATCTTAATCAAACCCAGTGACTTCCGCAGTTCCGTATCAATGGCCAGCCGCATATCCGGATTGTCTTTCAAAAACTGCCGGGCATTTTCCCGGCCCTGACCAATCCGTTCCGTCTTGTAGCTAAACCACGAACCACTCTTCTCAATCACGTTCTGCGCCACGCCCAGATCAATCATTTCGCCTTCACGCGATATGCCCTCGCCGTACACAATATCGAATTCAGCTTCGCGGAACGGTGAGGCCAGCTTGTTCTTCACCACTTTGACTTTGGTCCGGTTACCCACCACCGCATCGCCATCCTTAATCGCGGCAATGCGCCGGATATCAATACGGACGGACGAATAGAACTTCAGCGCACGGCCACCAGTAGTGGTTTCCGGACTCCCAAACATCACCCCAATCTTCTCGCGAATCTGGTTGATGAAAATAAGACAAGTCTTCGACTTCGAAACCGAACCAGTCAGTTTGCGCAGCGCCTGCGACATCAAACGCGCCTGCAAACCCATGTGCGAATCGCCCATCTCGCCATCCAGTTCCGCTTTCGGAACCAGCGCCGCCACCGAATCCACCACCAGGACGTCAATGGAACCGGAAGCAATCAGCGCGGCCGTAATTTCCAGCGCCTGTTCACCAAAGTCCGGCTGCGAAACGAGCAGGTTATCGACATCAACCCCCAGCTTGCGGGCATAAATCGGATCAAGGGCATGTTCCACATCAATGAACGCCGCCATGCCGCCCTTCTTCTGCGACTCAGCAATCACCTGCAAAGCAATCGTCGTCTTACCCGAAGATTCCGGTCCGTAGATCTCGCAGATGCGTCCGCGTGGAAAGCCGCCCGTGCCCAGAGCCGCGTCCAGAGCAATCGAACCCGTCGAGATCACCGACACAGGAACAATAGCGTCCTTTGCCCCTAACCGGAGAATGGACCCCTTCCCAAACTGCTTTTCAATCTGAGCGAGGGTTTGTTCCAGTGCTCGTGCGCGTTCTTTTTCATCCATGAGACAGCTCCTTCAAGCGAAATCGCCATACGAACAAAAGGCGAAAGGTATGTTTTAAGAGTCTAGCAGAGAAAACTGCTATTCGATACGGTAATTTGGCGCTTCTTTTGTAATAATCACGTCGTGGACGTGACTTTCTTTCCAGCCAGCGGGTGAAACGCGGACGAAGCGGGCATCTTTCTGAAGATCGGCAATGGTGCGGCAACCGCAATAGCCCATGCCAGACTTGAGGCCACCTACCAGCTGGTAGACGAGATCTGCAAGCGGGCCCTTGGAAGCGACGCGGCCCTCAATCCCTTCGGGGACCAGTTTCTGCGTCGGGTCAAGGGCGTAACGGTCAGTACTGCCGCCCGCCATGGCTCCGAGCGAACCCATACCACGATACGTCTTGAAGGTACGGCCCTGGTAAAGAATTGTCTCGCCGGGGCTTTCGTCGGTTCCGGCAAGGAGGCTGCCGATCATAACGCTGTCCGCCCCGGCGGCGATGGCCTTGGTGACGTCCCCGGAGAACTTGATTCCGCCATCTGCGATGAGCGGAATATTGGCTGCACGCGCGGCTCTGCTGCATTCGCCAATAGCCGTCAATTGCGGGATTCCAGCACCCGAAACGATGCGTGTAGTACAGATGGAGCCGGGCCCGATGCCCACCTTAACGCCATCCACACCGAGGCCTATCAGTTCCAGCGCAGCTTCATAAGTACCGATGTTGCCAACTATCAGCTGGACCTCTGGCAGGGCGTTTTTCACAGCCTTGACTGCGTCAATCACGCGGGTGCTGTGTGCATGGGCGGTATCGATCACGATGACGTCAACTTTTCTGCGTACCAGTTCATGGGCGCGTTCGAGGAAGTCGCCGGTGGCACCGATCGCCGCGCCGACCCGGAGGCGGCCCTGATCGTCTTTGCAGGCGCTGGGATACTTCAGCTTCTTTTGGATGTCTTTGACCGTGATAAGGCCTTTGAGGAAGTAGTGATCGTCAACCACGAGCAGCTTTTCCACGCGGTGGCGGTGCAGGATTTCCTCAGCTTCGTCAAGCGTTGTGCCCACGGGAACCGTGATCAGGTTGTCCTTGGTCATCACCTCTGAAATGGGCATGTCGAAACGCGATTCGAAACGCAGATCGCGGTTGGTGAGAATGCCCACCAGCTTGCCATCGCGGGTGACGGGAACGCCGGAAATGCGGTAGCGCTGCATCAGCGCCAGGGCATCGGCAATTTTCTTGTCGGGACTGATCGTGATGGGGTCAACGATCATGCCGCTTTCACTGCGTTTGACGCGGTCCACTTCCTCGCCCTGACGGTCGATTGTCATGTTGCGGTGGATAAAACCCAACCCGCCCTGCTGCGCCAGCGCGATGGCCAGTTGCGCCTCGGTAACCGTATCCATAGCAGCGCTGACGATAGGGATATTGAGGCTGATGGTGCGGGTGAGCCTTGTTCGGCATTCCACCTCGGGCGCGATAACCTCACTGCGCGCGGGAACGAGAAGAACGTCGTCGAAGGTAAGGCCTTCGGGGATCTCGGTCTGAATCATGGGGATGCCTTTCAGTGTAACGTGCGTCGTTTGCAGCAGTGGGTTCGCTATGCGGCTTTTTTCGATTCGAGATTGGGCAGGAATCCTGTGAGCAAACCGATCGCAGGCAGGAAAGCGCAGGCCTGGTAGACCCAGGCAATGCCGTTGGTGTCCGCTAATTTTCCCAAAGCCGCCGCGCCGAGGCCGCCCAGACCGAACGCGAAGCCGAAGAAGAGACCTGAGATCATGCCAACGCGGCCGGGCACCAGATCCTGCGCGTAGACCACGATGGCTGAGAAGGCGGAGGCCAGAGTCAGACCGATGATGACGGTGAGCACACTGGTCCAGAAGAGATTGGCGTGTGGCAGCGCGAGACTGAACGGGAGGACGCCCAGGATGGAGCACCAGATCACGTATTTGCGACCGATACGGTCACCAACAGGACCGCCGATGATGGTACCGACAGCGACAGCGCCCAGGAAGATGAACAGGTGCATTTCCGCGCTTTGTACCGGCAGCTTGAACTTTTCGATGAGATAGAAAGTGTAGTAACTGCTGATGCTGGCGAGATACACAAACTTCGAGAACATCAAAGCAATCAGGATGACCAGGGATAGAGCTACAGTGCGTCCGCTCAGTTCCGGATGCTTGTTAGCGGAAGCCTTGCGCGGCCCCACCAGAGCTTCGCGTTGTTTGTACCAGCCACTGACCCGCGTTAGCAGAATGATTCCGAGCAGGGCGGCCAGGGTAAACCAGATGATGCTGTGCTGGCCGCCAGGCAGAACAATGAAGGCCGCAAGTAGCGGGCCGAGCGAGGAGCCGGCATTGCCGCCTACCTGAAAGACAGATTGCGCCATGCCATGCTGTCCGCCGGAAGCGAGACGCGCTACGCGGGATGATTCCGGATGAAAGACTGCGGAGCCGATTCCAACGAATGCCGCTGCCACCAGAATCGACGGGAAACTGGCTGCCACGGACATGAGCGCGAGTCCGACCAGGGTGAACCCCATGCCGAAGGGAAGTGAGTAAGGCAAGGGTCGCTTGTCGGTGTAATGCCCGATGAGCGGCTGCAATAAAGATGCAGTCAACTGATAGGTCAGAGTGATGAGGCCGATCTTCGTGAAATCGAGATGATAGGACTCTTTGAGGATGGGATAGATCGCCGGAATCAGCGACTGGATCATGTCATTCAGCAGATGCGAGAAACTGATCGCACCGAGGATGCTGAAGACCGTTCCTTCGCGTTGCCGGGTGGCTGCGGTCATGCGAAGGCCTCGGCAATAAGTTCATATGAACGGCGGCGGGCGGCGTGGTCGTAGAGGATATTCACCAGGAACACTTCTTCTGCCCCATAGCTTTCAGCAACAGCTTGGACTGAGGCCCGAACTTTTTGCGGTGTCCCGGTGATGATCCGGCGTCCGGAAGGCAGCATGTTCAGCGGAGTGCCTTCGGCCTTCAGAAACTCTTCGGCGCGCTCAACGGCAGGGACCTGAATCGAATGGCCGCGGAACAACATGGTCATCATCATACGGGCACTCAAGGCGAGACGGAAGGCTTCTTCATCCGTATCGGCGCAGATGGCCCAAACGGCAACACTCATGCGTGTCAGGGAACGTTTGAAAGGCTGAACGATCTCAACGCCGTTGGGATTAATAAAATCGGCGAAGACATAAGGCAGGCCGAGTTCTGACGCCCACACGACGCTATCGCCGGATGAACCGAGCAGTGATATTTCAGGTTCGTCTGGCAGCAGGCTGCGCAGTTCGTCGAGCTGGTCGCGGAAGTCATCGGGCATGGCCAGCCGCTTGTCTCGTTGTAAGGCAAAGGCGACTTTGGGCGAGGTGCCCGCGGCGCGTCCGATGCCGAGGTCAATGCGACCGGGATACAGGCCGGCCAGCATACGGAAGTTCTCAGCCACTTTCAACGGACTGTAGTGCGGCAGCATAACGCCACCACTTCCGACGCGGATGTTGCGAGTCGCTGCTGCGATGGGGCCAATGAGAACCTCAGGCGAGCAACAGGCAAGGGCTTTCGAGCCATGATGTTCTGCCACCCAGTAACGGTGGTAACCGAGGGAATCCGTCAGCTTCGCCAGATCGATGGAGTTGTGCAGCGCAGTTCCGGCGTTGCTCCCCTCGGGGATGGGCGACTGGTCGAGAACGCTGAGGCGGAGGGACATTAGTCTGGGTTTAACGGGCTTTTCTGGTGCCCGTGTTCGTCAAAATTCGCCGGGTCAAGCCAGCGTTCAAAGCGCACTTTGCAGTCAGGCCATTCGGAATCGAGCATGGAGAACCATGCTGTGTCGCGGTTCTGACCTTTGACGATCATGTGCTGCCGGAAGACACCTTCAAACGTAAATCCCAGCCGCAGGGCCGCGAGTTTGGAAGGCTCGTTCTTTGTGTTGCACTTCCATTCATAGCGCCGGTAGCCGCGCACTTCAAAGACATGGCGCGCCAGCAGGTACATGGCTTCCGTTGCGCCCCGGGTGCGTTGCAGGAGCGGGGAAAACATGATTCCTCCTACTTCGATGACGCGGTTGGACGCATCGATTCGCATGAGCGAACAATGACCGGTGGCACGGCCCAGCGCCTTGTCTATAACGGCATAGAACAACGGGTCAGCGGATGCTTCGGACTTGACCAAGAAAGCAGAGAACTCGTCGCGGATGAAAGGTCCGTAGGGCATCCAGTCCCAGAGCGAATCGTTGGCCGTGCCGCTGGTAGCGTTCCAGATGGATTCGCCGTGTTTGGCGGCATCGAGCCGTTCGAGCGTGACGTAGTGACCTTCAAACATAAGTTACCGGAGTAAGTCTTCCAGCTGGATTTTAGATCCGGTCTTTTCGTCTTTGTATTTGATGATTACGGGGGTGTAGATGGAGATGCCCCAATCCTTGCCCTTCCCGCTTGTGACTGCGCGCGAACCGGCGATGACGACTGCGCCCGCGGGAATGATCAGCGGCTGCGCATCAGTCGCGCGGTAGATTTGACCGAGCACCAGATCATAGACCGGCGTAGAGCGGTTGAGGATGGTGCCGGTGCCGAGGACGGCTTCTTTTTTTACGACGGTACCTTCATAAACTCCGCAGTTGCCGCCGACCAGGACGCCTTCTTCGATGATGACCGGGAGCGCCCCGACGGGTTCGAGGACGCCACCGATTTGCGAGGCGGCGGAGATGTGGACGTTACGGCCGATCTGGGCACAACTGCCGATCAGCGCATGGGAATCGATCATGGTGCCGTCATCAACATACGCTCCCGCGTTGACGTACATCGGGGGCATACAGGTAACACTCTTGCCGAGGTAGCAGCCGTCGCGAATACTGGAGCCGCCGGGTACGATGCGGACGCCATCCAGTGCGGTGAACTGTTTCACCGGGTAGGTGGATTTGTCCAGGAAAGGCTGGCGCGCGGGATCAATCGACATATCGACGACAGAGCCGAGGCGGAAGCCAAGCAGGATGCCCTTCTTGACCCAGGTGTTTACACGCCAGCCTGACGGATGCGAGGCATCGGGTTCAGCGGCGCGGACCTTGCCTGCATTCAGCAGGGCTTTGAAGTCGGCGAAGAGGGCGAAATGAGCCGGAGTGTAGTGGTCCGGCTTGTTGTCGAAAATATTTTCAATGGCTTGTTGCAAGACGCTCAATCCTCTTCTTGTTTTCTTCTGATGGCGGGACCAGGGGGAGGCGATAAACGGGTTCCATCAGGCCCATGGCGGCCATGCTCCATTTAACCGGGATGGGATTGGTTTCGACGAAGTTAGCGCGGAACAGCTCCATACATTGACGCTGAATGTGGCGCGCTTCGTCGAAGTTGCCTTGCCTTGCCGCTGCTACCAGTTTGCTCATGGGGCCGGGAATCTGATTGGAAGTTACTGAGATGAGGCCGTGGCCGCCTAACGCGATCACAGGGATGGTCATGGAATCGTCACCGGAGAGGACCAGAAAATCTTGCGGTACATCGTGGATCACGCTGGCGATTTGCGAGATGTTTCCGGAGGCTTCTTTTACGCCTATTATGTTTTCGATTTCGGCCAGGCGTACCAGAGTTGACGGTTCTATGTTTACGCTGGTTCGGCCCTGTACGCTATAGAGGATGATGGGCAACGGTACGGCTTTTGCGATTGCCTGGTAGTGCTGGTAGAGGCCTTCCTGTGTCGGCTTGTTGTAATAGGGAGTTACTGAGAGTAACCCGTTGGCACCTGCGTTTTGGCATTGCCGGGCTAGTTCGATGACTTCGTGGGTGTTGTAACCGCCGGCACCGGCCAGGACTGGCACTTTGCCTGCTGATTCTTCTACTGTGATGGTTACTACCCTGATGTGCTCTTGCCGGCTTAAGGTGGGGCTTTCGCCTGTGGTGCCGCAGGGTACCAGAAAATTTATGCCTTGTTCGATTTGGCGCCGGACTAGTTTGCGTAACGTTTCTTCGTCCAGACTGCCGTCGGCTTTGAATGGGGTTACCATTGCTGTGCCGCATCCTGTAAACATGTTCTCCCTCCCTGTTCCCGTATTCCTATCGTTCATAAAATCCTGTTTTGCCGCGGAGCCATTCTGCTGCTTTAATGGCACCTGAAGCAAAGCCTTCACGGTTTCTCGCAGTATGCCTGAGTGTGATGGTATCGGCTCCGCAGTCGAAGCCGATTTCATGCGTTCCGGGGATGGCTCCGGCGCGGTTGGATGCTAGATCCACATTGCCGCTGTAACCGGCGTTGCGCATTTCTTCCACCAGTTTGAGCAGCGTTCCTGAAGGTGCGTCTTTCTTGGCGGAATGATGAATTTCCCAGGCCCAGGCTTCGTACTCTGGTTCCTCAGCCATCAGCTTTGCAGCTGCTGCGATCATCTTGAAAAAGACGTTGACGCCGATGGAATAGTTGGGGCTCCAGTACAGACCGATATTCGAGCGCGCGACTACCTCTTTTACGTAGTCGATCTGGTGGAGCCAGCCTGTAGTGCCGACTACGATATTCTTGCCCAGCGCGGCGAGGCTTTCGATGTTGCTGACGACTGCGTCGGGGGTTGAGAAAACAATAGCCACGTCGACGTTGCGGAAATTGTCGGCGGTGATGCCAGCGGAGTCATCGGTGATGAAAGCCACATTGATGCCGCGTGCCCTGGCGAGGCTTTCAATCATGCGGCCCATTTTGCCGTAACCCACGATGCCGATGTTCATTCGAAAACCTCCGGATCCAGTTCCGTGAAGAACTCTGTATGTAATGATTCCACGGCCTGGCGGATGTCTTTGTCCGCAACGACTACGCTCAGATTGAGCAGCGAAGCACCCTGCGAAATCATGCGGATGTTGACGCCGTTGAGGGCACTGAAAACGCGTGAGGCAACACCCGGCGTGAAGCGGATATTTTCGCCTACCAGACAGACGATGGCCTGTTCGGGCTCGGTGGAAACATCAGAAAACGCTCTGAGTTCCTGCGAGATTTTTTCGAGGTGCGCCGTGTTGTCGATGGTGAGGGACACACTCACTTCGCTGGTGGCAACCATATCGACCGAGGTTTCATAACGGTCGAACACTTCAAAGATGCGCCGCAGAAAACCGTGCGCGCCCAGCATCCGCGTGGAGTGTATATTGACCAGCGTGATCTTACGTTTGCAGGCGATCGATTTGACCGCATTCGTGCAATGAACCGTTTCGGCGACGATGCGAGTGCCGGGAACGTCGGGCCGCCGGGAGTTCAAAATCAGCACCGGAATGTTGCTCTCAATCGCCGGAACTACGGTGGAGGGATGGAGTACTTTAGCTCCGAAATAGGCCAGTTCCGCAGCTTCCGCGAAGGAAATCGTCTTAACGCGGTGACCGCCGGGGAGGATGGTGGGGTCGGCGGTTAACATGCCGTCTACATCCGTCCAGATCTGAATTTCTTTAGCACCCACACCGGCACCCACGATGGAGGCCGTGAAGTCAGACCCCCCGCGACCGAGGGTGGAAGTTACGCCTGTTTCGGTAGATGCAATGAAACCGCCCATGACGACGACTTTCAACGGGGCCAGTGGCGCGACAATATCGCGCAGTTTCTGGTACGTTTCCGGAAAGAGTGGTGACGCCTGCGTGTGGCGGTTGTCTGTAACGATCACGCGCCGCGAATCGACATGGGTTGTGGGCAGCCCAAAATGCTCAAACGCCAGGGTCACGATGTAACTGGAAAGGCGCTCCCCATAGGATGAAATTGCATCAATGGAACGAGGCGTAAGTTCACCCAGAACGGCGATGCCTTTTACCAGTTCGGTGAGTTCATCGAAGATGTCATCGAGGCATCGGTCAAGACTGGCACGGCCTTCGACAGGAACGACGAGACGCGCCTCACGGGAATGGAAATCGCGCAGGTCGTGAATCTGACGCAGGTAATCTTCCCGGCGCCCCTCGATGGCGGCCTGAGAGATGGCGAGCAGTTTGTTGGTGGTTTTGCCCATGGCCGAGACAACGACGATGGGCTTTTGATCCACACGGGCTTTGACGATGGCGGCGACACGTTCAATAGCGGCCGCTGATTCGACGGACGTACCGCCGAATTTCATTACGATCATGAGTTAATCCAGCAGCCCTTCGGAGTGCATGAGTTCGGCGTTCAGAACGGCTGCACCGGCGGCTCCGCGCACCGTGTTGTGGCTGAGTACGACGAACTTCCAGTCGAAGACCGGGCAGGGGCGCAGACGGCCAATAAAGGCAGCCATGCCGCGGTCGCGCTCGACATCTTTGCGGGGCTGGGGACGGTCTGCTTCGTGCATGTACTGCACGGGATGTTTGGGGGCGCTGGGCAGGTTGCGCTGCTGTGGAAGACCCGAGAAATTTTCAATGGCGTGTCGCAGATCCGCTTCGGTGGGGTTGGAACTGAACTCCACAGAGGCTGTGATGGTGTGGCCGTCAATCACGGGGACGCGGTTGCAGTGGGCGCTCATCTTTGCGGCCAGCGGTTCGATGCGGTCTGAGGCAAAGCGGCCGAGGATCTTCTGGGTTTCCTGCTGCATCTTTTCCTCTTCACCACCGATGAAGGGGATGACGTTGCCGAGAATATCCATGGATGGTACGCCGGGATAACCCGCGCCGGAGACAGCCTGCATGGTGTTGGCGATGATGCGGGTGATGCCGAACGGGATGAGCGGAGCGAGTCCCATGGTGAGGCCGATGGTGGAGCAGTTGGGGTTGGTGACGATGAGGCCTTTCCAGCCGCGATCGCGCTGCTGGCCGGGGACGAGTTGTAAATGGTCCGGGTTAATTTCGGGTACGATCAGCGGTACGTCCTGATCCATACGATGGTTTTTTGAGTTGGAGACCACCGCGTGACCGGCCTGCGCGAAGGCCTGTTCAATTTCGGTGGCGACCGCGGCATCCATCGCCGAAAAGAGCAATCTGGGAGCGTTGCCCGGTTTAGCTTCCTGGACGTGAAGGCCGGCGATGGCTTCGGGAGGGGCGCCGCCGAGGTGCCATTTGGCCGCGTCAGAATAACGCTTGCCGGCGGAGCGCTCGCTCGCGCCCAGCCACGTGAGCTTGAACAATGGATGACCGTTGAGGAACTTGATGAAATGCTGGCCCACCATGCCGGTGGCGCCGAGGATGCCGACTTCGATCTGTTTCATGATGTTTGTAACTGCCTGACTAGATTTTTGTAAATTTCCACTGCTTCGAGAAGCTCTTGTTTGGGCACGCGTTCGTCGAGCGTGTGCGCGACGTGGATGGTGCCGGGGCCGCAGAGGAGCGGCTGGCCCCATTTTCGCCCAAAGGCCGGGATATCGGTGGTGTAGGCGACTACGGTGGTTTTGAGGCCAGCCACCGCAGTCATATGGATGGCGGGGATTTCGAGGACTTGATTCAGTTCGATGCCGGGGCGATTAGCGCAGGCGGCTTCGAACGCGGCGCGGGTACTGGCGGAATCGTTGACCAGACGGATGAAAAGCTCTGCGCGGGCTTCATCGGGAATTACGTTGGGCGCGCGGCCCCCGTGGATGGTCCCGATGTTGAGGGTGCCGGGGCCGAGGATGGCATCCACGGGAAGTTCGATTTGGCGCAGGGCCTGAAGAGTGTCGAGTAACTTGTTGATGGCGGAATCGCCGAGTTCGGGATAGGCGGAATGGGCCATTTTGCCGCGGGCGATGACTTCATAGCGGAGCGCACCTTTGGAGCCGAGCGCGAGCTGGTTGCTGGTGGGTTCGCCGTTAATGATGAAGCGGGAACCCTGCGGGTAAAGGTGGTGGTGTTCGGCGGCATGACAGGCCCCGGCGCTGTTGCGCTCTTCACCAACTACGAAGAGAAGGCCGAAGTTGGTGGTACCTGCTTCAAGAAGCTGCTCTGCGACGGTGAGCATGGAGGCGATGATGCCTTTCGTGTCACAGGCTCCGCGGCCCCAGATGAATTCGGCATCCTCGCGGGAGGGAATGAAGGGGGGGACGGTGTCCATGTGGGTGGACAGGGTTACGACAGGGGTGCCGAAGGCGGCGAAGACGTTGTGGCGCGCGGGTTCTACTTCGATGCGTCCGGCAACGCCGGTGTATTTGGCTGCGAGGCGCGTGAGGTGGTTGTAGAGGTAGAGCCCTATGGCGTCTTCTTCGGGCGTTACGGACGGGATGTCGATGAGTGCTTTGGTCAGCTCAAATACGTGCATATCAGCCTTAATTCCGGTGATGCGCGTAACGAGGAGAGTGAGGGTTGGGAGTGCGGTTCACTATCCCGATAGCGCTCCATCCTTTGGCCCGGTTGCCCGGATTCAGGGATGACAGAAGCCGGGATTTAGCCCGAAGCCTCCAACCGCGTGCGAGCGATCTTTCGCACCAGTTTCGGCGATGAACCCCTTGAAGCGCGTCTCCCCTGATCGCGGGAACTGCAACGCGCGGTTTTGGCCACCGCACCTCTACCAGAAGATTCAGGATAGCACTGAGAGTTTGGGGGACGTCAAGGGCGCGGTTTTGTGGCGGAAAAAGTGTGGGAAAGCAGGGTTTTTTAGGATCAGAACAGGGTGATTTCAGGATAAAAATAGGATATTTTAGGATTGTTTTGAAAACGAGTTTTTTATTCGGGCGTTTATTATCAATGATATCCGAAAAATAATTAGGATCGAATGTGCAAAAAACACTTTTTCCTGGCAGCATTGATTCGGATGGCTGGGCAGACTGGGTTGGTGTGGTCATTTACGGCCCTCATTATGGGGCATGAAATCGGGGCTGGAGCGGGTTGGCCGGGCAAGGTGTTGATTTGACTTGTAAAAGATTGCGGTGGGGGGTGTGACTCTGTCAGACACCGAGGATTAAAACTGAACTCGGGGCTGGTAGTTGGATGCTGCGCTGTGACCATGTAGATTGACTACTGTGGCAATAGATCTCTCCGACGTTTACTCGCTCAGTGAGTTCCAACAGAACGCTGGCGACCACATCTCCAGACTTAAGCAGACGGGGAACCCCGCCGTGCTGACGGTGAACGGACAGGCAGAAGTGGTAGTTCAAAGCACCGGTGCCTATCAAAGGCTCCTTGAGGACCAGGCAACGCTTGAGAGTCTCCGTGGCGTCAGCCGTGGTCTCGAGCAGGCAGTGCGAGGTGAAGGCCGCCCCATCCGGGAATTCCTCGAAGCGCTGGCCAGGGAGCACGGAATAACCCTTCGGTGAAGAAATTTGTCGTCATCGTAACCCCGGAGGCACAGGCAGGAATCCGAGAGGCATTTCTGTATATCCATGAACGGGCACCTTTGAACGGCGAACGATGGCTCAGGCAACTTTATACACAGAATGACACCCTCGAACAATTCCCGGAGCGGTGTGCCTAAGCCCGTGAGCGCGACTATCTGGAGGCGGATCTCCGACAGCTCATTTTCAAATCTCATCGGGTGGTTTTTCAGGTCGACAAGATTTCGAATACCGTGTATATCATCCATGTGCGCCACGCCAAACGCCGCGCGGTCGGAGATCTCGCAGAGGGGCAATAAGGCTCCGCAACCGAGGCCCGGTCGTTTCCGTGAGATTACATTTAGCCCAGGTTTAAGGCCGGTTTTCTGACGATGAACCCGAACATCTGAGCCGCGCCCACCTGCGCCAGCAACTCTGCGCCAGATTGCGCTGCTTTCGGTTTCTCGCGCACCC
>JANYDS010000079.1 GCA_025363475.1 Terriglobia bacterium
CGCCCCGTAACTCAACTTTCTTCCTGATCCATTCGGCACACTCGCGGGCCAGCCAGCGAAGCTGGAGGCGGTTTCGAAACGGGCGGTCGTGTTCGGAACCCGCCAGGCCGATGTCGCCGCCGGTTGTCGGCGGGAGAACAACCCGGCAAGCGTCAAGCTTCTCCAGCAGATCACGCAATTCTGCGTAAGCATACAAGGAGAACGCGGGAGTCGCCAATGCAAGTGACGAGGGCGGAACCAACGCCTGGCGCAGCTCATCGATAACCCGTTCGCCGCCTGTATTTTTGATGAGCTTCATCTGTTGGTCCGAGAAACCTACCTCAAGCCGATTCCGGAATTCTTCCTTCGTTCCCGCGTCTTGCTTCGACTCGTCACGTATTTTTCCGCCGCGTCGCGGACAACCCAGGCAAGCGATACTTTTTTCTCCGCCGCCGACTCTTCCAGCGCCCTGTAGAGCTCGGGCGGAAAGCTGATTGACGCACGCACTAACGCTGGGCTTTGCCCCTTGACGCCGCTTGCATTCTTTTGTTTCATTTGGTCGCGACTTTTTTGCAAACTTCACCACTTTACACCACGGCGGTGAGCCGGGTTCAATGGCTGGAGGCAGCGGGAACCCGCGTGGAATCGAAGACCCGTAGTCAAATCGGGAAACGCCAGTTGTTCATTGCGCGGAAACACTCTTGTCCAAATTAGCTTTTCTGAAAACTGCCTGGACAGCATATTCCCCTCCCAGTGCCCCCCAAGTCGGAACCACGAGGCCGTGGGAAGCCCGTAGAATCGCCCTCTTGGTGCCACCTCAGCCGGTTGGTCGCCCCCCGGCCAGTTCCGGTCGCAATTTGGACAGCATCCGTGCGACGGGGAACCTGCTTCTGGGATGCGCACTTCGCGCTAATGGAATCAGTGGCTTACGCTCTACAAAATCCACAGGGCGCGGCTAATTTGGACAGTAGTGGCGCGGAAACTACCACAACCCGGATTTACCTACCGTACTGTACGTATAGTACGGCGGCTTTCGGCATCGACCCGCTGATGCAGCTAAACGCGCGCCATTCCGCATGTACGCGGGCTCTGCGGGGGATGTTTCAGACTTCTTCTGGTCTGGTTCCTCGGACAAAGACGGCGCGGCGCGAAACTACATGCGCTACCTGGCCACCCTGTTCCGCTTGGCGGGTGTAAAGGGCGGACATGCACACCGGTTCCGCGACACTTTCGCGGTGGAATTGCTGCTGGCCGATGTTCCTCTTGAGCGGGTTTCGATGCTGCTGGGTCACAGCTCGGTCAAGATCACCGAAAAGCACTATGCTCCCTGGGTACTTGCCCGCCAGGAGCAACTTGAGGCCGACGTAATGAAGACGTGGGGACGCGATTCCCTGGTTCTCGCTTCAACGAAGGGGACGCCAGAGGTACACGAGAAAAGAGAGGCGGTCAACTAATGGAAAAAAAAGACGATACTATGGCGGTGAGGGTGAGATTCGAACTCACGGAACCCGTGAAGGTTCAACGGTTTTCGAGACCGCCGCATTCGACCACTCTGCCACCTCACCGCGCTTCTACTAGGGTATCGTGAAGCCCCGTCTTTTCGCAATCTTTCGCAATCAGTTCCGGACGAGGTGGAAACTAACGATGAGGGGATGGCCGCGGCGGTCGGAGAGAATCCGGTCCACTGCGCGGACGTAGCCTGCTTTGGTGATGGCGGCGTCGAAGCGTGCGTTATTGCCTGCGATGTATTCCTGACCCGCCACATGCGTGAGGAATTGGGTCCGGTCGAGGTCCGGGAGATCGGAAGTGACCAAGCCACTAAAAGTGCGGTCTTCAATCGGCACCTGGCCACGAGTCAGGAACGTACCGATGTTATGAATTCCCCAGTCCAGGGTCACGATTTTTCTTCCCGGTGCCAGAACCTGCGGAAGTGAAAAAGTAGCGTCAGACCACATGGGGCTGGGGCCGAACTCCCGTGTGCGCTGGGCATAGAAACCCACCATCACGATGTTTGCCAGAACCAGGGCCGCAGCAAGTCCGAGAAAAATCCGTTTCCGGAAGGCTGCTCCCAGGACGCAAATCAGGAAAAGATGCGGCCACGGCCAGACCAGCAATGTGTGGTGCAGCGAACCGCCGGCACCCTTCACAAACAGCATCGTCAGCCAGGTGAGCAGGCCGGTAGAGAACGCAAATAAGGCCTTCCTGCGCATTTCTGCGACGCGACTGGTGAACAACAGAACCAGCGCGACGGCCAGAGCCACGGGCACAAGCGAATACCAGTTGGGCGTGTCGCCGAGCATCATCCAGCGAAAGGCCCCGCGCCCGTTCAATGCGGCGTACATCTGCTGAACCTTGGCGCCGACCTCATCGGTGGAAAAGGCTGTGTTGTCGCCAAAAGTGGCCCAGTGGTGAGTAATGTTGAAAATCAGGAACGGAAGCGCACCGACGACGAAGCCGCCGACGGCAACAGATAGATTGCGCACGGTGAGATACGGCCTCAGTCTGGCGGGGAGAAAAACCAGCGCTGAAATGGCCATGGCTCCCAGAGTCCAGGTTGCCGTGCCTTTGTCCCAAAGCACCGCTCCAATGGCGAGGAAACCAGCAAAAATCAGCGGTTTTGGACGGGCGAAACAGGCCAGGGCAACTACAAAGAGCAAGTGCTGGATGGCAACCGGGCCCCAGTCGAATGTGGTGGTCAGAAGGAATAGCGGATCGGTTGCGATGAGGCAGGCAAGCGCCGCCGCGACATATTCGTTTGTGAAACGGCGAACGCCCGTGAACAACACCCAGATGGTGAGTGCGCCGATGAAAACCATGGGCAGCCGCAGGCTCCACGCGGAAGGGCGGACCCTATTCAGGATGGGCGAATAGAGGTAAGTCTTGTCAGCCCCGACATAACTCATGAGCATGAGGGGAAAGCGTGCGCCCATGATTTTGACGGAACTATCGGCCGACGCCGGGTGGTAGATGGCCGGCACAAAAAGCACTTCGTCTTCTTCAATCCCGATTTTGGGAACGAAAAAACTCGCCGAACCGGCAAAAAAGAGCATGGCCAGAATCACGGCACGGGTGGCGGCGGAACTGGATCCTTTGCCCTTCGAGCCTTTTTCGCCCGGGTAGTGCGGGTTACCGGCCAGCTTCGGAATCGTCGTGAACGAAGACTGCGGACTGACAAAAAGGTTGAACCAGAAGATGTACCACAGGGCGGCAAAGCCGTCTTTCAGGCCAATTTTCTTGCCCTGCTCATAGGTGCGCCCGTGGTAGGAAATGGGCACCTCATAAATCGCACCTTTCAGCTTGGCGACTTTGGCGGTCACTTCGATTTCAAAACCGAAGCCTGAGCTGGTAATCACCATGTTACGAATGATCTCGCCGCGAAACGCCTTGTAGCAGGTTTCGACGTCAGTCATATTCAGATTCGTCAACAGATTACTGAGAAACGTGAGGCCCTTGTTGGCAACGTAGTGATAGAAATAGAGGACTCGGGAAGCTTTGCGCACGAGGAAGCGCGAACCGTAAACCACGTCGGCATGGCCTTCGATAATGGGCGCGATGACTTCGCAGATTTCCGCGGGATCGTATTCCAGATCTGCATCCTGAACGATGACGATCTCACCTGATGTGAGAGCGAAACCTGTCTTGAGTGCCTCGGTCTTGCCCTTGTTGGCCGGATGGTGGGCGACAGTAATTTGCGGATGGAGGAGGGCAAGTTCATCGGCGATTTCGCCCGTGCGGTCCGTCGAACAATCGTTTACGATGACGATCTGGCAGACTTCGGGAAGCACCAGCAGGCGCGCCACAATTTCGGACAGCGTGGTTTCTTCGTTGAAAGCAGGGACAACGATGGAGAGCGGAGCTTTGCCCATCAACTCTGTTTTCCCTCGTTACTCTCGTGATAATCCATCTCAGTATTCAGGGCCCAGATGTTCGCTTTGTCGGTACGGCCTTCAACGATGTTATCGACAGCGGTCATGGCGGTGAGCATGGAGTGGTCCTGATTATTGTACTTGTGCATGCCATTGCGTCCGATGAGAAACAGGTTCTCAAACTGGTTGATGTACTCCTTGACCTCTTCAAAGCGCTCATAGGCACCGAAATAGGCGGGGTAAGTTTTGGGGACACGGATGACGCAGGCATCGAGCACATCATCAGAATCGATGATTCCGATTTTTGCCACTTCCTCTTTGGCCAGGCTGACCATGTCGGCATCTGAAAGCTGCCAGATGGGGTCGGTTTCGTAGCAAAAATATTCGAGACCGAGCCAGACGTTGGCCGGATCTGCCACCAGCCAGGGGCTCCAGTTGTTGAAAATTTGTATGCGGCCCAGCATCACGTCCGGTTCCTGAATGTAGATCCAGTTGTCGGAGAGAAGCCTCGAGCCGCGCGGGGAGTCCTCTTTAATTTTGAGGCCCCTGAGCAACAGGCCGACAGTGATGAAGTCACGGTAGATCAGGCCTTCGCTGACTTCCCTGACATTAGCCGGCACATCGGTTTGCAGCGCCCGTATCAGTTCCTTTACGGGCATGGTGCTAAAAAAATAGTCGGCAGTGAAGGTGCGAAGTTCACCGGTTCCGGAATGAAGAGCTTCAGCGGCGGTAATACGCCAGCCTGCGGTAAACAGCTTTTGCACCGCCCAGCCAGTTTCTACAACGCCTCCGGCGGTCTGGACATCTGCTGCGACATATTCCCAGAGCTGGCCGGGCCCCAGCTTGGGGTACATGAATTTTTCAATGAGGGACGTTTCGACATTCTTTTGCCCGATCCCTGCCGCGTTACCCCGGGTAACCAGCTTGCGCACTATGTGAGCGACAGCCCTGGTAACCGAGAGGCCCTTGATGCGCTGGGCGCCCCACTCGGCGCTGACTTTATCGCAGGGTTCGCCCCAAACCTTTTCTGTATAGGACTTGAAAAAAGTCAGGTAGAGTTCACGGCCGAACCTGTTGACGAAGAACTGCTCCAGCGTCTTTTCCGGCTTAATCTGGTTTACCAGACTGATAGCGTAACTAAAGCCGATGCGGAAGGTACGGGTGAGGCCGAGCTTGCGCAGTGTATCGGCACTGAGTGTGATGGGATAGTCAAAAAACTGACGCAGGAAGTAGATGCGCGATTTGCGTTTGCGGATCAGCATCACGCGGTCTTCCACCGTGGCATCGGGACCCGTGGAACCGGCGGCAATCTCGCGCTGCTCGCGCTGATAAGTAATGGTTTGAGTGGCGGAACCGCCCTCGGGCCGGCCTTCGACCGGCATGACAGCCATCCACCAGTTCATGACGCGGTCGGACTTGGAAAAAAAACGATGTCCGCCGATATCCATGCGGTTGCCCTTATAGCGGACGGTACGCGAGATACCACCGATGTCAGGACTCTTTTCGAGGACCACGGGCTTGATGGCGCTGCGTTTCAGGAGTTCAAAGGCAGCTGTGAGGCCAGCTGGCCCCGCGCCTATGATGAGGGCTTGCCTTTCGTGTTCCGGCAGCTTCATGGAATCGATACCCTCAACGTCTCGGTTGATACCTGACGGAGGCCATGGAGACAGGATAGCGGACTCAGGATAGCGGTCTCAGAATGACAGGGGGGGACGGCGCAGGTGCCAGTCTGTACGCGCTTGGAATTCGCGTCCGAAGGCCAGCAGGGAATTCTCAGAAAATGCGGGGCCGACGAACTGAAGGGCGAGGGGGAGACCGCCGCCAAATCCGCAGGGGACCGACAGAGCGGGCAGGCCGGCCAGGTTGCCGGCGGGAATCAGCGAAGTCATGCCTGGACCCTTTGCTTTGCCGGAGGGAAAAGGGTCGGGGCCATCGAGCGGTTCACTCACTTTGGGTGCCACGTTGTAGCGGGAGGGTGCGACCAGAACGTCGACTGTCGTAAAGAGTTCGCGGAATTTTTGTTTCACCAGACTTCTGATGCGCATGGCCCGGAGGTAGTCCTTTGCCAGGACGCCCAGGTTGGCTTTCAACCCGGCGGCCTGACTGGGATCGGCCAGTTCATCCACCTTGCCGCTGGCGATTAAAGATTCAAATGCGGCTCCGCCTTCGGTGCCGATGATGATGTCAGTCAGGCTTCCCCAGGGGAATTCGGGGAGCGAGACTTCGAGGACTTTTGCGCCCAGATCGCGGGCGGTGCGCAGCGCCGCTTCCAGCGCCGGGCGGGATTCGGCATCAGCCCAGTCAGGATCGTCCGGCGAAAAGCCGAGGGTCATGTCACTGAGTTTTCGCGCGTACTGTGGCGTGTAATAAAAGCTCTTGCCGGCGGAACCGGGGTCTTTGGAATCTGAGCCTGCGATGGCCTGCAGGACGATCCCGCAATCTTCCACGTTGCGGCACAGGGTGCCGATCTTGTCCATGGTCCACGAGAGCGGCATGGCCCCGTGGCGGCTGACCAGGCCATAGGTGGGGCGAAGGCCGGTGACGCCGCAGCAGGCTGAAGGACTGATGATGGAGCCGGACGTTTCCGAACCCAGCGCGAACGGAACCAGCCCAGCGGCGACAGCGCTGGCGGGGCCGCTGGATGAACCTCCGGACCATCGCTCCGGGTTCCACGGATTCAGACCGGGACCAAACAGTGAAGCACCGGCCAGGCGATATCCGCCTCCGCCAGCCAGTTCAACCATGGAAAGTTTGGCGAGAAGTACGGACCCGGCCTTGTCCAGCTTTTGCAGCACGGTTGCCGTTTCGTCAAATACCTGACTGGCAAATGGCCGGGCACCCCAGGTGGTAGGGTGGCCGGCGAATGAAAGCATGTCCTTCGCGCCAAAAGAGATGCCCTGGAGCGGACCGTGGAAGCGATCATGCTTCAGATCGTCATCCACTTCTTTTGCGCGGCGAAGCGCGATTTCGGTGAGCGGCAGCGCTACGGCGTTGAAGCGGGGTCCATATTTGCCCAGCCTTTCGGCGAAAGCGCGCGTGAGTTCCACTGCGCTGAATTCGCGCTTCCTGAGCCGTTCATTCAGCCCGGTTAACGGCGAGTAGAAAATTTCATCGGTCATTTCTTGAACTCAAATTCGTCATGCCTTGAATTGAAATGCCGGTTCAGTCGCGGTATCGAGGGGAAATGCAGCGAGTTCAGCAGCCGCTGCGCGTTTGGAATCGCGGGCGGCCTGCAAGTAGTCGGGCGCAACCAGAGGGGTTTGCGCTGATGCTTTGGTGGTCAGAGCCAGGAGCCCGGTGGTGGCCGACCCTGCGGCTAGAACGGCGAGTTGTCTGCGTGTCATTTCTTGAACTGACATGTCTTGAACTGAAATGGAAACTATGCCTTCTGCCCAGAATACTTGGTTTCGAGGGCCTCGAGAGCGGCTGTTTCCATGGCGGCTCGCGGGGCAGTGGTTCCGGTCCAGATTTCAAACTGGCGGACTGCCTGGTCGATGAACATTTTGATGCCGGGAATCACCTGTTTGCCTTGTTCCCGGGCGCGGCGGATCAGCATGGTTTCGAGGGGATTGTAGACCAGGTCGAAGACAATCTCACCGGGAATTTGATCTTTGAAATAGCAGTCATCCACGTTGGGCCACATGCCCACGGGCGTCGCGTTTACAACCACATCGTAATGCTTCGCGAGGGCCTGTTCATGTAACACGGGCTCGCCGCCGGTGAGCCGGGCCAGAGCTCGCACGCGGTCTGGATTACGGCCGGTTAACGCCACTTTAACTCCCGCATCACTGAGGGCGCAGGCAGCGCCGCGAGCCGCACCACCGTTGCCCAGAATCAGGGCCGTTGCGCCGGAAAGTTTGATGAGTTTTGAGAGCGGACCCGCTACGGCAGCGGCATCGGTGTTTGTGCCGCGCCACTTGTTGCCGTCACGCCAGACGGTGTTCACTGCCCCAATACGGCGGGCCAGCGGATCGATCTCATCGAGATAGCGCATGACCCGCCGCTTGTGGGGGATGGTCACACTGAAACCGCTGAGGGGCAGATCGCGGGCGAATTGAAAAAAATCGCGCAACTGGGTGGCGCTGACCAGGAGGGGGACGTAGACTGCGTCCAGCCGACGGGCCTGAAACGCCCGATTGTGCACCTGGGGTGAGACGGAGTGGCGAACCGGATCGGCAATGACGGCGTAGATTTTCGCGTCTTTGGTGAACTTGTCGATACGGTAGAGCGAACGCAACTGGCGCGCGTTGACCTGGCCAGGGGCAGTTCCCTGAACGTGTGCGGGGGCGGCGTACGTAAAAACCGCACCGAGGGCAGTTGATACGACGCGGGAGGGGAAACCGACTTCCCCCATGGACAAGGTTACCAGGGGGATTTTGGGACTTAGACGGCTGGCTGCCAGCATGCGCCCCATGTCGCTTGGTTTGCGAGCGGTACCCACCAGTTTGTAGACATCCGCCGGGACTTTCTGCATCCGGCGCAGAACAGCATCGAGGGGCGGTGTGGCTTCGAAATGGTGCCAGGAAACGATCAACTGAGCGGTGGTGCGCAGAGCCGCACAGCGATCCGGCACCAGTTCAGCGGTTTCAATTTCGATGTCGATGGCGCGCGCGCCGTATTGAATGGCGAGCTGCAAAATGCGGAGTTCTTCTTCGATGCTGCCGTTGAAGCGGCCATGGTTCTGGTGGCGGCGGCAGGTGGCGAGGACGGTGCAGTTGGGATAGTCCTCAAGGAACCTGGCGATGGCGCGGGCGGCTGCTGCGGGGTCCGGGGTGTAGTCGAGACGGAATTCGAGAAAGCTCTCGCCTGCCTCCGCCTCGCGCCGCGCTTGTTCCAGCAAACGGGGGATATCGGGGAGTCCGAGTGCAATGCAGATCTTCGGTAGCACGCGGCGGGGCGGCATTTGGTTCATAAGAATAGCAGGTGGACGTTACTAAAACGTCATCCGGAGCATTAGAAATTTTAAATTTCGCACGGGCGGAGCGGCTTCGCTACGATTCCGCTTGCTATTTCACCTTTTCTTCGCCTACGATAACTTCAAATGGCGCTCACCCGCAGACAGAAGGAAGTCCTCGATTTCATTGCAGGCTATCAGGTGGAACACGGGTATAGTCCGAGCTACGACGAGATTGCACGGGGGCTGAACCTGGCGTCGATTGCGACGGTGCATAAACACATTTCCGCGCTGCAAACCAAGAACTACCTGCACCGCGGCCATAATCAGAGCCGGTCGGTCGAGGTGGCACCGCGCTATCTGCAGGAGCAGCGGCGCAACCGGATGGAAGCATCTCTGGAGGTCCCGATTCTTGGATCAATCGCCGCCGGGGTTCCTGTTGAGACTTACGACGACAAGGCAACTCTGAGTTTCAGCGATTTTGTGGGCCACAAAGACACGTATGCGCTCCGTGTTCGCGGCAATTCCATGGTGGATGATCACATCTGCGAGGGCGATATGATTCTGGTGGAGAATACCGTGGAAGCGCATGACGGCGATATCGTGGTGGTGCTGGTTGGGGGCAAAGAAACTACCCTGAAGCGGATCTACCGGGAACCGGGCAATCAGATTCGGCTGCAGCCCGCCAATGCGGCGATGAGCCCGATCCGTCTGCCAGCCCATGATGTCCAGATTCAGGGCCGTCTGCTGGCCGTTTTGCGGAAATATTAATCAGGCGCGGTGGCGAAGTTCTGCTTCTGCGCGGAACCAGTCGTCAACCGGGTTGCCGCCTTTGCCGCCACGAGACTCCCAGTATCCGTAGGCAATTTGCGCGATTACTTCCTGACTTTCAGGCTGCGGGGTAGCGGGCGCGGACTCTGTTCTGTGCTTCGCGGAACGCACCCGAGGGGCTGCTTTTTTGGCCGGTGGAGTTATTTCTGTTACGACGGTTGCAATTTGTTTTTTGGCCATGGTGGTTATCCCCCTATTGTAAAATATAGTTGTTACAGTTTTACGAAGAAATGTTTTATTCGGCCCATCAACAGTTTTTGACGGCAATTGCGGACCCGAACCGGGCGCTGGTACTGATCGCCTCCGGTGTACCGCTGATTTGCCTTGAATTTGTGCGGCCTGGCTCTGTGATTCCGGGAGTTTGTGGCGCTGTTCTGCTGATTCTGGGTCTGCATTCGCTCGCCTTGTTGCCGTTGAGTGCCGCAGGAATTGTTTTGACCGGTGGCGGTCTGTGCCTTCTTGCTCTTGAAGGGAAATTCCCCAAAAGGCTGATTTGTGCCGGCACAGGTGCGGTTGTGCTGTTTACCGGCCTGTTAAACCTGTTGGCCGGGGGCGGGCCCGGTGTGAGTGCGGGTAGTGCGCTCGTGGTGACTCTGGTCTTGGCGCTGGTTAGCGGTTTTCTGCTGCCCGTTGCATACCTCGCCAGGCAAAAGAAACGTGCGGTGGACGCGGTGGAAGCGGTGAATGACAAACAGCCTCAATCGGGCTACGCTATGGCAGGGATTCAATGACGCAGACTGACGGTGAAAAAGAGCTGGTATTGGGCAACAAGCAACTTGTGAGTTTCTTCTTCGTGGTGCTCGCCTTGTGCGGAGTGTTTTTCGCTCTCGGCTATATGATTGGGCGTAACTCTTCCAAGACCACAGTGATTGGTTCTGACGGCATTTCTACTGGCGGCACAGCAGCCACGGTGTCGCCGATTCCAAAAAGCCCGGATCCGGAGCCGCCGCGCGAGACGGTGGAAACGCCGCGCCCGGTGGATTCGACCCCCGGACCGATCTCAGGAACACAGCCAGCGGTGCAGACCGAAGTTGCCCGGGAGGTGCCTTTACGCGAAGTACCGCATGAAGCGCCACGTGAAACACCCCATGAGCCATCCCATGAAACACCCGGGCGTGAAGCCGCCGCGCCGGAGCCGGGTGCTATGTATCTGCAGGTCACGGCGCTCAGGAGAGGTGATGCGGCAAACCTGGTTAAGACCCTGCGAGAACAGAGTCTCCCGGCGTTGCTGAATGCCAGCTCAAAGCCGGAGTTATTCCGGGTGATGGTGGGACCTTATCATCAGACCGCTCAGGTAGCCGATGCAAAGGCTCATCTGAAGACGCTTGGTTTTGGTGATGCGATCGTGAAGAAAGTCAGCCCTTCAGGCGTTCTTCCCTAAATTGGGGTGGCCAGCGGGTGTTCCCCTAAAAGCGCGGCGAAATGCTTTCGCGCGATCTCAGGATGAGCCGCCCCTCCTCGGGAAAGAACACTCAGTTCGTTAGAACTTGAACTGAGTGGACAAGCGAAACATCCGCGGATTGGTGATCACCGTCGGGGTTCCACCAATACCGCAGTTTGTTGGATTGCCCGCGCTGGAGCACTGTGCGCTATCCATGAACAAGTGAACGTTGTTGGTTCCGAGCGATTGGGATTCGGCGATGGCAACGGACTGATTCATGGCGTTGAACATGCTGACCTCAGCGGAGAGTTTATACTTCTCGCGGAACATGAAGTTGCGGCGCAGGGTAAGGTCAAACTGACTGATGCGGGGGGTAAGACGGGAACCGGGCGCAACCAGCTGAATGATTTCGGTGCCCTGCTTCAGGTTGGCATCGACGATGGCACCAAGAGCCGAGTTGGCTGCATCGCGAGGGCACTGCGAGCAGTTCGTGGGGTAGCGCGTGGTGGGTCCGACGCTCCAGTTCACAGTATAGAAGCCCTGAACGGCGCCGGTAAAGACGCTCGCCGAGCGTACCTGGCCCAGGAAATTGCCGAGCTGGTTGGTGTAATTGGTGCTGGAAACAGGCGCATTGTAGAGCGAAATCGCCGCTTCGAAGCCATACTTGATCGGAATGTTGCCAGACAACTTGAGTTCATTCCGGTAAGGAACGCCGTCAAGTTTTCCCAGGCTGGCGACGCTGATTCCGTTAACTGTGAGGTTGGAGCCGGACTGGTCACAGAAACGAAGAGTATTGGGGTCGTTCAGGTTGGAGTTGGTGGCCGGCATGTCGCAGGTGCGGTCCCACATCTTGTCGGCTGACCAGCCGCCGAAGAGGCTGATTTTGCGCGGCAAACGGGCGTTTACCGAGACTTCATAGCCGTTGTAAACGTTGTTGCGCGTGCTGTGCGGTGCATTGGTCTGATGCAGCGCGGGCTTCAGCCCGGCAAAGGTAGCGGCCAGGTTGAATACCGTTATCGGCGTACCATCCAGCGGATTGAGAATGTTCTGGGGCGTCCAGGCAGAACCGGGAACGGCGAGATTATTCACGGTGATCTGCTGATAGTCGAGCCGGTGATTCCAGTTCGCATTCAGCGTGACACCGCGGTACAGTTCGCGCTGCAGGCCGGCGCTGAACTGCCAGTTGTATTCGCGATGGTAGGTGGGGTCGATGTCGTGATCGGAAGGCAGGTTGCCGAAAGCGAGGTTGGTATTTGGCCCGATATTGCCCTGACCAAAGGTGGCACCCACGGGGTAGCAGCCGGGGTTGCCTGTAGTCATGGTGGAAAGCGTTTGACCCGGGGTCACCTGGCAGGCGGTGGTGGGCGCACCGGTCCAGATCACGGTCTGCGTGGCCAGGAACATCGGGTTGAACGCATTCAGGTTGCCACTGACCAGCGGGCTGTTGTATTTGCCCACAGCTGCCTTGAGGGCGGTTTTGTGATCCCCGAAAAGGTCATAGACGATTCCCAGGCGGGGAGACCAGTCTTTAAAGCAGCTGATGCCTGGATTCGTCTGGCAGTTGATCTCAGCGAAGCTGCGGGCCGGAACGAAACGACCGGCAGGTGCGCTGGTTGCTTCAATGTGATTTCTGAGGTATTCCCAGCGCAGGCCGGCGGTCACCGAGAGGCGTTTGTAGCTCCACGTATCCATCGCGTAAATGCCGAGATCGTGATCGAGACGCGGGTGGGAATAGGTTGGCGTGTCATAGGCAGTGATGTTGTTGGGAACGCCGTTCTGGAAGTTATAGATGGCATCACCGTTCAGGAGAGTGTGAGCATAGGCGGGGCCGAAGCTGTCCTGCAGGCCGAATTTGATCTGGTGGCTGCCGGTTACATACTGCCCGGTCGCGTTGTATGCATAACGGTCAAACTTGTAGAAATTATTGAGACCGCCCGCAATACTGCGCGAACCTTTGGCTGTGTCGAGTTGCGTGCCGGCGGCGTACCATTCCGGGGTAAACGGCGTCTTCAGAACGCCCGGCTGGTTGGTGACGTAGTAGTCGTTGTATTCAATGCCGAAACCGGCCTGGAGGATCAGCCGGGAGGTCAGGGTACCGGTCCAGCGAGCTTGGGCGATGTAGTACATGACCGGGTCGCGCTTGTTGGATGAGATGTCCGGATTTGAATCATTGAAGCCGCCCGCACCAGAGACGATGTCATCTGTGATCGTCTTCCACATGCGGTGGTCCATGATGGAAATCTTGTTCTTCGAATTGAGCTGCCAGGTCAGGCGGAGATGACCGGTGTAGATGAAGTCTTTTTCGATACCCGGATCGCCGTTCGCATAGAATGATCCGGGCGATTGAAGGTTCGAGAGCTGCTTGCGGCCCGTGAGGACAAACCATAGTTTGTTTTTGAGGATCGGGCCACCAAACGAGCCGTCGAAGTCCTGAATTTGATTCACTTTCGACTGACCCGTGACTCCGCGGGTAACTTCGAGCGGTGTCACATTGCTGCCGACAAAGCGGGAAGGAACCCACCCCAGAAAGATGTCGCTGTTGAACCTGTTCCCGCCTTCTCTGGGTACCATGTTGACGAGCACACCGCCCGCCGAACTGTCAGCACCGATGGCGCTGGTCTGGTAGGTGGTTTCCTGAATGATGGCGTTATCGACATAGGCCTGAATCTGCCCGTCGTTCTGGGTAACGTTGATCAGAATTCCATCGAGATTCCAGATGGTATGCCAGGTGTCATTGCCGTGGGATGTCAGATAGGTCTGCTGCACCTGCATGGAACCGCCGACGTCCGGCGTATTCAAATGGACACCGGGAACGAGGGCCCCGAGAGACTGTACGTTGCGCGCGCTGGGAATGGCGTCCATTTCATCCCGCGAGAGCACGGCGGGATGAGCCGCATTCTGGACGTCGACTGTTGCGACTGAGGCATCCACATTGACTGTTTCGCCGACCGAACCAGGTTTCAGCGAGGCATCAACAGTTACGGTTGTATTTGATGGGACTTCAACCTGCTGTTTGACGGTAGCGAAGCCGGGCACTGTAAAAGTCATGGTGTAAACGCCCGGGCGAACGTCAACCACCGCATAACGGCCTTCGCCGTCCGTGGTTACTGTGCGCTGGCCTTCAATCAGGGCGGGGCTCGCGGCTTCCACTGAGACTCCCACCATAACCGCGCCGGTGACGTCTTTGGCGGTCCCTGAAATTGAGCTTTGCGCGATGGCGTTTGCAGGCATGAATGCGCAGGCTGCGAAGCCCATGAAGCAAATATTCTGGAGTGCTCTTCCTGCTCTTCTAATCATCTGGTCACAATCCCCTGTGAGTTTTCCGGCAATTCCGGCGTTGATCAACCTGCGCTGGCCTAAAAAACAACTTCCGTTTGCAACCTGTAAATATTTTGGTGAACCGAAGGCCCGGATCGATTAGTAGGTATATATCTTTCGCCTGCCGGTGTCAATGCGGAAGTTCGAGCTCGAGCGAGTGGCGGGACTTCGAGTGGCGAGATCGCCGTGCGGGATGGTGCCGATGCAAAGGCTCATCTGAGACGCCTGGTTTTGGGGATGTGATTGTGAAGAAAGACGGCGTTTCCGGATTTCTTCCTTAGAGAGTGACTTAGCTACGGACGCGGAAGCCGTATTCGTGAACCAGTGCGCCTTCAGAATTGTATAGACGCACAAAATAGTCGCCCTGTGACAGCGTCTTGCGGATATCGAGCTGAGCACCCCCTGCTGTGGCCAAAATACTACCGGCCCACTGTGATTTGCCGGTGGAATCAACCACTTCCACACGGAATGGTCCGCCCGTTTGGGGCGCGTCGATTAGAGTCAGGTGAATTTCTTTGGCAGGCAGCGAATAGGGCATGGTGCCGCGCATCGCTGTCAGCTGCAGCGATGCCGTTGGGGCGATATTGGTGTTTCCGGTTACGGAAAGGCCAACCGCGAGTACGACAGCCGCGCCAGCGAGAACCAGAGCGAAACCCGGTTTCCCGAGCCATTCGGGCAGCCCGAAACGCGACCACCATGAGAGAGTATTCCGCTGAACGGTATTCTCCCTGGCTGGAGCCACACCATCGGCAATCAGGGCCTCTCGCATCCCAACAGAAAAATCCTGCATCTGGTCAAGGCGTTCAAGACAAACCGCGCACACCAGTAAATGCTCCTCAAGCACTGTCATATCGGACTCGGCTAACCGGCCCAGAGCGTACTGCTCCAGCTGGTCCTCCGTTCCGTGGAAATTTAGGTCCACACTTAGCTCCTTATAGGAAAGGTGCGGAGGAACAAAATTCTTCTCAATGTTTTTTGCTTTTTTCTCAAATTATTTTCGTGCGCTCAGGCCGGCTTGCGCAAATTGACTCCGACGCCTGCGGCCAGACGTTTGCCGATCTCGCCAAAACGCGCTTTTGCGCGGGATTTGAGCAGCCGGAACTGGTTATAGCTCAGACCCATGTCGGCACAGATCTGCTCCTGAGTTTGTTCCTGAACGTAGAACCGGTTCAGAATTTCCCGGTCCCGGCGTGAGACGCTGCTCAATACCTTCCGCGCGATATCGGCTCGCTGCCGCGCCATCACGGTTCGTTCCGGATCTTCACGCCAGTCAGAAACGGTGAGCAGGGTGTCGTCAAATTCGGCCCGGGTGCGGCGTTGCTGCACGGCACTGTCGATGGAGCCTGCGATCTGTCGTTTTACGACAGTCCTGACGTAGCCCATCAGACGGTCAGGTTCACGCAGTTCACCGTTGCGAATGGCCTGGGTCACAATCAGGAAGCAATCGTGGACTTTATCATCCAGCTCTTCCGGCCCCAGATTGCGCAGCAGAAAATAACGGATACCCTTGGCGAAGATAGCGTAGAGTTCCTCCATGGCCGCCGGTTCACCGGCATGGATACGCTGAACGAGTTTCGCCCAGTCAGTCACCTGGAGGACTTCCGGCCTTGGTGCTTCGGATTCGGGAACCGCGTCGGACGCCATCGTGTCTATTGTTGCCTGTGATGTTACCAAGCCTCTGACTGTTGCCGCTGATGTCACAGTGCCCTCCCCAGTAAAAAATATGCACCCAGCAGATTCAGGCTGCCGGGTTTGTTCCTGTGTTTCAACAGTGCGAGTTGCGCCTGCTGCAATGCCCATGCGGGGCCTTTATCGCGATGGGCGCGCAGCTCACTATAAAAGTCGCTCATAAACGTCTGACTGGCATCGTCCGCGATGTCCCAGCGGGTTGCGAGGACGGCACCGGCGCCCGCTCCGATCCATGCGCGGGTGAGGCCCATCAGCCCGGCACCCGGTATGGTTTGGCCCTGGGCGGAGTGGCAGCCGTTGAGAACAACCAGTTCTGCGGTGACCGGGCGGGCCAGGATATCTTTCGGACCCAGGAGGCCGAGGGCACCGGTGCGATCAAGGCTTAGGGCGATCAGACCGGAGGAAAAGTCGCCCGGTCCGGTCACCACATGAGTGGCGAAATGAATAATGGACGGGTTCGCTCGCAGAGCCTCAGCCACCTGTGCGAGTCCGGCATCTGCACCAGCCAGAATACGGGTTCCGCTCTGCCCCCATGCCAGTGCGCACGCACTTATTTCCCGTGCCGTTGCGGGCAGGCGTGGCAGCGAAACAGTCCGGGAGGTAGTGGGACCGCCACGGTAGCGGGTGTCGGCCGAGTTATAGATGGCGTCGCCGATGGCGAGCATTCCCCCGTTTCCCGGCTCCCTGTGGCGCTCGATCATCATGGCGCTGGGAATCACCTGTAACGTCGCGCGTTCCACCAGATAGACCGGACCCTCTGCGGCATCCGCCACAGGCAGGGCGGCGAACGGAAGATCGAACAGCGGGGCGTCGAGTTCCAGGAGCCAGCGCTTTCGCGCAAGGTATGAAGCCTTGACACTGCCGAAGAGGCTGCGATAGAGGCGCAGGCCGAGGGCGTCCGCCTGCGGTGAGTCGGACTGCACAGCTCGGGTAAATGCCGCTACGGCTGCCTGAATTTCTGAAAGAGGAGGCAGGGGCCACACGTCGACGTGCTGACGGTCAGCCGCCCAGAGCCAGGTGCCCCGTTCGGACAAATGGAAACTCAGGAAGACGGTGTTTGAATCCAGACCTTCCTGGAGGGTGGTGAGGGGTGACCGCTGCGCTCCGTTCGACTGCGCAACCTGATCGCCGGCCGCTGCTTCGATTTCCTGCAGTTCACGGCGCAGGGCGGAGGCTTCCCGCCCAGCCGGCGCAGCGGGGTTTGCGAGGAGGGTGAGTTGCAGCTTTTGGTACTGCGCGAGGCGGTCCCAATAGAGTTCCGGCAGGCGGGTGCGCCAGTCATTCGGGGCGGGCAGAAGGGTTCGCAGGCTCCAGAGACGGTCGTTTTCAGCTGCGTCGAAGGTTTCTTCGAGAAGTTCCCTGGAAGAAATCTGACGCGCCAGCCGGTTTCCTGCCTCGACCAGACCCTCGTCGATCCGGCTGAGTCCGCTGTCAGCAACAATCCGGTTCTGATCTGCGGGGACCATGTCGAGACGCATGAGGGCCGCGAGGCGGCGGGCTTTGCGGAAATCTGTCAGTGCGCCCGACAGGTCGCCGCGGTCGATTCGGAACTCGCCACGGTCCGCATAGAGGAACCAGCGGGCGCTTGACCCTTGCGGAGATTCGATAGCACGGTCAAACAAGGCAGCTGCGGAGCGAAAGTCGCCCTGGGTTTGTTTCAGCCTGGCGAGCACCCGGAGGACGTTCGGAGCGCTGGCGAAGCTATGAGTGCGCACCAGCCGGAGAGCTTCGGTAAGGGCTGCTTCGGCCTCGTCCGGACGCTGGGCTGCGAGTGCGCGAATACCAAGGGTGGTCAAGGCTTTCGCGACGGCTTCGATGTCGCCTTCGTCTTCAATTGCGCTGATGGAACGCCGGTAAATCGGCAGTGCTTCGTTAAATCGCCCCGTGGCGGCAAGGGCACTGGCCAGCTGGTATTCCAGCCTGGGTTTCAGCGTTTTGGCGGAACTTCCCATCGGCTGGGCGAGGGCTGTGGTGGCAACCTGGATAGCCAGATCATTGTTGCCCATCAGAAAGTAGAGACTTGCCAAATTGTTGGATATGTTTGCGAGAACCGGGTACAACCGAGCAGAATCGGCAATTTGGCGTGCGCGGGCGAAATCCATGAGCGCATCACGGTAATTGAGCCGGGCAAGCGCCGCGCTGCCCGCGTTACTCAGGCTTTTTGCGGCAAGTTCGGTCGCGCCGGTTTTTTCAGCGTGCGTGGCCGCTGCTCTGAAAGCATTGCCGGCAGCAAGAAACTGACCCGACGCATAAAGTGATTTCGCGCGCGCGACTTCCGCTGCCACGGCGGCGACGGACGAGGGGTTTGATTGTAGGGAGAAGTTCGCTGGAAGCTGCGTCGAGCCAGTCAGCGAGAGTGCGGCCAAAGTAGAACCAGTGACCGCGACTATAAATCCGAGGTTTTTTCGCACCAGCTTGTCTCTGGCTGGACCCGGTGGTAGCCCACATTATTCATGTACGGCTGCCACCGAGTCTAGCAGAGTTTATTCGCGGTTGGCGAATTCCGGATAGTCCGGTTGGTTTGGTTAGGTAGATGCGCTCTGTCGGCGCATAGTACAACAAACAGCTACAGACCGAGGAACTGAATGATGATGATCGGATCGGTATCCATCGGGTGTGCTTTCTGTCCCCGGAATTTCTTCCGGGAGACAAGCACACAGTACACGGCGCGCTATGAAATCAGGCGAATGAAAATCCCAGGTAGTTGATAACAAAGTAAATATAAACTTTCATCGCGCGTGAACGAAATTATTTACACATGTAAGAAATAGCCTGGTGTCATGCTATTGGTTGTGGCTGCCCCTTCCCTCAAAATCCTTGGCGTGATGTCCGATTTGTTCTTTTCCGTAAAAATCCTGGACGAGGCCAGGCGGCTGGGAATGAGCGCCGAGTTCGTTAAAGATCAGGCGCTGGCGCTGGAGAAAATCAAGAATCAGCCTCCGCTGGTCATTTTCGATTTGAATTGTGCCGGAGCCGGGGCGGTGGAAATTCTGCGTGCGATGAAGGCTGATCCATTGACGCGGGCCGTTCCCACGTTGGGATTCGTGGCCCATGTGCAGGTTGAATTGAAGCAGGAAGCGCTGGCGGCAGGCTGCGATGTGGTGGTGGCGCGGTCGGTTTTCGCGCAGAGTTTGCCGGAGCTATTGCGCGGTCAGCTCACGCAGGCGGTCTAGTTTCGCGGCGGCGGCGCCGGAATCTATTGACGCTGCTGCGCGATCGACCGCCGACCGCCAGTCTGTAGAATCCTGAGCAAGGGCCAAAGCCAAGGCGGAATTCATCAGGACAATATCGCGCGCGGCACCGTGTTGCCCCTGCAAGACAGCCTGGACAATCGTGCGGTTCCGTTCGGCATCACCGCCCTGAATGGCCCCGGGATGGTGAACAGGCAAGCCGAAATCTTCAGGGGAAACGATCTGGCGGGCGACTCCGCCGTTACGGACAGCAAAGACGGTTGAAGGACCGGTGATGGTGAGTTCACCCAGACCATCTGAACCGTGAACCACATATCCACGCTGAAGGCCGAGGCGGGCCAGAGCACCGGCTATTTTTTCCGCTGCGTCGTCAGACCACGTTCCCGCGACCTGCATCTCTGCCCCAGCAGGATTGGTGAGGGGGCCGAGGAAGTTGAAGGCGGTTCGCATCTTTAATTCGAGGCGCACGGGCTGTACATGACGGGTGGAGCCGTGAAACGTGGGCGCGAAAAGGAAGCCAATACCGGCTTCGCAGATGGTTCTGGCCACCAGGGAGGGCTCGATGCGGGTGTGCACGCCAAGAGCTTCGAGAACATCGGCACTGCCGCACTGGCTGGAAATGGAACGGTTGCCATGTTTGGCAACACGGACACCGGCTCCGGCAACCACAAAGGCTGCGGTTGTAGAGATATTAAATGTTGAAGTGCCTGTGCCACCGGTGCCGCAGGTGTCAAGGAGGGGGCGAAAATCTGGTCCGATTGCGAGGGGCACAGCGGCGGCCCGCATGGCCCGGGCAAAACCGGTGAGTTCCGCTACTGTTTCCCCTTTGATCCGCAGGGCGGTGAGAAAAGCGGCAGTGAGGGTGGGGGTGGATTCGCCTGCCAGCAGGGTTGTCATGGCGCTTTCCGCCTCAGCTTCTGTCAGCGAACGGCCTTCCACCACGGCATGGAGCAGTTTCAGGGTCATGTTAAAGTTGGAACGTTTGCGATTGCGCGGTCGGGTGATGAGGCCGGGCAAATTCCAAGCATAGTCTCTCGAAACTCCCAAATGAAAATTCACGAGTATCAGGCCAAGTCAATTCTGGCCAAATTCAATGTCCCCGTGCCACGCGGGGAAGTCGCTTTCACAGTGGCGGAAGCGGAAGCAGCGGCGAAGAAACTGGGCGGCAGTGTTGTTGTCAAAGCCCAGATTCATGCGGGCGGACGCGGCAAGGGCGGTGGCGTTAAAGTCGCTAAAGATGCCGCTGAAGCGGTGTTGCTGGCGGAGAAGATTCTGGGCATGACGCTGGTTACGCATCAAACCGGTCCGGAAGGGCGGCTGGTGCAGCGCCTGCTGATTGAAGAGACGCTGCCCATTGATAAGGAACTTTATCTGGGCATCGTGCTGGACCGGGCAGCCGGCAAGATCGTTTTCATGGCATCCGCTGCGGGTGGCATGGATATTGAAGAAGTAGCTGCTCATACGCCCGAGGCAATTCTCAAGGAATTCATCGACCCGGGCATTGGTTTGATGCCTTATCAGGCGCGCAATCTGGCGTTTGGAATTGGCATTCCGGCTCCGGCGATTAATGCGGCAGTAGCAGCGATGATGGCTCTTTCCAAAGCGTGCCTTGAGATGGATGCCTCGCTGGCCGAAATCAATCCGTTCATGCTGACGAAGGACAACCGGGTTTACGCGCTCGACGCCAAGATCACTTTCGACGATAACGCGATGTTCCGGCATAAGGAACTGCTGGACCTGCGGGATCTGAATGAAGAAGATCCGCTGGAAGTGGAAGCGTCGAAATTTGGTTTGAACTACATCAAACTCGATGGTGATATTGCCTGTATGGTGAATGGCGCGGGCCTGGCGATGGGCACGATGGACATCATCAAGTACTCGGGCGGCAGTCCGGCGAATTTCCTTGATGTGGGCGGCGGGGCGAACGCGGAACAGGTGAAGAACGCTTTCCGTATTCTGCTTTCCGATAAGGCCGTCAAGGCTGTGCTGATTAACATTTTCGGCGGTATTTTGCGGTGCGACACGCTGGCAGAGGGTGTGGTGGCGGCGGCGCGCGATCTGGGCATCAGCCTGCCGATTGTGATTCGCATGGAAGGAACGAACGTGGAACTGGGACGCAAAGTACTGGCGGATTCCGGCTTTAACTTTACCGTTGCAGACGGCATGAAAGATGCCGCCGAAAAAGTTGTGGCGCTGGCAAGGAGCAAGGCATGAGCGTACTGGCAGATCAGAATACGCGGTTGCTCGTGCAGGGCTTCACGGGTAGAGAAGGCACGTTCCACGCTCAGCAGGCGATTGCCTACGGGACGAATGTGGTGGGCGGGATTACGCCAGGTAAGGGCGGCAGTTCTCATCTGGAACGGCCTGTATTCAATACCGTGGCGCAGGCGGCGCAGGAGACGGGCGCGAACGCGACGGTGATTTTTGTTCCTCCTCCCTATGCAGCGGACGCGATTATGGAAGCGGCTGACGCGGGGATTGGTCTGATTGTCTGTATTACTGAAGGCATTCCGGTTGTTGATATGGTGCGCGCGTGGCGGTTCCTGCAAACGACGACTTCACGGCTGGTGGGGCCGAATTGTCCTGGTGTAATATCGCCGGGCAAGTGCAAGATCGGCATCATGCCCGGGCATATTCATTTGCAGGGCCATGTGGGTGTAGTTTCGCGGTCCGGAACGCTGACTTATGAAGCGGTGGGCCAGTTGACGAAGCTGGGGATTGGCCAGTCTACATGTATCGGCATCGGCGGCGATCCGATTATCGGGACGACGTTCCTTGATGCCATTCAGATGCTGGATTCGGACCCTGATACGCACGCGATCGTGATGATCGGTGAGATCGGCGGCAATGCGGAAGAGACGGCGGCGGCTTATATTGGCGCGAACGTGAAGAAACCGGTGGTGGGCTTTATTGCCGGGCAGACGGCGCCTCCGGGACGACGGATGGGTCACGCGGGTGCGATTATTTCCGGCGGGTCTGGCGCGGCACCGGACAAGATCCGCGCCATGGAAGCGGCGGGTATTACTGTCTGCGCTTCACCGGCACAGATTGGCGAAAACATTCAGATGAGATTGAGCAAATTATGAGCGAATTACAGAAGACATTTTCTATTATCAAGCCGGATGCGGTTTCGACCGGTAAGGCGGGCAAGATCATTTCCCTGCTGGAAGACAGCGGTTTCCGCATTGTTGGCCTGAGAATGACGAAGCTGAGCCAGTCTCAGGCGGAAGGCTTCTATGCCGTCCATAGTGAGCGGCCTTTCTATCGCAGCCTGGTAACTTTCATGACGGAAGGGCCGGTGATTGTTATGGCTCTGGAACGCGAAGACGCGGTAAAGAAACTGCGCGAAGTGATGGGCGCAACCAATCCGGCAAACGCTGCGGAGGGCACGGTTCGGAAGCTGTATGCGGAAAGCATTGAACGCAATGCGATACATGGTTCGGACGCTCCGGAGACGGCTGCGGACGAGCTGCAGTATTTCTTCACTGCGATTGAACTGAACCAGCTTTAAGCGGCTTTAGGCGGAAGTGTAATTCCCGCCGCGCAGCGTAAGTGGCGCAGCGGATTGTATTTGTATTTGAGCCGTTCGCGGCGTTCTTCATCGGGCGACAGCAGCTGATATCCAGCGGCTGTCGCCTTTTGTTTGAGGCGTGCGATTTCGAGCTTTTCCAGTTCTGCCTGTCGGCCTGAACCGGTGAGGGATGCGCTATGGATGCGGAAATCGCCCAGGATGGTGTTGGTATAGCCGATGCGGGCTCCGGCGAGCGCCATATCGAGGACTAGTTCGCCGTCCCAACAGGCCTGGTTTTGGGGGTTGAAGCCGCCTGCGCGTTCAAACACCTGCCGTCGGAAAAATGTGGCCTGTTGCCAGGCGAAACAGGCTCCGGCTACGAATCTGGGGATATTCAGGTGGTCTGGTGCGCGTCCCCGCAGGGCGGGTATTCCTTTGCTGTCAATCATACGGATGGCCCCCAGAAGAAGATCGATTTCCGAGTGGTTTGCGAAGTATTGGGCCACGAAATCGAGGGCTCCGGGGGTGAAGCGGTCGTCTGAATTGAGATAACCCAGGATGTCGATGTCGGCATCGCAGGCAGCAAAGCCTTTGCTGAGGCCGTCGGCGGGGCCATAGTCGGGTTCGAGGATCAGCTTAGAGAACCTGGAGCGGTTATGTTCGAGGATTTCCCTGGAGCCGTCGGTACTGCCAGGGTCTACGGCGACGTAGTTCACGGCCGTGCCGGATGAAACGACTACAGTGTCGATAGCTTCCTGCAGGAAGGCTGCCTGGTTGAACGAGATGGTGACGATGCCGAGTTTGGTGTCCGTAAGTATTCAAATTGTGTCCGGGCGAGAGAATTGTCTCAGGAATCGTCACCAGACAGGAGTATGAAGCGCGCACTGATTACGGGGATCACTGGCCAGGACGGGTCTTATCTTGCGGAGTTTCTGCTCGCGAAGGGTTATGAGGTCCATGGCGTGATGCGGCGGGCGTCGAATTTCAGCACGCAGCGACTGGAGGCGATCTACCGCGATCTCCATAAATCGGGTGCCCGGCTGCACCTGCATTTCGGCGACGTGACTGACGGGACCGGCTTGCGCCGCGTTCTTGAGAAAGTTGCACCGGACGAGATCTACAATCTGGCTGCGCAGTCGCATGTGAGAGTCAGCTTCGACCAGCCGGAGTATACGGCGGATAGCGTTGCCACTGGAACATTGCGACTGCTGGAGGCGATCCGTGATTATTGCAGCGTTTCGGGAAAGAACATCCGGACGTACCAGGCGGGATCGTCGGAGATGTTCGGCGGAGCAGCGGCGCCGCGGAGCGAAGTCACTCCGTTTTATCCCCGGAGCCCGTATGCGGCCAGTAAGGTGGCCGCGCACTGGTATGCCGTAAACTATCGCGAGGCTTTCGGTATGTTTATCTGCAACGGGATTCTGTTCAATCATGAATCGCCACGGAGGGGGGAGACATTCGTCACGCGGAAAATTACGCGCAGTCTGGCGCGAATCAAACTGGGCCTTCAGGACAAACTCTTTCTGGGCAATATGGATGCGCACCGCGACTGGGCCATGCCGCGGACTATGTTGAAGCCATGTGGATGATGCTTCAGCAGGAGGCTCCCGATGACTATGTGGTGGCGACTGGCGAAGCGCATTCGGTGCTGGAGTTTCTGGATGCGGCAGCCGTGTGTTGCGGAGTCGACTGGACCAAACATGTGGAGATTGACGCCCGCTATTTCCGCCCCGCCGAGGCGCACTATCTGCTGGGCGATGCACGGAAAGCGCAGGCGCAGCCGGGATGGTTCCCGAAAGTTGGTTTCGAGGAGCTGGTGGGTGTGATGATGGAAAACGATTTGGAACTTGCCCGGCAGGAAGACACTTTGATCAAGGCGGGCCATTCTCTGGCGGTTCGATGAACTTCGACAGCCGGATATTTGTCGCGGGTCATCAGGGTCTGGTGGGGTCGGCAATTTGCAGACGTCTCACTGGGGATGGCTTTTCGAATCTGCTGCTCCGCACGCGGGATGAACTCGATCTGCGCAACCAGCAGGCGGTTGATGGTTTTTTCGCGGTGGAAAAACCCGAGTATGTATTTCTGGCAGCGGCGAAAGTAGGCGGGATTCTCGCGAACAGCACCTATCCGGCGGAGTTCATCCGTGACAAAATCTCGCTCTGCAGACCAATATCATTCATTCAGCCTGGAAGCATGGTGCGCAAAAGCTTCTGTTCCTGGGATCTTCATGCGTTTATCCCCGACTGGCACCGCAGCCGATCCGGGAAGAGTCTCTGCTCACTGGCGCGCTGGAACCCACCAACGAATGGTATGCGGTGGCCAAGATCGCGGGGCTAAAAATGGCGCAGGCCTACCGCAAGCAATACGGGTTTAATGCGATCAGCGTGATGCCGACGAATCTCTATGGCCCCGGCGACAATTTTGATGCGCAGAATTCCCATGTCCTGCCCGCGCTGCTGAGGAAATTCTCTGAAGCGCATGCAGCCGGGTCTCCTGAGGTGAGGGTCTGGGGGACTGGCGCGCCACTGCGTGAGTTTCTGCATGTGGATGATCTGGCGGCGGCGGTGGTTTTTCTGATGCGGCAGTACGACGGCGAGGAAATCGTGAATGTGGGCACCGGCACCGACGTTACGATTCGTGACCTGGTGGAGATTGTGCAGCGCGTTACCGGTTATTCGGGTTCGGTCGTGTTTGATGCGACGAAACCGGATGGGACGCCGCGAAAATTGCTCGACGTGAGCCGTCTGACTGCACTCGGGTGGACGGCGTCCATTCCTCTCGAAGAGGGCATTGCTGCAACGTGGGAATGGTATCTGCGCTCGAAACGAACTTACCGCGAGTAGCGGGCGTATGGAACTGAAGAGGGCATTCCCATGGTCAAATTTCTGCTTTGGTGCATCTTGTTCGTGCTTTGCTGGCCGCTGGCTCTTGGTGCGCTGGTAATTTATCCGATTCTGTGGGTCTTATTGCTGCCGCTGCGGATCGTGGGGATTGCAGTCGGGTCTGTGCTGGCGCTGGTTTGGGCAGTGGTCATTCTGCCTGCCAGGGTTGCCCGCGCTATCGTTTAATTTCGTGTCGCCGGGGCTCTTCCGTTAAACTGGTGGTTCGTTGTAACGGGCCCTTAGCTCAATTGGTTAGAGCAGCGGACTCATAATCCGTTGGTTGTAGGTTCAAGTCCTACAGGGCCCACCAGACTTTTGCCGCAGCGGTGATGATGAGATTTAGCTAATGTTCGTCGGCCTGGATCAGACGCCAGCGGGAGGCCAGACCTGCCGGCGTGACTTGGCCGTTCCGGATATACAGCTCCATAACTCTGCCCTCGAACGGATGCGAATAATCCTCAGAATTACCCACCGTCAAGGGAACGCGGCTGTTAATCAGACCACCCGGAACCTCAAATTGTGCGACGTTCGCTCCGTTCAAACAAATCACCACAACCTGAGCCCGCAGATCTATCGCCAGGTAACTGGTCCGGCTGGCCGGCAGGTTGATATCCGGTCCCCTGATGACATCAAGGCCATTGCCAATTTCCAGATTATAAACGCCTTCCTTTTCGGGGTTCCCGCGGAAAGCAAACCCTTCAAATGGCCGCAAACCGGATTGCGTACTGAATACAACAGCCCCGGCGGGCGCAAGCCCTTCCGGTTTGATCACTGCCTCAATGACCATAGTTGCAAGGCCGGCAACAGGTGGGGCGATTGAGCGTTGAAAGCCTGCGTAATTTCCCTGCCCGTCAACCAGAAATCCGGATCTGCCGGTGCGGACGTGCAGAACGCCTGGTTCGCCAGCGACTTCCGGCAAGCGCCATCGCATTGAATCGCGGGGTTCAGACGCAGGAACCTTTTCGAAAAGAGCCAGGTTCCCACCGGTATCGAGGTTCTGACTGGTCTCGCGCCACTCCCGGATCAGAAGCTGAACGACGGCGTCCGGGAAATGTCCGTCGGATACCTCTTTGGCGTCGTAAAATATCGGCGTGTCGCGCAGATTCGTAATCTGGCGAAGCAGGGCGTTCTCCTGACTGCGCCACAGAAGTTCAGTCAGTCCCGGCCCGTCAAACAGGCTCGCTGAGCGGCTTTCCATGTAATAGACACCGGCCCGGTTTGAGATGATCCCGACACTCGCGCCCGGGCGAGAGTGAGCAGCGATGAACTGCACATCGTTTTTAAGCCAGCTGAGGCGGCGTGGTGCGGAGGGAGCGGCAGCCGCAGTGGCCGTCGCGACAGGCAGCGCCTGCCGAAAAGTGGCCGTGGCCCAGGGCTTTCTGTCTAACCCGAAGGCCGCCAGCAACACAACAGGAAAGCACAGCACGAACAGCGCGGCGTAAACGGGAACTGCCTGAATCAGGCTCTGGAAAGAACGCCTGCCTGCCCGGAGTGAACCCAGCGCACCGTCAACAAACAGACCGAGCAGGATCAACGCCGGATAGATTACGTACGGCAGATTGGCATCATGGCTCCGGCCCTGATAATACGCAAATAATCCGATGCCCAGAACCGTGACCGCGAGGATCAGCTGAGCTCTCTCAAGGTCGTGACGGCGAATGAGGCAGCAAATTGCCCACGTCAAGCCCACGACATAGACCGTGATCACGAGAATCCAGGGATGACTCGGCGGTAAGGGCAGCATCATCAAGCCGTACCAGTAGAAGACTTCCGAGTTGGGGGAAAACAGTGTGAAGTCTGGCCAGGAATGGTAGCGCACGCGCATATAGACGCTGAAAATCAGTGCGGTTACGCAGACGGTAAACAGGCCTCTGCCGAGATGCGTTATGGTCTTTGCCGCCGCGACGCGGAGCGTGTTAGTGGCGAATTCCTTATAAGCAAGTAAAACCAGCCAGGTGCCAAATACGACCACGCCGGTGTCGGGATTCCATAGAATCCCCACCACTGCTACGCCGCACGCCAGCCAATAAGTCAGGCACGACTGTCTCCTGATGTGTTGCCCGAAAAGGAAAAGGCCAAGACAGGGAAACAGCAGACGGATCGGGTGGTATTGGAAATACGGTTCATTTGGCTTGAAGAACCGGGAGCTGAAATAGCCGTAGTACACGACAGCGACCAATGTGATTACGGTCAGCAGGGTACTGCGAATGCTGCCGCGCAGGAACAGAACAAGCGAACCGTAGCTCAGGCAGATGAGCAGCCAGAAGAACAGAGTCAGTGAGCCGATGTTCAGTCCCGCGACACGGAACAGAGGTTCGATGATCTGGGGGTAAAGACCATACTGGCTGTCCAGATTTATGAGCATAGCTTTGCCGTACATCACCTGGGCGATTGAATAGACGGTTGCGTCAAAGTGCGCGCCGCCAACGAAGTCAGTTGGGGAAGCTGCGCCCGACCAGGTAAGGGGAAAGAGTGCTGCGCACAGCGCCAGGAACATTGCCCAAAGCACTGCCGCGTTGATAGCCGGATGGCCCCGAAACCGGTGGAGACGGCCGACCGAGTTCAGTACTATCCACGCCAGGAGGAATCCGGCAGCCAACCGCAGGGCGGGGTGGGCAGTGGCGGGCAGGACTTCAGCGAAGAAACGGCTCTTTGGGGGGAACCGCAGACAGAGAATCGTAGCTGCGGCGGTCATGAGCCCAAGACCTGAATAAGAAACGGCCCGGAGTGTGTTGTCCGGTAATCGGAGCACCAGCTTCTCAGTCAGGAAAAGAATGCCGAACAATACCAGAGGGATCAGGGCGGTGGAAAGGAGGAAAGTGGTTCGTTCGAGGGGTTCGGGCCTGAAGACGGTTACCTCATGCACAAACGTCCGGCGGATGAAATCCGGATCCGGGAGAGCGGTGTGGATAACGGTTCCGAGTGCACCATGCAGTGCAGCAATGAAAGCCAGCCCGGCTGCCGCTCCGGCCATGCACTGAATCTGATCGATTGCCTTCTGCCGGTCAAACGGCATTTGCCAGCATCTGCAATTGACTCATTGCCGGTTGCCCATCATCAGGGCTGCGTAGATCCCTCCAGCAGCGACGAAGCCCACAAACCAGGCATAGTCATACAGCCAGCGCAGGGAGGGCACGGCGAGGCCTATCAGGGCGACCACTACTCCGACAACCAGCGCCACAATCGCGCGGTAGTTGAAGCCTCCGCTGTATTCATACTCGCCATTGCGGCGGTACAGGTCATCCACATTCAAATTCTTCGAGCGGACGATGAAATAGTCCGCAATCATGACGCCTGCGATTGGCCCGAGCAGGCCGGAATAACCTACCAGCCAGCCGAAAATATAGGCGCTGAAATCGCCCATCAGTTTCCATGGCATCATCATGATGCCCAGAACACCGGTGATCATGCCGCCCGTGCGGAATGAAATCAGTCCTGGATTGAGATTGGAAAAATCGTTGGAGGGCGAAACTACGTTGGCCGCCACATTGGTGTTGAGCGTCGCGATCAGCAGCGCCACCAGCGCGAACGAAGCAACTACGGGTTGATTGAATCGGCCCAGCAGCGCGACGGGATCCCAGATCGGCTCTCCGAAAAGAACCACAGACGCCGAAGTAACGGCAACACCGATGAACGAGTAAATCGTCATCGCGGCAGGCAGGCCCAGCGCCTGGCCCATCGCCTGGGCACGCTGCGATTTTGCGTAGCGCGTGAAGTCCGGAATATTGAGCGCAACGGTGGCCCAGAACCCCACCATCCCGGTCAATGACGGTACGAAGAACTTCATGAAAGCCGCTGTCGTATGAAACTTGCTGGGGGCGCTCAGCACGGGCCCGAGTCCGCCCGCCTTGCCGGTGATCCACCAGAGCAGCAGCAACCCTACGCACAGCATGAACGGCGCACTGATGCCCTCAAGAAAACGGATGGTTTCAATACCGCGCCAAATTACTGCCATGTTGATCAGCCAGAAAACGAAGAAGCAAATCCAGCCGCCGGATTCTGACCCGGCCAGTGAGGGCCACAGTATCTTCAGCATGGAAAATATCGCCTGCCCGCCGATCCAGGTCTGAATGCCAAACCATCCGCACGCAACCAGCGCCCGGAGTACCGCCGGAACATTCGCGCCGATCACACCGAACGATGCCCGCACCAGCACCGGAAAAGGAATTCCGTATTTCGTACCGGCGTGGGCATTGAGCAACATCGGCACCAGAACAATGAGGTTGCCCAGAAGGATAGTGCCAATCGCCTGCCACCAGCTCATGCCGCCTGCGATCAGGCCGGACGCGAGCATGTAGGTCGGAATGCAAACGCTCATCGCCACCCAAAGCGCGGCGTAGTTATACATGCCCCACGTGCGCTTTTCCGGCGGCACGGGAGCAAGGTCTTCGTTATACAGTTGCGGGTCGCGGAGCGCTAGTTCCAGGCTCCACCTCGCGCTGCTCTCTTGAGGAACTGGCCGCGACCCACGCGACCCTGGAATTTGTTGTTTTCGACAACAACTTCTCCGCGGGAGATAACCTGGCGTACATTTCCGCGAACTTTGAAACCTTCAAACATCGAATAATCAACGCGCATGTGATGCGTTTCGACGCTGATGGTGTGCTCTGCGTTCGGGTCCCAGATCACGATATCGGCATCACTGCCCGCCTGCAAAGCTCCCTTGCGCGGATACATGCCGAAGAGTTTCGCGGGCGTGGTTGAGACCAGTTCAACAAAACGGTTGGCCGAAATTTTGCCCGCGTTCACGCCATAGTGCCAGATGAGCTGCAGTCGGTTTTCAACACCCGGGCCACCATTGGGGATTTTAGTGAAATCGTCTTTACCCAGCTGTTTCTGGTCTGCGAAACAGAACGGGCAATGGTCAGTGGAAACCACCTGCAGGTGATCGTGACGCAGCCCGTCCCAAAGCTTGGACAGATGATGGCGCTCCCGCAAGGGCGGCGTGAAAACATACTTCGCGCCTTCAAAATTGGGTCGCTCCAGCTCTTCAATCGACAGCAGCAGATATTGCGGACAGGTCTCGGCGAATGCGGGGATGCCGCGGTCGCGCGCTTCACGCACCTGGTTCAAAGCGTCTTCTGACGAAAGGTGCACGATGTAAATCGGCGTGCCAGCCATCTCTGCCAAGGCAATCGCGCGGTTGACCGCCTCAGCTTCAGCGCGGACTGGCCTGGTAAGCGCGTGCTGGATGGGCGCAGTCTTGCCTTCCGCCAGAGCCTTCTGGACGAGAACGTCAATGACCCCGCCGTTTTCCGCGTGCATGCAGATGAGAGCGCCGTTCTTCGCGGTCTGGCCAAGCGCGCGGAAAATCGTCGCATCATCAACCATGAGCACGTTCGGATAGGCCATGAACAGCTTGAAACTGGCGACGCCCTCGCGCACCAGGTCATCCATATCTTCGAGGCCGGAGGTCCCCAGATCGGTCACGATCATGTGCAGGCCGTAGTCGATGCAGACTTTGCCTTCAGCCTTTTGCCACCACGTATCGAGGGCGTCGCGCATCTTTGTGCCCTTAGGCTGGATGGCGAAATCGACGATGGTGGTGGTGCCCCCGTAAGCTGCGGCACGGGTGCCGGTTTCAAAATCATCGGCGGAGGTAGTGCCACCGAACGGCATATCCATATGCGTGTGGACATCCACACCGCCGGGCATAACGAGCATGCCGTCGGCATCAATCACGCGGTCTGCTGCGGTGAGGGGGAATGACGGGGCGATCTCACGGATGCGATCATTCTCGATCAGGATATCGGCCTTGTAAGTGAGCCGGTCAGTAAGCAGAGTGCCGTTACGAATCAGAAGGGTACTCATATATTTCTCTGTTCCCAGCTTTGGAAGGCCAACCCGTTTTCCACCCGGTCCATGGTGATGCAATTTTCCACCGGGCATACGAGCGCGCAGAGGTTGCAGCCCACACACTCCGCTTCGTCCACTCGCGGGATGCGATGAAGCGGCGTCACGCGGTTGTCAGCCATCGGCCCATCGAGCTTCGGAATGGGCGTGGTTGTGATGCGTGACGCATCCGGCCGCTTTCCACGATCAAGATGAATGCACTGGTGGGCACCATCCCGGCAGGCGGTATAGCAAAGATCGCAGCCAATGCATTTGTCTTCATGAATGCGAGCGACCACTTTGAAGTTCAGGTCGAGATTCTTCCACTCGACGACCTTTGGCAGACTTAAGCCGCGAAAGTCTTCGAGGGTAGCGAAACCCTTTTCGCGCATCCAGTTGTCCAGGCCGTCGGCGAGATCTTCGACAATCCGGAAGCCGTAATGCATTGCCGCAGTGCAGACCTGGACGGTGCCGCAGCCGAGCAAAATGAACTCTGCAGCATCGCGCCAGGATGAGACGCCGCCAATTCCCGAAACAGGCTGGCGGGCGTCGGCATCCGCGCCGATCTGCTGCACCATATTGAGTGCAATGGGCTTCACGGCAGGGCCGCAGTAACCGCCGTGAGAAGACAAGCCGCCGACATCAGGCCGGGGCCGCAGTGTATCCAGATCAATGCCTGTAATGGAGTTGATCGTATTGATGGCGGAGACTCCGTGCGCACCACCGCGGCGGGCCGCACGTGCCGCAACCCTGATATCCGAAATGTTCGGCGTGAGCTTCACAAGCACGGGCGTGCGGGCAATTTCGCGCACCCATTCGGTAATCATCTGCGTGTATTCCGGAACCTGCCCGACGGCGCTGCCCATGCCGCGTTCGCTCATGCCATGGGGGCAGCCGAAGTTCAGTTCAAGCCCGTCCGCACCGGCGTCCTCACTTTGCTTTACGATTTCCTGCCAGCTTTCGCGCTTCGATTCCACCATCAGGGAAGCAATTACGGCGTGTTTGGGATAGCGGCGTTTCACCTCTGCAATTTCGCGCAGGTTTACAGCAAGCGGACGGTCAGAAATCAGCTCGATATTATTTAGGCCCATCATGCGCTGGCCGTTCAGATCCACTGAGGAGTAGCGCGAACAAACGTTGATAATCGGCTCGCCCAGCGTTTTCCAGACCGCCCCGCCCCAACCTGCGTCAAAGGCGCGCATTACCTGTTCACCGCAGTTCGCAGGGGGGCCGGATGCCAGCCAGAATGGATTCGGTGATTTGATACCGGCGAAATTGACAGAGAGATCAGGCATGAGTTTCTCCGAACTGCGCGTGGATCGCGAGCGCGGCACGTTTGCCATCGGCCACCGCATCCACTACTTCTCTGCCGCCGTTGGTGAGGTCACCACCAGCAAAAATTTTAAGACTCCCCTGAGCGCTTTCGAGCAGGGCCCTGCCGCGCGACTGGCCAATAGCCGGGATCACCATTTCACAGGGAATGGTGAATTCATCACCGGTATCGACGCGCACACATTCGAGGCCTGTCACACGGCCGGCCTGACCTGCGATGCGGAGAGGTTTGGCGAGCCAGCGGAATTCAACACCTTCATGTTTTGCGTGCTCATATTCAAACTCGAATGCGGACATTTCAGCCACCGTTCGGCGATAGAGCATAGACACGTCATTCGCTCCGAGACGCCGTGCAGCGCTGGCTGCATCAACCGCCGTATTGCCCGCTCCCACAACAACGACCCGGCCCGGGGCGGAGAGCCTTTCGCCGGTTTTGTATTCGGCAATGAACCGGAGCGCATCCACCACGCCGTGGAGGTCTTCACCGGGTATGCCGAGCTGTTCCATTTTGCCCAGCCCGAGACCCAAAAACACTGCGTCGTATTCTGCCGCGAATTGCGTGAAACGCGCACTGTCGATTTCTTCATTGCAGCGAATCTCAACTCCGAGCGATTGAATAAACTCAACTTCCCGCAGAGCAGCTTCAGCGTTGAGTTTGTATTCAGCCACGCCGTAAGTATTAAGGCCACCTGCCAGTGGACGGGCTTCAAAAACAGTAACCTTGTGACCACGCCGCGCCAGCTCACCGGCGCAAGAAAGCGAAGCAGGGCCAGAACCGACACAGGCCACCCGCAACTGACGCGCACCAGACGGAAGTGAAGGCAGTTCGGTATCACCGCTCGCATGAAACACATCCAGGGCAAATCGCTGCAAACGCCCGATTTCAATGGGCGCGCGATTATATCGGTGCATCACACAGGCACCTTCGCAAAGCACCTCCACCGGGCAGACACGCGAACAACTGGCACCGAGCAAATTGGCATCAAGAATGGTCAGCGCCGAGCCCCGGAAATTCTCTGAGGCAAGCTTCCTGATGAACCGGGGAACATCAATATGGGTGGGACACGCAACCGTGCATGGTGCATCGAAGCAATACAGGCAGCGATTGGCTTCCACCGCCGCTTCCTGATGTGCGAAAGCGGGGTGCAGGTCAGGAAACCGTCGCGCAATCTCAGGATTCGCGAGGTCGGCCATGGCTATCGGGCAGCCTCAACAGTCGTAAAGCTGGCGTCGAGTCGCGTGATGAATTCATCCACATCGGCGCGGCTGATATTCATGGGTGGCGAGAGCCGGATGCAGTTGCCGTAAAGGCCACCTTTGCCGATCATGATGCGGTTCTCCCGCGCGGCTTCCAGCATTTGTGCGGTGGCGGCGGCGGCCGGTACTTTCGTAACACGATCTTCCACCAGTTCCATGGCCAGCAGCAAACCCATGCCACGAACATCACCGATCAGCCGGTGTTTGTCTTTCATTTCGAGCAGCCGGTTCTTGAGATAACCACCCACCTCTTCCGTGTTCTTGAGCAGGTTCTGTTCTTCGATGTAATCGAGCACGGCTTTGGCAGCCGTAGTGACCACAGGATTGCCACCGAAGGTCGAAATCGTGACGCCCTTCATGGCATCAGCAACCTCAGGGCGCGCGATGGTGAGGCCAATCGGCAAGCCGTTTCCCAGACCCTTGGCGCTGGTGATGATATCAGGCTGCACACCCCAGTGTTCAATGCCAAACCATTTTCCACCGGTGCGTCCCCAGGCGGTCTGCACTTCATCGGCGATGAAAATGCCACCGTAGTTGCGCACGATATCGGTAACGATTTTGAAGTATTCCTTAGGCGGGGTGATAAAACCGCCCACGCCCTGGATCGGCTCCGCAATCAGGCCTGCGATGCGCCCTGACGTTGACGTGCGAATCACCTGTTCCATGTCCTGCGCGCATTTCACCTCGCAGGATGGATACTCCAGACCAAACGGGCAGCGGTAACAATAGGCGTTTACCGCATGAACTACGCCAGCCTGCGGCGGTCCCAGCTTCCACGATGCCTGCCCGGTGAGCGCCATAGTGCCTGATGAACGCCCATGATACGAGTGCCGCAACGCAATGATTTCGGTGGATCCGGTATAGCACCGCGCAGCCAGGATCGCCGTCTCATTCGCCTCAGTCCCGCTGTTGGTGAAGAATGACTTGCGCAACGCTCCGTTGGGAGTCAGCGTCGCCAGTTTTTGCGCCAGCGCGACCTGCGGCTCATTGGCAAATACGGTTGATACGTGTTCCAGTTTGTCGATCTGCGCATGAACCTTCTTATTCACCTGATCGTTGCAGTGGCCGACGCTGACGGTGACGATGCCGCCGAAAAAATCGAGGTACTGGTTGCCATCCACATCCCACACGTATTGGTCTTTGGCGTGCGAAACCACCAGCGGTTCTTTGAAATAGTGAAAAACCGCAGGGAATAGAAATTCCTTCTGCGCGAGCAACAGTTCCTGTTTATTCATAGACTCCCTGCATGTTCACAGACGTGACTGGAATGCACTGATTATGAACAATGCCAGGCAGTCAGCGCAAATCAGGCCGAAATCAGACCGTTGGCACTGTACCGTTGGATCAGATGGAAAAGTCTGCGCAGCCACCGGTCTGGCTGTGGCCCAATGTCCTGGCTTTGGATGCGCCGCTGATTGCGCTGGTGTGGCAGGATTTCCTCGCCAGGTGCTATCCCGGCGCGCTCGATGTTTCCGAACGCGCGGTTTTGGGACTCACCGTATGGTGCATTTACCTGGCTGACCGGCTGCTCGACCTGCGAAATCCACGCGCGGTGGCGGAAACTCCGCGACATTTGTTTTCGCGGCAGCACCAAACTTTGAATCGTTCGCTTCTCGCCGTCGCTTTGTTCGCGGATCTGGTGATTGCATCATTCTTTCTTCAAGCGGCCGTCGTTCGGTATGGGCTGTTTATGGCCGGCGGCGTTTGCGTTTATCTGGCGAAATTTTCTTTGACAGGCGTGGCTGCAATGGTTTGGAAAAAGGCAACTGCCGCATGCTTTTTCACAGCCGGAATCTTTCTGGTTTCGTGGACCACCCACGCCGACCCCGTCAGAATTCTCGGCCTTCCGGCTGTGGCTTTATGGGCGGTGCTGATGACAAACCTGCTGTCTGTTGAAATCTGGGATATGGACAAAACATTCGCGCAAGGCTGGTTGCCCATGGCAGGCATGGTGGCGGCTGGCTTGGCCTTGCACCAGTCACACTGGTTGCGCGCGGTGACGTTGAGTGCGGCCTGCCTGGGAGCACTCAATTTGTCAGGCAGACGAATCCCCGCCGCCGGACGCTGCTTGCTTGCGGACGCGGCGCTCCTGAGCCCTCTTTTGTTTTAGCCTGCCAGAAAGCCTGTTTGCCGATACGATGGAAACAGACATGCCTCTCATGAAAGCTCTGGTAAAAAGCAAAGCCGAACCTGGCCTGTGGCTGGAAGACGTGCCGGTCCCGGAAATTGGCATCAGCGATGTTCTGATCCGTGTAAAGAAAGCGGCTATCTGCGGCACCGACGTCCATATTTTCAAGTGGGACGACTGGGCTTCCCGCACCATCCCGGTACCCATGGTGGTGGGGCACGAATTTACTGGTGAGATCGTCGCCGTCGGCTCGAACGTCACCGATTTCTTCCCCGGTCAGCTGGTGAGCGGCGAAGGCCATGTCGTCTGCGGTCGCTGCCGTAACTGCCTGGCGGGCAGACGTCATCTGTGTGCCCACACCAGTGGAGTTGGCGTCAACCGGCCTGGTGCATTCGCCGAATACATTTCGCTGCCCATGACGAATGTCTGGGTGCATAAACACGCAGTGGATACAGATATCGCCTGTATCTTCGACCCCTTTGGCAACGCAGTCCACACAGCTCTGGCGTTTCCGGTGCTGGGCGAAGATGTTCTGGTGACGGGTGCCGGCCCCATCGGCATCATGGCTGCCGCCGTGGCAAAGCACGCAGGCGCGCGTCATGTCGTCATTACGGACCTTAACCCTTACCGGCTGGAACTCGCACGCAAGGCTGGCGTCACAAGGGCTATTGATCCCCGGACTACGTCGCTCAAAGACGTACAGAAAGACCTCGACATGACCGAAGGGTTTGACGTCGGCCTTGAAATGTCCGGCAGCGCTGCCGCCTTCCGCGACATGCTCGCGAGTATGGCCCACGGAGGTAAAATCGCCATGCTGGGCATCCCTCCGGGTGAAATCGCCATCGACTGGAATCTGGTGATCTTCAACATGCTCACCATCCAGGGAATCTACGGCCGTGAAATGTATGAGACCTGGTACAAGATGACAGTGATGCTGGAATCAGGGCTCGATATCGCGAGTGTGATTACGCACCGCTTCCCTTACACACAATTTCAGGAAGCATTCGAGCTGATGCAGTCGGGCAATTCCGGCAAAATTATTCTGGACTGGGAAACGGTCTGAAACCGCTTTAAAGGAAGGTCTTGAAGTCCATGATGTCGCCATCCTGGACGATGTATTCCTTGCCTTCAGTCCGCATTTTCCCGAGTTCCCGGCAGCGAGCGAAGCTGCCGCAGGCAATCAGGTCGGCGTAGGCCGTGGTCTCTGCCGAGATGAAACTTTTTTCAAAGTCAGAGTGGATGACGCCCGCCGCGACGGGAGCTTTGTCGCCGGCATGGATGGTCCACGCGCGGGTTTCTTTCTCCCCTGTCGTCAGATAGGAACGCAGACCCAGCAGCGTGTAAGCTTCCTTGATCAGAGTGCCCGCACCAGTCTCGGCACCATTTTCCACACCCAAACCAGCCAGATACTCGGCCCGTTCTTCCGGCGGCAGTGAGATCAGTTCTGATTCAATCTCAGCCGACACCACAACTACGCGCGTACCCATGTGGACCGCCGCGTAATCGCGAACCTTTTGCACCCACGGATTGTTTTCCGGATGCGCCAGATCTTCTTCCGAAACGTTGCAGGCAAAAAGCGTGGGCTTGGCCGTTAACAAGAACAAGCTCTTTAAAATAACAACCTCTTCCGGAGTCATCTCCAGCGTGAAGGCATGTTTGCCTTCGTTCAGATAAGGCTCCAGTTTGTCGAAGAGCGCCAGTTCCGCCTGCGCCTTTTTATCGCCGCTTTTCGCCAGTTTCTGCTGCCGTACACGGCGCTTCTGGATGCTCTCGATGTCAGCCAGAATCAGCTCAGTGCTCACGACGTCGATGTCACGGATCGGATCCACCGTATCCATGACATGTTCGATATCGGAATTCTCAAAGCAGCGGACCACCTGCACAATCGCATCCACTTCGCGGATGTGACCCAGGAACTGGTTGCCCAGACCCTCCCCCTGGCTGGCGCCTTTCACCAGCCCCGCGATGTCGACAAATTCGAACACCGAAGGAATAATCTTCTGCGTCTTGCTGATTTTAGCCAGCACATCAAGCCGCTCATCCGGGACCGTGACCACCCCCTGATTCGGCTCAATGGTGCAGAACCGGTAATTCGCCGCCATGGCCTTGCGGCTTTGGGTGAGGGCGTTGAAGAGCGTGCTTTTGCCCACATTGGGCAGACCTACAATTCCGGCGCAGAGCATGTTGGGTGAAGATTACCTTTGAAGAGGAAGAGCGTACTGATTTCATTTTAACCGGAAGGCTTGGCCCGGACGATAAGCAAGCCCACCCGCCATTGTGGATTTGTGACAAATGCGTTACAGTTCAAATACGATTGGGTTAAGCTATGCGAATTCTTCGGTATGCCCTGGTTTTCAGTGCCGCGCTTCTGATCCCCGGTTTTCTCGCCGCTGAGCCTGTGCCGATCTCGGTACACGGTTCCCTGGCAACAGTCGAGGTTCGCCTCAACGGCAAAGGTCCGTTCCGCATGCTGATCGATACCGGCGCAACGGCCTGCTCATTCTCAGCAGAGGTGGCGCAGGCAATCGGCGCGACACCCGAATTCAGGGTAGTGGACCTGACTCCGGGTGGCAGCAGAATCGCAGCGGCTACCAAATCCGTGCAGGTGGCACTTGGCAGCCATATCGCCTCTGGTGTCCATTTCTCCTGGCGGGAATCACTGCCAGGCCGGGAGACGGGGATGCGAACCGATGGAGTGTTGGGGCAGAGTTTCCTTTCGCGCTTCGACTACCTGCTGGACTTTCGCGCCAAACAAATGCTGCTGGATGAAGATAATTCTATGCAGGGGAAACAAAGTGTTCGGGTCGCTTTCGAACGCGCGGAAGGACGCATGATTCTGAAAGCTGCCAATCGGGAGGATGGAGCCATTCGTCTGGTTCTTGATTCCGGAGCTTCTAATCTTTCTCTCTGGCACAGCAACACTCCTGTATCTCCGAATTCACTGGCACAGGCACTCACCTATGCCGGGCGCAAGTCTGTTTCGCTGGCCCGAATGTCATATCTGGCAATCGGAGACCATGTGATTCACGGCGTCGATGTGCTGATCCCTGAAGACGTTGTAGCAGGGGCGGGCGAAGACGGCCTGCTGCCTGCCTCGCTGTTTCGTTCTGTCTACGTCAGCAATTCAAAATCCTACGTGCAACTGACCCGGTAGAACTGTTCCCAAACACCCAGTCTGTTATTGACCTAAGCCAGCCTTTGGCATAAGATTCTTTTAGCCACAGCGCTTGTGCCAGGCTCCACAAAATGTCCTTTCGATCAGCCCCGTTTGCGCCTGAAGCCACTGAGACTGCGTCTGCCGGAACACGCAGAATCGAACAGTTGAATCCGCAATGGAGTGACGTCCTCGACCACGGACACATCATCGCTGCGGTTCGCAACATGGAGGGCCTTGCGGCAGTGGTGAAGGCACCTACGCGCGCCGTGTACCTGCTGTTTGGAAATCCTCTGAATATCGCGGACCTCATCAAGACCCTGCGCGATTCCGGCAAGCTTCCCATTGTCAACCTGGACCTGCTCCATGGTTTCTCGCGGGATTCCATTAATGCCGAATACCTGGCTTCTTGCGGAGCTGGCGGAATTATTTCAACTCATGGCGAAGTACTGCGAGCTGCCCGCAAGCAGGGGTTGGTCACTGTGCAGCGAACCTTTGCGCTGGATTCAGCGGCAATTGAAGCGGGCATCCGCACAACCAATCAGTTCCTGCCTGACGCCATTGAGATCCTGCCCGCAGTTGCCGCCCCGCGCGTTGCGGCCCGATTTCGGCGGGTTCACCCCAATCTGCGCATCGTAGCCGGGGGGCTGATTTCAGATCTGAAAGAAGTAGAGTCGCTGCTCGCAACAGGTATTGACGCGGTTTCCGTTAGCGATACACGATTCTGGATCCGCTAACCCGGAGGACTTATTGCCGCGCTTCTACCCTTGCCGGAGCCGCACCCATTTCCGCCTCCAGGCGACAGATGCGCTGCGTATAGCGGCTGGCCTCTTCGTTCGTGCGCGCTGTTGACCAGCCCAGTTCCGAAGCAAGAATCTCCGCAACCTCCGGCGCGGCCTTCATCGCCAGACACATATCGAAAGACTGAAGCCCCAGCCGGCGGCTCAGAACATCCTCGACGCAAACCGCCATCTCTTCGCGGATACAGTAGACCACTTCGGCGCGTATCTGCGGAGCGCCTGCCACCAGCGGGCTGAGTAGTGTGGAGCTTTCGCGGGCGAGGTCGAAAACGTCCTGGGCATGCGAACCGAATTTGCGGATGAGATGCTGCGCCGTCGCAACGGATATTTGTTCGCTGTCGATGAGTTCTTTGAGCAAGTGCCCGGGCTGGTCTTCAGATCCGTACAAAAGATGACATCGGGTGCGACACTCGCGAGTCTTGCCGGTAACAGCAAGCTCAACGGCATTAATGGCGTCCTCGGCCATCGCCCGGTATACAGTCCACTTACCGCCCAGCACACTGATCAGTCCGCTTTGCGGCAGGACTTCTATTTCGTAGTCGCGGATCATCCTCTTGGTATCCCGCGAATCTCCGGCCCGGATCAGAGGGCGCAGGCCGGCAATCGCGTTGACAATATCTGCCAGTTCAAATGGTCTGGCAAGGTAGTGATTGAGATGGCGCAACAAATACTCTGATTCGGCTCTGGTCACAATCATTTCCGTCTCGAGAGTCGCCTCGGTTTCGGTCGTGCCCACCAGTAACCGGCCTTGCCAGGGAATAGCGAAAATCACCCGGCCATCTTCCGTGCGGGGAATCAGCAGCGCTTCTTCTCCGAAGTCTGCAGGCAAGGGCAGCAGGATATGAACTCCCTTGCTGACACTCAGACGTTCCGCCGCGCCGGGATTTGCCAGACGGCGGATGCCATCGGAAAATGGCCCGGTCGCATTCACGAACACTTCAGCCGTGATACGAAAAGTCTCTCCGGATTCCCGGTCTTCTACCTGAGCGGCAACCAGCTTGCCATGCTGATCCTTCTCGAAACTCAGGACTCGGGCGTAGTTCAAGACCTCGCCACCCAGGGCCGAGCAACTCTGCACCAGCGCCAGGTTGTAGCGAGCGTCGTCGAATTGCCCGTCTGCATAGATTACGGTTCCGAACAAGCCGCGCGGCTGCAGCCAGGGCATTCGGGCCAGAGTCCCTTTCCGGTTCAAAAAATGGCTGCGGGACAGGCTCGCCTCACCCGAAAGCCAATCGTAAAACTTCAATCCGATGTCATAGTATGCAGCTCCGGCAAATGTAAAACAGGGCACTGCGAACTGGCGAATTCCTGTCAGGTGAGGGGCGTTTCGCATCATCAAACGCCGCTCGCGCAGAGCCCGCCAGAGTACCGGAAACTGGCCCGCGTCGAATTCCATGATTGCCTGCTCCAGATATCGCAGGCCGCCGTGGATCAGCTTCGTCGAGGCGGTTGAAGTGAAACAGCCAAAGTCACCCGCATCGAGCAGCAGCGTCTTCAGGCCACGTAATTGCCCGTCGAGGGCACAGCCCGCGCCGGACGCCCCGCCGCCAATTACACACACGTCATACGAAGTTCCGGCCGCCCGCCCGAGTACTTCGGACCTTTGCCGCATAAAGGTTCTCTCGGTCGCACAAAACCAGCAGAAGCCCGCGCCGGTTTCCCGGTGGGGCTTCAACTGGTGTTAGTCCCTCGAGTGCGTCTAGAACTTGAAACGCATTGAAAGTTGCATCTGCCGGGCATTCCAGGCACCCAGCGCCTGACCGAACGTTGGGTTCACCTGCGCTCCTGTTGCCGGGTTGAACCTTGCGATGGTGTCAATCGAGTTGAACTGCGTGTGGTTGAAGACGTTGTATACTTCCCACCGGAACGTCATCATGCGCTGGTCACTGCCCAGCCTGAAATTACGGAAGAGGGTCATGTCGAAGTTGCTTCTTCCGGGGCCGCGCACAGCGTCCTTGGGAGCATTTCCAATGTCACCTATACCCGCGAACGAGACACAGGAGGTATTGAAGAATGCGTTAACCGTCTTGTCGTAGTGCCCAACGTTCGGATTACAAGTCAGGTTGACCCTTTGGGCGTCCGCACCACCGCCGCCGCCCAGCAGGTCCGTTCCCGTTGTTGTTGTCTGAGTGATCGCCAGCGGAGTGCCGCTGGAAAATGAACCAATTCCCGAGAGTTGCCAGTCTTTCGTCAATGCCGCAAGGCTTCTATTCGCCTTCAGCGACGGAATATCGTACTGCCAGTTGGTAACAAAAATATGGGTTTGATCGAATGTCGCTTTTCCATAGACCCGGTTGGCGGACAGCAGAGCCGGAGTAGATGCCACGCGTTCATCTGACCCGTAATCCATTGCCTTCGAAAAGGTGTATGCCGCACCGAACTCAAATCCCTTCGCGAACCGCCGGTTGAGCGTCGCCTGCAGGGAATGGTAATTCGAGCTGAGGTTCTTCTCTGCCATGGTGATGTTGCCGTAACCCGGATACGGTCTGAGCAGGTTGTCTACGAACGGTGTATTGGCCACGGAAGCAGTGGTGTCAATGTTTTGCGGCTGGAACCGGGTGGCAAAAGGTATGGTGTTGATGTTGCGCCGCCCGCCCAGATGTCGACTCAGGGAACCGACATACTTCACATCGAGAATCGTCTTGTAACCGACGTCCCGCTGAACACCCATCGAGAAGTTGTAGGTCAGAGGCCGGGTTGAACTTCTGTCGAGTCCAATAACATTGGCCGGGAAGATACTGCCCAGACCAATTCCCAGTTGCGAAATATTCGCATTGAATGCGTTGGCGGTCAGGATATATGGAGGATTCGTGACCATCGCCTGGCCAACAAAGAAGCCGTCGTCTTCCGTCTGATAGAAAACTCCCGCGCCGCCGCGGATCGCGGTTTTCCCGTCACCAAACGGATCATAGGCGAAGCCGAAGCGCGGCATAATGAGCAACTTTTTCGACTCCAGGAAACCGCGTGGAACATTGGCGTCAGTCTGCTTCACAATCCCGTTGGCGATGTTGCCGGTTCCCGGAACAAAAGCCGAAATCAGGGCAGCCGAAACAGTCTGTCCCGTTACCGTGTCACGCCCGACCCTCACACCATTAACAATCGCCGGAACATACTGGCGCGGCGCGTTGGCGCGGACGTACTGAGTGGGATCAAAGATTGAACCCTTATCATCAGTCTGATCAAAGGGACTTGTGTGAGAGAACCGCAGGCCGTAATCGAGGGTGAGTTTTCGATTCACCTTCCAGGTATCCTGCGCAAACCCCTCGTACATGCTGCGGAGGAGAAGTACAGGTTCACGTGTATTCACTTCCAGGTAATTGCGGAAGTTGCCGAGCAACTGATTGGCGAACGCGTTGCCGGAATCAAGGGGATTGGTCCGGTCCACACCAAAGTCAAACTGGCCGTTGGCCAGGCCAAAACGGCCTTCAATGTCACGCCCGCGGTTCCAGTACAAACCAACTTTCAGGGTGTGGCTGTTGAGGACGAATGTCGTTGAGTGCGTAACCGTAAAACCGGTATCACCGCCGGGGTTTCCGAAACGCGTGCCAAAGCCCACGGTCGTTGGATTCAAGATGCCGGTGTAGACCACGTTGGGAATCAGGTCGCGTGGATTGTCATGCGGTGCAGGGAACAGATAGCCCAAAGAAAGACCCAGGCCACCGCGCGAACCCTTTGCTTGCAGGGCCGCGAAATCGTCTTTCGTCTCGCCTTCCGTGCTGTGACGTGCGCCCGCTGTAAATTCGGAAATGATTTTCGGGCTCCAGACGTGGGTATAGTTCACCGCCAGGGAGTCGTCCGTGTACTCATAGTGAGATTCCAGAAATGGCCAGATAGGCGTGGTTCCATAGAGCACCGTACCGCCGGCACCGTAAGTGTCTTTGTGCCAGATGGCGCCGCGAACGTAGAGGGTGTCGTTGGCTGAGATATGTTCGTCAATACGGAACACATGCTGAAAATTCGGGATCTTCAGAAGACGAAGCGTCTCATAATTCCACGATCCGTTGTTGGGCACGTTGGGCAGCGGATAGACATTCAGAAGGGTCTGCCCGTCATGATTGATTCTGTCCAGCGGAATCACGTTGTTTAGAAATACCTTGCCTGTGGAAGGGTCGATAGGCTTGGTTGCGGATTGCGAAAAATCACCGAGCCGTTCGAGCGCTGTCGGCTGGTTGTAGCGCGTTATGCTCGGCTGGCCGACGCCGAGTCCGCCGCCCGCGTCCGGAATCCGGCTGAGCGTGCTGTCGAAGGAATAAAAGAAGAACATTTTTTCGCGGCCAGGGTTAATTTTGCGAATCGGCACCGGACCACCGAGGGTCGCGCCCATAGTGTGGAATCGGTAGAGTGCCGGCTTGGAGTTAAAGCTGGAAATCGCTGAGCGGTTCCGAAAAAAGTCATTGGAGTTGAACACGTCATTGCGGTTGTAGTAATAGGCACCACCATGAAAATCTTTGGTGCCGGAGCGTGTGGTCATCGAGATTTGGGCTCCGGGATTGCGCCCGTATTCGGCCTGGTAGTTACTCAACAGCACTCTTACTTCCTGTACGGCATCCATGTTGACCTGACCGCTGAGCCCTGCCGGAGCGCCCAGATCGTTAGCCGCTATGCCATCCACCGTAAGATTCTGCTGGGCACTGCGCGTACCCTGAACAGCGCCAATGGTCGCGCCGAAACCGGTGGCCCCGCCAAAGGTCTCCTGGTCGCCAGTCATTTGAACACCCGGCATCAATCGCAGCAGGTTCGTCAGATCGCGGCCCTTGGTGGGAATCATGCTGAACTGTTCCCGCGTCAGAAGTGCGGAGTTTTCCGCACTCGAAGTGGCCACCTGCACAGACTGTGCTTCCACTTCCACGGTCTCGGCCACCGATCCGACACTGAGCCGCAGGTCTCCAACCGCAAGTCTGGAATTCGGGGTCAGAATATTGCCTCTGCTTACAAATGCCTGGAAGCCCGGGGCTTCAACACGGATTGTGTAAGTGGCGGGCAGCAGTGAAGGAAAACTAAAGTCGCCAGTCGCGGAAGTATTCGCGGTCCGGGCTTCCCCGGCTGTTTCGTTGGTCACTGAAACTCTTGCCGCTGCGACAACCCGGCCGGAAGGGTCTGTCACGCTGCCGGAAATGGTACCCGTGGTGGTTTGTCCCCACACGGATGACACAAGCGTCATGGCCACGGCGACACACAACAGCAGAATTTTTCTGACAGTTCGCAATCTGCCTGAATCAGGTCGTTCTCTTTGCACGGTATCTTGCATGGCGTGTTTCTCCTGTTGGCAAAAGAAAGAGCCGCCCCGTCCGGGCGCACTTGGGCCACTGGAAAGGGCGGCTCTCTTTTTCTCTGCCGCTAAACTCTGTCAAAATCTATCATCGCGGAGCGTCGATGTCAAATAGAATTGTTTAGGGTTTTGTTTTGGGAAATTTTCCTCCGCCTTCTATCGTGGAGCAACCGGTAGAATGTCGTCAGGTCTCGCGAATCGAATATGGACAGCGTAATTTCGGAATATCAGAAGTGGAAACAGCAGGGTCAATCGCTGCGGGTTCAGGCGAAACAGGCCATGGAACAAAGGTTCCGCGATCTGCTGCTGGAATCAGCCCGGATCGCTCAGGAGTACCACAGGGATTTTGGTGCGACTCTCAAACCACCACCAACGATTACTGCGTTTCGGTATAAAGCGGTTCCCGGCATCAAGCCAAAGGCTGTTGCGAAGACAGCGGCTTTACCGAAACACCAAACGACCCAGGCGAAACCAAAAGCACCGAATCCAAAAATTGCCGGTCTGACCAAACAACGGGCCGCTATGCATAAGAAGATCGAAGCCGCCAAAGCCGCAGGCAAAGCCACCAAGAATCTGGATGACCGCCTCTACGAAATCGAAGACGAATTGCGCCTCGCTTCGGAATCTGAATAACGGGTCCGCACCATTCGATGAACGAGTCGCCCTACGCCCAGGCTTGGGCCGATTACAGAAAGCGTCGCAAAATCACCTGGCTGGTACCTGCGGCGTTACTGCTTGTCAGCCTCGAAGCGGACAAGCTTTCTCCCCAGGCACCGCTCGTATTGTTTGTCAGTTCTTTTGTGCTGTATTTCCCCCTGAACCGCTGGTATGAAGCCTGGCGCTGTCCGCAATGCGGCAGGAGATTCGTCGAAACCCGCAACGCTGCCGGGGGGTCAGAATGCGCAGGCTGCGGCCTGGCGAAGTGGGCCGCTGACCACACTCCGGAGCGCGCGCAACCCGGCGCTACAATATAGCTTCGATGAAGGGGTATGCATCTCTGCTTCTCAGTGCTGGTCTCTTGATCGCTGCCAAAGGCATGATTGCCGGGTCATCGTCCGAAAACTCTTCGGTCTTGTACATCGGAACTGTTCATGACCGGGCAGACGACCAGAAATCATCCGCGACTCAGTGTCCGGTGATCAAGGGTCCCCGATATATCCTCCAGACTGAAACTGCGGCCTGGGCACTCCACGACGAGCGCAAAGTGGCAAAGTTTTCCGGTAAGCGGGTTTCCATCCGCGGCAAAATCATTGACGGCAACCAGCTCACAATCACGGAAATCGCTCCAGTTAAATAGATGCTAAATAAATGCAAGCTTCAACTCTAAAACGCACGCCCCTGAACGACGTCCACCGCGCGGCAGGCGCAAAGATGGTGGATTTCGGCGGCTGGGAGATGCCGGTGCAATACTCCGGCCTGGTCGATGAACACCACGCAGTTCGTACCGCCGTCGGACTCTTTGATGTCAGCCACATGGGTGAAATCGAAGTCCGCGGACCTGAAGCTCTGAAACTGATCGACTACGTTTCCACCAACGCCGCCACACGTCTGAAAACGGGTCAGGCGCAATACTCCGGTCTGCTCTACGAACACGGTGGATTTGTGGACGATATTCTGGTCCACAAGGTCGCTGACGATTCGTTCTTCATCTGCGTCAACGCCTCCAATCAGGAGAAGGATTTCGAACACATCCGCGATAACAACAAATTCGATTGTGAAGTGGAATTCGCCAGTCCCAAATACGCGCAGATCGCGATTCAGGGTCCGAAAGCTCTCGAAGTGGCGCAGACCCTGACCAGCACCGTCCTGGCTGCCATCAAATACTACTGGTTTGCAGACGGCACTTTCGCCGGCGTTCCCGCACGAATCGCGCGTACCGGGTACACCGGTGAAGACGGCTTTGAAATTTACGTTGCGCCCGAACTGGCGGCGGCGACCTGGAACGCGATCATGGAAGCGGGCAAGCCCGTCGGTATTAAACCAGCTGGCCTGGGCGCGCGCAATACCCTGCGCCTCGAAAGCAGGATGGCACTTTACGGCCACGAAATTGGTGCGTCCATCACTCCGTTTGAAGCCGATCTTGCCTGGATTGTAAAACTCGACAAGGACGATTTCATTGGCAGCGCGGCCCTGCGCAAACAGTTTGAAACTGGTATTACACGGAAGCTCACCGGCTTTGAAATGCGCGGCCGCGGCATTGGCCGCGATGGCTACGAAGTGCTTGTCAATGGCAAGTCTGCGGGATGGGTCACCAGCGGCTCCCCGTCACCTGCGCTGAACAAGAACATCGGACTTTGCTACCTGCCCGTTGAGCACGCAAATCCCGGCGTGAAAATCGAGATTGTCATTCGCAACCAGCCGGTTGAAGCCGAAACCGTCCTCACACCTTTCTACAAGAGAGTGAAATAGAGCAAGACTATGACTTACCCAGAAAGCTACCGCTACACCAGGGAACACGAGTGGGTCCATTTGGAAGGCGATACCGCAACAGTCGGCATCACGTTTCATGCCCAGGAAGAGTTGGGAGACATCGTGTATGTCGACCTGCCTAAAGTAGGCACGAAGCTCGAAAAAGGCAAGAGCTTTGGCTCGGTTGAATCCGTCAAGGCAGTGTCAGATGTTTACGTACCCATCGGCGGTGAAGTGACTGCCATCAATGAGGACCTGATCGCCTCGCCCCAAAAGCTGAATGAAGATCCGCACGGCAGCGCATGGCTGATCAAGCTTAAAATTGCGGACGGGGGCGAGATGGAGAGTCTTCTCACACCGGCGCAATATCAGTCATACGCCGGGGCAGAACATTAGTCGTTGGAATACTGCAAATACGAACCTGGGTTGTCAGGTCTCAGTTGACGTGCCTGACGTCAAAGTCTATTTGGTATCGATGATAAAGGTCGGCGTGATGCCGGAGGCAATCGAATAACTGCCCGCACCGGATGACGACACATAGCTGGAGCAGCTGGCTACCTTGCCCAGGAACGCCTGCGGTTGAACATCCACCTGCATTTCCTTGAATTCCAGGTGTCCGAAATTCATCAGCGGAAACACCGTACGGAAAGGCTTCACGCGCTCCTGCACCACATAAGGCGCACGCTGGGCTTCCCGAATCGCACGACTCCATGAGCCCTCATCATGCTCGTAGCCGATGTAGCTGTTCAGGTCGCCGTATTCGTCATTCGGACGCAGCACCAGAGTTTCGCGATTCTGCCGAATGTATTCGATCAGATCGTCAATCGGTTCTTCGCGCCCCATCGTCTTGCCGGCCTTGACGACACGGGTCCACGGCACATGCTCACGAATTGCCTTGCGTTCGTTGATAGGGAACTTTGCTGTCAGCGTCTCATCGGTAAGCAGCGCGAACATTGCTTTCTTGTGAGAAAGTTCTGACCGGAAACTGTTCACCATGCAGACTGCATGATCCCTGTACGCCTGCACCAGCGGGTGGTTCAGCGTAAAGCGAAGCAAAAATTCCTGAGCACTAATGCGCCGGTACATCAAATTGATTTCAAAATTACCGGCCCGCAACACACCATTGCGGTACTCCAGCTGGTCAGGCGAAACCAGTTCCGTCTGATAGCCTTCCGCGCGGAAATAATCCCGATAGATTTCATATTCGCTGCGACCCGTAGGCTCGCGGAATTCAAGGATTGCAATGTTCGGTTTCTTGCCTGGCGCAAACATCTTATACGCCTTGAGCAGGGCACTCAAAAATGGCTTCTTACCGCCGATACGAGTCAGATTGTAACGCCTGCGGAATTCTTTCACCGGAGGGCAATCATAGAAAATATCGGACAGCCCTTCAGCCCACGCCGCGCCTGATAATGCGTCGGCGTTATACTGCGTCACATGCAGGGAGCCGTTCTGAATCTGCAGATCAAGCTGCGCGGAAACCTCGGACATTTTGTATCCGGGATCTACTGCGGCCAGCATCTTTTCTGCCGGATACAGCTGCATTCTGGAAAGCAGCGCCGGTGAAGCAAGCGCTGTCTGCAGCATGCGGTCTACCGCTGAAATTAAGGCTTCGCCCGTCTTGACCAGATTGTCGTATTGCTTCTGGGTAACGAAATTCGGCCGCAGGAAGGGACAGAGCAACCGTCCGCCTGCAGAAAGTTGCTGAGCTTCCATCTGATCCTGCAAAGTCTTAACCCACCGAAGGTCCCGGTAGGGTTCAGACTCAAGAATCCGGTGGTACCGGGATATTGCTTCGTCCAACTGCGTCATTTTTTCTCGAATTCCGTCTGTTACACAGCAGTATGACATAGGAAACTACCACCTGTACGGTTACAGAGTGATCATTTCCCTGTAAAACTTTGAAAATAAATCAAATCGAAATTTTTCCGGAAGCGAAAACTGTAGCAAATTAGCCACACTTCCGGATTGCGTCCTGTTTAAGGGATGCGCGGCGAGACCGAATGGTTGCACTTCCCGCAGTGTGTGTTCCGCTGTCAGCGAGTGCTGTTGGATAGAATTGAAGCTCCAGGGTCCCAACATGGCGCAGAATCACGACAGCGTGGTCGCGATCTATCCCGGATCGTTTGACCCCATCACCAGCGGCCACCTCGACTTGATCGAGCGGGGTTCCCGTCTCTTTGGCCGCCTCATCGTGGCAATTCTGCAAAACGAAGCCAAAAGCGCCCTCTTCACGGTAAGCGAACGAATGGAAATGCTAAACGAAGCCATTGCTCCCTACCCGAACGTGGAAGTTGACCACTTCGCCGGTTTGCTCGCCGACTATGCTGTTAAGAAGGGTGCGCGGGGAATTCTCCGCGGCATCCGCGCCATTTCCGACTACGAATACGAACTGCAAATGGCCCTGATGAACCACCGGCTGCAACCCCGGATCGAAACCATCTTCCTCCCCGCAGGCGAACAATATTCATTCGTAAGCTCGCGTTTGGTCAAAGAAGTTTTCACTTTGGGAGGCGACATTAGCGGCCTGGTTCCGGCTGGCGTCGAACGCCGTATGCGTGCGAAACTCGCCACCCGGCTTTAGTCAGGACAGCACAGAAAAAGATATGACACCACACAAACACGTAACCGCCGACCGCATTTCGCTCATCAGCGTCTCTTCCACCATGAAAGTCATGGCCGATGCTGACAAACTCCGCCGTGAAGGAGTCGATGTTGTCGACTTCAGCGCGGGCGAACCGGATTTTTTCACACCCGACAACATTAAAGAGGCAGGCATCCGCGCCATCCGCGAGAATTTCACCAAATACACGCCCGCCGGCGGTACCGCTGAAATCAAACAGGCCGTCATCGCCCGCCACAAAGCCGAGTTTGGAACGGATTACAAACCATCGGAATGCATCATCACCGTTGGCGGCAAACACGTGCTGTTCAACTACACCCAGGCGCTGGTGAACCCAGGCGACGAAGTCATCATCCCCGTGCCCTACTGGGTCACCTACAAGGACATCGTCAACTACGCCGGCGGCAAATGCGTCTTCGTCGAAACCGATGAAAAAGAAGGTTTTCGCCTCACCGCCGACATGGTGGAAAAGCACATCACGCCGAAAACCAAAATCGTCATCATCAACTCGCCCAGCAACCCCTCCGGTGCCGTGCTTGCCGATGAAGAATTTGAAAAGCTCTATCACATCACCGCCAAACTAGGCATTTATCTGCTGACCGATGAGTGCTACTCGCACTTCCTGTATGACAGCAAGCCCTACTCGGTTGCTTCCATCATCGGATCCAAGCCCACCGTTTTGGTCGCAGGCACCGCATCCAAGACCTATGCCATGACTGGCTGGCGCATTGGCTACGGACTTGCGCCGGAAGCAATCATCAACGCCATGGGCAAGCTGCAAAGCCACTCGACATCCAACCCCACTTCGATCGCGCAAAAAGCGGCAATCGAAGCACTGAGCGGACCGCAGGATTCGGTCCCCCAGATGCTGGAAGAGTACCGCCACCGCCGCGACTTCGTGATTCCGCGTCTGCGCCAGATTCCAGGAGTCACATGTTCCATGCCCGCTGGCGCTTTTTATGCCTACCCCAACGTCCGCAAGGCTTTTGAACGCGGAGGCATGAAGACTCCACTCGAATTCGCCGACCGCCTGCTCAAGGAAGCTGCCGTCGCCGTGGTTCCCGGTGAAGCTTTCGGGACCGACGATCATGTCCGGATCTCCTATGCCACATCCATGCACGAACTGGAACGTGGTCTCGACCGCATTCAGGCCTTCATCGGGAAACTAGGGTGATCAAACCGGTGCGGCTGGCCTCAGAAGCATTGGAAAAGGTCTGGGGCTCGCCGCATACGGAGCCGTGGTTTCAGAATTCAAGCAAGCAGAACATAGGGGAAATCTGGTTTCAGGCATCAGACAGACTGCCTCTCCTGGTAAAACTCCTGTTTACCGAAGATAACCTTTCTGTCCAGGACCACCCCGATGACACGTATGCCCGCGCCCATCATCAGTTGCGCGGGAAGACGGAAATGTGGCATGTTCTGCGTGCTGAGCCGGGAGCCGGTGTCTGGCTGGGCCTGAAGGATCCGATGATTTCCCGTGTTGAGCTAAACACTGCCTGCATCAGCGGCGAAGTGGTGGATCTACTGAACTGGTATCCCGCAAACGCAGGCGATACTTTCTTTGTCCCCGCCGGAACCATCCATGCGATTGGCACCGGTCTAGTGATCTGCGAAATCCAGCAACTCTCTGACGTCACATACCGGCTTTACGACTGGGGACGACAGCCCGTCCGCGAACTTCATCTCGAAGATGGCCTTCACGTCGCGCGTTTTGAATCACATCCAGGATCCATCGCACGGCGGGATCTGGGCAATTCGCGTCAGTTGCTTGCAGAATGTCCTTATTTCAGGACGGAGCGATTGGAAGTAAGAGGCACAGTATCCTGCCCCTCTCCTGCGGGAAATATAATCTACATCGCTGTCGAAGGCGGAGGATCAATCGCTGGTGCGCCCTTCCGTCAGGGCGAAGCCTGGGAAATTGGCGCGGGCGCGGAGCCGTTTGAAATCTGCAGCCCCGCCGCCGTGTTTCTGACGACTACCGAATCTGTTTAGCCCGTGCGCTGACAGCCGGCCGGCACTGACCACCGGCGGGGAAAATGTCGCGTTCGTAGTCCTGCGTAAGCCGTACATCTTTTTTCCCGTTCACATTGGGCAGCCAGATGTACTTGTCATCGTATTTCAAACTCACCGAATCCCCGTCGGCCTTCCAGTTGGTCCAGCTCTTACGGTATTTCGTGAAGTAGTTCTGGTTGCGGTCCTGCATATTCATCGTCGGCACTTTCTGGTGTCCGATCAGAATACGGTTGTCCGCCTTGAAGCAGTAGTAGTAATCACTGGTCCCGAAGAAGCAGTTGTTACAGAGATATTCGCCATGTTCCAGCAGTTGAGCGTTGACCTTCGGCAACTCCGGCGCTGCCGCAAAAGTGACTGGCAGAACCAGGGCAAGCGTCAGGAAAGCGCAACTTCGAATGAATGATGGTCTCATGCTGATTATTCTACTCCGCTGACCCGCCTAAAAGCTGCCCAACACGGCTTCCGCATGGCCTTCCGGCTTCACATTTGTGAAGATTTTGACAATCTTTCCGCCCTCGATCACGAACGTCGTCCGGGCCACACCCATCACCTTCTTGCCATACATATTCTTTTCTTTCATCACGCCATAGAGATTTGCAATGGTCTTGTCCGCATCGGCCAGCAGCGTGAAGTTGAGATCAAACTTCTCTTTGAATTTCGCCTGCGCTTTCGTAGTATCCGGCGAAACGCCAATCACGGTAACGCCCTTCTTCGTGAACTTCGAAACCGAATCGCGGAATTCACAGGATTCCAGCGTGCATCCCGGGGTATCGGCACGCGGATAGAAATACAAAATAATCTTTTCCGGATGAGCAGCAAGGTCAAACTCCTCGTCAGAATCGGTCTGCACCTTAAACAACGGTGCGGCATCGCCTTCTATAAGCATGTGAGATCTCCCTGTGACAGCTTTGACTTCAACAATTCGTTCACCGATTCAGGATCGGCCTGGCCGCGTGACGCCTTCATCACCTGACCCACCAGATAGCCAATCACTGTCGTCTTACCCGCGCGATACTGCTCCACCTGCTTCGGACTGGCCGCGATCACATCATCGACAATTTTCCCCAGCGCCCCGGAATCGCTGATGGTCTTCAAACCTTCACGCTCCACAATCACCGACGCTGCCTCGCCCGATTCAAACATCTTCGGCAGCACATCCTTCGCCAGCTTCCCGGTCAGGTAACCTTTTTGCACCATCCAGACCAGCTCACCCAGATGTTTGGCCGAAACTGGAGCATCGGAATAATCGGTATTCGTTCCTCTCAGCAATCCTGACAAATCGCCTATCATCCAGTTCGCTGTTGCCTTCGGATCCTGAGATACTGCAACCGCTGCTTCAAAATACTCCGAGCTTGTCCGGGTAGAAGTTACGATTTCCGCATCATATGGTCGTAGTGAGTATTGGGTAACAAAGCGAACACGCTTCACCGCAGGTAACTCCGGCATCGCGCTGCGTACGTCATTCAACCATTCTTCGCTGATCCGCAACGGCGCCAGATCAGGCTCCGGAAAATACCGGTAGTCGTGAGCGTCTTCTTTACTACGCATCCCTACCGTTACACCCGTTTCGGAATTGAAGAGCCGCGTCTCCTGGTGAATGGTCCCGCCGCTTTCCAGAATCGCTACCTGCCGAGCCACTTCATAATCAATCGCCTGCTTCAGGAACCGGAACGAATTCAAGTTCTTGACTTCAGCCCGCGTACCCAATTTTTCCGCACCGATCAGCCGAACCGAAACATTCGCATCACAGCGCAGATGACCTTTTTCCATATCGCAGGTTGAGGCTTCTACAAACTGCAGCGTCTGCTTCACCTGCGTCATGTATTCGAAAGCTTCATCGGATGACCGCATATCCGGCTCACTGACGATTTCGATCAAAGGCGACCCGCAGCGGTTCAGGTCAACATAGGTAAAGCGTTCAGAATCGCGAAACCCGTCATGCTGACTCTTGCCCGCGTCGTCTTCCATATGGATGCGCGTAATACCAATGCGCTTGCCCTGACCCTCCACCGCGATATCCACCCAGCCATGCTCCGCCAGCGGTTCATCATACTGCGAAATCTGATAACCCTTGGGTGAATCCGGATAGAAATAATTCTTCCGCGCAAACCGCGAGACCGGGTTGATGGTGCAGTTCAGTGAAATCGAACCCTTGAGCGCAAGCTCAACCGCTTCCCGGCTCAGCACTGGCAGCGCACCAGGCAGCCCCAGACAAACCGGACACACATGGGAATTCGGGACTGCGCCAAAGCTGGTGGCGCAGCCGCAAAATATCTTGGTCCGCGTACCAAGCTGGCAGTGAACCTCCAAACCAATTACCGTTTCATACTTCGCGATGAGTTCAGGCGGGGCAAGATCCATGTTCAGGTGTTCTTGTCTTTTAGGATATCCATACCCGTGAACCATACAGGAATTTCACAACGTGTTTACAGCAAAGAGCTTTACTATGGGTGATACGCAATGCTGAAAGGGATCTGGTTAGCTCTCATTCCACTGGCGCTGATGGCTCAAACAGCCCCGCCCGCAGGAACCAACACCGCCAATAAATACGTGGGCAGCGAAGTCTGCAAAACCTGCCACGCTGACGTCTGGCTGAATTTTTACAAGAACCCGCACTATAAGTCCATCGCCTCCGGTAAAGAGACTCCGGAGAGGACGGGCTGTGAAGGCTGCCACGGTCCGGCCGGCAATCACGTCGCGGCGCGCGGCGGCAAAGCCACTATCGGGGCCTTCTCAAACTTCACGCCGGACGAGACGCTGACTACCTGCCTCTCCTGCCACTCGAAGGATGTCTCCCGAGCCAGCATCCGGAACTCTGCCCACACCAAAGCGGACGTGGTCTGCTCCAGTTGCCACTCCATTCACAAGCCAGCTACTCCGAAATTCCTGCTCGCCAAACAGCAAACTGAGCTTTGCTATACCTGCCATGCTTCACAGCGTGCCCAGTTTGAAATGCCGTCAAAGCACCGCGTAAACGAAGGCGCAGTGCAATGCAGTGATTGCCATAACCCACACGGCTCGGCACTCTCCGCAGGGTCAACCACCCAGCATATGGGCGGAAGCTCGGCGGCTCTGCAACCGGCTTTCAACAATGAGCAACCCTGCCTGAAATGCCACGTGGATAAACGTGGACCCTTCGTCTTCGAACATGCCGCAGTTAAGGTGGAAGGCTGCGAAGGCTGTCACGTGCCCCACGGTTCGACGAACGCGAAACTGCTGACCCGACCTGTCGTTTTCACCCTGTGCCTTGAATGTCATAACGGCGCGGGTACTTTCGGACGATCAAACTTCAGCGTCTTCCGCACTTCTCCCGCACACAACCTGCAGGACCCTAAATACCAGCGCTGCACGCTTTGTCACATCAAGGTTCACGGCTCCAACAGCGATCAGTTCTTCCTGAGATGAGAATGATGCCCACCATGAAAACATTCTTCCCCCTCATTCTTATCGGCGCTTTCCTGCCCGCCTTTGCCCATGCCCAGCAGACCGTAGCGCCCACGACGGGCGAAGCAACCGGTTCGGTGCGCGGCGACAATGTGGGCACTTACAACATCGTCCAGCAGTGGGAACTCGGCTACCGTTTCGCCAGTGTCGGCGGCGACAGTGGCAGCTACCGCAGCGACGTCAATTATCACAACGGCATCCGCCTGCTGAACAGCTCCCTGACCATCAACTCCCGCGACGGCCACGGCAAATGGTTTGATGAAATCACCCTCAGCACCCAGGGTCTGGGCCATGACCCGTACGAATCCGCCACCTTCCGCATCCAGAAGAATCAGTGGTATCGCTACGACTTGCTGTGGCGCTCCAATGACTACTTCAACCCCGGTCTTACGGTAGCGAACGGCGAGCACCTCATCGATACGAATCACCGCTGGCAGGATCATGAACTTACCCTGCTGCCCCAGAACTGGTATCGCCTGCGCGTGGGCTATGGCCGCACAGCGCAGGACGGGCCGGCGCTCAACACGGCCACGCCTTTCGATTCGCAGGGTGCCGTCTTCCCCGTCTTCCACAACGTGCGCCAGCAGTTTAACGAATACCGCGTGGGTGGCGATGCCACGCTGCATGGCTTCCGCTTTTCCATTCTGCGCCGCTGGGAATTTTTTAAGGAAGACTCGGCCGACACCCAAACCACAACGCTGACCGGCGCAGCGCTGCCGTTTAGCAGCAGCACAGACCCCTCAGTTCTGACCTCATTCAACCGTTCGCAGCCCTACCGCGGCGATACCCGCGGCTGGCTGGCGAATCTCTCGGGTGAACGAAAATTTGTCGCCGTCAACGCTCGCTTCAGCTATTCCGGGGGACGCGGCGATTTCGTGCAGAACGAACGCGCCCTCGGCATCGACCGTTTCTCCAACGGGCAAAACCGCCAGATCGCAGTCACAGGCAATGGTACGCGGCCTGTGACAACAGGCGATTTGAACCTGACCTTATTTCCAGCGTCAAAACTTTCGGTCATTAATACAACGTCGATCTCAAACACCAGAATCTCTGGCAACAACCATTTCGTTCAGTTCGACAACGCCACGCTTTCGAACGATAATCTCAATTTCCAGTTCCTCGGTATCCGCCTCATCACCAACGCGACTGACGTCAAATACCGGTTCACCAAACGCCTCGACGCCTTTGCCGGTTACCGGTACTCAAACCGCGAAATCCGTTCCATCGAAGACAGCGCGGACCCCGGCCAGGCGTTTCAGGGGCTCACTGGCCAACAGACCAACGTCCTGCAAGCAGGCGTCGCAGGCGTGAACTGGATTCTGCTCAAAGACCTGCGCTTGCATGTCGAAGGCGAAATTGGCCGCGACGACCATCCTTTCGCACCCAACAGCCTCGCCAATTACCACGCCATCCGGGCTCGCGTGCGATATGCAAAGCGCAAATATTCGGTGTCGGGCGGCTACCAGCAGAACTACAACAACAACTCCATCCAGATCACGGCTTACAGTTCACACTCACGCAACTACAACGGGGACGCCACGTGGAATGCGAAGTCGTGGCTCGCCCTCGATGCCTCTTATTCCAACCTGCACCTCGATACCATCGGCGGCCTGCAGTTCTTCGCCGGTTCTCCCCGTGCCAGCCTGGTGGCGGACCAGAGTTCTTATTACATCAGCAATATCCACGCCGCCAACCTCGGCCTGCGCATCCCGATCCGCAAACGCGCCGACCTTTATGCCGGCTACAGTCTGACGAGAGACGCAGGTGACAGCCGGGCTGCATACATCCTGCCCCGGTTAGCGCCAGGGCTCGCGGACCTGTACCACGCAGAAACCTTTCCGCTCACCTATCAAACCCCGCTGCTGCGGCTCTCGGTGCAGATCACTCCCAAGCTCCGCTACAACCTCGGCTATCAGTATTACGGCTATCACGAAGACTTCGGCCTGCTCGCACAGAACCAGAACTACCGCGCACACACAGGCTATACCAGCCTGCTCTGGTCTTTCTAACCAGCAGTATAATGGTATTCTCTATAGAGAATACGGAGATTGAAATGAACGACCAGGCAACACCCTTCCAGCAGGAGCACGACCACGTCGTGCGGACGGAAATCGAGGAATTTCGCACTAAGGCCAATGACTTCCTCGCGGGCCTGATCTCAGACGACGATTTCCGCCCCTATCGCCTCCGCTTCGGTTGCTACGGTCAGCGCCAGCCCGGCGTGCAGATGATGCGTACCAAAGTTCCCGGCGGCATGCTCACAGCCGACCAGATGGACCGCCTGGCAGACGTCTCCGATTTCTGCGCCGAAGGCAAAGGCCACCTCACCACGCGCCAGAACATGCAGTTCCACTTCGTGCCGCTCACCAGCTTTGCCGATGCCATGCACATGCTACATGACGTGGGTATGACCAGCCGCGAAGCCTGCTTCAATACCGTCCGCAACGTCACGGCCTGCCCTTATGCCGGCCTCACGCGTCACGAAGTTTTCGACGTGCGTCCCTATTCTCGTCAAGTCGCTTACGCGTTCCTGCGCAAGAGCCTGACGGACGCCATGCCGCGCAAGTTCAAGATCGCTTTCGATGGCTGCACTAATGACGATTGCTGCATTGCTTCCATCCATGACGTCGGTGCCAAAGCCGTCATCCGTGATGGTCAGCGCGGTTTCCGCATCGTAGTCGGTGGTGGACTGGGTCCGCTGCCCGTGGAAGCCCGTGTCCTCGACGAATTTCTCCCCGTAGAACGCATCGTCAACCGTGTGGAAGCCGTGCTCCGCGTTTTCAATCAATACGGGAACCGCAAGAACCGCAACATGGCGCGCCTCAAGTTCGTCATGCGCGAACGCGGGTTCGACTGGCTCAAGGAAGCCATCGATAAGGAATACGAAGACATCCTGCAGAATGGCGGCATTCCCACGCCAGGCGAAGTCCCTGAAGGTTTCGGTGCATACACCAGCAAGCCGCTCCCGCTGGGTACCGGCGCGTTGCTGCCTGTTGTGGGCAACGCACTGTCAGCCGACCGCGACTATAACCACTGGCTGGAATCGAACGTTCAGGAACAGAAGCAGACTGGCTACGCCATGATCATCGTCCGCATCGATCAGGGCAACCTGGTTAGTTCGCAGATGCGTGAGCTGGGGAAGATTGCACGGGAAGCGGGCGATGGCTGCCTCCGCGTCACTGTCGAGCAGAACCTGGTTCTGGGCTTCGTTCAGCTGGCGTTCCTGCCCCGCGTTTACGCCGCTCTCAATGCCATCGGCCTCGGAACAGCCGGTGCCAAAGAGCTTCAGGATGTGGTGACTTGCCCTGGTGCATATTCCTGCAATCTTGCTCTGACCAAGTCCATGAACATGGGCTATGCAATGCACGATCTGGGCCTGACCTACGCCCATGACCCGGTGCTCAACAAGCTCCAGATCAACATCAGCGGTTGCCCGAATGCCTGCGGCCAGCACTGGACCGCTGAAATCGGCTTCTACGGCAACGCCCGCAAAATTGAAGTGAATGGCGTGAAGAAGGAAGTTCCTTACTACCAGATGCTGCTCGGCGGCGGTTACGACGAAACCGGCGTAATGCGCTTCGGCCTTCAGGTCCAGAGCATGCCGGCGAAGCTGACCACCGAAGCCGTTCACCGCGTGCTGGCCCACTTCAAAGCCAATCGCACCGAAGACGAAACGTTCCGCAATTACGTTATGCGGCACAAGATCGATTTCTTCCGTTCATTCCTTGCCGATCTCTCCAAACCCAACGACGCCGACCCCGACGTCTACAAGGATTGGGGCGATACCGACGACTTCTCGCTCCAGCTCGGCCGCGGCGAGTGCGCCGCATAATCTGGCCCTCGTTCGCTTGATATTCCGGCGCTTGATATTCTGGTGAGTTCCACCCCCATGCGTGTACTCATCAGTGTCACCGATAAAACCGGTGTGTCCGAATTCGCCCGCGGCCTTGTGTCGCTGGGCGCAGAGCTCATTTCCACCGGCGGTACAGCCCGTCTTCTTCGTGAGAAAGGCATCCCGGTCCGCGACGTCAGCGAAGTCACCAACTTCCCCGAAATGCTCGACGGGCGCGTGAAAACGATGCACCCGAAGATAACCGGTGCCATCCTGGCCGTTCGCTCTAATCCGGAGCACGTGGCTTCGCTTGCCGAACACGAAATAGAGCCGATCGATATGGTGGTGGTCAACCTCTATCAGTTCGAAAAGATCGCCGCCCGCACTGACGCTTCGCTCGAAGATCTCATCGAAAATATCGACATCGGCGGACCTACCATGATCCGCTCCGCCGCCAAGAACTGGCAGGATGTCGCAATCGTGACCGCCGCCGACGATTACCCGGCGCTGCTCGATGAACTGAAGACCTCCGGTGGCTCCCTGTCCCGCGAAACGAAATGGCGTCTCGCCGTTCAGGCTTTCGAAACCACCGCAGCCTACGACCGCGCTATCAGTGCGAAGCTCGCCACGATAGGCAAGGCACCCGAAGCCCTGCCGCAAACTCTCGACATCCGCGTTCCCCGCAAACTCGCTCTGCGCTACGGCGAGAATCCCCACCAGCAGGCAGCCCTCTACTCCAACGGAACCGCCGGAATCGCAGGAGCCGAACAACTCCACGGCAAAGAACTTTCTTACAACAACCTGGTCGATCTCGACGCCTGCTGGCAACTGGTTTGCGAATTCTCACGCCCCGCCGTCGCCATCATCAAACACACAAATCCCGCCGGCTGCGCAGAACAGGCAACGCAGGTGGAAGCCTACCTGAAAGCCCTTGCATGCGACCCCGTCTCGGCGTTCGGGGGCGTCATCGGATTCAACCGTGAAGTAGACGAAGCCACAGCAGCAGAAGTGGCAAAACTGTTTGTGGAAGCTATCGCGGCTCCAGCTTATTCACCCGCCGCTCTCACGATTCTTACCGCCAAAAAGAACATCCGCCTGGTGCGCGTTACCAGTGTTAATGAACCACTGGTAGTCAAAAGTATCTCTGGCGGTTTCCTCGCCCAGACTGCCGACAACGCCACCTTCGACCGCGCTCAATGCGTCGTCAAAACCCGCCGTGAGCCCACCGCCGAGGAGTGGACTGCGCTCGAATTCGCCTGGAAAGTGGTCAAACACGTGAAGTCGAACGCAATCGTCTATGCCAACCCCGGTCAAACAGCCGCAGTAGGCGCAGGTCAGATGAGTCGGGTCGATTCCGTCAATATCGGTGCCTCCAAAGCGCACCTCCCGACAGCGGGAACCGTGGTCGCGTCCGACGCTTTCTTCCCGTTCCCCGATGGCCTTGAGCAGGCCGCAAAGCACGGTGCAACCGCCTTCATCCAACCCGGCGGCTCAGTGAAAGACGCCGACGTGATTGCCGCCGCGGATGCCCTCTGTGTGGCCATGGTCTTCACCGGCGTCCGGCATTTCCGGCACTAAACTAAGAGTGTTTCCTGGGGTTTCCCGACCTGTAGACAAAACGGCTCGGCCGGGAAGAAGCTGCGGGTATTGTCAAGGTCGGGCTGAATGTTCCAGCGTTTCTTCCAGCCGGGCTTTTCGACGCGGTATCGAAACAAAACGGTATTGTCCAGGTTGAGATCGCCGCTCCAGATCAACTTTGCGCCGGCAAAATCCCTGCCTTCGTAGTTGCCGTCCGGGCGCACCCGCTCCGGGGAATATTCCGTCGCGTTCGCCCACGCGGAATCATCAAAATCCGCTGCAAACCATCTGGGTGGCATCGGTTCGTAGTGAACCCGTGGATTTCGTATGTCCTTGTCGAGGGGCCAGGTAAAGAGAACCTTCGTCCTCCATTGGGCACCGGACACTGTGCCATCGGCGAATTTCAAGATCAGGCCGGCGTCGCCGGTGTGCGTTCCGTATTCCAGGCCGGTCTTTGGATCGGCATTGTCTTTGGCAAGTATCGCGATGGTCATGGGATACTCCGGCAGGATGTCGATGTTCACCCCGTTGTGCGGCAGGAAGTCGATAGGGTCCACCGCCACAAGCTTGCAGTTGATGTACATCATGAACCAGTTATCGGCGTAGACACTGCCCCGGATCGTATCTTTCATGCCCGGCTTCGTGATTCCCTGGAATTGCGCGGAGGCAATCCAGAGTCGATATTTCATGAATTTCTTTCTCTCGCGAGCGCTAACTGAGAAGTTGTTCGAGACTGCGCAGGCTGTTTTCATCGCCCATGGCGATCACCAGGTCATTGCCAGTAAGTTCCGTTTGCCGCTGGGGGTTGAAGAACATCCGTCCGTCAGCCTTGTTGATCGCCAGCACCATCACTCCAGGCGGGCAATGCGGCAACAGACTGGCCAGCGTCCCAAAGGCAAAGCGGGAGGCTGGGGCCACCCGCAGTTGTTCCATGATCACTTCCAGCCCAAACGACTGAGCGGCCTTGTCCACTAATTGCGCTGTCTGAGGACGGATGAGCGCTTGTGCCAGCCTGTGACCCGCGATGTTGTAGGGCGAATACACCGTATCTGCCCCGGCGCGGCGCAGCTTTTCCTCAGCGTCCTCTTCTGACGCCCGCGTAACGATGGTCAGAGCCGGGTTGAGCGTCCTGGCCGACAGCACGACAAAAAC
>JANYDS010000021.1 GCA_025363475.1 Terriglobia bacterium
CAGCCCGTTCATGTCATACTGCGTTACAATTTCGTCGCGATTGGTGCGGCTTAGCGGAACAAGCGTTTTCAAAGGCTCGGGCGATATAACAACGCCTGCCGCATGGACCGAAGAGTTCCGCGCGAAGCCTTCCAGACGCTGCGCCACATCCAGCAGTTCCCTTATACGCGGATCCTTTGCGGCAGCTTCATTAAAACCCGGCTCCTGGCTGATTGCATCCTTCAGCTTGATGTTCAGCGTGGCAGGGACAAGCTTCGTGAGCTTCTCAACATCGCCCACGCTGAATTCCAGCACCCGCCCAACGTCCTTAATGGCAGCGCGCGCGCCCAGCGTATTGAAGGTGATAATCTGCGCCACCTGTTCGCGGCCATACTTCTGCGTGACGTACTGAATCACTTCGCCACGCCGGTTCATGCAGAAATCGATATCGATATCGGGCATGCTGACGCGTTCAGGATTGAGGAAACGTTCGAACAGCAGACCATATTGCAGAGGGTCAATATCGGTAATCTGCATGGCGTAGCTGACCAGACTGCCGGCAGCGGAACCACGACCCGGACCCACCGGAATGTGCTTCATTTTCGAGAAGCGGATGAAGTCCCAGACGATGAGGAAGTAGCCGGAAAATTTCATCTGCTGGATCATGCGGATCTCGAAATCGAGGCGCTCCACATAGTGCGGCAGATCGAACTTGAGCTTGCCTGCTGCGCGCATGGCTTCGAGGCGCGGACGGCGTTTTTCAAAACCCTCGCGGGCGACGTAGGCGAAATAGGAATCGGTGGTCTGATCCTGCGGGATGTCGAAGCGGGGGAAGGGATCTTTGACCTTTTCGAGCTTGACGTTGCAGCGCTGAGCGATTTCCCACGGGCGGTTGACCGCATCTTCCAGTTCCCCGAAGAGGGACATCATTTCATCGCGTGATTTGAGGTAGAAATCCGGGTGATCCCAGTGCATCCGGTTGGGGTCAGACATAGTCTTCCCGGTGGAGATACACATGAGAATTTCATGGGCGCGGGCGTCTTCGCGGCGCAGGTAATGGGAGTCGTTGGTGGCGACCAGCGGGATGCCGGTTTCGATGGAAAGACGGTTGACCTGCGGGACCAGACGCTTGTCCTGTTCCAGACCGTGGTCTTGAATTTCGAGGAAGAAGTTATCCTTGCCAAACATCTCGCGGTAGGTGTAGGCGAGGCGTTTGGCGTCGTCGTATTTATCGTTGAGGATGTTTTCGTTGAGATCGCCGCGCAGGCAGGCGGAGAGGCAGATCAGGCCTTTGGAATGCTCGGCCAGCATTTCCTTATCGATGCGGGGTTTGTAATAAAAGCCTTCGAGGAATGCTGTCGAAACCATCTTGATGAGGTTGCGATAGCCGTCCTGGTCTTCACAGAGCAGCACCAGATGGTGGTAGCGGTCTGATTCACTCCGGGTTTTATGGCCTTGCGAAGACACGTAAACTTCGCAGCCGATCACCGGGTGGATGCCTTTGTTTTTAGCCGCGTTGTAGAACTTGACTGCGCCGAAGAGATTGCCGTGGTCAGTCATGGCGACGGCGGGCATTTTCTGCTCGGCGACGACGTCCATAAGCTGCTCGATTTCGCAGGCGCCATCGAGGAGGGAATAGTCGGTGTGGTTGTGTAGGTGGACGAAGGGTGTTTCAGCCATGGGGTGACACGCGAAGCGAATCGGGTGCCGATCTCCAGTTTAGCGGTTGGTCTTTGCGCAGGAAGACATCGCAATCGCGTAATCTGAAAGAACGCAGCCGATGCCCATCCAGACTGTCATGCCGGTGACTTATACGACGCTTTACCGCCAGACCTTAGCGGAGTTCGGGACCCCGGCCCTGTGGATTGAACAGGCTTGCGATGCCGCTGACTAAGATTCAGACGGATGTTCTGAGATTACTGGCGGCGCATCGCGATCCCGAAAGTTACGTTGCGGGCAGTACGCCAATCAACCGGACCGCGGCTGGCTTTTCCAGCGACATGGAAGTCTTTCATGACCGGGAGGAACGAGTCGCGAGGGCAGCGTCAGAGGATGCCGCTTTCCTGGAGTCGCACGGATTTACGGTGCGATGGCAGCGGCGCGAGCCAGCGATTTACACTGCCGCCGTAGAACATTCCGGCGAGGCCACGAAACTGGAATGGGTTGTCGAGAGCGATTATCGTTTCTTCCCAACTGTGCCGGATGAGATTTTTGGTTACGTACTGCATCCGGTCGACCTCGCGGTGAATAAAGTGATGGCCGCTGCCGGACGGCGCGAAGTTCGCGATCTGGTGGATCTGGTTACGATTCACGAAACCATCATTCCCCTGGGGGCGGCAATCTGGGCGGCAGTGGACAAGGCTCCGGGCTTTACGCCGGCAGGGCTGATCAGGGAGATTCGTCGCAACTCTTCCTATTCACGCGTTCAGTGGCGAGCACTCATGAGTACTGAGCCTGTCGAACCCGATGAAGTCATGACGCGACTGAGACTCGCTCTGGATGAGGCGGGGGCTTTTGTGGGGAAGATGCCTACTTCAGAAGCGGGGTTGCTGTTTCTGGAAAACGGCAGGGTTGTGCAGCCTGATCCGGCACGATTAGGGGATTACCAGGCGCATTCCGGACAGCGGCGCGGCCAGTGGCCGGCCAGTAGCGAGATTGACGCCGCTCTGTTTGAGCATTACCAGGCGAAGCCCCGAATCTGACGTAGTTTATCCGGAGTTGGAATCTGTTGCCAGATTCGCCGGATACCGTAAAGATCGAACAGTTCCTCATTGCTGACCAGTGGTATGTTTTCCGCCTGAGCCTGTGCGATCAACATCCGGTCGAACGGGTCTTTGTGTGGTCCGGGGAGCTGCCCGGCGCGGATCGCGTGATCTGCCGAGATAGCCAGATGATTGAAGCCCGCCTGCCGCAGCTATCCCTCAAAGTCGGAAGTCAACACCGCCGCCGAGGGGAGGCGTCCGAGGCGAACCTTAGGGGCAATTTCCCACGCAGACGCAGCGCTCACAAGCAGAGTATTTTTCGTATCTGCCATGAATAGCCGTGCTGCGGGCGAGAGCGACGGATCATCCGCAAACCACCACAGAAGCGCGTGAGTATCGAGCAGGGCGCGCACGGGGCCTTACTCCAAGCCAGCCAGTTCCTCGGGCGGTAGCGGGTGGAAGAACTCCGGCCCAACTTCAAGAATGCCCTTGAGCGGACCGGGCTTGCGTTTCCCTTCTATCTCCCCAAGGGCCACCAGTCGGGCTACTGGTTTTTATCCGCGCGAAATGATTACATCCTCACCGGCCGTTGCGTTCTGGATCAGGCGCGAGAGATTGGTCTTGGCTTCGTGGATCGTAACTTGTATCATTTCGTTAGCTAATTTAATTTAGCTTAGCCGTCTGGTTTTGTATCAGGAATTTCTGGACCCGATGGCCAGTACCCACTTCTGCCACGTAAATATTCCCCTTGGAATCGGTTGCCAGATTGTGCATGAAAACGAATTGGCCCGCATAGTGCCCTATACGCCCGAACGAACCCACTTCCTGCAGCGATTTCCGGTCATAAATATGCACCTTGCCGTTTCCGGCGTCGGCTTCGTAGAGCCAGCGCTGGGCGGGGTCGGGGGAGAATGCGGTTGAGAATGATGTCCCCAGCAGTTTCGTCTTCCGTTCAATGAAAATCTCGCGCTGGAATTTGCCGTCGATCGTGAAGACCTGGATGCGGTTATTCATACGGTCATTCACATACACCAGACCATCCGCCGAAACCTTCACTCCATGCACCAGATTGAACTGCTGCGGGCCCGGACCTTCATCCATACGGGTCTTCGGAGCTTTGTCGTCCGGCACATTGCCGTATGCGCCCCACATACGTTTGAACTTGCCGGTATCGGCGTCAATCACAATGACGCGGCGGTTCACATAGCCATCAGCAATGAATGCTTCATTCGTTTTGGGATAGACAGCGATGTCGGCAGCGTTATTGAAATTGTCCGTATCCAGACTGCCCTTGCTCATGCCGCGCCGCCCGATCTGCATGATGAATTTTCCTGTGGCAGTGAATTTCAGGATGAAGTTTTCTTTGCCATCGCGCAGATGCGGTCCACCCGCCGATGAGATCCAGACATTGCCTTTGTAATCCACGTGAATACTGTGTTCATCGAGCGGCCACTCATAGGAATCATCGGCTGGCTTACCGCCCCAGCCATGGAGGTAATTACCCGCGTTGTCGAACTCCATCACAGGCGGGGCTTCGCGGCAGCATTCGGCTTCAGGGTTCTGCGCCTTCTCATCGTTGTTGATGGACCAGGGGCGCTGGATGATCCAGATGTTGTCCTGCGCATCGACATCAAGGCCGGAGACCTGGCCCAGAATCCACTGCTTTGGCATTTTCGGCCAGAACGGATCAACTTGGAATTGGGGTGAACCGAAATCCTTTTGCGCGTGGGCTGCGCGGCCGACTAACAGTGACCCGGCTTCGAGCAACACGACTGCCGCGATCAGGGAGAATGCGTGCCAGCGTTTCATGGGGTGAGGGTATTCTATCGCAGGGCGGGCGGGAAGTTCGAACGAGACAAGTTCTCACGGGAGGCCGCTTGTCAGGGCCGCCTCCCGTCTTGTTGCCGTTAGTGCTTTGGTGCGTAGCCAAAGGTCATGGAAACGGAAACGCTGCGGCCCGCCAGCATGGTGAGTGAATCGTTCTGGCTGAGCACATACGGAGCGCCCGTTTTGCCTGCGACAGCCGCACTGACTCCGGTAATTGCATGGCTGTCAGTCAGGTTGTTTATGGCAACGCGGAATTTCGTGCCACGCAACCGCGATTCGCCCTTCACGGTGTAGTTGAAATACATGTTGGTGATGTGGAAAGGGTCAATCGAAATAGCCTGATTGAAGGCGCCATTGTCGTTGTAGAGTTCACCGACCCGTTTGCTGAAGAAGCCGAGGTCCCAATTCCTGTGCAGATAAGTCACACCGATGGTTTCGGTGTCTTTGGGAGAATTCTGGACCCAGAGATGAGTATCGGCATACTTCGCGCTGCCGGTGGTGGCATTGAGATAAAAATTAATCCCGCGGCCGGCGACGATGGTGCTTTCCACTTCAAAACCCTTGGTCTGAGTATCGCCCGCGAGGTAGTACACGGGTTCGCCCGTGATCGGGTCGGGTGCTGAAGCGTAAGGATTCTGGGCCCGGATGAAGTACGCATCGGCATCCAGCGTGAAGCGGTTGAAGTGCAGTACCGAACCGAACTGGTAAGCGGTCGTTGACGTCGGGGCCGGAATTATTTTGACGTTGGCGCTCTTTACGTCAAACACGCTGCTGGGCGGGATGACATTGCCCGTAGCGTACTGGAAGTAGGCAGACCACTTGTTGGTCAGCAGGTATCGGGCGCTTGCGTTCGGCTGCCAGGCTCTGTAATTCGCCGTGTGGCCCACAAAAGCAAGCCCGCCGAGATTGCCAATGGTTTTCCCATTGTCCGCGAACTGATTCAGATGCTGGTTGTAGTTCGACATCTTCAGACCGCCGATGAGCGTCAGGCGGCGGGTCGCGCGGAATTCATACTGGCCGAAAGGCTGGAACGACTGAGTGATGAATTTTTCATGAAAATTCGGCACTGCGGCGTCGACCCAGGTGCGGGGGTCAGTCGGGATCTGAAAGCGATCCGTATAGGCTGCTTCATACCAGACGCCTGTCCGGAATACGCCCCACTTAGACTCCTGACTTACCTGCAGAATATTGCCGAACTTGCGGTAGCTGTTCAGTTTGTCGGTGCCGCTGGTCGCGGTAATGGTTGCGCCGTTATATTGCTGGTGGTTGTAGTAGCGATTGGTGTAGACCTTGTCTTCCAGTTTCCAGCCCCGTCCCAGTTCTGTTTTCAATCCCACGTATTCAAAATCAGTAGGGATCTGATAGAAGCTGTAGTTGTAGTACAGGGGATCGGCGGGGTTGTTGTTGAGCAGATAGTTATCGCCAAACTGGGCGACTGCGGCGCGCGTGGGTCCCTTCACGTTAGGCGTGTTGGTCGCCAGATCGATGATCCCCGTGAAGGCGGTCAGAACGGTTTTATCCGAGAATTTGAACTGATATTTGGCGGAACCTCCCCAGCGGTTTTGATGGTTATAGGTCTGGTAACCATCGGAATCGAGGTTATGCACGTTCAAGATCAAATTCGATTTTTTCGCTTTGCCGCCGAACGGCCCGGATTCATAATCAAGCGACATCATGCGTGTATTGAACGAACCGTAAGAAATGGTTGCGCGGATGTTCTGGCTGTCCGATTCGTCGCGCGATAGCAGGTTGATGGAGCCGCCGGAATTGGAGGGGCCGATTGCAGTGGCGTCCCCTGGGCTGCGGTTGAAATCCGTGTTGCCCAGAAACTGATTGGGAAACCATACCCAGGAATGATGTGTGGGGTCATTCGTGTCGTTAAACGGAATTCCGTCAAACGTCATGTTGTAGAAACCGTCTTTGAAACCGCGGAAGAAAGTTTTGGTGTCGCCGAGCCCCGGCCCGTTGGTACTGACGCTGAACGTACCGGGTGACATGATGATCACGTCAGAATAGTCACCGGTGGGTGCCATGAAGTTCTGGATATAGGTTTGGCTGATGATTGATTCTGCGGAAACTGCGTCCAGTGAAGAGTGCGACGGCGCAGCCTCAGCGGCCAGGGAGACCACTGCGTCAACGGTTACGGACTGGGATATGTCACCGATATTTAAGGTGATCGGGAGATCTTGTGTCAGGCCATTTGACAGGCTGACGCCTTTCCGCGAGGCAGTGGCGAAACCGCGGGCGGAAATTTCGAGGTTGTAGGTTCCTCCAGCGAGGTTGATCAGGCGGAAGTGTCCTTCCCGGTCAGTTTGTGCAGTCGACGCTGAGCCGCTGGCCTGAATCCGTGCCGAAATAGTGGCATCCGGGATGGACTTGCCGGAGGCGTCGAGCACGGTGCCTGTCAATGTGGCTGCGTTCTGCGCGGCGAGCGGTACGGAACCGGCAGTGATCAAAGTAATGGTGAGAGCAACTGCGAGCGCTCCGACGTTTGGACGCGATATGGATATTCTCATGGAAATAGACACCTATGACTGAGCGAATGGGGATATTGACAGGTTGCCAGTCAGAAATAACAACACCATGACAATTGAGTATCGATCAGGCAACACCACCCGTTGCATGACTGAAAAATTTGACCTGGCACCCGAGCCGAAGCCCTCTTGTCCGGGCTAAATCAGACAAATTCGGGAACGGGCCTGACCGTTGAGCGGCTGGCGGCAACTATAATAAACTTTGCTTCGTCCAGTACATATCAGGAGATATTCGTGCGCTTTCTACAAACTATCGTTCTTGCCACTACCATTACCTTCTTAGCCTCGGGCCAAATCACCACTGTCAGCAGGGTTGCGGGAAATCCTGCCGTCGGCGGAGGCTATGGCGGCGACGGAGCTCTCGCGACTGCGGCGCGGCTGTTTGGGCCCGCGGGCGTTGCTGTTGATTCGGCAGGCAATGTTTATATCGCGGATACACAGAATTCAGTGATCCGGAAGGTGACAGCTGCAACCGGGATCATTTCGACCGTCGCGGGCAACACCACTTTGGTACCAGGCTTCAGCGGCGACGGTGTGGCGACGGCAGTTTCGCTCAGCCAGCCTAATGGAATCGCGGTTGATAGTGCTGGAGATCTTTACATCGCCGATTCAGCCAACAACCGGATTCGCAAAGTCACGTTCGCAACAGGCTTGATCTCCACGGTTGCTGGTGGGGCTGCTGGTTTTGCTGGTGACGGGGGCGTCGCTGTTGGAGCCGCGATGAATTTTCCAGCCGGTGTCGCGGTTGATTCAGTCGGGAATATTTATGTTGCGGACGCGGCCAACCACCGGATACGTAAGATTACAGGCGGCAATATTTCGACCATCGCCGGAAATACTCAGATTGGCTTCAACGGCGACAACGTGGCGGCAATTTCCACCTCGCTCTTCTCTCCCCGCGGTGTTGCGGTGGACGTGCAAGGCAATATTTACATAGCTGACACGCTGAATCACAGGATTCGCAAAATCTCAGGAGGCGTCATCACCACAGTTGCCGGCAGCAGCAGTACCGGTGGCTATTCGGGTGACGGTGGTTCGGGGATCGCAGCTCAGCTGAACACTCCCAAAGGTGTTGTTGTTGACTCGGCCGGCGCAATTTACATTGCCGATACCAACAACAACGTAATTCGACAGGTGCTAAACGGAGTCATCTCGACGGCGGCCGGCACGGGGGTTTATGGCTTTGGTGGCGACGGCGGCTCTGCCAGTGTTGCGTTGTTCGCGTCTCCCGCCGGGCTCGCCCTTGACCCCACCGGTGGTTATACGTACATCGCCGACACAAACAACAGTACGGTTCGCGTGATCAATAACGCCGGGGTAAATGGGGTCATTCCCCATTTCGCGGCTGGAGCCACTTATGTCACCGGACTCTATGTTGTCAACCTAAGCAACCAGCCAGCTCCTTTTGCTATTACCTTTCGTGATAACGCAGGCAATAAGATTTCGCTCCCGTTCACCGGTGGCATAACGACCAGTGGTGGTGCCCTCACTGACACAGTCCCCGCCTACGGTACTGGCTATTATGAAGCCGGTTCTCTGACAGGCTCTACCGGCGTTTCTGGTTCGGGCGTTATCCAGTCCAGCCCGTCCATTCTGGTACATACCCTGATCCGCCACATCGGCCCCACCGGCACACTCTATGAAGCTGCGCTGCCGTCAAGCCGGGGTAACTTCGGTGTGGAAATTGTATTTGACGCCACAACGCTCAACGGCACCCAGATCTATACGGGAATCGCCATCACCAACGTCGACGCAGTCAACGCAGCAACTGTAACGTGCATTGCCAGGGATAACACGGGAACCGTGATTCCCAATGCCGTTGGGCCACTCACTCTCCAGGCTCAGGGCCACTATGCGGAATACAACTTCCCCGCACTACTGGGCAAGCGCGGCACACTCGACTGCACCTCAACCACGCGGATCGGCGCGATCGCTTTGCGCTTCCTCGGCAACGATGCCCTTTCCACGCTGCCGGTCATTCTCAAGTAATCGCTTCACCGCGGACTGGAAACAGAAAAGGCAGCCGCATCGAAAGCGCCTGCCTTCTTCTGTTTGACAGACCTCTACGAGCCGGTGACCGAGGCCATCAGCCGCTGAATCATACCGTCAATAGACCGGCCATCGTGCCAGTGCCAAACCATGACGATGTCATGATCAGGATCAATCCAGATGATGTTCCCGCCATTTCCCACAGCACCAAAGCTTGATGCCGGGCCGCTTGGCCATTCCTTGCGCTTCGTATTCAGCCACCAGAGATAGCCATAATCCGGACCGTGGGCACTTGGCGTGGTTGCATCCCGCACCCACTTGGCAGCAACCAGCTGTTTGCCTTCCCAGTTGCCTTTATTCAGAATCAGCAGGCCGAAGCGTGCCAGATCTTCAGAATTGATCCACAGACCGCCGCCCCAGCGCGTGCCGCCGCTCACCGATTCCACCGGCTTGCCGTTAATCTCAACGGTTGACTTCAGACCATAACCCTGCCATTTCCACGTTTGTGAGGCACCGATCGGGTCCATGATACTTTCTTTGAGCACGTCCGGCAGAGGCTTGCCGAAGATCCGTGCCAGCGAAAGCGCAAAACGGTTGATGCGAACGTCGTTATACTCGTAAAAAGAACCGGGTTCTTTGATCTCCCGAGGTTCCCGTTTGCCGTTGCCAAACTGTTCAACGCCTACGAAGTCAGCGTTCTTGCCCCACATCGTCCCTTCCCATTCACTCTCCTGCTGGAAATGATTTTTCCAGGTGATTTTAGCGTTGTGCGCAGAATCATAACCGCCGTCATGGATGTATTTATTCACCGGATCGTTGATGTCTTTGATCAGCCCGCGCTCGACTGCAAGACTGCCTGCCGTCGAAAGGAAACTCTTGGCCACGCTGTAAACCGGGTCGTTAGTCTTTGTGTCACCAAACGTCGCAACAATGTAACCATGGCGCAGGATCACGCCATTGGTGGCCGCACGCTTCGCGGGCAACGGCCCCACCACGGCCCCGAAGGTACGAATTTGATCCCTATCAAAATCCCAGGGATTCGGGTGAGCCAGCGCGAAATCCACTGCCTCCTGAAGCTTCACAGGGTCCATGCCCACTTCCGCAGGCGCTTTACGCTGCCAGTTGCCGGAGGGCGGGTAGTAAGTTCCCGTCTTCTGGGCGGGGAGGGACTGGGCAAAGGCTGCTACGGCCAGGGCCAGTGCGAACGGTGAACGGCGTGCCAGGTGCATGGATGAAAGTTTCCCACATTTTCAGGCGACCGGATTCATGACGGTAAAATAGTGCGAACGTCATGTCCACTGAAAACCCAGCCAGCAGCAATTCAACCGAACTCGACGATTTGTGCATCAATACGATTCGGATTCTGTCCGCCGACGCCGTGCAGGCTGCGAATTCCGGACACCCCGGTATGCCGATGGGCGCAGCTGCCATGGGCTATACGCTTTGGACTAAGTTTCTGAAACACAATCCGGCCGATCCGGCCTGGGTGGACCGCGACCGGTTTGTGCTCTCAGCCGGACACGGCTCCATGCTGCTCTACAGTCTGTTGCATTTGACCGGCTACGATCTGCCGCTCGAAGAAGTGAAGAATTTCCGCCAGTGGGGAAGTAGAACGCCGGGGCATCCGGAGCGCGGCCATACGGCGGGCGTGGAAGTGGCTACCGGGCCGCTGGGGCAGGGCTTCAGCAACTGCGTTGGCATGGCCATCGCTGAGGCGTGGCTGGGCGCGAAGTACAACCGGCCCGGCCACACGGTTGTTGACCACCACACGTATACGATATGCGGCGATGGCGATCTCATGGAAGGGGTGACGCAGGAAGCCGCATCGCTGGCCGGCCATCTGCGCCTGGGAAAAATCACCTGCCTGTATGACCAGAATCATATTTCGCTGGCCGGAGGAGTTGACCTCTGCTTCACCGAAGACGTCGCGAAACGGTTTGAAGCCTACGGCTGGCATACACGCGCGGTTGCGGAAGGCAACGACGTGGCGGATCTCACTGCGGCGATTGCGGAAGCGAAGGCGGAGACGAACCGACCTTCCCTGATTCTGGTGCGGACGCGGATCGGCTACGGCAGCCCGAAAAAGCAGGATACGTTCGGAGCGCACGGCAGTCCGCTGGGTGAAGAGGAACTGCTCGCGACGAAGAAAGCGCTGGGCTGGCCTTCGACGGAGAAGTTTTATCTGCCACAGCAGGCTGTTGATCATTTCCGGGGTGCTCTCGATACCGGTGCGGCAGCGCAACTGGTCTGGCAGGCAAAATTTGAAGCCTACCGGGCTGAGTTCCCGGCTGAGGCTGCGGAGTATGAACGGATTATGAGCGGCGGTTTGCCTGACGACTGGGCGGCGGATTTACCCAAATGGAGTCCCGCTGACAAGCCTCTCGCCACACGCGTGGCTGGCGGCGAAGTGATGAACGGCCTGGCCAAGCGCATTCCGAACCTGGCGGGCGGCTCAGCGGATTTGAATCCTTCAACCAATACCGGCTTGAAGGGCTGCGGCGATTTTCAGCCTGCTGATTTTTCCGGTCCGGGAACACCCGGTGCGGTGGGCGGTGTCTGGAGTTATGCGGGACGCAATGTGGCGTTTGGCGTTCGCGAACATGCCATGGGTGCGGCGGTCAACGGTATGGCTGCGCACGGCGGCCTTATCCCCTTCAGCGCAACCTTCCTGGTATTTGCGGATTACATGAAGCCCGCAATGCGCCTGGGTGCTCTGAGCAAATTGAAGGCGATTTATGTTTTCACTCATGACAGCGTGGCGGTGGGCGAAGATGGTCCCACCCATGAACCGGTTGAGCAGATCGCAGGGTTGAGGGCGATACCGGGCCTCACTGTCATTCGACCTGCGGATGCGACTGAAACGGCGGAAGGCTGGGCGTTTGCTGTGCAGCATGACGGACCAACGGTATTTGCTCTCTCGCGCCAGAACGTGCCTCATCTTGACCGAGGCGCGGCGGAGAAGGGCGGGGTCGCACAGGGTGCTTATGTGCTGTCTGAAGCGGCAGGCGGTGCGCCAGACGTGATTCTGATCGGCACCGGGTCTGAGGTGAGCCTCTGCGTGAATGCGCAGCAACAGCTGAGCGCCCTGGGCGTCCGGGCCAGAGTGGTGAGTATGCCGGCGTGGAACTTGTTTGAAGCTCAGGACCCCGCTTATCAGGAAAGCGTCCTCCCCCCGTCGGTCCGCAAACGCGTCACCGTTGAAGCAGGGTGTTCTATGGGTTGGCACAAATGGGTTGCAGATGGAACCGTTATCGGGATCGACCATTTTGGTGCTTCGGCGCCAGGCGACCTGCTGATGAAGAAATTCGGTTTTACATCTGATCACGTGACCGCCGCAGCCTTGCGACTGGTGGGCCGGAATGCGGAAGCAGATCAGGTTCTGTCTGGTTTATAACCGGCACTGAAGTTCGGGCTAAAGTTTCTTGTTCGGTCCGCCGATAGGAAAGAGGTCGAACTCATGATCTCTATCAACACTTCTCTGTCGGAATTGCAGCGGTGCTATACAGCGCTGGACTCTGCGGTCGGCTGTTACCGCGACCTTGTCAGCGATCTGGCTGCGCATTGTGTGGTCGCTGCAGATGATGAGACACAATCGATGCGCAGTGACCTGCGGCGTCTGGTGGCAGCGGTAGGGGCGGCACCTGTTCGTGAGCTGCCTGAGTATGGCCCGCAGGTGCGTGAGTGGCTCGCAGCCTACGGCGAGCGCGTAAGCTCCTACATTGCAGAACTCGAAGAGCGCCAAACGGCCACGGCTCGGGCGTTTGAAGAGCTTGTGGCATCTCTGTCACAAGCCGACGATGATCACGACGGACGCATCAAAATAACCATTGAGAAGCTGCGGGCAATTGCCCGCACGCCTGAGGCGCGCCCGCTGCGAAACGTGCTGTGCAATGCCGCGGAGTCAGTTGAAAAGAGTGTGGAGCAAATCCGGAAAGAACACCAGTTGACCATTTCTCAGTTTCACAACGAAATTCGTACGCTGCAGCAGCGTCTTGACCCTGAGGGGAACGAAACCGGCGGTGACCCGCTCACACTGGTTCTGACACGTGTGGAGATGCAGGAAAAGATCCGCTCTTCGCGGTCCGGTGGGTTTTCTGTGATCATGTTGCACGTCCGCGGACTGGGGCTGGCTGCGGCACAATACGGCGCTCAGGTCGCGGCGCAGGTTGCTTTGGCCGTCAACGTCCGGCTGCGAAACTTGCTGCCCGTAAGTTCGGCCATTTCGCGCTGGGGTGATGAAGAGTTTGTGTGCGTCATCCCGGCGGGGAGCTGCGGTGGCTCGACCCACGTATTTTGTGCCACACTGGCCGACCAGCTGGCCGGGACCTATGGATGTTCAAGGAACGGCAAGATCGTACGGCCTTCCGTTGAAATCACAGTGTGTTCGGTGGAAGCTGGCACAAAGGATGCCCCGGAACACATTTTGGAGCAGGTTGAGACTGCTCTGCTTAGGATTTAGCAACAAAACAAAACCCCGGCGCATCGCTGCGCCGGGGTCCGTAGTACAAGAAGTGGGTCTAAAATTATTTCTTTTTCGGCCAGACGTTCGGAACGTAAGCAGCCGTCACAGGGCCAAGACCCTTATAAACGAACTTCTGTACGCGCTGACCGCGGTAGGTTTCCGTCGTGAAAATATCGCCCTTCGAGTTGGTGGCGATACTATGCGCGGCGTAGAACTGACCAGGCTGGCGGCCACCATCTCCGAATGCCGTAAGTTCGGTCAGAGAGAGGCGGTCGAAAATGTGGATGCGTTCGTTGGAGCCGTCAACCATATACAGGAACTTCTGTTCCTTGTCCTTGGAGAATGCAACTTCCCAGACCGAACCGTCGCCACGTGTATTGGGAAGGACATTGATTTCCTTAACAAACGTACCGTCTTCCTTGAAGACCTGCATACGATCATTCACACGATCACACACATAGATCATGCCGTCGTGCGAAGGAACGGCGCAATGAACCGGGTTGCGGAACTGTTTGTTCGGAGCATCGCCAGGAACATAGGCGGGCTGAGCGGCATCGCTGACGTTTTTCTCGCCAAATGCACCCCAGTGCCGAATGTACTTGCCGGTTTCCGGATTCCAAATCGAAACGCGCTTGTTGCCGTAACCATCGGCAGCGACCAGTTCGCCAGCGTCGTTAAAGCGGATTTCAGCAACACCCTTCACGTTTTCCGTGTCGTTGCTGCCCTTGCTCATGTTCGCTTTGCCGATCTGCTTGATGAACTTGCCGTCCTGCGTGAATTCCAGCATGAACGCGTCATGATAAACGGCACCGGCGCGGGCAACACCCGCTTCAGGAGCATTGATACCAGCTGCGGGAGCAGTGCCTGCGGCTGCGCGACCTGCTGCGGCGGGAGGAGCTCCGCCACCATTGGCACCAAGCCACACGTTGCCGGTTTTCGGGTTCACTGAGATTCCATGGTTCGAGGCCGGCCAGTCGTTACCGGTTTTCGGATCGGTCCAGGAGCGGATCAGTTTGCCCGCTGCGTCAAATTCAAGTACGTCAGGAGCTGCAATGCAGCATTCCGCGCTGGGCGGAGTGGTCATCGCGTACGATTCCTTGGCTTCCACGGAACCGCGACGATGAATAATCCAGACGTTGTCTTTCGTATCCACATCGAGGCCGATGGTCTGGCCGATAATCCAATGGTTCGGCAGCGGCTGCGGCCACATCGGATCAACTTCAAACCGGGGTGCCACGACACCAGCAGCCTGAACAGAGGCTTTCTTGCCGAGAACTACGGATCCAACTCCGAGTCCGGCGGCGAGTGCGACGAGAGTCCCACCCACTATCAGTTTTTTCTTCATAAATTTTGTATGCTACCTTTTCTGGGCCCTGCTTCGGCAAATCCCCGGAACGGACCTACTATACACGATTCGTTTTTGGAATGTAAACTGACTGCATGCGATTTTCTCTGTCGCGGGTGGTCTTTACCGCGGCACTGCTGGCGGGTTTTGTCTCCTCCGCCCCGGCCCGAACCGTTCCAGATGATGTAACCGTTAAAGTTTTTGCCAAGCCGGAAGGCGGCAAACTGCGGCTGCTGGTGCGTCTTCCGCTGGTGGCGCTGAACGATATCCAGTTCCCGTCACGCGGCCCCGGTTACCTCGATCTGGCCCATATGAATCAGGTTCTTCCGGGCGCTGCGCGCTATTGGGTGGCCAACTCGATGAACCTCTTTGAAGACGACCGGCACCTGCCCCGACCGGAAGTTGCTCAGACCCGCCTGTCGGTCCTCGCGGACAAGTCGTTTGATTCGTATGACGAGGCGCTTGCTCACCTGGCAGGCTCGCAACTCGATGAAAAGACAGATACTTTCCTGACTCAGGTCTGGTTCGACATGCAGCTCGAATACCCCATTCAGGCCGACAGGTCTCTGTTTTCCATCAATTCCCGTCTGGCGTCGCTCGGCGTAAAGGTTTCCACCACGCTAACCTTCATCGCCCCGAGTGCCGCGCCCCGGACTTTTGAGTTCACGGGCGATCCGGGTCTGCTGAGGTTGGAACCCCAGGCGTTCGAGGTCGCGCGCCAGTTTTTCAACTGGGGCTTCCTGTATCTCTTGAACGGGTCCGATTACCTGCTGTTTCTCTTTTGCGCAGTTCTGCCGTTCCGGCGTTATCACCAGGTTGCGCCTCTGGCCGGGGGCTTCGCTGTCGCGTTCTCTCTTACGTTCATCGCGTCAATTTTGAATCAGGCACCTGACGGATTCTGGTTCCCTCCACTGGTGGAAACTGCCGTGGCTCTCGTGATTGTCTATACCGCGCTCGAAAATATCGCGGGTACCGTGCCGCCCCTCCGTCGCGCGCTGGTGAGTCTGGTGTTCGGTCTCGTCTTCGGTTTCAGCTTTGCGTTGGGTCACGCTACAAAAGCTCAATTCGCAGGCGCCTGGCCGATGCTTGCCGCCATTGCGTTCGACGCAGGCCTGCTTGCCGCTATGGGCGTGGTTATCCTGCTTCTGGTTCCAGTGCTCCGCTGGCTGCTCCGCTTTACCCCTGCCGCGCGGACTGAAACGATTGTGCTCTCGGTCCTTGCAGCACACACATCCTGGCACTGGCTTACCGAGCGTTTCGCCCGGTTCAATCGCTTTCCCATCCGCTTTCCGGGTCTTGATGCCGCATTGCTGGCGGGTGCCATGCGCTGGGGGATGCTGCTTGTGTTGTTGGCTGGTGGAGTCTGGTTCGTCTCCGGTTACCTCAAGCCAAAGGGTCTGAAGCCACAATGATCCGCAAGGCTCTCGCGCTCCTGCTGGCTCTCTGTGCCTGTGCCGCAGCGCACGATGTTCCTGACAATGTGACCGTCCGCATTTTCATCAAACCGATTGGCAATCGGCTTCGTTTCGTCGTGCGAGTTCCCGTCAACGCCATGATTGACACCCAGTTGCCGATGTCGGACGGCCCCGGTTACCTCATTATTCCGGACTCAATCCCCATGCTGCCAGGGGCGGCCCGCGTCTGGGTTTCAGACCTGCTAAGGCTCAGGGAAGGGGAGACTCAGCTCGAAAGCCCGCAGTTGCTGCAGACGCGGCTCTCCCGCATGTCAGACCCTTCATTTGCGACGTACGAAGAGGCTCTGGCGCATGTGAACGGCCCGGATATGCCTGCCAATGCACTGGTCACCTGGGACCGCGCGGCGCTCGATGTGCTGCTTGAGACCCCCATCCAGTCACCGGATTCGGTGTTTACCTTTACTCCCCGCTTCGGGCGCATTGGTGTACGAGTCATGACTACCATGACGTTTCTTCCACCCTCCGGCGGACAGCGCAATTTTGTGTATGAAGGAGATCCCGAACCTTACAAGCTCAATCCACCATGGAATTACGCGGCCATCCGGTTCCTGAAGCAGGGCTTTGGTCAGATCTTCAGCGAAACGGACAGCCTGCTGTTTCTCTTCTGCTCCGTCCTCCTGTTTCGAAAATTTCGGGCGCTGATTCCATTCGTAATTGCTTTCGCCTTGTCGCACTCGCTCGTTTTACTGGCCGCAGTTTATGGCCGTGGCCCGGGTGCGGCAATGGTTCCGGCTCTCGCGGGCACTGCGATGGCCCTGACCGTAGTATTCCTGGCGCTCGAATCGGTAGTGCAGGGAATTGCCCGGTCGCAACGCTGGATCATCGCCGTCGCTGCAGGTATTTTCTTCGGTGCGGGTTTCTGGGTTTCCCTTCAACCGGAACTGCAGTTCGGCGGGGCGCACCCGCTGATTTCAGCGCTCGGGTTCAATCTGGGGCTGGAACTGGCACAGGCTCTCGCTCTCGCGATCATGGTGCCGGTTGTTGGGCTAATGTTCCGATTCGCCCTCGCAGACAAGATGGGAACCATCATCCTGGCGGGCCTCGCCGCACATATCGCCTGGCACTGGATGACGGACCGGGCACTTTTGTTGAGCAGGCTGCCGCTTCAATGGCCGCAGTTTAGTTTTCCGAGCCTCGCAGTCTTTGCTGTCACGCTGGCACTGGGCTGGTATCTTTTCGCCAGATCAAGCGCTCCCGAACGACGATAATGTTATCTGGAGCCGCTGACGTCGCATGTGACATGCATTTCGCATGCAATACGCACACAATAAAGCTATGCCTGCCTTGCAAATCCGCGATTTCCCTCTGTCTCTGCATCGCCTTCTCGTGGAGCGCGCCAGACAGGAACGGCGGACACTGGCGCAACAGGCCACAGTCTTGCTAACCGAAGCTCTGGCGGTCTTAGCTCCGCAACCACGGCGGCGTGCAGTCCTGTCTGAACTGAGCCTCGGTCGCCAAAAATTTGACCTGTCACGCTTCGCATCACCAGAAGACCTGATTCGACAGGACCGCAACCGTTGATCGTTATCGACGCCAGTGCAGCTGTGCGGACGGTAATTGATCCTGAAACCCCATTCCGCGCGATGCTAAATGCCGTCGAACTGGTCATCGCACCGGAATTGATTGTCGCGGAAATCGTTAGCGCTTTTCGAAAGTACGTCCGCGCGAAAATGCTGACACGAAGTCAGGCCGACAAATCGATTAAACTGGCGCTTGCTCTGATTGACCAGTTGCAACCGCTGCGGGAACTTGTACCAGACGTTCTCACCCTCGGGGCGCGCACCGATTCTTCCGCGTACGATCTGTTTTACCTCGCACTCGCGCAACGAACAGGGGCGACGCTGTTAACAGCGGATTTGGCTTTGGGGCACCTCGCTCAGACTCTGTCTTAGTTAGCGTAGCCACAGAGAGAACCCGCCCCGTGAGCGCTATGCCCTGCTCCACTTCCTGAACCACCGGTTTACCAGCCACAATCCATACCCCAGTACAATTGCACCCCCCGCCCACCGCAACAAACCAGCCACAAAAAACGCATTCCACTCCGGCCACTGAAGCCTGAATTTACTCAGCAAACCCCATCGCTCACGCATCCAGTGCCAGCCAACATCCGCAGCCAGGGCCGAGACAATAATCGTTCCACGTGCTTCGTCCACCACCTTGCGGAACAGCAAATCCAGCGCGGGAATCAGAATCGCCAGCACCAGCAACTGACCCAGTTCCACGCCCACATTGAACGAAAGCAGTGAGGCCAGCAGGTGGCTCCCCGCAAACTGCAGCGTCTCCCGTAAAGCAAACGAAAATCCGAAGCCGTGGACCAGCCCGAAGCCGAACGTTATCAGCCAGCGCCGTTCTACCGTGCTTCCGCCCACAATGTTTTCGAGGGCCATGTACACGATGGAGGTCGCAATCAGAACCTCAATCAATGGGGGGAACCAAAGCGCATCCGGAGCCAGATTGTAAGCGGAAGCAATCAGCGTGATTGAATGCGCCACAGTGAACGCAGTCACAACAGGAATCAGCGCCCGAAACCGCCGAAAAGGCACCACCAGACAGAAGAGAAAAAGTAAGTGGTCAGCCCCGTCCAGAATGTGAAAGAAACCCAGGCGGACAAACTGGCCCGCCGCTTGATACCAGTGCGGATCGAGCCGCACCAGCCCCGGATTTCCTTCATATTCGAAGGCGCGGACCGCCCCGCCGGGAGGCAGGAATCGCAAAACGGTAAGCGTCCGCATTCCCAGTCGCGCCAGTCCGCCCGGATCAATGGAGAAACGCGCCTGATCGTGCGCGACCGGATACTCGAACAAAACATCGAGCATCGTCTGATTCCAAAACGTATTGGTATCACCTGGCATCCGGGGTCCCGTGACGTGAGCCAGCGCTTGTTCCCACGACGCAAATGACTTGTCAGAGAGCAAAGAAATTCGTGTTTCGACCACTGCCGGTTTTGGTAGTTGGTGGTCTTCTTCAAAGAGCTTGATCGAATCCGAAATCCAGAGGATCGCCGCATCGGGCATCATCGCTTCCGCCCGCGCCAGATCGAAGTAGCCCTGACCTCCCCGCGTCGGAAAATCCACATCACGAACGGCAGCCATCGGGATGCGCACCAGCAGCCGCATCTTTTGCCCGTCAGGCTTCAAAAAAGCCTGCACAGTCACGTCGTTGGGAATGTCGTGCGCGAGTGCGCTCCATGACAGCGCCAAAAGCAGCAGCGGAAGCGTCTTGGATATACGTAACAACGTGGTTTTGCTCCGGTTTCAGCTTTGATAGACTAGCATACGATTTCGGCAGGTGTGGCAATTGAAATGCCTGATACCGAAAAGAGGTAAAAGCCGTATGAACAGGGAATTTCTCCTCGGAGCTGTAGCGCTGGGTGGAGCCGCAGCGCTGATCGCAGGGTCATACCTGTTGGAAACGAAAGCCACCGTTCAGGCCGCCGGTGTCCAGGCCCCCAGGTTTGAAGTTGATTTGATGTGGCCCAAGCCGCTGCCGAACCACTGGATTCTCGGCAACGTGATCGGCGTTAACGTCGATTCGAACGATCATGTCTGGATCATCCACCGCGGCGCTTCCATTGAACGCATGGAATCCTACGCGCAGACCACACCCCCAAGTGGAGATTGCTGCGTAGCCGCTCCCCCGGTACTCGAATTTGACCAGGCTGGCAACCTGCTGCATCACTGGGGTGGCCCTGGCCAAGGTTATGACTGGCCGGATTCCAACCACGGCATCACGGTGGATTTCAAAGGCAACGTCTGGATCGGCGGTAACGGTCGCGGCGCCCAGCCTGCGCGTCCTGCCGCTCCCGCCGCACCCTCTGCTGGTGGCGACGATATCGGCCCCGGCGCGTTCAATGACAACATGATTTTGAAGTTCACGCAGGAAGGTAAATTCCTGATGCAGATCGGCAAGCCGGGCCAGAGCAAGGGCAGCAATGACGTTGAAAACGTCAAAGGCGCAGCCAAGTTATTCATCGACAAGGCGACCAATGAATTGATCGTTGCTGATGGCTATGGCAATCATCGCGTCATCGTGTTTGACGCCGAGACGGGCAAATACAAACGGCACTGGGGTGCCTACGGCCACAAGCCGAGTGACGTCAATCTGGGCCGCTATAACCCCGATGCGCCGCCCGCGCAGGAATTCCGCAACCCGGTCCACTGCGCCGAACTTTCGGTTGATGGCCTGCTCTATGTCTGTGACCGCCCGAATGACCGCATCCAGATCTTCAAACCAGACGGGACCTTCGTGAAGGAGGTCTTCATCGAAAAGCGTACCCTCGGAGACGGCTCCACCTGGGATATCGCGTTCTCGAAGGATCCCAAGCAGACCTACATCTATCTCGCCGACGGTGTGAACGAGAAGATTCACATTCTGAAACGCGACACCATGGAAGAACTCACCAACTTCGGTGACGGCGGACGTCAGCCGGGTTCATTCTATGCCGTACACAGCATCGCAACGGATTCCAAAGGCAATATCTTCACTACGGAGACGTACCGCGGTCAGCGTGTGCAGAAGTTCCTTTACAAGGGTCTGGGCCCTGTTACGAAGAAGGATCAGGGCGTTCTCTGGCCCGCTAAGAAGTAGTTATCCCCCTGCTGCCAGTGCCCCGGGTTGCGCCAAAAGCGCCCCGGGGTTTCTTTTGGCTCCGGTGCTTCATATTCTGCAGCGAAATGCCCTAACCTTTTATACTCATTGGATGCGGGCACTCCTCTTTTTCCCTCTCCTTGCGGGTTCTCTTTTTGCCGCCGGATTTCAGTCCACAGACGGCTTGAAAATCCGCTCCATCGGCACCGTTCGTCTTTCACCTGACGCCACGAAAATCGCCTATACAATCAACCGCAGCGATCTGCCAGGTAGAGGCTTCGGTCAGTTGTATGTGATGACAATTGCCACCGGCCAGGCTGTGGCTTTTAGCGAAGGCAACGACAGTTCTGGTGACCCCATCTGGTCTCCTGACGGCAAATGGATTGCCTACAGCGGCAAGTTGAGCGACCGTGCGGGGCTGCTCATTGCACGCCCTGATGCCTCCGGGAAGAAGTTCCTCACCACGCTTGAAGCTACAAACAGTCCGCTGCCTACCACCGGAGCACGCGTTGTCTGGTCGCCCGACAGCACCCGTATCGCCTTCGTAACCGCGCAGCCCGGTCCTGAAACCGCTGATGCCACCGGCGACCCCGTCGTTATCACCCGATACCTTTACAAGCCCGACCTGAGCGAGGGCAACACCCGCTTCAACGACAATAAGCGCCTCCACATTTTCGTCCTCAACATCGCCGACGCTCAGATCACCCAGCTCACTTCAGGCAACCACTACGAGCACTCCATCGACTGGTCCCGCGATGGCAAGGAACTGCTCTACGTCTCCAATCGCGAACCCAACGAAGACCAGTTTTTCAACTACGATATGTTCACCCTGGGCCTCGCTGACCACGAATCGCGCCGCATCACGTCCACCGAGAATGCGGAGTACCGCCCCCGCTGGTCACCCGATGGCAAACACATCGCTTACGAAGGCACAAAGCGCGGCCTTACAGATCTCGAAACCACAATGGAAGATACCCATGTCTGGATCGTCGATGCTGATGGTAAAAACCGCCACGAACTCTCGACTATCGATAACCGGCAGGGTGAACCCGTTTGGTCATCCGATGGCCGGTCTGTTTATTTCAATGTCCAGGAACGCGGCTATACCCGCCTGTATCGCACAGCAGCCGATGGCACCGGCAAACCTGTGGTCGTCGCAGGCGAGAACGGTTCTGTGAACGCGTTCTCCACTCAGGGCAATCGCCTAGTCTATGCGATGGTAACCCCTGGCTCGCCCGCAGAACTGTTCGTCAAAGAAGGCGACGCACCGGCCAGGCAACTAACTGACGTCAACAAGGAACTCTTCGCCACAAAGAAAGTGGAAAAAGTCGAGTCCATCCAGTTCATCAGTAATGACAATAAGTGGACTGTCGAGGCCTTCCTCACTTACCCTGCCAGCTTTGATCCGCTGAAAAAATACCCGATGGTCGTCAACATCCACGGGGGCCCGCACGGCCAGCAGGGTACTGCCTTCAATCTGAAAAATCAGGTCTATTCATCGCACGGCTGGGCCACGCTCATGGTCAATTATCGCGGCTCAACAGGCTACGGTCAGGCCTTCACTGACGCAGTATTTGCGGATCAGAATGGCAATGAAGGTCAGGACGTTCTCTACGCCGTGAGCGCGGCAATTCGTCGCAATCAGTGGCTTGATCGCGACCGCCTCGGCATCGAAGGCACCAGCTACGGCGGCCAGCTCAGCGCCTGGCTCATTACCCAGACGAATATGTTCAAAGCCGCCATCCCCACCGCTGCCATCATCAACCTGATCAGCTACAACTACATGACGTATTACAACCAGTACGAGCAAATGGAGTGGGGCGCGTTTCCGCATCAGGGCAATCTGATGGACGTGCTGTGGGAACGCTCTGCGCTAAAACATGTAGCCAGCGCCCACACGCCCACCCTGCTGATGCACGGCGAAAATGATAACGACGTACCCATAGCCGAAGCCGAGCAGTTCTACATAGCGCTCAAGGACGTTGGTACCGACACCGTGATGGTTCGCTACCCGAGAGAAGGCCACGGCATTCGCGAACCGAAGCATGTGGTGGACTGGACTGACCGCTCCATCGCCTGGTACGAGAAGTACTTCAAGTAACAGAAGGTGCGGGTTTCGGCCAGCCCCGCTACATGAATAAATCTTTGACCTTCTCGAACAAACCCTTCTCGTTAGGCGCATTATTCACTGGCAGCGAAACTGCCAGTTCTTCAAACAATCGCCGTTGATCCCGCGTCAGCTTTGAAGGGATCCGAACCTCAATATGCACCACTAAATCGCCGCGCCCGCGCCCCTGTACTTCCTGGATGCCCTTGCCGCGAATTCGCAACTCAGTCCCGCTCTGTGTCCCCTCGGGAATCGCAATTTCCTGCGGACCTTCAAGCGTAGGAACGGCAATATCATCGCCCAGCGCCGCCTGCGCCACCGTAATCGGTACGCTGCAATGTAAATCATTGCCCTGGCGTTCAAATATCGGGTGATCTTTTACCGCGAAGAAAATATACAGATCGCCATTCGGGCCGCCATTCGCCCCCGGTTGCCCTTCATTCGCCACGCGCAGCCTGTTGCCATCACCAATCCCCGCCGGCACCGTTACACGCAACCGCTTGTTCGCGTGTTTATACCCCTCACCACGGCACTCTTTGCAAACGTTCTTGACGATCTGGCCATGCCCGCCACAGCTCGAACACGTACGTCGCACGGCCATGAAGCCCTGTGAAAATACCTGCTCGCCCTTACCGTTACAAGCCGGACAAGTAATCGAACCGCTGCCCGGTTCCGCACCCTTGCCCTTGCACCGGTCACACGCTTCCAGTTTGGGGACCTGTATTTCAACAGCCTTGCCAAACGCCGCTTCTTCAAACCCCAGCGTCATGTCAAAACGCAGGTCATCGCCCTTAACCGGCCGGCTCCTGCCGCCACGCTGCTGGCCGCCGCCGAACACATCTCCAAAGCCAAATACCTGGCTCAAAATGTCGCCCAGATCCATGGACGACGGGTCAAACCCGCCCCCGCCCGCACCTGAAACGCCCTGATGGCCGTAGGCATCGTAAGCCGCGCGCTTCTGCGCGTCGCTCAAAATGCTGTAAGCCTCAGCCGCTTCCTTAAATTTCTCTTCCGCAGTATGGTCGTCCGGATTCCGGTCCGGATGGTGCTGCATAGCCAGCTTCCGGTAAGAGATCTTGATTTCCTGATCTCCCGCACCCCGGGCAATGCCCAGCACTTCGTAATAATCGCGTTTTGTCACCGGCATTGCTTTCCGTTAACCGACTGCCACTTTCACCATTGAGGGCCGCAGCAGTTTGCCTTTAAAGAAATATCCACGCTGAAATTCAGTCAGAATCGCGCCATCGGGCGCGTCTTCGGTTTCCACACGCTCCACAGCCTGATGGAGGTGCGGATCAAACTGCTGTCCCGCCGTCTCAATCGGTTCAAGCCCCATCTTTTTAAGCGTTTCGTACATGCGGCTGTGAATCATCTCGATGCCCTTCACGTATTCCGGGCTGTTGCACTCAGTCTTTAGCGCCCGCTCAAAATCGTCCAGCATGGGCAGCAGATCCCGTACCGTCCCCATCCCCGCAAACTGAAGGTATTCCGAGCGCTCTTTTTCAGTGCGCTTGCGGAAATTGTCGAATTCAGCCTGACGTCTCAGGAACAATTCTTTCAATTCGTCACGCTCTGCACCCAGCTGGGCGACTTGATCTTCTACTGAATTGGATGACGCAAAATCCTGCGCCGCTTCGGTGTTTTCCACGCTCACGATACTTTCAGGTTAACATCGGGACTGCGGCAGGCCCCTTGAAAGCGCACCGTAATTCCAATCGGGGCAATCTAACGAAGGGGCGGAGTTGAAGCCGGTGGATGCCGGTGCTTTGTAGCCTGTTCATACGCGTAAGCGAATTTGATCAGAGTTGCTTCCGACCAGGCCTTCCCGAATAGCGTCATACCCGCCGGCAGAGTTCCGCCCCTGCTGAACCCCATCGGCACACTGATCGCGGGGAAACCGGTGGTAGGAGAAAAAAACTGGCTGTTGTCACCCGCTGGCGTATTCAGATCGCCGATCAGTCGCGGGACATTACTCCATGTGGGATAAACGAACGCATCTATTTTGAATTTGCCCATCGCCCGGACAACGGCTTCGCGTACCTGTTCGCGGTACGTCCGGTCGGCTTCACAGGCGGGTGAATCAGGTCCGTTCGCGGGGCCGCTTTCGGCCTGTTCCAGACGAAGCTGCACCGAAGGATGATAGCCCCGCGATTTCAACACTTCAGCCAGGGTCTTGACCGGTACCTGGTCACCCTGCGCTGCCAGATAATGGTTCAGGTCGTATTTAAAGCCCTGGCACGGGCCGGCATTTTGCGCACGCCGGATGCCGTCAAGGTCCACTGTTACCGGGTCGATAATAGTGGCACCGGCGCGGCGCAATTCTTCAACGGCACTCTTGAAAATGCGGACAACCTCCGGGTCAGCGCTCTCCCGTTCATAAGCCTGGCGCAAAACGCCAATTACCGCGCCTTTCAGCCCATTCGGGTCCAGTGCGGCCAGATAGTTCTGATTCCCGTGGTTGCGGGCCGCAACCGTCACCGGGTCGCCCGGATCTTCGCCCGTGATTACCGCGAAAACTCGCGCGGCATCTTCCACGCTCCGTGCAATCGGTCCCGCAATATCGGCCAGCATACTCAGCGGAATCACGCCTCCCCGACTCGTCAGCCCCATCGTAGAGCGGATACCAACCAGCGACTGGTGCGACGATGGCCCCCGGATGGAATTGCCGGTATCGCTGCCAAATCCGACCAGACCAAAACTCGCAGCGACCGCAGCTGCGGTGCCACCACTGGAGCCTGCCGTTACCCGGCTCAAATCATAGGGATTGCGCGTGTAGCCCGGCTGAATGGAACTCACCGTTTCATATGGGCTGAACGCCCATTCGGCCATATTGGATTTGGCCAGCACAATCGCACCGGCCTCTCTGGCACGGCGGACCAGGAACGCATCCTGCACAGGGATGAATTTTTCAAGTGCCAGCGCCCCGTTGGTGGTGCGCAGCCCGGCGGTCTCGAAATTATCCTTCACGATCAGGGGAACGCAGTGAAGGGGGCCAGTGATGCCGGTCCGGGCAAAGCGCCGGTCGAGTTCATCGGCCTGTTTTTGCGCCTCAGGGTTAATCAGAACAATGGCGTTAATCGCAGGGCCGTTCTTGTCATAGGCTTCGATGCGTTTGAGGTATTCATCCACCAGCGCCCGGCACGTCAGACTGCCTGCGTTCATCGCGCTATGCACTTGTGCAATCGTGGTTTCTTCCACTTCAAACGGTGCTGCGTTTTGGGCAAACGCGGGAAGAGTCAAGGCGAGGATGAACAGAAGCGGACGCAACATGATTAGAAATCAGCATCGCATCTTCCAGATCGCGAACCCGTGCGATCATGCCAGTTGATGACCCGCAGATTCCTGCTTTGGCTAATCCTCAGCCTGGCGCCGGTGGCTGTGCAGGGGCAAGTCAAGTCTCTGACGATTCTCCATTCCAACGATCTGCACGCCCATCTGCTTCCTGATGACCATGGCAACGGCGGCTTCGCCCGTCTCGCCACCGCCGTCCGCCGCGAAAAAGCCAATTGCAAAGCCTGCCTCTACCTCAACGCCGGTGACATCGTGCAGGGCACTCCCGTGTCCACCATCTACCGCGGCATGCCTGTCTACGAAGTGGCTAATCTGCTTGGGTTCGACGCCTCCACCCTCGGCAATCATGAGTTCGATTACGGCTGGCGGCGTCTCCAGGAATTCGTCCGTCGGGCTCGCTTTCCCGTCCTCGCTGCCAACACTGTAGATGATGCTGGCAAGACATTTACAGGCAAGCCCTGGCTAATAAAGAAGGTGGGAGGTGTCCGGGTCGGCATCATCGGAGTCTTGATGGGCGATCTGATTCCAGTGAGAGTCAGCCCTGCGGATGCCGGCCCCTGGAAAGTACTCCCGGTAGTTGAAACGGTCCGCAGGTATGCTGCGGAAATCCGGGACCGGTGTGATCTGATCGTCGTCCTGGGGCACATCTACGACTTCAGTCATCCCGGCGCTAACGAGGTTGCCGACATCCTCAATCAGGTTCCCGAGGTTTCCGTTGTAGTCGCTGGACATAACCATGATGCCTACGCCAAAATGCTGGACGTTGAGGGGCGTGTCGCGGTTCTGGTAAATTTTAACGCCGACCAGTTGGGTCGCCTCGATTTGAAAGTCGACCTTGCTACGAAAAAACTCACCTTCGCGGAATGGAAGAAAATTCCGGTCACATTCAGTCTGCCGCCAGCCCCCGATGTGGACCGCCTGGTGAAGAAATGGGAGTCGAAAGTATCGAGGCTCGTCGATTTCCCCATCGGACAGAACACTGTGGCTCTACCCTTTCGGGATCCGCGTGAGCGCACACTCATCGAACGTGCGCTGGCAGAGCAAACGGGCGCCGATATTGCATGGATTTCGAGTGGGACGATTCGCGCCGCACTCCCGGCTGGCGAAATCACAGCCCGCCTCATTTGGAATGTACTGTCGTACGACAACACGATGATGTCGGGGCGATTCAAGGGCAGTCAACTGCCCCCCGCAATTACGGCTCGCTATCCGGTTGATCCCGAGCGCGAGTACACTGTAACGGTGGCGCAATACACCGCAGAAAACCAGTCAGCGCCGGATCAGTTTGGAGCCGAAACTGGCCTCAACTTTCCCGTGAAGGGCAAGGAAATGCGAGACGCAGTAATCGAATGGATCAGGAAAAAACGAACCATCCCGTAATGGAGGGCGAGGCCCCCCGGCCCGCAGCCGACGCCCACTTCGGCTAAAACTGCAAGGCTTCGAAGGTTTTCCCGATCTCCAGCACAGTAGACATCACCTTCTCGTAATGCATGCGCATCGGACCCAGCACCGCAATCCGCGCCCGCACACCCGAAGGCAAATCCAGCGTGATACCAATCAGCGTCAGCTCGCCCATGGACGGGTGCGCATTGGCCAAACCCACATGCACGCCCACCTGCTTCCCGCCCTGTCCCTGTGGCACATCCAGAAACCGGTCGAGCAGCGCCACAACATGCTTCTTCTCTTCCAGCGCACGGAACAAATCCCGCATCCGTTCCCGCGTCAAGTGCAGATCCAGACCTACCAAATAAGAAGCCCCGTCCATAGCCACCTGCGGATCAGAATCCGAAAGCAGCAAGCCCTTCTGGTACAGCAAAGTCAGACGCTGCAAAACGGCATCATAGAGTGACCGTTCTTCTTCAATCCGCCGCAGCAGTTCAGCCCGCGCCCGGTCCAGTGTCCAGCCCGCAAACTCCACATTCACGTAGTTGCGCAGCTGACTCAGATCGTCCTGGCTCATAGGGCGCTCCAGCGTGATCACCCGGTTTCGCACCATCCGGTCACGCGTCGCCACAACCATCAGTACCCGGCGTTCCGACAGCGCCACCAGTTCCAGATGTTCCAGTTCCTGCGCCGAAGAAGGCAGCGCCGCCGCGATCCCGACATTGCGGGTAATTTCCGTCAGAACACGCGATGCGATCCCCACACGTTCTTCCAGACTTTCGCCAGTCTGCATCTGCTGGTAGATCCGCTCGCGATCCGCCGCAGGCAAAGGCCCGGCAGTCAGCGTCCCGGCAAAATCACGAAAGGCTATTTCAGTTGGTATGCGCCCTGCCGAAGTGTGCGGCTGCGCCAGATACCCTTCATCCGCCAGATCCGCCATCACGTTCCGCACAGTAGCCGGACTCAGCGTCAGACTGCGCAATCGCGAAATCGTCCGCGACCCCACCGGTTCACCCGTGTCCACGTACTCGCGAACAATCGAATGCAGTATCACCCGTTCCCGCTGCGATAGTGTCCGACCGGTATACACCCTGTCTTGACTATACTGTTACGGTTTCGTTCAAGCAAAAACCGCCACGCTCTGCCGCCCTGCCGCCATCGGGTTTCCGAACCGGTCCCAGACATCCAGCGACTGGCTCGAATAGCCCCCACCAGCCATCTGCGCCCGGCTGCGGACCAGTCGCCACCCGTCATCAGCAACCGGCGGCTCATGCAGAAAATCGATCTCCCAGGTCATTGTGCTCGCTGGTGAACCGCCACCAAACGCCGCCATCACAGCCGGAGGCGGCATATCCGCCAGCGCTGTTGTGGACACCGCTGAGTTCAGGCCCCTGTCATCCTGATGCCGTACCCAAAGCAGAAATTCCGCCCCGCTTCCGCCGGCCGAAACAATCTCGAAATGTTGCAGGAAGGCAGGCCTGTGACCACCCGTCATGATGAACGCCGCGCACTCTTCCGGAGGTGCAACGTGCGGCGCGGCAAAATCGCTCAAAGCGATTGCAGACTCGCGCGCGGCACCAAAACACAACAGCGCCCGTGTCGCCAGACCCGCCTCGCCGAATAAATCGACGGCAGCGAAAACCGTTGATTTCCCTCTGCGCAGCACCTGCGGCACGATGCGGATGTCCCCCGCAGCCGGACCCACAAATGCAAACTGCGCCGCTCTCAGGGGAGGCAAACCTTCAAACGCCCGGCCCGCCGTCTCAACGCACAACCCAGCTGAAAGCCCGCCGTAAATCGTGCGTCCCTGCCGCCAGTCGTCCGTCACAGCTACCGTAAACGCGTCCCCGCTCGGGGCAATTTCCGCCAGTAATTTTGCCAGTGTGCTCAAGCTCGCCAGTATAAGCCGTTTGCGCCAAATTAGGCCATTCGCTAAACTGAGAGTTTGTGTAATCCGGCAGGGACTCCCTCTCGCCGCGTACAACGTACATCCAACTCAGTCTTTAAATAATCCGGGAGAGTAAATGGCAGCAGCCCAAAAACATCTTTTCACCTCTGAATCCGTCACCGAAGGCCACCCCGACAAAGTAGCCGACCAGATTTCTGACGCCGTCCTTGACGCAGTTCTCGCGCAGGATCCCAAAGGCCGCGTGGCCTGTGAAGTCCTTGTCACCACCGGGCTTTGTATCGTCGCAGGCGAAATCACGACCACCTGCTACATTGATGTCCCCACCATCGCGCGTGACACGATCCGTGAAATCGGCTACACGGATGCGGCATTTGGCTTCGACGCCAACACTTGCGGCATTCTCAACGCCATCCAGAGCCAGTCACCCGATATTGCCCTGGGTGTTGATACGGGCGGCGCGGGCGACCAGGGCCTGATGTTCGGCTACGCCTGCAATGAGACTCCGGAACTGATGCCTCTGCCCATCCAACTCGCGCACCGGCTCACGGAACGCCTTTCGCAGTCGCGCAAGTTCGGCGAACTCACTTATCTGCGGCCTGATGGCAAGAGCCAGGTTTCCGTGGAATATGTGGATGGCAAACCGGTCCGCATTGACGCTGTGGTGATCTCCACCCAGCACAGTGACGACGTATCTACGGAACAGCTTCGGGCCGATGTCCGCAAGTTCATCATTGACCCGGTCATTCCTGCTTCGATGGTGGATGAGAATACGAAATATCACATCAACCCCACCGGGCGTTTCGTCATTGGTGGACCCAACGGCGATACCGGCCTCACCGGACGCAAGATTATCGTGGATACTTACGGCGGCATGGGCCGTCACGGTGGCGGTGCTTTCTCGGGTAAAGATCCGACGAAGGTTGACCGCTCGGCTTGCTACATGGCCCGTTACATCGCCAAGAACATCGTCGCCGCCGGGCTCGCTACACGCGCTGAAGTGCAGGTGGCTTATGCGATTGGCGTGGCAGATCCGGTTTCAGTCATGGTGAATGCTTTCGGTACCGGCACCATTCCGGAAGTGGAAATGACGGAGCTGATCCGCACCCATTTCCCGCTGACTCCGAAGGGTATCATCGAACACCTCGACCTGCGCCGCCCGATTTATAAGAAGACGGCAGCGTTCGGACACTTTGGCCGCAGTGAAGATACCTTCACGTGGGAGAAGACGGATAAAGCTGACGCCCTGCGCGCAGCCGGCGCGAAAGTGGCCACCGCAGCCAACTAAGTAACCAAATGTGCGCGTGCGGCTGTTTCCTGTTGATCGGAATCGTCGCCGCGCTGATCTACTGCATCATCAATGGCCTCTGGCTCGCGCTGGGGGCCATTATTATTTTCAGCGCGGTAGTCGGCTGGCTGGGAAATAAGATGCGCAGGGAAAGTCCTGCTGCGAAGGCACGAAAGAATCCACCAGGAATCTGACACTCGACCAGGCAACCAATCCCGGCCGCCATTTTGCGACGGACTTATGAGACTTCACCGCCTCTGAATACAAAGGGCTGGCGCGCGTCGCAAACTTACCCTTTTTTGCGATTATCGGAACAGGGCGGCGCGTCATACAATGGCGGCATGAACCACCATTTGTGGCAGATCGGGTTAGTTGTAGTGATCCCGCTGTCGGGGATCGGGTACGCTCTCTGGTGGGCAGCAAGGGACGGACTGGATTTACACAATACGCCCGGGGGTTTACAGCGGCTTGGGCTGGACGACCATCCTTTCGAAGATAAGACTCCCCCTCCGTGATCAAGTGCCCGCGCGGGCTCCATCGGTGAGTCTCCCGACCCGATCTTCCGATAGCTTCGGTAAAACGCGATCAAGAATCCTTGTCGAGTTGCACAAAGGACCCTTTATGCGACACAGCGCGGCCCACTGGCCAAATCCGCTGCCCCATTTTTTTGCACTCAGGAACGGTGAAAGCGTTTACCGGTGGCGTCAGCTTCGTCATTTTCAGACACCATCGAAACGCTCATCGGCTCGCTTCGAGCCGCCAGGAAACACCGCAGGGGTTACTTGAAAGGAATCTCAACCTCGGCGAAGCTGCCCCGCGTTGCCGCATCGACGGCAGTAACGACCCGTTCAACATAGCGGTGCAAAACCGGCCATTGCGCGTTTCCGAGAACGACAATTGCGATTTTCCGGCCCGTTAGATTTTGCTGATATCCCATATTCTTGTCAGGCGTCACTAACAGTTCAAAGCCCTCTGCCTCTGCCGCCTTCAGCAACTCGCCGTTAACAAGCCTGTCCCATCCGGCATCTTTCGCTTTCGTAAGGGTATGGCCTTCGAGGAACTGGATCAGCGGCGCGGGCGTGCCGTGGTCAAAGAGAATACGAATTGTCCATCTGGGCGGGCTGTTGCAGAGACGACGGCGCGTCCAGACTCCGGGCCGCGAATTCCAGGACGGTCACCACCTGTTCCCGCGTCACGTCAAACCACTCCATGATTTCCTCAATGGTGGCTCCGGCTTCGAGATTTTCAAACACAATCGAAACAGGCATACGCGTATCCCGAAACAGCCACGCGCCGCTCACCTTGCCTGGAATACGCTCCACGGCAGGACACTGTGACCAGCCAAGATTTGTTGTTGCCATGATCTGCGCTCCAGCCCAGCCGCTTACTTCTTCGGATAGCTCTGATAAACCGAACTTTTCCCATCAGCAGTAAACAGCATCACCGAATAAGGATCAACCCGGCCGCCTTCCATACCAGGCGAACCCATCACCATTCCCGGTACCGCCAAACCCTTAGCCTTCGGCCGCTCCTTCAACATCCGCCGGATCTCCGCCACCGGAACATGCCCCTCAACCGCATACCCATCCACCACCGCCGTGTGGCACGACGCCAGCTTTTCCGGAACCCCATACTTAACGCGCGAGGCCGTAGTATCCTCAACCTCCACCACATTCACATCAAAGCCACTGGTCTTTAGCTGCGCTACCCAGTTCCCGCAGCATCCACAGGTCGAAGTCTTATAAACCGTGATCGGTGTCCCCGCAGCAGACATCCGCAAAGCAAACGCAGCAGGCATCACCAGCATCGCTTTAAGAAAACTCGTTCTCTTCATGGCTTGATCTTCCTCTGCTTCTCAGTGTATCGGTTCAACGACCAATTTCAGAATAGATCCGCGCGCAACCCAAGTCGCAAGGCCTGACGCAAAACGCCCGGTCGCGACGCAGCCAGAGGCCTCCGCACCCCCGCCGGAATCCGCACCACCGAACTGGCCCCAACCGAACTATTACCAAGCGGCGCCTGGCCCACCGGAATCAACACCTGCGCGGTATACGAATCCGGCCCTGAAATATCCAGCGTATTGTCGCCGCTGGTCAACCCGGTCGCAGGCACCTGAAAACTGATCTGATACAGACCCGCCAGGTAAGGCGCGAGCCCCGCATAAAACACCGGAGCCGAAACGCCACCCACCAGCACCCGAATCTGATTCTTCGTCACATCTGTATTGAAATAAGTCGAGTAACTCAGCGGCCCCGCCGGTCCCGCCGCGCCATCGTCAATCTGCGGAAACACACCGCCCAGCCCGGTCACAAACGCCTGTACGTACTCACCCGCCACCGCCGGATTCGCTTTTGACACCAGCTTCCCTGTGTCGTTGTGTACCATCGCGCCATACCCTACACCGCCCGGCGGGACCGTGAACACACCCGCCGCCGTATTGTTCACAAATTGCGTCACTACATTCGAAGGCACGCCGTTATTCGTAACCTGAATCTGCGCCACCCCAAACGTATTGCCATAAGGCACAATCACCGATATCTGCCCCGCACTCACGTAATAAATGGGTGCGGCAAGACCGTTGACTGAAACCGTTACCCCGCCCAGTGTTTTGGGAAACGGAATCCCCGGTGCAACCACCGTTGCAGCAGCCAGATTAGACCCGTACAACGTCAGCAGTTCGCCATTCGCAATCCCCGCCGTAAACGGTGCCGAACTAGCCGCATTCACCACGCCGGTGGGGTTCAGGAACACCCCTGAACCGGTCAGCACCGGTGCCTTGAACGCCACAGTCAGGCCCAGATAAGGCCACAAACCGGCCCCGATCCTCACAGCACCCGCGCTCCCATACGCATACTGCGTAAAGCTGTCTTTCACCACCCCGGAACCCGTGATCGTGGTCGGATAAACATCGGCAAACGTTGATGACAGAGCACTCGCGTTGAAAACTGACTGCAACCGCTGCGCTCCCACAATTGACCCGCCCCCGGTGCCCAGCGAACCATAATAGGTATCCAGATTTGCATACCGCGTCGTCGCAAACGTTGAAACATCCTGATCGATCCCGGCCTGATAATACAGACCATTGAAATTTTCGGTTACCGTGCCTGCGTCATTCCGGATTGCCACCAGCATGTCGTAACCGTTGGGTGAGCCGCCAAATGCAAAATTTCCGTCCGGCGAAAAATACAAATACTCCTGGCCCACGAAGTACGATGCTGTATTGGAGGCAGGAAACGTAATCACCGCCGCACCGCTGCTGAACGCATACTTCACGTTGGGCGTCGATTGTCCGGCGACCGTGCTTGTAGACCCGAAATACCCGGCGACATTCACCGTTCCCAGATTTCCCGCACCATCCGGATTCACGGTAAAGAAAACATCGCTGGCGTTGCCAGGGCTGGCAGCCGGTAGATATCCCGCGACAGTCCAGGCACCCTGAAAGGTAGAGTTGGTCGGCACCGGAGAACCCACTTTCGCGCCGATAAACAGGTCATTGAAACCGCCTTCGGTCGTACTGCCCGTAAGCACACCGTTCGCAGCGAGCACATAGATGAAATCCCCCGATGAAATCGGGCTGCTCAGTGCCCCATAACCACTTGCGGCCAGCGTGTACGTCCCCGCGGTCGTGGGAAAAGCGGCTGGTGCGGCCGAATTGGAATCCATCGCACGGCCAGCGGTGATTGAGTAGTTTCCGGCACCGTCAAAGGTGATGTTGCCGTAAAGCGAAATCGCCCGATTCAAAGTCCCCAACTGATCGCCCACCACATAAATCACATTACGGAAGTAATAGGTTCCATTCAACAGCCCGTTGCCGCTCGAATCAAACGTGGGCGTCTGGCCGAACGCATTGCTTCCCCATAATCCCGCCATCGCCCAAGCCAGTTTCCATCCCATCCGCATGTTCATCGACAACTCCCTGTCAATCTGACGCAAGCCGGTCACATATGGCTAAATATTATTAACCCGCTGAACCATATTAAGTTAGCCTCAATTTTCAAGTTGCGGCGGACTCGCCGCAGAGGGGTACTGCCGAAGAGAGTTATGATGGAAGCAACTATGGCCGTCGCCGAACTGGTCAGTGCCGAACAATACCTTCATTCGAGCTTCGAGCACGACGCCGAATTTGTCGAATGAAGGCTCGTCGAACGACCCATGCCTACTTGGGAACGCGCCTCCATGCAGGGGTTTCTGATCGAAGGACTTCGAATTATCGGGTGCCGCCTCGGCCTGTTCACTGTTCCTGAACAGCGGGTCCAAACCCGGCCTGAGCGTTTTCGCGTTCCCGAGGTATGCGTCGTCACCGCGAAACCAGAAGGTGAACCAGGCCGCCGAATCGTGACCCGTCCGCCCCATCTCTGCGTCGAAATTCTTTCCCCGGAAGATACCGCTGTCGAGACTCTTGAAAAAGTGAGGGTATACCTTAATTTTGGCGTAGCCTGGGTTTGGGTTATCGACCCGGTTTCGCTTGCCGGACAGGTACACTCTCGCAACGGAGCCACCAATATCATCGATTGCGTTTTCTCCACCGACCGCTTCAGTGTTGATATTTCTAGAGCAGAATCCTGAAAAATATCAACGGCAACCCAGCGCCAGAATCGTTTCAAACCCCGGAGATCCTTTCTCCCGGTCCACAATCCAGCTCTGGACCCCCTGAAACCCGGCCTGCGTCAGAAATCCCCGTAACTCAACCTCGGAAAAGCCGAGCCAGGTATCCGCATACAGTTCCCGCGCCTGCTCAAACGAATGCCGTTTCAGGTCCAGAATCACCATCCGCCCGCCGGGCTTAAGCAGCCGGAACGCCGCAGCCACAGCCTTCTGCGGATGCAACGCATGGTGCAGACTCTGGCTGAAAAACGCCAGATCCAGACTCCCCGCTTCAATCGGCGGATCTTCCAGATCACCGAGCCGGTATTCCAGATTGGCCAGCCCGTTCTCACGTGCCAGTTTCGACCCGAACTCCACCATCTTCGCCGAATTATCCACCGCAATTACCTTCGCCGCGCGCTGGGCGAGAAGCTGCGAAAAGGTTCCTTCGCCCGCTCCCAGGTCGCCAATCGTCATGGGTGGCATCAACTGCAGCAGCATCTCCGCCAAGCCCTTCCACGAACGCCCCGGAACGTAACTGCGCCCAAACTTCCCGGCCAGTTCATCAAAATAGCCGCGCACCTTATCCCGACGCTTCTCCAGCACCAGTTGCAGCGCCCGCGCATCTTCCTCCGCTTCAGGAATTTCCACCGCTGCCGAATGCAGCAGGTCTACCAGCTGCCGGTCCTTCAGAACATATAAACTGTTTTTCCCCTGCTTGCGGTCCTCCACCAGCCCGGCCTGCTTTAACTGCGCCAGATGCGTTGAAATACGGCTCTGCCCCGTGGCCAGAATCTCCTGTAGCTCCGCCACGGAAAGCTCCTCCCGCTCCAACAGCAAAAGTAGGCGTAAACGGTTCGGATCGGCGAGAAGGCGTAGCGATTTAAGGACTGACATGCTAATGTATCAATATATCCTGATTTATTGATATGTTGCTAGTTCAACACATTTGCTAGCCCAAAAAAGGAGAACGCACGATGAGCACCGCTACTTTATCCGAAATCGCACTCAACTACAAAGTCGCCGACATGAACCTGGCCGATTGGGGCCGCAAAGAAATCATGATCGCTGAGCAGGAAATGCCCGGCCTCATGTCCATCCGCCGCAAGCACGCGAGGACGAAGCCTCTCGCGGGCGTCCGCGTCACCGGCTCTCTCCACATGACCATTCAGACCGCGGTTCTCATTGAGACGCTGGTTGACCTCGGTGCCAGCGTTCGCTGGGCCAGTTGCAACATCTTCTCCACGCAGGACCACGCTGCTGCCGCCATCGCCGCCGCCGGCGTTCCCGTATTCGCCTGGAAGGGCGAATCGCTCGAAGAATATTGGTGGTGTACCGATCAAGCCCTCAAGCACCCCGGCGGCCTCGGCCCCCAGCTCATCGTTGACGATGGCGGCGACGCCACCCTCTTTATCCACAAAGGCTATGAACTCGAAAACGGCAGCGGCTGGGTTAATACCCCGTCCGGCAACAAAGAAGAACAGGTCATCAAAGATCTGCTGAAGCAGGTTCACGCCGAAGACAAAACCCGCTGGCACAATGTAGCGAAAGACTGGAAGGGTGTTTCCGAAGAAACCACCACCGGTGTTCACCGCCTCTATAAAATGCACGAAGCCGGCCAGCTCCTGGTCCCCGCCATCAACGTGAATGACTCGGTAACGAAGTCGAAGTTCGACAACCTCTATGGCTGCCGCGAATCACTGGCCGATGGCATCAAGCGCGCAACTGATGTTATGGTTGCCGGCAAAGTCTGCGTCGTCTGTGGTTATGGCGATGTCGGCAAGGGCAGCGCGCAATCCCTGCGTGGTCTCGGTGCACGTGTCGTGATCACCGAAATTGACCCCATTAACGCCCTTCAGGCCGCAATGGAAGGTTACGAAGTTACTACGCTTGAAGACACCCTCGGTCGCGGCGATATATACGTCACCACCACGGGCAACCTCGATGTCATCACTCTGGCGCACATGCGCAAGATGAAGGACCAGGCAATTGTCTGCAACATCGGCCATTTCGACAGCGAAATTCAGATCGAAAAACTCAACCAGTCTGATGCTCTCAAGATTGAAATCAAGCCGCAGGTTGATATGTATACTTTCCCCGCAGGCAACAGCCTTTTTGTTCTGGCTGAAGGCCGTCTCGTGAACCTCGGGTGCGCTACCGGCCACCCCAGCTTCGTCATGTCCAACAGCTTCTCCAACCAGACCCTCGCGCAACTCGATCTGTGGGAGAAGAAGGACAGTTACAAGCCTGGCGTTTACGTGCTGCCGAAGCGCCTTGATGAAGAAGTCGCCCGTCTGCACCTCGAAAAAATCGGTGTGAAACTCACTACCCTCACCGCTGAGCAGGCCGAATACATCGGCGTGCCTGTGGATGGCCCGTACAAGCCCGACCACTACCGCTACTAAACACCAAACAGTCCGGACACCTTTCACCGCTAGAATGAAAGGTGTCCGGAATGCAAACCAAGGCCAGGGTTCTCGTCTTCATCGTTGCCTACAACGCTGAAAAAACCATCGCTCAGGTGGTGAGCCGCATCCCCGCGAGCCTGCTCGATACGTACGACGTCGAAGTTCTCATCATCGACGATTCGTCCCACGATGAGACATTTGCCACCAGCCATTCCGTCAGCAAAGATACCAACCTCCCCTTCCGTATTACTGCGCTGTTCAATCCCGTCAACCAGGGCTACGGTGGCAATCAGAAAATCGGCTATCGTTATGCCATTGAGAACGGCTACGATTTTGTAGCGCTCATTCACGGAGACGGCCAGTACGCCCCCGAATGTCTGCCTGAACTCCTCGAACCCCTGCGAACCGCTCAGGCCGATGCAGTCTTCGGCTCCCGCATGATGACGCCGTCCGGAGCCCGCCAGGGAGGCATGCCGCTCTACAAATACGTCGGCAACCGGATCCTGACCTGGCTCGAAAACAAGCTCCTCCATTCCAGCCTCAGCGAGTTCCATTCGGGCTACCGCCTCTATGCAACACGCGCTCTCGCGGCCGTTCCCTTTGAACGCAACTCGAACGCCTTTCACTTCGATACCGAGATCATCATTCAGCTCCTGGTCGCGAAAAAGACGATTAAAGAATTGCCCATCCCCACCTATTACGGCGATGAAATTTGCTACGTCAACGGCATGCGCTACGCGGTGGACGTCGTCATCTCAGCCCTCAAAGCCAGACTCCAGCACGCCGGTCTTTTCTATGACCGCAAGTTTGATTGCGCGCCCGGTGAGGATTCGCCCTACCAGCCCAAGCTCACCTACGCCAGCCCGCATTCCCTCGCTTTCAATCGCGTCAAGCCCGGCGCACGTGTGCTCGATATCGGCTGCGCAGGTGGGTATATGGCAGAGTGGCTGGCCAACGATAAACACTGCAAAGTCGATGGTGTGGATGCGTGGCCCGGCTCAGGTGACGGCCTCAACGCCTTTTATTTGCATGACCTGAATTCCGGCCTCCCGCAACTCAACTACGAACAATACGACTGCGTGCTCATGCTTGATGTGATTGAGCATCTCACCAAGCCCGAAGCGTTTCTGGACGACCTGCGCCGCGCCCTGGCCACCAACACCGGCGCCGAAATCATCATCAGCACGGCCAATATCGGGTTCTTCGTAACGCGCTTCATGTTGCTGATCGGGCAGTTTAACTATGGCCGTCGCGGCATCCTCGACCTTACCCACACGCGCCTTTACACATTCCGTTCGTTCGAGCGCACCATGGAACAATCGGGTTTCGACATCCTCGAACGTAAAGGCGTCCCCGGACCCTATCCTCTTGCCCTCGGCGACAACTTTCTGAGCCGCACGCTGCTTGCGCTGAACCAGTTCCTGATTCGCATTTCGCGCGGCCTGTTTTCCTATCAGATCTTCTTGCGCATCAAACCCCAAGCCTCTCTCGAACTCCTGCTGCGCACGGCGCAGGAGCATACAAAGAAGCGCGTGGAAGCCATCGAGACGGTTCAGACTTGAAAAGGTTCGCAGTCAGAGACAGCCTGCTGGTGCTGTTCTGTTCCATCCTCCTCATCGGACCGCTGTTCCGTTTGAAGTACATGGACAACTGGCCGTCCATCGAAAGCACTTTCATTGCGGACGCCCGCATAACTGCGGAACACCTGCCGCACACCGGCTGGCAGCCACTCTGGTATTGCGGCACGCGGTTTGACTACGTCTATCCGCCCGCGTTGCGCTATGGCCCGGCGCTGCTGGCCAAAGCAGCGCATCTCACCACCGCGCGCGCTTATCACCTCTACACAGCGATTCTCTATGTACTCGGGATGCTCGCTGTCTACTGGTTCGTCCGCATCGGCACGCGGTCGCGAAGTTCTGCCCTGCTGTCCGCTGCGGCTGCCGCGCTGCTTTCTCCCACTCTTCTGCTGGTGCGCCAACTGCACTACGACAGCCCCCTGTGGGTGCCGCAGCGCCTGCATGTTCTGACGTCTTACGGAGAGGGGCCGCATATGTCCGCGCTGGCGATTCTACCTGCGGCGCTTGCGGCATCATATCTGGCACTGCGGCAATGGCGACCCGCGGCCCTCGCCCTCGCCGGTGTTCTTTGCGCCCTGGTTGTGATGCACAATTTCTATGGCGCAACCGCGCTGGCCATCTTCTTTCCGGTGCTGGTCTGGTCCGTGTGGGTGGCCGACTCCGGACGGCTGGTTTGGCTGCGGGCCGCAGCTATCGCGCTGCTGGCCTATGGACTCTGCGCACCCTGGCTTACGCCTTCGTACATCCGGATTACCCTGACTGACATGCAGTGGGTTTCCCATCCCGGAAACCGCGCTCTGCAGCTTGTTTTTGCCCTCATTCTGACCGTTTTTTGTGCTCTGAGTTACCGTCTTGGCCGCGGCAAGCCGGAGCGCTTCTGGACGATTTACGTGACAGGTCTGGTGCTGATCATTGGCCTTGACGTTCTGGGCTACTACTACTTCGATGCCCGCATCTTTGGCGAAGGCCACCGCCTGGCTCCGGAACTGGATTTGGTCCTCATCCTGGCGGGCGTTGAAATCGTCCGCAGAATGTGGCTCGTGCCGCGTCTGCGCGTGGTCACCGCCATCGCTGTGGCGATTGCTTTTGTGCCAGGAACTATTTACCTGCGGAACGCCTGGTCCCCCTATCGGAAGCTGGCTTCGGTGGAGAGTGGGTATCCCTGGAAGATGGCCAAATGGGTGCATGACAACCTTCCCGGGCAACGGTCGCTTCCCGCAGGCGAAGTGCGGTTCTGGTTTGATGCCTGGGCTGACAATGCGCAGATGGATGGCGGCTCCATGCAGGGCATGCTGAACCAGATCATCCCGATCAGCACCTACCAGGTGATGACCGGAGACAAACCCGAACTTTCCGTGCTCTGGCTCCAGGCGCTGGGCACCGACGCCATCATCGTTCCAGGGGCGAATTCACCGGACAACTATCGTGCAGACTACAAGTTCCCGTACAAATTCCGCGGCGCGATTCCGCTCCTGTACGAAAAGATGGATACGGCCGTCTATCGCATTCCGAGGATTTATCCGAACATAGGGCGCGTTGTGGATCGCGCAGCGATGGCGTCCCTGAAGCCTATTAATGGCGGCGACGACCTGCCCGGTCTTACGAACTACGTGTTTGTCGTGGAAAACAAAGATCAGCCGGAAACGAAAGTCACGTGGCACGGTTTCGATGAAGTGAACATCCGCGCCAAAGTCGCGGCAGGCCAGTCAGTGTTGCTGCAGCAGACTTATGACCCCGCCTGGCATGCTGACGAAAACGGCCAGGAGCTGGAAATTCGCCGTGAACCAATTATGGGATTCACTCTGGTCGACGTGCCGCCAGGCGATCACAACATTACCCTGAAATTCGAAACCCCGCCGGAAAACCTGGCGGGGTTTGGATTATTCGGATTGTCGCTACTCGCTGTGACCGGCCTAGTGGCTGGGCGGAAGCGCTTGCTTCAGGATGGCCCCGGCAATAACCGGCTTTGAACCCTGTACCTGAACCTTTACAGGGCTGATCAGGATGTGGGCATTGCGGCCTTCCATACGTGCACTGCCATCGACAACGCCGTAAGCCGTTAAATCTTCAGCGAAGCGCATGAGCAGTTTGCGGCCAAGATCCGTATGGGCGATCTCACGTCCGCGGAACTGCACAACGGCCTTGACGCGATTTCCCTCGGTAAGGAAGCGGATGGCATGGTTTTTCTTGAAGTCGTAATCATGATCGTCGGTGTTGGGACGGAACTTCAGTTCCTTCACCTGAACGACATGCTGCTTCTTTTTCGCTTCATGCGATTTCTTCTTCATCTCGTACTGGTAGTGACCGTAGTCGATCGCTTTCGCGACGGGCGGCACTGCAGTGGGGGAGACGACGACCAGATCAAGCCCCAGTTCCTGCGCACGGCGCAAGGCTGCTGAAGTGGGCATGATTTCCGCAGTCCCATCCGGGAATACGGCCCTCACTTCACGGGCACGGATCGATTCATTCACGTTTTCGCGGCGACTGGACTTGCGAGGCGGGAAGTTGCGGCCTGGAATCATGCGTTAAGTAGAGTATTTCCCAACATAGCCTCAAGTCTACTACAGAGACTGAATATTTGCGGCTTCCTCACCGATCCAGTTGCGAATGATGTCTCTAGTACCCTCAGGTACTGCTCGCTGCCAATTGCAAGAGAAACCGACCACGGTGAGCTTCCGTTTTAACGGTATGCCGCACAAAGTATCCACAACTCCTCGAACTCTCTCGGGCATCTGTTTACCGTATGGCTAAGGACAGCGCTTCGGTGTTCCAGTGGAATTTCTGCCAGTATCTCAAACTGCTTGAAGACGCGGCGGCCATTGAGCACCAACAATTGGACAGGGGATTCCCGCAAGAGTTCGGCGAGGGTCGCACCCGCTGCATCCAGAAGCATGGACTGGCTGGAAGGACTGAGCTTTGACCGAACTGGAGCCGTTGCGTACGGTACCAGGTCCGGATGGCAAGCGTCACGGTCGGGGGAATAATAAGACGCGGCCGTCCTGCGAATCAGGTTCTCCATTGGCTTGAACCACTTGTCGTACGGATGCCGCAGGAAGTACTCCCGGCATGATTCGAGAATCGTTTCCAAATGCTCCTGCCTGGCTTCGGACCAGTCAGCGATTCCGAGCGAGCCGAGCGTTGGGAATCGGCGCTTTTCACCCCTCAGTTCGTTTCCGCTCTTTTCAAATTCCACATTGCTGGGATTGAGTCCGAGTGTCGCAATCCGGGCTTGGGCCAAATCACCAAAACACAATACCGGACAGGCGTATGGGATCACCCGTGAACGCTCGTCGAGACAAGAAAGATCAGCCACGAGCCGCGCGAGTATCGGTTTCAGCGGAGACGGTTGATTTGCACCTTTACTGCGAGTCCGGTTCGTCGGATGAAAGCCAGTGCTTGAGCCGTTCCATCACGGCTTCCCGCACCAGACTAGCCAGTTCAAGCGCCTTCGCTTCATCGCCGGGAAGCGTCTCGGGTCGGTCCCCTGGGTACCTGATTTCCACACCGAACGGACTTAGCCATTGCGCGATTCGCGAAGCAACTCCGCCAACTGCGGCTCCGCTGGCGACAACAACACCAGCAACTGTTGCATGAGATGAGTCTTTGGAAATTCGATTTGATGTCGGGTGAGAAGAGCCTTCAAATATTTCTCGGCAGCCTGCTGCGCATGGAAGGCGACGATGTCCCGGAACTTTCCTTCCGGCTCAAGGCGGACTACTGTCGCGAAATCCAGGTCCGCCTTCCCGATCCACCCAGCGATCAGCCGTCTCAGTTCTTCATTACGCGGCATAAAGAACCCTGCCGTACTTATTGGCGGGGAAAGCAATACCGCCGATGAGGTTTTTGGTGGCCTCAAAACGCTCAGCGGCAATGAGCTTTACGTCGATACCAAACTCCACATCCCCGACCGCTCTGCCGATCTCCACAATCGTCTCGTGCTTGTTGGCCGGCCCGACGATCAATAGATCAATATCACTGTCGCGTGTCATTGTCCCCGTCGCAGCCGACCCGTAAAGAATGATCTTGTCCGGGGAGACGACCGTCAGGACGCGCTTAACAATCGTGTCGAGAGTATCTTGATCAACGTCCATTTACTTCTCTATATTAACGTCATTTCGTGCCATACTGCCTTTTCCAGGGTTCGTCATGAAGACTCTCGCCATTCCCCCCCTGCTGCCCTTTCTCCTCACTGCCTCGTTTGCCCAGCAGACCTATGACCTCACCGGCGTCTGGTTCAGCAATGCGGCCACCCCTCGGCCCGCGCAACTGGTCGGTCGCGCCACCCTCACTAATGCCGAAGTGGCCAAAATCAAGGCCCGCGCCGCGCGTCTCTTCAAGGACGGTCACAGCGACTTCGCAGCCGGCGACGCCGCCTTCATGGCCGCACTCAACAACGTCGAACACTTCACCAGCACAACGGCCACCGACCGCGCGGACTTCATGATCGAACGCGAATTCGACAATCGGACTTCACTCATCACCGATCCGCCCGACGGCAGGATCCCGCCACTAACCGCAGCAGCGCAAATCAGACGCAGAGCGCGCACCGATGGGGTCCACTTCACTCGAACGGGATTCTTAACGCATATGCACGCCGAATTTTTGGACGCAAGTACATCCTGCTGACATCATCGCTGGTTCATGCAAGCAAAGACGAACAAGTAAGATTTGTGATTGGGCACGAACTGGGTCACCACGCGGCTGGACATCTTAACCCTTACCTGTCCTCCTTAAGATTGCCGGCACGATTTGTGCCATTTTTGTACTCTGCGTATTCACGGCAAAGTGAATACACTTGTGACCGAATTGGCTTCTTTGTATCGCGCGATGTAACAGATTCGTGTTCCGCCATACAGATGTTAGTTAAGCCATTTGCTTCCGCAAATCCCTGCATAGCCATCTCTACTATGTGTATCTCAGGCGCAACACTTCCGTGCCGTCACACGGACGAGCGGTTTGCCTGCCTTCGCAATCACGAACGATTCACCTCGTGCGGCCTTCTCCACCTACCGGGAGAGATGGGTCTTCGCTTCGTGGATGTTGATCGATTCCATGCCTTAGTCCAGTAAGTTCAATTTACCAGTATCTCTGGGCAGCGCGGACATTATCCCCGCAAAACCGTTGGCAACAAAATCACAAACCCGTCATCCACCCCCAGCACCGGAGGCAATTCCTGCCGCTGCGGTCTCCGATGCGGCCTTAACTCCCGCACCACCGCAATCTCATCACAGGCATGAAATTTCGGACACCGCAAACAATCCTTCCACGCCTTCAGCGGTAACTCCCCTCGCTCCACCTCATGGAAACCCACCCTGGCAAAGAACCCAGGCACATAAGTAAACGCAAACACCGCATCAAGGCCATACATCTTCGCCTCATAAATCAGCGAATCCACAATCAGCCGGCCAATGCCATTGGTCTTATGACTCTCCGCAACGGCGAGGGACCGCACCTCGCCCATTGTCGGCGAATAAAAATGCATCGCGCCACAACCCGCCAGCTTGTTTCCGTCAAACGCCACCATAAAATCGCGCATGTTTTCGGACATCTCAAATTCCGTGCGCGGCAACATAATCCCCTTGGCCGCGTAGCCGTTAATCAACTCCAGCAACTGCGGAATATCCGCCATTGACGCTTTTCTAACCTCAATCTCCTTAGCCGAAGCTGTCTGGTTTTCCACCAGGTCAGGAGTCAACGCGCTGATCATTTTTTCATACCAGTCATGCAATTACCCTCGTACCAGTCTGTTCACCGGCAAAAACCCGCCGCACAATACCCGCCTCTGAACCCTTCACGATGCGAACTTCCTGCACGCCATGCTCCACCGCATCCATCGCCGAATTCAGCTTGGCCTGCATGCCGCCCGTAGCGACTTCCGTATCGATCAGCGAACGGCACTCCGCCGCAGTCAGCACCGGAATCAGCGCCTTTTCTGCGTCCAGAACCCCCGCCACATCAGTCAGAAACACCAGCCGGTCCACCTGCCAGTTATATGCAACAGCCACAGCCATGGAATCGCCATTCACATTAAACACTTCCCCGTGAATGCCACCCGCGATGCAAGCGACCACAGGCATATAACCCGCGCCCGAAAGCGTAGCGAGCAAGCGCGAATCCGAAGCCACTACCTTGCCCACAAAGCCCAGTTCCGGGTCCAGCTGGTCCGCCGTCGCCAGCCCTGCATCAATCCCGGTAAGCCCCACCGCCAACGCCCCGGCCGCACACAACGAAGCCACCAGCTGCGTGTTTACTGACCCTGCCAGAACTTTCAAAACCGCGTCAATCGTCTCATCCGTCGTCACCCGCAGCCCGCGCACAAAAGTGCTCGTCACGCCGCGTTCTTCCAGAAAACGCGTCATCTGTTTGCCGCCGCCATGAACCACCGTCACCGTAACGCCGGATGCCGCTACTTCGGCAATCTGCGCCGCAATATCATTGCGCGAAGCCGCATCATCCAGCAGACTCCCGCCGATCTTAATTAACGCCTTCACGACAACCCCGCCGTCTCGTCAAAGCCCAGCGCCAGATTCAAATTCTGAATCGCCTGACCCGCCGCGCCTTTCACCAGATTGTCGATAGCGCTGACCACAATGCAACGCCCGGTCGCCGGATCAGCCACCACCCCGATATCACAGAAATTCGTATGCGCGACAGCATGCAGATCGGGCACGCTCCCCGCCTGATACAGCCGGATAAACGGCTCATCCGCATACTGCGCCGAATAGACATCCATAATCTCCGCCGCCGTGACCGGCTTCCAAGCCCGGAAATAAATCGTCTCCAGAATGCCGCGGTCAATCGGAATCAGCTGCGCCGTGAAACTAAACTCTGCTTCTTCCAGCCCGCTGTTCATCAGCACTTCCGGCACATGCCGATGATTGAAAAACGAGTACGCCGAAAAATTCTCAGTCACTTCGCAAAAGCTGTTCTTCAAAGTCGCTTTGCGCCCGGCCCCGCTAACACCACTCTTTGCATCGCAGATCACGCCCGCCTTGCGGTCAATCAAACCCGCCGCCAACAAAGGCCGCAGCGCCAGATTTGCCGCCGTCGGATAACAACCGGGATTCGAAATCAACCGGGCCCCGCGCACTGAATTCCGATAGAATTCCGGCAAACCATAAACTGCCGAAGCTAGTAAATCCGCAGCCGTGTGCTCTTCTTTATACCAGGCTTTGTAGAGTGCAGGAGTGCGCAAGCGGAATGCTCCGCTCAGGTCAACCACCACAGCCCCAGCCGCCAGAAACTTCGGAGCCAGCTCCATTGAAACTTCAGGAGCCGTACAAAGCAGCACCGCCCGCAGGCCTTCCGCAGCAACCGAATTAGCCGAAGCCGGAGCACGCCGCACGGAGGCTTTTCTCAAAAGCTTCAACCCGTCCACATCGGCCCGGTGCTCTAAAAGTACAGGCTCACACTGCGGATGGCGACCCAGAATCCCCACCGCTTCCACGCCGCTATACCCGCTGAAACCGACAACTCCGACCGAGACGCTCATAATGGTTAATTATTCACCGCTGTGAATAATTATAACAGCTAGACCAGAAACGCCAGCCAGACCAGCACAGGCGCCAGTACCGTTGTCAGCAGGCAGTAGAAACACCACGCCCCCAGCTGCGCCATATCCCGAATTCCCATGACGTTGGCTATTCCTGCCACCACTGCGATGGTCCGAAGTGAATAACGCACCCAGCCATGCACAGGTGAAACAAACGCCAGTGCGATCAGAGCCGCATACATCCCCGCCGCGATAAACCCGTCAGGAATGCCGCCAGGCCGCGCGAAGGGTGCATCCGCCACTGCCTCGCAACCACCTTTCAACAGAGGGCAGCTCATATGTTCAATTGCCCGTATCTGATACGCGCCTACGTAAAGCATGGCCGCGGCACTTACTGCTGAAAGCAGAATCAGCCACGACCGTACCGACAGTCTCATCGCGTTGCCGGCGCAACTACGGGAGCGTTCGGCCGCTGAAAAATAGTCGGACGCATATCCAGAGTCCACGTGAGAGGGACTTCAACCGGATTAAAACATTCCTTGTCGTTGCACGCCTGGTACTGCAGCGTCCCGTTCAACGTCAGCGTCTTTGTCCCGCGCAGCGCAGCCTGCGTCTTCAGCGTGCCGTCCAGCACTATTTCCTGAACCAGCTGGAACGGCTTTTGAAACACGGGAACTCGCTCCTTGAGCGGTTTGAAATAGTAAGTCTGCGAAGCAGAGAACTTGGCCGGCAACGCCCGCACATACTCCTGCGGGGTTATCGTAAGCGCCACAGGCTTGTATCCCGCGGCCCCCGGTGCGTATACGTGGATCCCAGGCCCGGGCGTAATATCCAGCACCAGTGAAATCCGGTTCCCCGCCGCTATTGACGAGTCGCTGGAATACGTAGTCAGATCCAGATGCGAGCTCGAAACCTTCGTCGCCGCCACAGCCTTATCGCTTCGACCCAGTTTCACCATCAAACTGGAAACAGTATTCCGCTCAATATAAAAATCCTCAAAGAAGCGCGACGTAACCCTGCCCTTCCGGTCCAGCATGAAGGTCCCAGGAAACGCCATGCCAATCATGATCCGGTTCGGGTTCACTTCGGAAACATACATCTTGATATCGGCTTTCACTGCCGGATCATCTTTGTTCGCGCCGAAAGCCTCTTCCGTCACGGGATTCAAAATGCCATATCGCTTGATGGTCGATGAACCTGCATCCGACAGCAGCGGAAAAGTAATCGAACGCTGCTTACTGAACGCCGCCAGTGTCTCAACCGGATCGTAGCTCACAGCCACCAGACCCAACCCCTTTGCCTGAATCTCCTTCAATCGTCCCTGCAACTCGACCAGTTGCGTTTTGCAGTATGGTCACCAGTCTGCGGAACGGAAGAACACCAGCATCGTTCCCTTAGGCCCGGCCACGGATTCAAGGGTCGTCACCCGTCCGTTCTGATCTTTCAGACTAAAGTCCGGCACTTTCTCGCCCACCTGCGGGCCAAGTTTCGAGACGTCAATCTTCGCGCGCGGAGTCTGCGCGAACGCGCCCGCCGCTAATAACACCAACATTGCCGAAGGAAAAATGGAAAGCCGCATAGGTGTTAACATATCATCTCCAGACGGCCTCCCCATTCTGCTATTGCAGCTTCAGCGTCTTAACCTTGACCGTATCGCCGTCCATTTCGCCCGTGACGGTCACTTTAAGGTTGTCTTTCTTTTTGGTCGCTCTCAGTGCAGCCGAAGCTTTTGTATTTCCCGCCGCATCCAGCATCACGAACTTGTTATCGACCGTAAACACGCCATAGCCGCTCTTCTCGCAATCAGGCATCAGGGCGCACTTCGTGTCATGCATGGCTGCTGCTGCCTGACCGCCTTTTTCCGCTTTCATTGAGCACATCTTGTCCATCAAAATTCCGTCGACCTGTGCGGCCGAGAGCGTAAACGTGAGTCCGGCCAGCAGGATTGCAAGGCGCGGAACTGATTGAAGTTTCATATCGAAATTGTTCTCCTTTGCACTTCTTCGAAAGCAGTTGGCTTTCGTCAGGTGAGTGTTTGCGTGGTTCAATTCCTTACAGTTTTTTTCGTTGCTTTTGCACCCGCTTCCCGTTAGATTGAAGGTCTTGTCATCAGCCGCCGAAGAGTTGATCGCGCGCCTCCGCCGGCGAGACCCTGCTGCGCTTGCAGATTCTGTTCACGACCATCTCGGTCCGCTGCTCAGAGCGGCCCGCGCCATGGGCTTGTCCGCGCACGAAGCCGAAGACGTGGTGCAGGACGTCTTCACAATATTTCTACAGAAACTCGATGCCTTTGAAGGGCGCTCACAGCTCCGAACCTGGCTGTTCGGTATTCTCCACCGCAAAGTAATGGAACACCGCCGGGCCGCATCCAGATACAGCAGGGCAGACCCCATCGATCAGGTGTTTGAAGACCGCTTCGACGCCAGAGGCAGTTGGGTGCGACCTCCGGCAGATCTGCAGCGGCTGCTGCTGTCAAAGGAAATTCACGACGTGATCAGCCTCTGCATGGAGAGTCTCTCCCCTGATCAGCGTGAAGCGTTTGTCCTGCGCGAAATCGAGGGTCTGGATACAGCCGAGATCTGTAAGATTATGGGCCTGACGATCACTAACTTTGGAGTCCAAATGCACCGCGCGCGAGCTAAGCTTCGGGAGTGTCTGGAGCGGAAGGGTTTCAGCCGCAAGCCCGCCGCATTCAGGAAGACCTGCTGGAAAAAAGGAGACGACGAATGATTTCCTGCCGGGACGTGGCCACCATAATAATGTCCGACCAGTTCGATGCGCTGCCCTGGCTGCGCCGCATGGAAATCCGCCTGCACCTGGCCATGTGTAAACTCTGCGCACGCCTGGCGAGCGACATAAAACAGTTGCGTCGCAAAGTCCGCAGCCTGGCCGACGTCCAAGTCAATCCTGATTTCGAGGCAGAGCTTGTCCGCCGTCTTTCAAAATTGTGAGACTTGGTTCTGAAAATTCAAAGCGGGTCGGAATTAAAAGTCCGGCCCGCTAAACTTCAAGACAGCTTTCTTACCAGCGCGGTTCGCGCCGCGGAGGCCGGGCACCACCGCCGCCACCACCACCGGGACGTCCACCACCCCCACCGCCATATCCACCGCCACCGCCACCCCCGCCGCTGCGGTTGCCGCCAAAGCCGCCACCACCGCCGCCAGTGCGCGGTTCACGCGGACGGGCTTCATTGACCGTCAATGCCCGGCCACCCAGTTCGGCACCGTTCAAAGCAGCCATCGCTTTATCCGCATCGCCGTTATCCGGCATCTCGACAAACGCGAAACCGCGCGCCTGCCCTGTTTCCCTGTCTTTCACGATTTGAACGCGATCCACCTGACCGTATGCCGAAAATGCCGCATCAAGATCCTGCTCGGTCGTCTGGAACGAGATGTTCCCGACATAAATATTCTTCAAGACGTGCTCCTTCGTTGCTTCAAGGCTCTGTACTTCAATTGCAGTTGCTGTAGTTGGATTCTCTGCCAGGCAGGCAGCCGTGTTGATGTAGCGCTCATCTCGACCGGATCGTTGTTGATAAAGGCGGGCAAGGTAAGCAGTCAGCGGCATCGAACAGCCGCAATCCCATAGTACCTCTATAAATGCCGCTCTGGGAAAAGGCTAAACGAAGCGAAACGCTAATGTTCGGTCGCCGACCGTTGCGCCAGTTCCCCGATGATCGGCAAAACGTAAGGCTCATTATGGCTGGCCTTAACCATCATGAAGATCGAAACCCCAATGATTGCGGCTTCCAGAATGCGGTCAAGCCGTACGAAATGGTCCGGCAGTGTCATTGACAGCGGCCGCACCACCCATTGCACCACCAGCCACGCAGCGAAAAGGTACAGTCCCTGAAATGCATGAAATCGCACCATACGGTCAGCCTTGAACTTCCGCGCAGCCAGCACGATAATCGCCGGAATCCAGCCGATCGTAGGGATGTAACAAAGGATGGAAGCAGTTCGCGGCGTCAGGCCCGACAACGGATCGGCCCCCGCTCCATTCGAGGTGGAACTTCCACCCGACCACCGGTTCCCCGAAGGCGCATCTGTTTGTTTGCCACCGCAACTCGCGCAAAACACGTCCGTCGTGGCTGCCTGATGACCGCATTGTGTGCAGAAGGGCATATCTATTAGAGGGTACGTTACGCTACCCGGCTTTGTTCACGCAAGCGCGTCTACACTGGTTCTTTGCCGCCCATCCCGCTCATCGAACTCAAACACATCACCGTCATGCGCGGCACCAGCATCGCCCTGCATGACATCAGCCTCACCATAGGGGCAGGGGAACACGTCGCCATTCTCGGCCCCAACGGCTGCGGCAAATCCACCCTGATCAAGACCATCACCCGCGAATGCTATCCTCTGGCGCGCCCGGAGACTTCCGTCGCCATCCTCGGCCGCTCACTCTGGAACGTCGTCGAACTGCGCGGCATGCTCGGCATCGTTTCCAATGATCTGATGGCGCAATGTACCCGCGAAATCACCGGCTTCGATGTCGTCCTCTCCGGCTTCTTTTCCAGCATCGGCATCTGGCCCAACCACCACGTCACAGACACCATGCGCCAACAGGCAGCCGACGTTCTGGATCTGCTCGAAGCCCCGCAGCTCAGTCTCAAACCGGTGAGCGAAATGTCCTCCGGCGAAGCCCGCCGTTGCCTCATCGGACGCGCCCTGGTCCACAGCCCGAAAGCCCTGCTGCTCGATGAACCTTCCACCAGCCTCGACCTTTCCGCCCAGCATGAACTCCGTGAAACGGTGCGTAAACTGGCCTGCGCGGGCATAGGAATCCTGCTCATCACCCACCACCTGTCAGATATCGTGCCGGAAATTGACCGCGTCATTCTCATGCGCGCAGGCCGCATCGTGGCCGATGGTCCAAAAGCCGACATCCTCACCGCCGCCAGCCTGCGCGATCTCTTCGGCGTTGACGTCGAACTGGCACAGCGCGACGGCTATTACCACCTCTGGTAATCAGCGCGCTCTGGTATCAGCCGTTTCTGGTAATCAGCCCACAAGCTCGCCCACGTCGGCATATCCTCAACGGTTCGGGCATTCAAGACTTCCCCCGACGAAAGCGAACCGCGAGTGCCGACAGTGGGCGCACATGTTCAGAATTATAGAGCCGTTCCGCCCCCGCCTGAAATCCCCTTTTTAGTGCACGCTCTGTCACTAACTTTAGGCAGTGCGCGATCATAGCTGGTGGTATGCCTGACACCGAAACAAAACCAGAGCCGCGCTGGCCTGCGCTTGTCGCGGCACTCATCATTGGTGGCCTGTTCTATATCCTGCCCGAGCCCCTGACAGCCGGCCCGCGCTGGCTGCCCATACTGTTGGTTGTCGCCCTCATGGTTCCCGCTCTGCTCTCCCACCACGCCGGCCGCCACGATCTGGCTGCGTTTCTGGCTTACAGCGGTATGACCGTAATTACTCTCTCGCTGATCGCGTCTCTCAGCCTGCTGATCACCCGCCTGCCCAAACACCTTGACCCGCCCGGTGAACTGCTCAAAGCCGCCGGGGCCCTCTGGTCCGCCAACCTGCTGCTTTTCGCCTCATGGTACTGGCGCCTCGATGGCGGCGGCCCCACTGAACGCGATAAACGCGGCATCCACACGGACGGCGCGTTCCTCTTCCCCCAGATGCAGATGGACCCTGTGCTGAAAAAGCAAATGGGCGAAGAGGACTGGACCCCCCGCTTCATCGACTACTTGTTCCTCGCCTTCAACTGCAGCACCGCGTTTTCACCCACCGACGCACCGGTGCTCTCACGCTGGGCGAAAGTCCTGATGATCATCCAGTCGTCGATTTCTCTGGCAACGCTGGCCTTGCTGGCCGCCCGTGCAGTGAATATCCTCTAAATGCCCACGATTCCCAGTCGCTTGCCCACACGCGCAAATACCTCCAGAGCCCGTGCCAGCTGAGCTTCCGTATGGGTCGCGCTCACAATCGTGCGTACCCGCGCTTTCCCTTTCGCCACCGTAGGGAAAGCGATCCCTGTAGCGAAAACACCCGCTTCAAACAAAGCCGCTGAGAATTGATAAGCTTTAGCCTCATCCCCCACCATCACGGGCGTAATCGGCGACTCACTGAGGCCGGTATCAAAACCCGCCTCCCTCAAGCCCTTCTTGAAATAGCGAGTGTTCTCCCACAATCGCTCAATCCGTTCCGGTTCTTCTTCCAATACATCGAACGCAGCCAGACAAGCAGCCGCAACCGCCGGCGGATGCGAAGTCGAAAACAAAAACGGCCGCGCCCGCGCATAAAGAAACTCAATCAGATCCTTCGTTCCGCACACATACCCGCCCAGCACTCCAATCGCTTTCGACAGTGTCCCTACCTGAATATCCACGCGCCCGTGCAGCCCGAAATGGTCAATTGTGCCGCGCCCGTTGCGACCCAGCACCCCCGAGGAATGCGCGTCATCCACCATCATTATCGCCCCGAATTGTTCCGCATGGGCCACTAGTTCCGGCAGAGGACCAATATCGCCATCCATGGAAAACACGCCATCCGTAATCACCAGCTTCCGCCCCGGCTCGCCTGCAAGCTCGCTTAGAATATTGCCCGCAGCCACATGATCCCGATGCGGATAAACATGAATCTTCGCCCGTGACAGCCGCGCCCCGTCAATAATGCTGGCGTGGTTCAACGCGTCCGAAATAATATGATCGTCAGGCGTAAGTACCGCTGCCACAGTCCCTGCATTGGCCGCGAAACCGGACTGGAAAACCACACAAGCCTCTACGTTTTTGAACTGCGCAATCCGCCGTTCCAGCTGCATATGCAGGTCCATCGTTCCCGAAATCGTACGTACTGCCCCAGACCCAGCGCCATACTTCCGCGTAGCCGCAATCGCCGCCTCAATTAACTTCGGATGCGTCGTCAAACCCAGATAATTGTTCGAAGCCAGATTGATAACATCATGGCCATCAAACCGCGATTCAGCCGCGCTGGGGCCTTCCAACACGCGTAGCGGCTGAAATGTCCCAGCCTGTTTCCAGTCCAAAAGCTGCTCACCAAGATAAGCCAAAGGGTCAAGTCGCATAACCCAATTGTCACCCGCCACCCGCCGGAAATACGGGTTCCCGCCGCGTTCGTGAACTGAACGACCCGCCCTAAGGTAAATACTCCAAAGCCAGTTCCTCTAACTCAGTAGGCGTAACCAATTGAAACCGAACCTCCAGCGAGCTAAACTCACGAATCGCACGGCGCATCTCATCCCCTGGTAACTCCGCCCCAGCCAAATAAATCTCCCCAGCCGAAATCCGAAACGGCAAAACACGCCACCGCCGCGACACAGCCAAAGGCAGTGCCCGCGTGACCGGAATAGAAACAACTTCAGCCTCAGGCTTGCCCAGCGGCAACTGGTTCTGCAAACTCAAAGCCGTATACAAATTAACTTCTGAAATCAGGCCCAGCGCCATCAGATGCTCACCCAGCCGCACCGACCCCGGCTTCGTCAACAACGCCGATTCCAGTTGCTCCGGCGTAATCCACAAAGACCCCGTCAAAATCTCGCCCAGCCGTTTCCGCTCCGTCAACAGCGCCGTACGATTCGGATACGCATGGTCCGTCTTCGCCCACCGCAGCGGCTGCCCCCGAATCTTCGCGCTCGCATAATTCCAAATCGCGCGCGAAGTAGCAAAACAATTAATCCAGTTCCCGGTCAGCACGCGCAGCGGCACGCCGCACGCATATTTCCACCCATAAATCCGCCCGGAACACCCCGCCCGGATAGCAGTATGCAAACCCTGCAACACCAGCCCCGCCGTACAGATGGACGAATACCGCGACAGCTCCCGCGCCAAAAGCCAGGCATGGTGACTGGCATATGCCCAGCCCCACGTCCCGGCTCCCAAAACGAATAAGATATTGGTAAGCGGCGTCGCCAGATTGCCAATCAGGCACTTCCGGTCCCGCCAAAACCAGTAGGCCTGCGCCAGCGTGTCGCGCGCCGAATGAAACTCCCACGACTGCAGCGCAATCCCCGTCACCCACCGCGACCTCTGCTTCACCGCCGTCGCAAAGTTCCGCGGAAAATATTCCCGCGTGGCAATCGCCCTCCCGTGGCGGATCTGCACCGGAATAAACTTCTGCTTCATCCCCAGCTTATGTATGCGCCAGCCGTTCTCGTAATCTTCCGTCAAACAGGCGGGCTCGAAAATACGATTGGAATGCGTCTGCGCCAGCCGTTCCAGTGCAGTGCGTGAAAACCCGGTACCCACTCCATTTGATGGAATAAACCCGCCCAGCAGCTGCCGGGCCGGCATGTCTTTGAACTGGAACTCCGCAAATTCATCGCAATAGACCCCATGCGAAAACTCGGTCCACGGTGTCGGCAGAGCCAGTACCGGAATCTGCACCATCTCATTCCACTGCGCGTAGTAATTGATCCAGCGCAGCGCATCCGGGTCCATCAAATCCTCCGCATCATGGGTCAGGATCATGTCGAAGCGCACGCCCCATTCCTCTTCATGCAGCAGCATGCGCTGATAGATCCAGTTCAGACAATCGGCTTTCGAAGTCGGCCCGTCATGCGGACAGATAGAGATGTGGACATTCGGAAACCGCTTCATCGCCTCGCGGATCGCAGCAATGGTGGGGGCGTCATTGGGATAGGCACCAACAAAGAACTCAAAGCGCGGATAATTCAGCTTTGTAACATTATTTTCGATCATCTTCTGGATGACCCGGTGCTCTTTCCAGAGCGCGACAAAGACAGCCATGAGTCGGGGCGGCGCGGCATCAATCTCAGCTTCAGAAGGATCGCGATGCGCGGGGTCAGAGGAAAACCGTCGGCGGATGTAGCTGTAAAGGCCTGCGAGATCAATGATGAAATCGTCGATCCCGTTGAGCAGCACCCAAAACGCCAGCGGCGCGAGCAAATTCGCAACCCAGTGGTCGAGGTTCATGTTGGAAGGTCAGTTCCCAATGGAAGAAGTGTGCCCAACCCTGAAAGTTCTCAGTCCGAACAGGCTACAATCAGCCCAATGACAACCGAACCTGCAGAGTTGCTCAGAGATGCGCTTTCGCTTCCCGCTGAAGCCCGCGCCGCACTGGTCGATTCGCTGCTCGAACGCCTTGATGCCACAGTCGATGACGACTCGTGTAACGCCTGGAAGGCGGAAATCAACCGCCGTCTCCGCCAAATGAATAATGATGTAGTCCAGCTGATTCCGTGGGATGACGCTCGGAAGGGCAGTTCTGACTCGCAAACGCGTGTTCAATTTTAAGCACCGCTGTGCGGTTACGGCCGAGTGTACTAATTGCGCGAAACTCATGCACAAAAACTGGTCGCGGCAGGAAAAGCCACGCGATTTATACTTTTCGCGAGAGCCTGCGCGACATCGAAGCGAGTCTGCGTTCAGTACCCGAGAAACTCTATCACCTCGGATTTCGGGGACGCATTGCGCGTTCGACGTTTGCCGAAGCCAATGAGAACCGGGACTGGCGGTGCAATTCGTCATGATGCACATTGCAGAGAGTCACCAGATTGTCGACAGTGTTGGCCCCCTGGTTTTTGTGATGTTGCCGGTGATGAAGTTCCAACATCTTTCGTGGATCGTCCGGCGATAACATGGCTCGGTGCCAGCCGCATTGAACGCACTTGAATTCGTCCCGCTGCAAGACCGCGACTCGAACCGGATCAGGAATCGCGCGATCATGCTCGTACGTCTGGCGATCTTCTTCGAGCAGGTAAACTCCTATGGCTAAATCGTCGCGACCGCTGTTTCTTGTCACGATGGGCCACCCCTGCTCGGTTCGGAGTTCTCGGACCCGGCGTGCCCACTCTTTCTTATCTTTGGCGAGATACTTCAGTTCCTCGCCAGTGATTTCCACCCCCACGTTCTTGCGAAAATATTCGATGATCTTATCCGAAACCGAGGTCTTCTTCTTCCTGACCTCGTTCAGCACATTCCAGCGATGGGCCGCCTGTCGATCCTGCTCAGGACGCATCAGAACGTACTGTTCAGGCTTGATTTTGGAAGGATCAAGAGCGAGCATGGCCTTCAGTCCAGCCATCTCGCCGTAGTTGTCGGCCTCCTGCGCGTCCTCCGCCATAGGAGCAAACGTCACGCCTGAGTAAATCCACCAGCCGAATTCGAGGCGAAGTTCCCTGACTCTCCGCGCCCATCCCCGATGCCGGAAACGATCATGAGCTCGTCGCCATCGATCACCTTACCTGGATATCGGTGCAGATAGGCGATGATTCGCTCACGCCCCGACACCTCGTCGGTCTTTGGCATCAGGGAACTGCCGAGATCGCGTAGTTTGTGAAATGCGGGGATCAGCGCAATCACCTTGGCTCGAAGATCATCCCTCTTAAGTTCAGCGGCGAAATTGGTCAAAAGCTCGACAAGCGAACCCCTGATGGATTCCGGACTGTCGTTAGGCTGCGACCGACGTGCCATGCTTCCCTCCCGGCGGACCCGTTTTTCCTTGAATTGCTCTTTACGCGCTTTTCCGTACACGTGGCAGCCTTTGCCTGTAAGCCAGGTATCGAAGGAGTCCCAATCCAATGAATTCCGTATAGGCAGGAGGAATCGATTCGTTGATTTCGCCCTTGGTCATCCAGTCGATGCCCATGGCCTCGCGTGCTGCCGCAATTGTGCAGTTTCCACCGCCCGTGACCTGGACAAAATCTATCCATTCGTTGGTTTTACCGTAATGAGATTTTCGCCGGTCAAAAGTGTGGACCTTTGGATGTTTCCGGTGAGGCGGCGGCACGATCTCAAAGTTTGCCTCAAACAGGCGATGGCGGAGCACGCGTAGCCCTGGAAACATTGTTCCGCAGAGCACAACCGCATTCAGCAGCGGTGCGCCATCCACGTTCTCAATGATGTAAGGCAGGCCAGACCGGATCAGGAGTTCGCGGACCGGTTCGACAAGGCGCGGCCACGCATCGGCGTTGCCGTTGCGCTAGGCGAGGTCGGAATACGATTGGCAGGGCGGCGAGGCGTGAACAGCATCGAATGACGCAATGAAAGCGGGATCGAGTTCGAGCGCATCTGCCTGGATAAAAGGGAACGGATAGTGCGGCTGGGGGCTTAGATCCACCCCAACGACCTCAAATCCGGCACGTGAATAGCCCATTCCCGCACCGCCAGCGCAGCAGAACAGATCGAGCATCCGGGGTTTGTGTCGTGAAGCCAAAAAGATATTGTCGCCGTAGAACAGGGTATTCATCTAGTTTCCCAGTGTGATGATCGGCGGTATCGTCAGTTTTGTTTAGGGTATCAAAAGATGCACGATTCACGCCATCCTCACGGTATGGATCGTGCGCTCGCGCTTGTGATCTGGTAGCAGCAAAAGGCTGGCGAGATCGATGATGAAATCGTCGAGCCCGTTGAGCAGCACCCAGACGCCAGCGGTGCGAGCAGATTCGCAAGCCAACGGTCGAGGTTCGTGCTGGAAGGTCACTTCCCAATGTAATAACTTCTCTTGCAGCGGTTCAGGCTGTTCCCTGACAGCCCGGACCGCCACAATTAGAGTGAGAATTGTCCACCAGACCAGACGAAAGGGCCATCCCATGACAGGAATTCAGTTCGTAACCGATGACAAAGGCCGCAAGCTGGCTGTCCAGATCGACCTCGAAAAATACGGAGCCGTGCTGGAAGATTTCTGGGACGGCTTGATCTCGGAATCGCGTCGTAAGGAGAAGGGAATCCCGCTCGAAAAGATCAAAGCAGATCTTGTGAAACGCGGTCGCTTGCGTGGGTAAGTACTCCGTTGATTTAAAACCTTCAGCGCTCAAGGAACTGACCGCGCTTTCCGATGACCTGCTGGCTCGGATTGTACGAAAATTGGATTCCCTGGGCGAAGCACCCAGACCTGCGGGTTGCAAAAACTGAAAGTAGATATTTGTGGTTGTGGGACAGGCTGATGCCGACGCGGAGATGGGCATTCAATCTTGAGACAGACAGAGTCCGCCGCAGAAGGCCGAATCGGAACAAGTAGCAAGATCGGCTATACTCCTCGGTGAATTGAACTCGCAACTTCAAGTTCGCGACCACCCGGATGGCATGACTCTCATCGCAGTGGGCCGATACTCTGCTTGGGAAGCAGTTGTGGTCGCCTGCCTGCTGTCGGCAGGCACCGGATACCTGGCTTTCAACATCTGGAGTTGGCAGGTGGCCCTTGTCTTTCCGGTTCTGGCGGGTTGGTTCGCTTATCAGCAAATGCGTCATGATCAAACCGCCAACCTCGTTGCCACAAACCTGGAATTCCATCCGAGTCAACGTAAATGGATGGTCGGACTAAAACGGTCGGTACCTCGGGCTGACATTGCCGATCTCGAATACCGGTCGCAGCGCGGAGGTGGTGATGCCGGTGCCGAACCTGGTGGCATTTATGCCACCCTAAATCCGGCTTAGCCGTATGCCTTTTGCCCTACTTGGACGAGCCCGAAGCGAATGCGGCTATCGAAGCGATCTACCGCCGGTTTCCTGATATGCCAGTCTCGAACGACCCTCGCAGATTGCTTCAACACTTCACAACGCTTGATCTTTAGCCGCTGTGTCCGTTTCTGCCGTATCGCCGGTCCCCGCCGGTTGCCCGGGGTGTCTCTCCCGAAAAAGCGCGAGCAGATTCGCGGCCCAGTGGTCGAAGGTTCATTCTGGAAGACCACGGCCCAATGACAGAGAATAACTATTCAACGTTGAAAGACTGGCCGGTTTCGCTCCATCCCGGCAACTGTGAAAAATTCGCCGCCGTTGCCAGGTTGGTACCAGCAGAGGAGTCTGAAGCCAAAAACCGTCTCACAAGACGCACCTCACGGCGTTAAACTGGAAGCACGATATGGAAGTCACCGTTCAAATCCCGGATGATCTTGCCGCAACCATGAGACTGGGCGGCAACGACCTGTCACGCCGTGCTCTTGAAGCCCTGGCGGTGGGTGAATTCAGGTCCGGTCACATTTCCAAACCCGAACTGCGAAGGCTTTTGAATCTTGATACCAGGTACCAGGTTGACAGCCTCCTCAGAACCCATGGATTGTTCGAAGACTACACCTTGGAAGACCTGGAACACGAACTGGAAGGCCTTACACGACTGGGCATCTGATGCTCCTGGTTGTAGCCGATACGGGGCCGATCCGCTATCTGATTGAAATCGGCAATATCAGCATTTTGCCGCAGCTTTTTGGGAAGGTCCTGATACCTTCCGTGGTGCTCGACGAACTTCAGCATTCCTTCGCACCCGCATCCGTTCGCGCCTGGGCGAATTCGACGCCCGCCTGGCTGGAAGTTCGGAGCGTCATATCCATCGATGAGCCGGCATTCCAGTCCCTGGATGAAGGCGAAAAAGCTGCTCTAAGTCTTGGAATGATACTCGGAGCTGATTTGGTCCTGATTGATGATCGTAAGGGGGCCGCAGCAGCAAGGAAAATGGGGTTCGAGGTTGCCGGAACCCTCGGCCTGCTAACCCGCGCATCCCAGCGCGGTCTCATTGATATCACACAGGCTATCAACCGTCTCAAAAACACGAATTTCCACTACCGGCAGGAAATGCTTGACGAACTCTTGCGAAAGTACGCCCGTGAGGCACCCGGCTAACAAAGCAGACGGCATCCAGAAGGATTATTGATCTTCATCCTCAAAAATCCGCGCAACATCCGCGCAAATCCGTGACAGCGGAGAAACGGCGAGGCCTTATCCACTGGAAAGCCCGGTCATTCTCTGCGCTCCTTGTCGGCGTGACGCCGTTGACCTTGAGTGAACGAAACCGCTTCGCGGTAAACGGCTGCGAGGCAACGGTCTAAATGAGGGATTTCCGCCACCCGAGAGGGTTGAAGGCGTGGGGTTCCGTCTGGAAAACTGGATCAAGTTATTCCCAATGACCAATCCAGCAACCAAAGGAACCCGCACCTATGACGCCGCTACGCCGACGCATGTCGGAAGACATGCAATTACGCAACTTCTCGCCTGAGACGCAACGCAACTACATCCACCACGTTAATTAAAGGACTGGCGGAGTTTTATCAACTCAGCCCGGAACTTCTCGGGCTCGAAGATATCCGGGAATACCAGTTACATCTTCTGAACGAGCGCCATCGCTCGGCGGAAGCGGTAAACCAGTTCATCTCCGCAGTGAGTTTCCTGTATCGGACGACACTCGAAACAGTGTGGCCGGACAAGGCCTTGCCACGAGTCCGCGTCCCTCATAGACTCCCGGTTGTGCTCAGCCCGGCCGAAGTCGACCTGTTCTTCCGGCACGTAGGAACGTTGCGTTATCGGGCCGCTCTGATGACCGCCTGCGGCGCGGGCCTGCGCGTCTCCGAAGTGGTGCGGCTGAAAATAACCGACATAGATTCGGCGCGCGGTCTGCTTCGGGTTGAGCAAGGTAAAGGCAGGAAGGACCGCTACGCCATGCTGTCGCCGCGACTGCTCAAGGTGATGCGTGCCTGGTGGAAGGTGGACCAGCCGAAAGACTGGCTGTTTCCCGGCGGCCACGCGGACAAACACATGGACGCCGATGTGTTGCAACTGATCTGCCGGCAGGCGGCGGAACTGGCCGGTATAGCAAAACGAGTGCGGGTTCACACGCTGCGGCACAGCTTCGCCACGCATCTGCTTGATCAGGGCGTGGACTTACGCGTAATCCAGGAGATGCTGGGGCATACCCGCATCGATACCACCGCGCGCTACGCGCAGGTCTCGCCGCAGCTGGTGGCGGTGACAAAGAGTCCGCTGGACCAGCTGGGCCGTAAACCCGGCAAACCGAAGAAGCGGTAACGCTTCTTGTACAGGCCAGCCTTCGAA
>JANYDS010000080.1 GCA_025363475.1 Terriglobia bacterium
GACTGGTACGCCACCCAATGGCCGTCGGGCGAGAACTGACCATTCTGTTCGTTGAAGCTGGTCTTGAGGTAGGGAAACGGCTTCCTGTCCCCGTCGAGAGGCAACACCCAAATATCTGTTCCGGTCCCGGGATCGCCCGGCGTGTCGTACATGACGAACCTCCCATCCGGTGACCAGCTTGTGGGGTCCTTGGTCAGGTCGTCCGCATAGAGAACTTCCTCAGTTCCCGCGCCGTTGGCCAGCTTGCGGTAAAGGTCGGCATGTCCCTTGCGACTGGAATCGAAAACAATCTGGCTCCCATCCGGCGACCAGATCCCGCCAAGCTCACTGGCCGGATCAAACGTGAAGCGGCTGCGCAGATTGCGCACCAGGTCATAGATCCAGAGATCGTAATTGCCGACGCTGTCAAGCATGGAAACAACGGCGCGCTTACCATCGGGCGAGAGTTGAGGACGGATGACTTCTCCAGGCTCGCCAACCGATGCGAGGCGCTTGCCAGTCCGGTCCACCCAGGCGAGCGTCCTTACAACTTGCTGCCCGGACTGAAAGACCAGCGTGCCGTTGCCGGAAACCGCAAAGAAACCGCGCGCACTTGTAAAATTGCCGGCAATATTCCCGGCAACGGGAACGGCTTCGCCCGTTGTTGCCAGGCCCTTCGCATCGAACGGCTGGGCCATCAGCGTACCCGCGCGCAGAAAGAGCAGGTAGCCCGAAACGTACACCGCCTCTGAATTGGCCTGTGTGACGATCCGGCTTTCCCGCGAATCCAGAGAGCCGGCGTATATCGTCACCAGATTGGTGGTGCCGACGACCGAGGCGTATAGGAAATGGTTGCCGTCGGGGAGAAACCACGGCCAGCGGTGCGAATTTTCTTTGCTCTTCGGATCGAGCGTCGTGACCGGAGTTGCGGTCCCTCCCGTCGCCGGGATTCGCAGCAATGGGCCCCGGTTGTTCGACGTGAAAAGGACGACGCCCCGCGGGTTCCAGCTTCCGCCCCGGAAACTGGACACATCGGCCAGCGTAACTGCGGGCCCACCGGAGAGTTCGATCTTTTTCAGCTTGCCGCCCGCGCTGAAGCCGATGGACCGTCCGTCAGGGGACCAAAATGGGTAAGACAAGTAAGCTTCTTCGGTCCCGGCCAGCGGCTGGGCAGTCGTCGAATCGAGCGAACGCAGCCAAAGGCGGGAGACTCCGTCTTCTGATCGTGCGCCGAACACCATACGGCGGCCATCCGGTGAGAGCGCCGGAACTCCCTGTGGTGCAGCATCGAAGCCGAAGCTGGTCTTTTCCGGCGGCAGGATTGTGGAGCGGACCACCGGCGTTTCCACTGGCTTTTCCTGAAAATGGACGAATGCGAGTGCGACCGCGACTAACGTAGCCACGCCCGCCGCCGCAATCCAAACCATCGGCTTGGACCGCTGAACTTCGGCTGCGCCTCCTTCTTCCAGGAGGGCCATCGCATCGCCGATATCCCGCAGTCGCTTCTTCGGGTCCTTCTCCAGACACCGTCGCAGCAACCGCCGAGTCTTCACCGGCGTCAGGGTCAAGTCTGGTTCGCGGGTCAGAACAGCCGCCAGCGAATCCGACACCGTGGTGCCTTCGAACAACCGCTTCCCTGTGAGTATTTCGTACAGCACCACGCCGAAAGCCCAAATATCCGCCCGCTTATCAACAGCCACACCCCGCGCCTGTTCGGGAGCCATGTAGCCCGCAGTGCCGAGAATCATGCCTGCGACTGACAGCATGGTCGGCGAATCCGGCCCATACTCAACTGCCTCATTGGCCGCCTTCGCCAAACCAAAATCAAGAACCTTCACCGAACCATCAGGCCGGATCTTAATATTCGCGGGTTTCAAATCACGATGAATAATGCCCTTCTCATGCGCCGCTTCCAGCGCATCGGCAATCTGTTTTGCAATGCCGAGGGCCTCTTCCAAAGGAATCGGACCCTGCAAAATCCGTTCCGCCAGAGTCGGACCTTCCACCAGTTCCATCACCAGATAATTCGGACCGACATCAAACAACGTGCAGATATTCGGATGATTCAGGGCCGCGATGGCCCGCGCCTCGCGCTCAAAGCGATCTGTAAACTGCGCCGCCGAAACTTTAATCGCCACATCCCGCCCCAGCCGCGAATCATGAGCCTTCCACACTTCCCCCATCCCGCCTTTGCCAATAGACGCGACCAGTTCGTAAGGTCCAAGTCGAGTGGGTGCGGGGGATGACATGGAGATGATTAGAGTCGCTCAATTGTACTCTGAGTCCCGAAAATCTGAGAAATTTCACAGATACCCGCACCACTCCATCGAATACATTCATGCACGAGTACGACATTGCGCTGAAGACTTTTCTCCGCAGCGGACGTGAGGCTCTGCTCGCGATTACATCATTCGCAGTGGATCGCTGGCACAACGTCGAACTGCCTGAGGTTCGAAACCTCCGCCTCGATCTGCTGGGCGAAGCCGCGGATGGTCGCCTCATTCACATTGAACTGCAGAGCGCGCACGACGCGGATATGGCGCTGCGGATGATGGAATACTGCGCGGCCATTTATCGCAAATTTGGCCGGTTCCCGGAACAACTGGTGCTCTATGTCGGAGAGAAACCGCTTCGGATGAAGGGTTCGCTGAGCGGATCTCACTTCTCGTTCAATTGCCGGATCGTGGACATTCGCGAACTCGATGGCGACCGGTTGCTGGAAAGCGATCAAATCGGAGACAATGTTATTGCCGTGCTTGCACGGATCAGCGACCAGCGGACAGTGGTGAAGCGGATTCTCACCCGGATCGCTTCAACCGAGCCGGGGGAGCGGTCAACGGCTCTCAAGGGATTCACCATGCTGGCTGGCCTGAGACATCTGGAAGAAGTTATCGAACAGGAGGCGAATCAAATGCCGCTTTTGGACGACATCATGGATAACAAGGTTTTGGGGCGCGAGTTCAAACGCGGCCTCGCGCAGGGCCAGGAACAGGGCCGGGAACAGGGCCGGGAACAGGGCTTGCATGACGGCGAAATGGCCGTCATGCTGCGCCAGATTGAAAGGCGCTTCGGCAGCGTGCCCTCTTCCTTGAAAATCCGGCTTGACCGGATGTCCCGCGCAGAAGTTGAAGCCGTCGCCCTGCGCTTGCTGGATGCGCGCACCCTCGAAGATCTCCTCGACTGACCCAACCACTTTTTCAGCCCCGCAAACCGCCTGGGCTGCATCCGTAAACGCCGCCCAGGTTATCCACCAAGGTCACAATGCGAATCGACGTCGGCTTCCGTGTACTCAGCGGCTTCCTCAGATAATTCAACGTCACCCCGCTGTCGAACTGTATACAAGCCAACGGGCGTTATGCGCCAATCAATTCAACCGAACCTGCATATCCCGCAGCGCCCGCCAGCGCGGCTGCCCCCCGGTCCAGCGTGACCAGAATTCCATCATGCCGCACGGCAAGCGCAATCAGATACGCGTCGGTCACCTGTTTGTGGCCACGCAAGTGTGCCGCAAATGGGCGGAGCAGAGCCGGTATGCTAAATTCCTCTTTCCAGCGGCGATGATGGATGTCCGCAGTGCTGGATTCAAGCAGCGCAATCACCGATTCGGCAGTCAGCAGGGTCTTCAGAGCCGGGTTCAGCATCGTGCGCAGAAAACCGTTCTGTGTAACCGCACAAGTGGCCCAGCCCTCCGGCGCTCGTGTTGCGAAGCACTGCCGCACGACAGCGTGGTGTTGCTGTGGCGGCCATGCGAGAGCGACAAGAATATTGACGTCGAGGAGCGAATCGGGCACTCAGTACTCGTCTTCTATCCGAAGCAACTCATCCGTGCTGAGAACAGGTGTACCCGGCGGCGCGACAAACTCCCCAAAGCCATCGATGAAGCGGATCGCGGGACTCTCCGCTGGCCGCAATGATGCGGCTCGGCTTTGGTCCGAAACACGCTCCAGTCCGAGGTTGATCAACAGGGCGACCGCTGCGTCGACGGAAAGAGCCCGGGTCACGGCGTATCGCTTTGCCGTTTCCAAAAGATCGTCATTAAGGTTTAGTGCGGCCATTTCTTCTATTATTTACTTCTTCAGCCCCGCAGTCCAGTTCTGCACCACCGTGAGCGGCGCGCTGGTTTGGCCTTCCGGCGGGAGGATGGCGAGAAAGCGCTGGCCATCGGCGAAAACATCGTAAGTCGGGGCACTGTTAACGAAAGGCTCAATACCCCCGAACAGCGCCTCGACCTTACCCACTTCCAAAGTGCCGCCTTTTGTGTTTACTTCCGCCGCCATCAGGCGTGCGTCCGGAGCGACATAGAACAGTTCCTTGCCGTCCGCCCGCCAGCGCGCCGTGGTGCCTCCCGCCGTCGATACCTGCCGTTTCCCGCCGGGGCCGGGAAATGGTGCTACGTAAACCTCATTCCTGCCGGACTCGTTCGAATGATACGCCATCCAGTGGCCGTCGGGCGAGAATTGCGGATTCTCTTCGTTGAATTCCGTGCGCATGAACGGCCAGGGCTTCGACACTCCCGGCGCGCCCAGCGGATCCGGCAAAATCCAGATGTCACCGCCTTTCTTTGGGTCGTTCTGCGTAAAATACGCCAGATACTTGCCGTCCGGCGAAAAACTCGTGGGTCTCTTCAGCAGATTGTCGGCATACAGCAGTTCTTCATCCCGGGAGCCGTCCGCCGGCTTGCGATAGAGGTTGTCCGGGTTAGCAGCCAACGCACGGTTGGAACGGAATACGATCATACGTCCGTCCGGCGACCAGACCGGACCGGTGTCATTCGACGGGTCGAAGGTAAATCGGGTGTGCAGCCCGCGCAACACATCGTAGAGCCAGATATCAACGTTGCCGAACGAACCATCACGGGACTCCACCGCCACGGTCTTGCGGTCCGGTGAAAACTGCAGGTTGGCCATATCGCCCGCATCGCCCACCGTCCCGAGTCGCTTACCGGCACGATCCAGCCACGTCAAACGCACGTCGTTCAAGGCGCCTTCCTGATATACCAGCA
>JANYDS010000068.1 GCA_025363475.1 Terriglobia bacterium
CCTGTTTTTTCCAGCCGCCCACCTGGGTCGGATGGACGTCGAACATCTGTGCGATCTGCGCTGCCGTCTTGTGCGCCCGGATCGCCTCCTCGGCGACCTTCGCCTTCAGTCTGGGCGGATGACTCTTTCTCGTTTTTGGCATTGACTCTCCTTCATTTTCAATGCCGCCTTTCCTGTCTAAGAAGCGGTCCTTTTTTTGTCCAGGTTTTGGGGTCCATTACAGAAAGAATGCATCAACCTGATCGAGTACCCGGAGAACCGCCTCGGTATTTCCGCTGTTCCTTGCGTGAACCAGATCAAGGTCGAAGGTATTAATAGCGGCACCGTTGAGCACTGCGGCGATGCCGCCCACAACGATAAAGTCAACTCCGGCGCCTCGAAGAGTCCGGAGCATAGTCAGCAGCCTCGGTTCAGCCATTCAGCGCCCGGATGGCAAGGATGCCATCCGCCTGATCCTCCGCGAACTGCAATCGCTCCACCGGAGTAAGCGACAGCATCCACCGAATCAGAGACAAATCCACCCCATCTTCGCTGTACTCAGGCAGCGGCGCGGGCTCTTCGGCAATGTTCGACTGCTTCTCCAACAACCAAACGCCTCGAATTCGACGTTAACACAACACGAAAACACAATGCCAAACCGCCTCCAGCCGCTACAATATTTAATAACGATCACGAACGAATTAAAGACTTTATTGATGATACCGGCCGACCTCCTGCCCGCCATCCCGACTCTGAACCTGACCGCGGTAATCGACATCCTGGCCGTCGCATTTGTCGCCTATCAGTTGCTGATGATTATCCGCGGCACCCGCGCCGCCCAAGTCCTCATCGGCATCCTGGCGGTAGTCGTAGCCTATTACGTGGCCGTCCGTCTCGGGCTGGAAGCGCTCCGTTCCATGCTCGCCTCCCTCGTGCCGTATACTGCCATCACCATCGTCATCCTCTTCCGCTCAGAAGTGCGCCGCACGCTTGCCAGATTTGGACGCCGACGTCTCCTCGGCGGCTATGAACGCCCGGAATATACCGACGAAATTCTGCTCGCCCTCAGTTCCATGGCAGATGAAAACACCGGTGCCCTCATCGTCCTCGAACGCGATATCGGCCTCCGAACCTTCATCGAAAGCGGCGTCCACCTTGACGCGCAAATTTCCCGCGATCTGCTGCTTTCCATCTTCCAGCCTGGCGCCGCCATGCACGATGGTGCCGTAATTATTCAGAAAGATCGCCTCGCCGCCGCCGCCTGCTTTTTGCCCCTGAGCGTAAATCCGGCGGTTTCGATCAGACAGGGTACCCGGCATCGCGCCGGTATCGGTATTACCGAAGAAACCGACTGTCTGTCGATTATCCTCAGCGAGGAAACCGGGCTCATTTCTGTCTCAGCATTCGGTGAAATTGAGATGGACGTTTCACTCGAGCGGCTGGATGAACGTATTTACGACCATTTCGGCGCCACCCGCAAAGTATCACCCGGTGGCGGTGCCGCTTACCGGCTTCCAGCACGCGCCAAGATCGTACAAACCAAAACACAAACCATGAGGCGCGGCGAATGACCGCACGCGAAATCACCCGTTTTCTGACTCGAAATCTGGGCTGGAAAATCCTCTCCCTGGCAGGCGCCTTTGCCCTCTGGGTAGCCGTCGCCAGCGATCCGGAACTGGCCACAATAGTCTCCATCCCGGTGGCCTACCGCAACTACCCGAAAGATCTGCTCATCAGTTCGGAATCTGCAAGCACCATCAGCATAGAGGCCCGCGGCCCTGCCCGGCAGATTCGCGCCCTCACCGAAGAACACGCCTCCGCAGTGCTCGATCTGGCCTCGGTTCATGAAGCCGGGGAGCGTACCTTCACCATCACCCCGGCCCAGCTGGCACTCCCCAGCGGAGTAGAGCTGGTCCGCACCGTCCCGGCGCAGCTCCATTTTGTCTTCGAACCAAAAGCTATCCGTACACTCTCCGTGGAGGTTCCGTTTTCGGGGAAACTGCCTCCCGGTCTCGCCATTGCGCTCAAGCAAGTCTTCCCCGGTGAGCTCAATGTGACCGGCCCCGTCAGTCATTTGGCGGGAGCGAAGGCGCTGATGGCAGATCCCTTCGATCTTTCTCGCGTCCAGGGCGACACTGAGGAAGTCCTCTCGGTTTTCGCCTCTGACCCGGAACTGCGCATTTCCGGCCCCGCTCAGGTTCGCGTGAAAGTCACTGTTCGCCACGCCCGTTGAACCACAAACAGTAGAATTTTAATTAAATACTAATGGCTAAACGCTTATTCGGCACAGACGGCATTCGCGGAGTCGCGGGACAATCACCGCTCGATCCGGCCACGGTAACCGCCCTCGGAATTGCCCTCGGCACAGACCTGAAACACCACGCCCCCGACTTGCCCGTTCTGATCGGCATGGATACCCGCGAATCCGGTCCCGCCATTGCCGCGCAATTAGCGGAAGGACTCGCCCAAAGCGGCGTCCACACCGAGTTCGCCGGAGTGGTCACCACGCCTGGCGTCGCCTGGCTTACCCGCACTGGCGCTTTTTCCGCCGGGGTAATGATCTCGGCATCGCATAACCCCTTTCAGGACAACGGCATCAAGATTTTCTCCCGAACCGGCTACAAACTGCCGGATGCCGAGGAACATGAGATCGAAGAAGAGATTTTCCGCCTTCTGCCCGAAGTAAAACCTCACGCCGCACCGGAAAGCCTTAAAGCTAACTTCAACAGCCGCCCCTATCTCGACTTCCTGCTCTCCACGCTCTCAGTCCCGCTCAAAGGCCTCCGCGTTGTGCTCGATTGCGGTAACGGAGCAGCCTCTGCCCTCGCGCCCGCCCTGTTTCGCGAAGCCGGGGCACAGGTCACCGTGATATTCAACGAACCAAACGGGCGCAACATCAACCTCGATTGCGGCGCGCTGCACGTCGAACACCTGCGGCAACGCGTCCTTGAAACAGGTGCAGACGCTGGCATCGCCTTCGATGGCGACGCTGACCGCGCCATGCTCATCGCTCCCGACGGCCGCCTCGTGGATGGCGACGCCGCCATGCTCATCGCCGCCAAACGACTCAGTCTGGACGGGCACCTCACCGGCAACCTGCTGGTCTCAACCGTCATGTCCAATCTGGGCCTCGAAAAGGCGCTCGCCGCCAACGGCATCGAAATGCTGCGCACTCCGGTCGGCGACAAGTACGTGCTGGAGGAGATGCTCCGCCGCAATGCCGCGCTCGGCGGTGAACAATCCGGCCACATGATTTTCCGCGATTTCGCCACCACGGGCGACGGCATGTTGACCGGCCTCAAGATCCTCGAAGCCTGCGTTCGCGAGAACAAAGCTCTCGACCAGCTGGCGGCAGAGATGGTGGTCTTTCCCCAGCTCCTCGTCAACATCCGTGTCGCGCAGCGCAAGCCGCTTGACCAGCTCCCTCAGGTCGTCAGTCTCATCCGCGAATGTGAAACCGCGCTTCAGGGCTCGGGCCGGGTACTCGTCCGTTTCTCAGGCACAGAGCCCCTGGCAAGAGTCATGGTGGAAGGCCCGGATACCGCCACAGTCGAAATCTGGGCGCACCGCATCGCCGATGCCATTCGCACTGAACTGGCCTGAATGCAGTAACGATAGCGTCAATTCAAAAAATGAATTGGACCAGGCCCTGATTTTCTCCCTACACTACGGGTTAGCGAAGGGGAAAAATTGCTTACAACGGCGGAAACATCCAACACTCAGGTAGCTCTTCTGCACCGCATCAGCAGCATCGTCAGCTCTGATCAGGATATTGAAGAAATCCTGCAGGAAATGGTGCAGCTCACAATGAATGTGACTCACTCGGATGCCTGTCTGGTTTATCTGATTGATTTCGCGACAAATGAGATTGTCCTGCGCGCCTCGCAGTTACAGCATGACGCGGAAATCGGCAAGGTCCGCCTCAAGATGGGTGAGGGCATCACCGGCTGGGTGGCCTCTCACAAATCCGTAGTCGCACTGGCGCGAAACGCCTCTTCAGATTCCCGCTTCAAGCCCTTTAGTTCTTTGCAGGAAGATACGTATCAGGCGTTTCTTTCCGTGCCCATTGTTGAAGGTGGCGACATCATCGGCGTCATCAACGTTCACCACATAAACGCTCATGATCACGGCAGTGATGAAGTGGCGCTGGTCACGTTCATTGGCGAACAGATGGGTGGAGTCATCGCCCGTGCGCGCCTCGAAGAACGCTCCCAGAGTGCTGTCCGCCGTATGGAAACCCTGGCGGCAGTTGCTCAGGCGATATCCGCGGAAAGCTATCTGGAACGCATCCTCCAGGCCATTTCGGAAATGCTCGCGGAGACGCTGGAGTCTGCGGTCTGTTCCATCCTGCTGGTGGATGATGAAAAGAAAGAACTCACTGTAAGTGCCGCGCGCTGTTCCGCGCCCGACTACATGCACCGCATGCCCATCCGCATGGAAGGTTCGCTGATTGAGTATGTGATCCGTCAGGAACATCCGATCATCATTCCCAACATCCACAACGAGAAGCAGTACCGTTATCCGGAACTGGCACGTAAATCCGGACTTACTTCTCTGCTGGCCGCCCCGCTGATGTCACAGGGCAAAGTCATTGGGTCAATCAACATCTACACCCGCGATGAACGGGCGTTCAATGACGACGAAATCGGCTTCGTCAAAGTAGTCGCCGGACAGGCCGCCATTGCCATTCAGAATGCGCGTTTGATGTCGGAAACACTCGACATGAAACGCACCCTCGAAGCGCGCAAGCTAATTGAACGGGCCAAGGGCATCCTGCAGTATAAACACAGCCTGACCGAAGAAGAAGCCTACCTGCGTCTGCGTAACGAAAGTCGCCGTGTCCGGCGTTCCATGCGCGATCTGGCAGAGGCTGTGATTCTTGCGGACGACCTGAACCGCAAAGACGGTACGCCCAAACTACCTGTCCGCGAAGAACAAGACATCATGTAGTGTCTGCGAAAATGGTCATTGCGGCCATTCAAGCCTCTTTTCAATAACCCGCACGTCCTCACCATCCTGGGCAATTTCTGGCCCCGGAAGTATGACTTCTCGCGCTTTCCCATGGAAAGCCGCCTGATTCGTACCGATGACGATACTCAGATACTGGTGCAAACGCAAAGGCCCGAAGGCACTCCGCGCGGTGAAGTCATCCTGCTGCACGGTCTCGAAGGCGGTGGCGATTCAGGTTACATCGTCAGCATGGCTTGGGATCTTCTCAACGCCGGCTATACCGCGCATCGTTTCCACATGCGCACCTGCGGCAATACGGAGCACCTGTGCAAGACGCTTTATCACGCGGGCCTGACCTCAGACCTCTACAGTTTCCTGCAACAGATTAAAGCCGAAAACACAGGCACCCCGGTGTTGCTCTGCGGCTTTTCTTTGGGTGGCAACGTGTCGCTCAAAATGGCCGGTGAACTGGGGCGCACAGATCTCATCGCCGGTGTCTGTGTTGTCTCCACGCCGATAGACCTCGCCATGGGAGTCGTCCGCATGGGCCAGCGCGACAACCGTCTGTACGAAGAGCGCTTCATGAAACGCATGCGCCAGCGACTGCTCGCTACCGGCCGCTTTCCCAAAGACGTGCTGGAAGCAGCCCGCACCATTTACGAAATTGATGACAAGGTAACGGCCCCATCCTTTGGCTTCGACGGTGCCGATCATTATTACGCCACGCAATCGTCGAAAGACTTTCTGCATGGTATCCGCGTCCCCACCCTCATGATTCAGGCGAAGGATGACACGTTCATCCCTTTCGCCATGTACAGCAATCCCGCCATCGCAGCCAACCCGAACATCCGCCTGCTCGTGACGGAGCACGGCGGGCACCTCGGTTATCTCTCCCGCACCAAACCCCGTTTCTGGATCGACGACGTTGTAGTGGAGTTCTTTGGCGATGTTCTGACCGCTGCAAAAGAATTTGCGACCCCGCGCACTGCTGATTCGTATTAGTCAGCAGTGCACGACGTCAGCCGCCAAAGTTTCGAACAAATCGTCGCAGACAACCAGTCCCGTGTCTATAGTCTGGCGTTGCACTACCTGCGCGACCATCCAACTGCGGAAGAGATATCGCAGGATGTTTTCCTGCAGCTCTTTCGTGATCTGCCCCGCATCGAAAGTTCGGCTCATGCCCGATGGTGGTTGCGCCGGGCCGTCTGTCACCGCTGCTTTGATGAAACGCGCAAGCGCAAGCATCGTCCGCGCCCCGGCCTCGAAGCGGTGCCGGAACCAGCGGCGCTCAACCGGGAAGTTGATTCTTTTCTAAACGACCGGTTGAGGCGACTAATCGCTGATTTACCCGATCACGCCAGGATGACCATGATCCTGCGCTATCAGGAAGACATGGATCCGGCCGAAATCGCGGAAATCATGAAAGTCCCCGTCAGTACGGTGAAGAGCCAGTTGCACCGCTCGCTCGCCGTTCTGCGCGGCAAGTTAAAGAAGCAGGAGGTTTGCCGATGAACCCCGACGAATTTGATCTTGAAGACCAGTTGCGCCAGGCGCTGCAACCGAAGCGTGCGCCCGCTGGTTTCGCTTCCAAAGTCATGGCACGCACTCGTGCCAAACAGCCCTGGCACCAAAACTGGAATGGTGCAATCACACTCGCCATGGTGGCTGGTTTAGTCATGGCCGTAGTCATCCCGGTAACACTTGCCTCGCGGCGTCAGGAAGATCGCGCCATCGAAGCGCGCAATCAGCTCATCACCGCCCTCGGCATCACCAAAATACAGATCAGACAAGTGAACGAAAAAATTAGCCAAAGAATTAAAAGGAACAGGCCCGCATTATGAAAACGACACTGATATTCCTGTTTACCGCACTCACGGCCTTTGCCCAGCAAGGTTTCGACATCAAGTCCCTGGACCGTCTCGGCACCAACGCTAAAGAATCCACCAACATCACGCTGGAAGGGGACACGCTGAAACTGGCCAGTTCCATGCTGGCCAACAACAAAGACCCGGCTTCGCTCAAGGGGATGGTTGACAAGCTCCATGGAATCTACGTCCGCAGCTTTGAGTTTGAGGAAACGGGCAAGTACAATCAGGCTGATCTGGAACCCCTGAAAACCTGGCTCGGCAACCAGGGCTGGACGCGTATCGTCGATGTAAAAGAAAAGAAGGAGTTCACCCAGATCTGGCTGCATACAGCCGAAGGCAAGGCTCGCGGCCTCGCAGTAATTGCTGCGGAACCGAAACAAGTCACTGTCGTCTATATTGACGGCGCCCTCTCGATGGAAGACATTGGAAAGTTGAGCGGCAACTTCGGAATCCCCGACATGACGTTCAAGAACGACGGGAAGAAGTTAAAGCCGGAAAGCAAAAAAGAAGAATGACACTCAGCACTGTTTTCGCCATCACCCTTCTGCTGTTTCAAAACACGGCGGCCATTGCCACCTTTCAGGGTGAGTTCCGCTCTGCCGACAAGAAGTACGTAATGGTGGCGATTGATGAGGGCGAAACCATGCGCATGTTCATCACCGGTTCCACCAAATTTATCCGCGATGGCAAGCGTGCGCGCCCGGCAGATTTTCACTCCGGCGACCGGGTTACAGTGGATGCGCAGCGAGATCTCCGCATGAACATGCTGGCGGTCCGAATCGAATCTAAAACAACAAAATGAAGCTGTTTGCTGTCCTGATAGTTACCTTCACCTGCTTTGCGGAAACCCCGGACGCAACGGAAATCATGCGGCGCGTGGCCGGGAATCAAGACCGTGCCCAGACAGCCCGAGCCGCCTGGGTCTATGACCAGAACGTGTTCGTCAGACTCCAGCGATCCGCTGGCGAACTCGCCCGCGAAGAAACCAGGGATTATGTCGTGGCCCCCACCGAAAAGGGAGCCGGTCGCAAGCTGATTCGCGTGGAAGGCAAAATCGGCGCAGGTAAAAAATCTATCCCATACACAACAGCCGGCTTTCGCACCAAAAACGCGGATATAGACGGTGCGCTGGTTGAGGGTCTGGCGAAGGATATCAACTGGCGCAAAGATACGGTTGGCCCCATCTCATATCTGATGCCGCTGAGCGCCGAACACCAGAACCGATACACTTTCACGCTGGATGGCGAAGAGCAGTACCAGGGCTTCGACGTCTGGCGAATCCGGTTTCGCCAAAGTGATGGCGAGGACAACTGGAGCGGTGAACTTCTGGTAGAGAAGAACGAGTTCCAGCCTTTGGTGCTGACGTCGCACTGGGATTCAAAAGTCCCGGTGGCAGTCACCATGGCGCTTGGTGTCAGCGTGAAGCAGGTGGGCGGCAAAATCACCTGGCAGCGCGCCGAAAAAGACGTCTGGTTCCCGGCGGTCGCAGGCGGTGAAATGAAGCTGCGCGTGTTGTTCTTCTACGCACGCAACATCGCCTACCGGTCTGTCAGTTCCGCCTTCCGCAGGACGGACGTACAAGAGTTCCGTCGAGTATGAGACTATCGGGCCAAAGTAGAAACTACTTCGAGCAGATCATTGTAACGAACCTTCCGTCTGCCGCCGGAACCTCGCCCACAATCTTCAATCCCGCATGTTCCGCCACAATCCAGCGCAGCGCTTCCCGTGTGAACCGGTAGCGGAAGTTCAGGAAAATCCGTTCTCCACGCTCCACCTTAATTTCGCGGCCGCTGGCCACCATGGTTAAATCGCGGGCAGCCTGAAAGCGCCGGGTCATGATGTACAGCCCGGCCTTGCGGTCGTCCTGATTTTCGACGAACTTCAACTCACCATCTTCACGGCCCAGGCCGACACTCGCCAGCGGCGCAAAGACAAACGCCTTCTGCTCTTCGGAAGGCTCCAGCGTGCCGTCATCATCATGAATCCGCGCATCCACAATCAGAATGTCGCCCTTGTGCATGCATGCCGCCACATGTTTCATCTGGTCGAGAGGGTCGAAGCCCGCCAGCGTATTGCCCACCATCAAAAACAAGCGGGGCGCTTCACTGACATCAGCCGCCAGCATTAAATGCACCGGGCTGGAAATATCGGCCTTCAGACCGAGGGTGTCGCAATCGTCGTCCTCCGCACCCGCACAGGCGATCTCAAGCATGGTCTGGCTGGAATCCACCGGCACGTACCGCACTTCGCGTCCTGCAGCCAGCAGCGCCTTCAGAATCAGCCTGTCTTTGGATCCGTCACCGGCACCAAAACTGATCACCGGCACCTTACCGCCAAATGACTTCACCAGTTCGGTAGCCTTAGCCGCCAGCGCGTCCCAGGTGGGCTTTACACTTTCGTGCGATTTCTCGCCCAGCTGTTTCCATGCGCGGACTGAGAGCGGTGTCCAGTAGAAGAATTTCTCCGGCAGATCCCGGGCTTCCATGGCCTCGGCAAACTCGTCTGCAATTTCCGCTTCAGTGAGTAGAACCTCAATTGTCATTCTTCTCCAGCTTACTCCCCGCGCTACTCTATCGGGGGACTGGTCGAAATCGCAGGGCAGGGGATCAACGCACAAAAGTTTTCGTGCACACGCACAAAATCAGCGCAGGGCCATAAAGGTCCGCTGCGCTGATTCGGTAAGGAATAAAAATGAGGAGTGTTTACTTCTGAACGTCGCCGGTCACGACTTTCACACGGTTGTGCATGCGGCTCTTATAGCGCGCCGCAGTACCCTGCTTGATGTAGCCTTTGCGAGCAGCTTTATCAACCAGCGAGAATGTCGCAGTCAGCACTTCGACCAGGTTCTTCGGCTCTTTCGCAGCCAGAGCCCGCCGCATGGTGCGGATCTGATGACGCAAACGCGTCCTTGCAAAACGATTAACTTCTGTGCGCCGTTCAGTCTGCCGGACGCGCTTCAGCGCGGAGTAGGTATTCGCCATCTATGTATCTGATCCTCTGGAGTAAACTCGATCTTCAAGCTTAACATATGCGGATACTAGTGGCCGAAGACGAATCCGACATGTCCAGCGCCCTGCGGCAGGGTCTCGAAGAAGAGGGGCACTCCGTGGTCTGCTCTTCCGATGGTCTGGACGCCCTTTCCCTCGCCCGCAGCTACGAATTCGACGCCATCATCCTTGATGTGATGCTGCCTGGCATGGATGGCTACGCGATAGCCCGGCAGTTGCGCCAAGCCAATTCCCTGGTCCCTATATTAATGCTGACCGCGCGGGACGCTGCTCCCGACATGGTGCGCGGTCTCGATTCCGGGGCCGACGATTACCTGACCAAGCCCTTTAAATTTGAAGTTCTGCTGGCTCGCCTCCGGGCCATCAGTCGCCGGGGCGGCGGGTCAAGAAAACCTGTTTTCTCGGTGGGCGACTTGAGTCTTGACCCCTCTACCCGTCAGGTCAGCCGGGGTTCGCGGACGATCAGTTTGAGCCGGACAGAGTACGCCATCCTGGAACTATTGATGCGTCGCGCCGGGGGGGTGGTTACGCGGGAAGTAATGCTCGATTCCGTGTGGGGCTTCGACCAGAATGTGGAAGACAACACGATTCATGCCTTCGTCAGACTGCTGCGGCATAAGGTGGATCTGCCAAACGAAGCCAAATTGATCCACACGGTTCGCGGAATCGGCTACCGGCTGGCTGCGGAGTCGCATGTTTAAGAGTCAACCGATAAGACTCCGTCTGATGTTTTGGTATTCGCTCGCGCTGGCGACGGGCCTGCTGATCTTCGCATCCCTCATCTGGGCTGGCTTACGGCATAACCTGCTGCAGGCACGGCAGGACGCTTTGCAACAGCGCGTGCAGGCACTCACCGGTTTTTTTCAGCATGAGGATACAGATGAATCTCTGGCGGCTCGTGCTGAAGAGTTCAGCCTGACCCTGCCTGCTGACACACGGATCGAATTGCGGAGCAACGCCGGTCTGTTGCTTTACGCTTCTCCGGCCCGGCCTTTGAAGCGCTTTCTCATCGCTAGCGGTGACTTGAACGCGCGCGATCAGGTCTGCCGGATGCGCATTCAGCTTTCACTCGACCCTGTGGATGAAATGCTGGAGCAACTTGCCCTGATCCTGGCGCTCTCAATTCCGCTGGTATTTCTTGTCGCGACCGGCGGCGGGTGGCTGCTCACTCGCCGCGCCCTCGCGCCAATTCAAACTATGGCCGAAGCTGCCCGTTCCATCACCGCGAGCGACCTCACCATGAGAATTCCCGTCCCGCAGGCAAAAGATGAACTGCGCCTTCTCGCTGAAATGTGGAACGGAATGCTGGAACGGCTCGAAGCCAGCGTGTACCGCATCCGCAGATTCACGGCCGATGCGTCCCACGATTTGCGCACGCCGTTGTCAGCTGTTGCCGTGACAGCTGAAGTTGCGCTTCGCCGGCCCCGCGAGACCGCCGACTATCAGGAAGCGCTGCGGCGAATTCTTGGCCAGGCGGACCGTGCCACCGTACTGGTTTCAGACCTGCTGACTTTGGCGCGAGCTGATAGCGGCGACTCCCACCTGATGCCCGAAGTGCTTGACCTGTGTGCTCTGGTCCGCCGGGCTGGCGAAGGCCTGCTCCCCCTGGCGGAGGTAAAAAATCTGGCGCTGCATTTCGACCTGGCGTCGCAGCCGGTCTGGATACCCGCCGACCCTGCCGCGCTGGAACGTCTTGCCCTTATCCTGACGGAGAACGCCATCCAGAACACGATGGAAGGTCACGTGGTGCTTCGCGTGAGGGAAGGGGAAAATACGGCCGTGCTCGAAGCGGAAGATACCGGATGCGGCATTGCCGGCAAGGATGCAGCGCATATTTTTGAGCGCTTTTACCGTGGGGATGAATCGCGCGGCAAATCCACCGGAGGTTCCGGCCTGGGCCTGGCCATCGCCAAATGGATTGCCGAGAGCCATGGCGGCACAATCACTTTTACGTCGAAAGAGGGTTTGGGAACGTGCTTTAGAGTCACGCTCCCCCTGGAGGGCGTCCGTCCACGTCCGCATCCGGTCCCCTGACCGAATCGACGCTCAGTTTCAGATGTTTTTCAGAGAGTAATGGTCCACTGGACCGAGGGGTGAATCGTTTGGTCAGTCGTATTTTCGCAGCGCTGGCATTGTTCGCTGTTTCCGTTTTTGCCCAGAATCAGCCACTGACTCTGCATGACGCAATTGAGCGGTCCCGCCAGTTCGGAACCCAGCTTCAGAGCGCCAGTCTGAACGTCGCCCTGGCGCGTGAAGACCGGGTGCAGGCCCGCGCGGCCACTTTGCCTTCCGTCAATGTCCTGAATCAAGTGATTTACACACAGGGCAACGGCACGCCTACCGGAACCTTCGTCACCGCGAACGGGGTCCACTTGTACGACGAACAGGCAGGAGTTCATCAGGATTTACTGGCTCTGGTGCGGCACGGCGAAATCAACCGTGCCATGGCGGCTGAAGCTGTCGCCCGCGCTCGTGTTGAAGTGGCTGCCCGCGGACTCAGGGCCGTGGTGGTGCAGAATTTTTACTCAATCACAACCGCGCAACGCCGGCTGGTCAACGCTCAAACCAGTCTTGACGAAGCAGCCCGGTTTGTTGACCTCACGCAGAAACAGGAAGCAGGCGGTGAAGTGGCACGGGCGGATGTCGTGAAAGCCCGCATCACGCTGCAGCAGCGCCAGCGTGATCGCGAGGATGCTCTGCTCTTAATCGAAAAAGCCAAAATCGCGCTCGGCGTTCTGATCTTCCCCGATCTGCGCTCCGACTTCGCCATTGAGGATGATGTCCGGACTTCCACACCGTTCCCGCTCTACCCCGAAGCCGAGAGCAAAGCTACCGTGTCCAGCCCCGATCTGAAAGCGGCTCGCGCAAGCGTGGAACAGGCCGGATATGAGGTAAAAGTCGCGCGGTATGCCTGGCTCCCCGCGCTCAATGTTGATGTATTTTACGGTCTGGGCAGCAATCAGTTTGCGTTCCGCAATGCGGATGACCAGCGCAATCTCGGTTACGCAGGCCAGATCTCACTGAACATACCGGTGTGGAACTGGGGTGCGACCCGCAGCAAAATCAGGCAGGCTGAAATCCGTCGGCATCAGGCGGAACTCGACCTTACTTTCACGCAACGTGAACTCAAAGGCGCTCTGGCGCTGGCATACAAAGAGGCTCAAGTCGCGCAAGCCCAGCTGGACTCTTTACGGTCTTCAGCAGAGCTTTCCGCCGAGAGTCTGCGCCTGACCCTGCTTCGCTACCAGGCAGGCGAAGCCACTGCCCTCGAAGTAGTGGATGCACAAAACACGGTCACGCAGGCGCGCAACGCCTTCGATGACGGCCAAGTCCGCAGCCGGTTGGGCGCGGTGAATCTTCAGTTGCTCACGGGGACTTTCTAAACATGCTGAAATCATCCGCAGTCGCACTCCTGCTGTCCGTCGTGTTTCTCACCGCCTGCGGTAAAGAGAAAGAAAAAGAAGCATCGGCAGGCGATTCCGCTGTCGTGGTGCAGACAGAAGCTGTTGTTCGCCGCCCCATCAATTTGCTGATTGAAGGCGATGCAGTGTTGTATCCGGTGGGGCAGGCCAGCGTGACTTCAAAGATCAGCGCCCCCATCCGCAGAATTCTGGTCAATCGCGGCGACCATGTAGCAGTTGGACAGTTGCTCGCTGAACTCGAAAGCCGCGATCTGGAAGCCACTGCGCAGGAAACACATAGTCAGTACGATCAAGCCCAGGCATCACTCCAGACCACCACCGGCGCGACGGTTCCAGAGGATCGGGCCAAGGCCGAAGCCGACGTTCAGTCCACGCAGCAGGCGCTCGAAGCAGCGAAGAAGGTTTACGAAAACCGCTCACAGCTGCAGAAGGAAGGGGCTCTCGCGCAGAAGCTGGTGGATGACGCCAAGGTTGCCATGGTGCTGGCACAGAGCCAGTACGATACTGCGCGGTCACACCTGAATGCAGTAAGCCGTGTGACCGGTACCGAACAGGTCAAGGGCGCGCAGGCTCAGGTGGCCGCGGCCAAAGCACATTACGACAGCGCAGCCGTTCAGGTGGCCTATTCGAAGGTGCTGAGTCCCATCAGCGGGGTGGTTTCTGACCGTCCCCTCTACCCTGGTGAAATGGCTGCCGCCGGAGCTTCCATCATCTCCATCGTCAACATTTCCCGCGTCGTCGCCCGCGCCAATATTCCCCTGAAACAGATGACGGCGATCAGGTCCGGCATGCCTGCCACCATTACCGGAGCTGAAGGAATTCTCAATGGCCGCGTCACAGTAGTCAGCCCCGCAGTGGACCCCAGCACCACCACCGTGGAAGTGTGGGTGGAAGCGGAGAACCCGGGTGAACGAATGCGGCCCGGTGGCACCGTGCGTGTGGCGATTCGTGCCGATGTGATCCAATCCGCGCTGGTGATTCCCGCTGCAGCTTTGTTGAGCGCTGATGAAGGCGGTGAAAAAGTTCTCATCATGGGCGCCGATTCGAAAGTGCATTCAAGCAGAGTCAAGGTGGGCGTGCGTGAGGGTTCAAACGTTCAGATTTTGTCCGGGGCGAATGAGGGAGACAAAGTGGTGGTTTCGGGCGGCCTTGGGCTCGAAGACGGCGCTAAAGTAACCCTGAACGCGGGCGAGAAAAAGGACGCGGGCGAGAAAGCGGGCGAGAAGGAATGACCGAACCGGAGCACTGGACAGCCCGCTATTCGCGGCCCATTATTTTCCTGGTCATCACGCTGGTTGCGATGGGCGCATACCTCGCGTATACGATCCCTGTAGCGGTTTTCCCTTCAACTGATTTTCCCCGTATCGTTGTTGGCGTAGATAACGGAGTCGCGCCCATTGATCAGATGCAGGTGACGACCACGCAGCCGATTGAAGAAGCGCTGAATGGTGTTCCGGGTCTGGAATCAGTTCGCTCCATCACCAGCCGGGGTTCGGCTGAAGTCAATCTGTTTTTTAGCTGGGGCGTCGATATGTTCCGCACGCTGGAATTTGTCAACGCGGCACTGGCACGTGTTCAGTCATCATTGCCTGCGACGGCCCGGCTCACTTCAAACCGCCTGACATTCGCGGCGTTCCCGATTCGCGGTTACAGTCTGACCTCAGACACCATTCCGCAGACGAAGCTATGGGAAATCGCTACCTACGGGATCAAGCCACGCCTCAATCGGGTGAACGGCGTTTCCATGATCGTGGTTCAGGGCGGGCAGGTTCCTGAGTTCCAGATCGAACCCGACCCCGCCAAACTGCTGCAGGCGCAGGTCACAGTCCCCTCGATTCTCGACGCTGTTTCGAAAAACAACATGATCGATTCGCCCGGCCTGCTGGAGAATAACCATCAGCTGGTTCTGGCTCTGGTGAGCGGCCAGACACGGACGCCCGAAGAGATCGCGAATATCGTCTTGAAGACCACACCTGCGGGGATTCCGGTGCGGATTGGAGACGTTGCGACAGTCGGCCCGTCAGTCAAACCGGTTTACACGATTGTGACGGCCAACGGCAAGCCAGCCGTGCTGCTGAATCTCTTTCGCCAGCCGGACAGCAACACGGTGGCAGTGGCTGATGCTGTTGATCTGGAACTGAGCCAGATCCGCAAGACGCTGCCCGCAGGCGTGGTGCTGCAGACGTTTTATGACCAGTCCTCGCTCGTCAGAGACTCCATCTCGGCAGTGCGTGATGCCATCCTGATCGGCTTGGTTCTGGCTGCGATTATTCTGGTGATTTTCCTGCGCGACTGGGGCAGTTCGCTGGTCGCAGGCCTCGTTATTCCCGCGACGATAGCCATCACGATGATCGTGATGCGCATGCTTGGTGAAAGCTTCAACCTGATGACGCTTGGGGGTCTGGCTGCGGCAGTCGGTCTTGTGATTGACGATGCGATTGTCGTGGTAGAGAACATCGTTCTGCATCGTGATTCCGGCCAGAGCCGTTCTGAAGCCATCCGCAGCGCCCTCAATGAAATCCGCGTACCTCTGGTGGGTTCCACCATCACGCCGATTGTGGTGTTCCTTCCGCTCATCACGATTACAGGTGTAACCGGTACATTCTTCCGCGCCCTCGCGCTCACCGTGGGCACTGCGCTCTTTACGTCGTTGCTGCTTGCACTTACCTGGACGCCGGCCCTGAGTACTTATCTGCTGCGCCGCAAACCTGGTGCAAACGCCGGCACTGAGCACAAAGCGACACCGGGAGTTCAACACTATGCCAGGGCCTTGCGCTTCACCCTGGCGCATCCACTGGCGCTCGCGTTCGGTTGTCTTGTGCTGATCGGCGGCTCGTATTTTTGCTACAACTCACTCGGCAGCGATCTGCTGCCGGCAATGGACGAAGGCAACTTTATCCTTGACTATTTGACGCCCGCAGGCTCGTCTCTCACAGACACCAATGACATTCTTTTGGGCGTCGAAAAAATCATCCTCGCCACGCCTGAAGTGGAAAGTGATTCGCGCCGCACGGGCCTGCAGTTAGGCCTCTCCGGCGTCACCGAAGCCAATCGCGGCGATTTTTCCGTCAAACTCAAACGCGACCGTAAACGCCCCATCGATGAAGTAATTTCGGAAGTGCGCGCGAAGGTCAACAAACAATACCCGCAGCTCGACGTCGAATTCATCCAGACCTTGCAGGACATGATCGGCGATCTTTCCAACTCGCCCGAGCCCATCGAAATCAAACTCTTCGCCCAGGACTATACACTATTGAAAGACTGGGCTCCGCGCATCGCCGAACGCATCAAGAAGATTGAAGGCGTTGCCGACGTAAAGAACGGTATCGAGAACACCATCAGCGGCCCTGCGCTGGTAATGACCGTGAACCCTGCTGTTGCGGCACGTGCGGGCTTTACCGCGCAGGAAGTGGAACTGGACGCCAGCGCTATTTTGCAGGGTGAACCGGCAACGCCGCCGGTGGTTGTCAACGGGCGCAGCTACGGCATCCGCGTACGCTTTCCTGAGAACACCCGCAGTTCGCTCGAACAGATCCGCAACACCCTCATCACCAGCAGCAGTACGGGCAAAACAGCGAGTCTGGGTTCAGTTGCTGCGTTCACTGATGAAGCCGGCCAGACGGAAGTTCGACGTGAAAACCTGCAGCGTTATCTTGCCGTGACGGGGCGGTTTGAAGGCGTCAGTCTGGGCGAAGGTATGGGCAAAGTGCAGGCTGCCGTCGCGCAGATGAACTTACCGTCGGCGATTCGTATTTCCTATGGCGGCACGTTTGAAGAACAGCAGAAATCTTTCCGCGACCTGGCCCTGGTGCTGGCGCTGGCCATCGTTCTGGTGTTCATTGTGCTGCTGTTTGAGTTCCGCAATTTCGCTGCGCCGCTGGCAATTCTTTCCGCCGCGATCCTCTCGACGTCGGGGGTGTTTCTCGCACTGCTGGTTACGAAAACCACTTTCAATATCTCTTCGTTCATGGGTCTGATTATGGTGATCGGCATTGTGGCGAAGAACGGCATTCTGCTGCTTGATGCGGACCAGCGTTTCCGCGCGGATGGAGCCACTGCACTTGACGCAATGATTGAAGCCGGTGAGCGAAGACTGCGCCCCATCCTGATGACCGCACTGGCGACTGTCGCAGGTATGATTCCGTTGTCGCTGGCACTCGGGGCCGGTTCGCAGATGCTGCAGCCGCTGGCGATTGCGGTCATCGGCGGAGTGATTGCCTCCATGGTGTTGTCGTTGCTGGTGACGCCGGCGGTTCACTATTACCTGAGCCGCGGCGATGATCACGCTTGAGCACCTGCGCCTTCAGCCAGAAACTCGAAGCGAAACTGAAGGGTATCCGCGTTTTCCTGGCATAGGACAATAGGCGATTGGATCTCCGCAACCGTTTGATTGCCGCCGCATTGTTCCTTGGCAACCTGCTGATTCTCGGCCCGTTTCTGTTGACCGGCTATTCCAGTCAGCCGTGGAATAACGGCTATGTCTACATGGCCATCGCGCGCATGTTCCGCGACCATCAGTGGACCTGGAATCCGCTGCAGTATGGGGGCGCGCCATTCCACTATCTCTATCCGCCTGTGTTTCAGGTTCTGGTCGCGATGGTGCCGTTTGTCTCAATCGGCCATGCCTTCCACATCGTCACTGGCCTCGCGTATGCGATGGTGCCGGTCTGTCTTTTCTATCTGGCGATGCAGTTGTTTGAGTCACCGCTAATTGCCGGGCTGGCTGCTGTCGCCTACAGCCTTTTCCCTTCGCCCATCTACTATGCTATGCCGCTGTGGCGAGGTCTGGCGATTCCGTATGCGAACGCGCCGTGGGGCTTCGTGGCAATGGTTGGTTACGAAGAAGCAGCCCACGCTTTCGCCCTGAGCTTTACGCTGCTGGCGATCGCGGCCGCGTGGAAAGACCGCTGGACCGTGGCTGCGTTTCTCGCCGCGATTGTTTTTCTCACCAACTGGCCGGCCATGATTGGTCTCGGTCTGGCTCTGAGCGCAATCGCGGTGCGCCGCCGCATCATGCCACTCATCGGCGCGGTGGGAACTGCTTACGGGCTCGCGGCATTCTGGATCACCCCGGGTTACTTCGTTTCTTCCACACTGCTCAACCGCATCGTCATCAAAAATACCAGCCCTGGAGAACCGGTCAGCAGTACCACACTTATTATTCTCGTGTGCGCTGCGGCAGTGATTGGCCTGTCTCTTTGGCGACGCATCCCGGCAGCTATTGCGCTGGTGTTCGCGTGGATCGCTGTGCTAGGCGCAGTAGTAGCGGGCTTCAGCCTGGCGGGCAACAACCTGGTGCCTATGCCCAACCGCTACATGCTGGAATTCAATGCCGGCTGTATTCTGGCGATTGCGGGACTCGTTTCGCTGATGCCGCGCGGACGCAAGGTTGTGGCCGGTCTGGTTTGCGCTGCGGGCCTTTATGTTTCTTTCGGGTTCATCACGAAAGCGTGGACGTTTCAGGCTCCGGAGACTGACCCGAAGACTGTTCTGACCTGGAAAATTTCGGACTGGCTGAGGCAACATGCGGGTTCGTCACGCGTGCTCGCGTCCGGTGAACTCGACAGCACCCTCGCGCTCTGGTCTGATGTTCCGCAGATCGGTGGAACCGGGCAGGATGTTTCGAACTTCCTGATGTTCGCGGCGCAAAAACAGGTGGCGTTTGGCTGCGGGCCAGACTCAGAACAAATCTCGGAGCTTTGGCTGCACGCGCTCAATATTCACTACTTCGTGGTGCATGAAAGCGACTCGCGCGAATACTTCCACTGGTTCTCTGAGCCGGAGAAATTCCGCGCGCTCCCGGTCGTATGGGACAACCACGCGGGCGACAGAATCTACGAAATCCCGGACGCGAACGAAGCGGTAGTGGTGGATTTGCAGGTACTCCGCACACTGCCGCCAATGCGCTCCACCGACGATTCTGTATTTCTCAACGCCTATGTGAAATGGGCCGCAGGCAAACGCGCAGCGTCAATCAGATGGACTGGCGACGATGCCATAAATGCTTCCGCCACACTGGGTCCCGATGAAGCTATTCTGCTCAAAGCCACTTATGACCGCGGCTGGCGGACTGAGCCCGATCCGCTTGGTTTCACGCTGCTTCGCCACAGCGGGCGCTATGAATTCCACTCGTCATGGGACGTCTGGCTGGCACGCGCCATTACGCTGCTCACTCTAATTCTATTGGTCGCACGTACTCCCGCCTGGAAGATCGCGGCCGTCGCGGTCATCCCTTCCGCGCTCGCATATTTCTATCTGGCAGCAGCCGTCCCGCCCACAGCCGCCATCGCAGAACAGGCCTTTGCCCGACTACAACCGCCGCTGATCAATGCGGGCGGTATCGTCAACAATGGCAGCGGGATCATGTCTGTTTACGGCCTGAATTTCGGCAATGCTAAAAATATCCCGCACGTATTCGCGGGCGACCGCGAAGGGGAAATCACGTATCACGGCAAGAACCTGATCGTGTTCAAAGTTCCGCCGGGCAGCGCGGCAAGTTTCCCCGTCAGCGTCGAGGTCAGCGCCTGTCGCGGGAACGCATTTTGGGTTCGTCCTTAATCAACTCCTGGCGATCCACATATTGGCCCTTCTGCATCACAAAGGAGACAGATTCCAGGGCTTTGATGTCCGCCAGAGGGTTGCCGCTCACGACGAGCAGCGTGGCGTCTTTACCCTTTGTGACAGAGCCGAAATGCGCATCCTGACCCAGAGCTTTGGCTGCGCCCAGAGTGGCCGCCTGAATGGCTTCGGCGGGCGTGGTCCCGGCCTGCACACGAAGCGCGAGTTCATGCTGGATCGCAGGGCCGTGGAAGATCAGGGGCGCTCCCCCGAAGGAACCGATAACACCGGCCATATCAGTTGGCGTGTCGGGTACCGCCGCAGCCGGGGGCAGGATGGCCAGCTGAGACCGTGGCGTCACCTGCTGTACCAGGCTTCGCCCCGTAAGTTCGGCGACCTTGGCGGGCGTGGCTCCAAGTGCTTCCGTGAGGCTGAGTGAGGACTGCGGCACCGGGCCTGTCGTGTAAATATCGGCACCGTACTTCTCGGCTGAATCGACCAGGCCTTTCACCTTCGCGGTGAGGTCCGGAGGATCGCCAACGCTGCGGACTGCGGTGACGCCACAGAACAGGTAGCTCGCCAGCGCGCGCGTCATCCCTTCCTGCGTAGGGAGGGGCGTGCTTAGGCGAACACGCATATCGATCAGGCCGGGAAGAAGCGTTTTCCCTGCAGCTTCGACTGGTTCGGCACTCACGCTCTTTGGGTCAGGTCCGGAGCCTTCGTAAACTTCTTCGATACGACCATTCTTTATCAACACCGAACCGTTCTCAATCACCGTGCCATCGCCCACAATAATTCGCGCATTGCGAATCAGCCGCGACCGTGATCGCGAGAGATCACGGTCCAGCAGACGCGCCTTGGTGACGTTATCCCGTGAGTAAGTCTGCCATGTGCCCAGTACGAGAAACGGGACGAGCACCGCGACTAACCATAACTTACCCGCAGGCCTTACCTTCTCTTCTTTTTCCCAGCGGAAGAGTTTCACGCTCAGCAGCAGTCCGATAAAAACCGTCAATACCAGCGCACCCACAGACTGCCAGTTGGCAGCTAGCGTCTCATTCCGAATCATGATTCCCTGCAGGCCTGTAACCAGATATGTGGAAGGAATAAACTGTGTCGCGGTCATCAGCCACGCCGGAAACATAGCGGTCGGAAGCGTGGTTCCGCTCAGAAACAACATCGTCATGTAAACGATCTGTATCAGCACCCCCGCCTCCGCCATGGAGTTGACAACTGATGACAGAATCAACCCGATGGCACGTATCGCCGCCACGCCCAGCATGATAAAAATAAGGGCCGCCGCCAGATGCTGGGGCAACTGCATTCCATAGCGGACCTTCGCCAGCGTAAACATCACTACCACCAAAGGGATGTAGACCAAGAGCCCTGTGACGGTTGACGCGACAAGCAGCGGCAACGGTGAAATCGGGGCCACTTTGAAGCGGCGCAGAATGTTGGTTTCCCGCTCCTGCACAGCCCTCATGCCCGCGCCCAGCAGGCCGTTGCCCAGGATACCGAGGACGGTCACCATCGTTACCACCTGGAGAATCGCTCCCCCCTGCTCCGCGTGATATGCCTGCGCAAACATGAAGAAGAACGCGAGCGGCAGCGCGTAGTTAAAAAAGATCACCACTCGCTGCCGCGAAGCCAGCCTGAGTTCGTTGCGGATCAGCGCCAGATAAGCTTTCATTCGCGGAGCCTCTTGCCTGTCAGTTCAATAAACACATCTTCCAGCGATGGCCGGCTCAGGTGCACATCATCGAGATCAATCCCATGCCCGTCAAGCCACTTCACAACTTCTACCAGGGTGCGGCCGGGCTTCGTTGAAGCCACGGTCAAATGCCGACCGTCCCCGGTCAGTTTGGCATGGGTTGCATTCGTCCACTGCGGCAGCGTCAGCTCTGTGAGCGCGCGGTTGCAGGTGATTTCGATGGTGGAATTGCCTGCACTGCGATCCTGCAATTCGCGCGGCGTCCCAATGGCGATGATCTTCCCCGCATCCACGATCGCCACACGGTCACACAGGCGTTCCGCTTCCTCTATGTAGTGCGTCGTGAGCAGAATGGTGCGCTTCTCGCTCTTCAATTCCTCAATCAGAGCGTGAATTTCCAGACGCACCTGAGGATCAAGTCCCGTTGAGGGTTCATCCAGAAACAACAGCGAAGGATCGTTGATCAGCCCCATCGCAATAGCCAGCCGCTGTTTCTGCCCGCCGGAAAGCGTGTGATAAAATGCTTCTTTCTTGTCGTAAAGCTGCAGGCGTTTCAGCAGAGAATCCGGGTTAAGCATCCGGCTGTAAAGCGCGCCAAATAATTCCAGCGCTTCGCCGACGCGTATCTTATCCGGCAGATTCGTCGCCTGCAGGCAGACGCCAATCCGGTCTTTCAGCAGCGTCTTCTGATTATCCGGATCGTAGCCGAGCACACGCACTTCACCACTGGTGCGCTGGCGAATCCCTTCCAGAATTTCAACCGTAGTGGTTTTGCCCGCGCCATTGGGACCCAGCAGACCAAATACCTCGCCCGCTGCTACCTCGAAATCGATCCCGCGGACTGCTTCCACGCTCCCGTAGCTCTTGTGCAGTCCGCAAACCGAGATGGCGCTCATAAGCCGTTACGCGTCGCCGGTTTTAGCTGCGATTTCAGCCGTAATGGCCGTGATGAATTCGTCCACACTGGAAACGCCCAGGTCCGCCCGTTTGCGATGCCGCACGGAGACCTGTCCGGCCTCGGCTTCACGCCCGCCAATCACCAGCATGTAAGGCACCTTCTGCAACTGCGCATCGCGGATCTTCAGGTTGACCTTTTCATTGCGGTCATCCAGCGTCGCGCGGATACCCGCGGCTTTCAGCTTCGCCACCACTTCCGCGGCATACGGCAACTGCTTGTCAGTAATCGGCAACACGGTTGCCTGCACTGGTGCGAGCCATACAGGGAACGCCCCGGCGTAGTGTTCGATCAGGATCCCGAAGAAGCGCTCCACACTGCCAAACAGAGCGCGGTGCACCATGATCGGCTGGTGTTTCCTGCCATCTTCGGCGATGTATTCAAGACCAAACCGGCGCGGCAGCGTGAAGTCAAACTGCACGGTGGAAAGCTGCCACAAACGACCAATGGCATCCACCAGTTTCACGTCGATCTTGGGACCATAAAACGCCGCTTCATCCGGCGTCACAGCGGCTACAATTCCCAGCCGGTCACAGGCCTTGCGCAACGCTCCCTCGGCCAGTTCCCAGTGTTCCGCCTCACCGTCATACTTGCCGCTGACGCCGCCATCCCACGTGGAAATTTCAGCTTTGTACTGCGTGAAGCCAAAGGTGTTGAGAGTATCGATGGCGAAGTCCAGACAGTTGACGATTTCGTCTTCCACCTGCTCCGGCGTACAGAAGATATGCGCGTCATCCTGGGTAAAGCCGCGCACGCGCAACAGGCCATGCATGGTGCCGGAACGCTCATAGCGATAGACCGTACCGAGTTCGCCCAGCCGCACCGGCAGATCGCGATAGCTGTGCTGTTTGTCCGCGTAGATCAGGATGTGCCCGGGGCAGTTCATGGGCTTCAACTGATATTCGGCGTCATCAAGCTCCATCGGCTTGAACATGTTGTCCGAATAATAGTTGGCGTGGCCGGAAGTCTTCCACAAATCGCGCCGCATCACATGCGGGGTATAGACCAGCGAGTAGCCGCGTTTCAGATAGGCATCGCGCATCCAGTCTTCCAGCACCTTGCGGATGATGCCGCCTTTGGGATGGAAGAAAATCAGCCCAGGCCCGGCCAGTTCCTGAATGCTGAACAGATCCAGTTCCTGCCCGAGTTTGCGGTGGTCGCGCCGCTTGGCTTCTTCGAGTTTGTGGAGGTGTTCGTCGAGGTCTTTTTTGGTAAACCAGGCAGTCCCGTAAATGCGCTGCAGCTGCTTGTTCTTTTCGTCGCCCTTCCAATACGCCCCGGCGATGGAGAGCAGCTTGAACGCCTTGATCCGCGACGTATCAGGCAAGTGCGGCCCGCGACAGAAATCGATGAACGCCGGCCCCAGCGTGTATTCGGAGAAGATGGCATCCGCGCGCTCTTCAATCAGCTCAACTTTCATCGGCTCATTCATCGCGCGGTACTTCGCCAGACCCTCGGGCTTGGCGATCATGCGACGTTCGAAGGTCAGCGCCTGGGACTGTAGTTCCCACATCTTCGCCTCGATCTTCGCAAGGTCTTCCGGAGTGAAGGGGGAGGGACGGTCGAAGTCGTAATAGAAGCCATTTTCAATCGGCGGACCGATGCCCAGTTTGGTTTCGGGAAAGAGTTCGAGCACGGCCGCGGCGCAGAGGTGGGCGGTGGAATGGCGATAGACTTCCAGCGCCTCGGTGTCTTTGGGGGTGAGAATTTGAACGAGGGAGTCGGCTTCCAGCGCACGGTTCAGGTCAAACATCCTGCCGTCGACTTTGGCCACCAGTGCGGACTCGGCCAGACGAGTGCTGATGGCACGCGCAACATCCATGGGACTGGTCCCCACCGGGACCTGACGGACACTTCCATCCGGGAGGGTGACTTGTAGATTACTCATATCAGGGAACTTTCAGGTTAGCATCTGAAAGCGAAAATGCTCGATTGGCAAAACAGGGCCTGCCAGAATTTCGTTGATTTTGCGAAACTTCGGACCTGTCGCCTTTTTGGGCTAACGGACAACGTCGCCGGGCTAGATTCGGAGGTCGTTGAATAGCGCGGTCGCGGAGGAGAGCCGCTTCCCCTCCTCGGCGGTCACCCAAAACCGGCCAATGGCGGTCACCTGAAAACCGGCCAATGAGGAAGGGGTCAGGACATGACTCGGACGTGAGGAATACCCTCCGTCAATGTGAGCAATGTCTTGAACGAAGAAAAGAAGAAACAGGTCATCGCGCTGGGCCAACTTGGTTGGGCGCTTCGTCGTATTGAAGAGGCCACCGGTGTCCGCCGGGAGACCGCAGCAGGGTATTTAAAGGCCGCAGGCATCCCGGTGCGGCAACCAGGCGGCTGGGGTCGGCGGAAAACACCGGCACTTTCAAAACCGGCCAATGAGGTGACCACCGACCCTGAGGCGTCAAAACCGGCCAATGGGAAGAAGCTGACCACCGACTCTGGCGATCCGAAACCGTCGCCAGGTCTAAATGCCAGCACCAGCGAACCATACAGCGAACTCATCGCCCGAGCGCTGTCGCTCGGGCGCAACGCCACGTCTGTCTGGCAAGAACTGGTGGACAGGTATGGCTTCACCGGCTCCTATGAGAGCGTCAAACGCTACGCCCGCAAACTACGCGGCACTCAATCGCCTGAAGCGTGCGGCATCATCGAGACAGCCCCGGGCGAAGAGTCGCAGGTCGATTACGGAACCGGCCCCATGGTCCGCGATGCGCAAACCGGCAAGTACCGGCGCACGCGTCTTTTCGTGCTGACGCTCGGCTTCAGCCGCAAGTGCGTCCGGCTTCTCCGCCTCCATTCCAGCACCCGCATCTGGGCCGAACTGCACGAGCAGGCCTTCCGCCGACTGGGCGGCGTCACCAGATTCGTCATCCCCGACAACCTGAAAGAAGGCGTGCTCAAGCCCGACATTTACGACCCGGTTTTGAATCCGCTCGATCGCGATGTACTGGCCCACTATGGTGCTGTAGCCATGCCGTGCCGCATGCGGCATCCCGACCGGAAGGGCAAAGTGGAATCCGGCGTCGGCCACGCACAGAGGACGCCGCTGAAAGGGCAGCGCTTCGAGAGCCTGGAAGCCGCTTACGATGTATCTCGACCGCTGGGAAGAACGCTGGGCCGATACGCGCATCCACGGCACCACCAAACGTCAGGTCTCGGCCATGTTCGCCGAAGAGAGACCTTCGCTCAAGCCACTGCCGCTGGAGCCGTTTCGCTATTACCAGTACGGCGAACGCACGGTGCATCTGGATGGATGCATCGAGGTGGAAGCCGCTTACTACAGTGCCCCGCCGGGCTGGATTACCCGCATTGTGCACGTCCAGTGGGATGGTCTGCACGTTCGTCTGCTCGATCCGCGTACAGGGCAACTGCTGCGTGAGCATCTGCGTCAGGCGCGCGGACGCCGCCGCATCGAAGATGCCGACCGTGCGAAGCGCACACCACTGGGCACCGTGCAACTGCTCGAACGGGCCGCGAGGTCCGGACCGCATATCGGCCAGTTCACCAAAACCCTTTATGAACTAAAGGCCGAAGCCTCAGTACGCCGCATTCCGGGCATTCTGTCCTTTGGCAAAAATACGGTGTGGCGCGCGTCGACGATGCCTGTGCCGCCGCGCTGGAACTCGAAGTTTACGACTACGGCTTCGTGCGCCGCTATCTCGAACGCAAATCGCAGCCGCCCATCAGTCTGCGGCAAGTCGATCCCCTGATCCGCCAACTCAATCTTTACCGCGATCTCATCGAACAACGTACTCAGCAAGACAACCAGGAGCCCCCTCAATGAACATCGGCGAACTACAACGCGCATTACGCCAACTCCGGCTCAGCGGCATGGCCGCCGTTCTGGAAACACGTTTACATCAGGCTCAGGCCGAACCCATGGCACCCAACGATCTGATCTCGTGTCTGATCTCGGATGAACTCATGCTTCGCTCGGACCGCCTGCTCGAACGCCGCCGCAAACAGGCGGGCTTTCGCGATGCCCATCGCGCGCTCGACAGCTTCGACTTCACCTTCAATCCGAAGATGAACCGCAGCCTGGTTTTCGATCTGGCCACCTGCGGTTTCATCGGCAGACGAGAAGACGCTCTTTTTCTCGGCCCCGGCGGTACAGGCAAGAGCCATCTGGCACAGGCCATCGGACAGGCCGCCATTCTGCAGGGGTATCGTGTCTTCTACCGCGAAGCGCATGTGTTGCTCGATGAACTGGCCGATGCGGTGGCCGACGGCAAGCGCAAGCAGTACCTCGAATCTCTGTCTGCGGTTCCCCTGCTGATTATCGACGACTTCGGAATGCGCAAACTCCCGCTCACCGCCGCCGAGGATCTGCTGGAGATCGTCATGCGCCGATACGAACGCGCGAGCACGTTGCTGACGTCAAACAGACCGGTCGAAGACTGGGGAAAACTCCTCGGCGATACTGCGGCGGTCAGTTCCATGCTCGACCGCCTTCTTCACCACGGCCACGTTCTGAAGTGTGGGCCTCGCAGCTGGCGCACTAAAGCTTCCGCGAGCGTTGCATGAGTCCGGAATCAGCCTGCGGCAGCCAGGAAGTTGATCTCCCCCTTTCCCCCTCCTGGGGCAAGCCGGGGCGGGCGGGTTCCCCCCACGCCGCAACAACGCGGCTCCCCCCTCAAGAGGGGCTGCCGCCCCCTTGTGCATCCCCCGCACGAACGCGGATTCCGTCGCGAATGCAAATTCAACCTTGCAGAAACCGTCACAGCAAGGTAAAACTATGGCTGGTCCTGATGCTTTCTCATTGGCCGGTTTTCAGGTGACCACCATTGGCCGGTTTTGGGGTGACCGCTGAGGATCCTGGGCCGTCGACGTCACAGGGTAATCCCCAGGTTGCATCAAACGCTCCCTTTCAAAACCGGTTCGGCACTGCATCAAATCTTTATTGCATTACCCGGCGATAGCTTTGCAACGTTCGCACGTCACTCGACTAATATCGGAATTCAGCGGCTCATTTACGAACTTCTCACCACACGCGATCAGACCGTTTCTCTCGAAGTGAATCTTATACTGGCCAGGTATGGGATTTTGATTACTGAATCGCGGCGACCTGTTCATTACCTTTCGGCAAGCTAAGCACTCTCTACCAGTAAGAATATTGCTTACCGGCGGTATTCGATCTTCGGTCTTGTGGGAATCGCACAAGGTCTGAATTGGCCACGCTCCATCTCGCTTCAGCCGTACTATGTGAGGTGTCCCGGTCTTTCTAAACGAAACAGTTCTGAAGGTTTCAGATGGCTTGCCTGGCTCCATTTCGATACCATAACCCAAGCAGCAGGGCGTTAACTGCCGGCTTTTTTGCCAGCCCGAACCAGATGTTCGATGTTGACGAAATCAGACGGATAATCGCCGGTATAACAGGCGTAGCAGAACTCGTCTTTCACATCCGCCACTGACTTCTGTAGCGACCCCATACTGAGGTACGCCAGCGAATCCGCCTCAATGAATTTGCGGATCTCTTCAATGGTGCTGTTAGCCGCAATCAGTTCACTCTTGTTCGGTGTATCCACTCCGTAGAAACAAGGCGAAATGGTAGGCGGGCAGGAAATACGCATATGCACTTCACGCGCCCCCGCATTACGCACCATACGCACAATCTTGCGGCTGGTAGTCCCGCGCACAATGGAATCGTCAACAAGAATTACGCTCTTGCCTTCGAGCAAACTGCGCACCGGATTGAGCTTGAGCTTCACACCAAAATCGCGAATCGCCTGCGAAGGTTCAATGAACGTGCGGCCCACATAGTGATTGCGGATCAGAGCCTGCTTGTAGGGCAAACCGGACTCGCCCGCATAACCCAGCGCCGCAGCGTTTCCGGAATCAGGCACCGGCACTACAATGTCTGCCGCAGCAGGAGCTTCCCGCGCCAGCATCACGCCCATAGCCTCGCGCGATTCCTGTACGGGTCTGCCAAAAACAATCGAATCCGGCCGCGAAAAATAAACGTGCTCAAACACGCACTGCGACAGTTTTTTCTGGGGAGCATAACGCTCGCGGCTCACGCCCTCCGGGCCTACAATTACCATCTCACCCGGCTGCACATCGTTCAGATAAACAGCATTGATCAGATCGAACGCGCAGGTTTCAGAGGCAAACACATGCGCGGCAGGTCCGCTGCTCGATTCCAGCTGCCCCATCGCCAGCGGACGGAACCCCTGCGGATCACGGGCCACGATAATGCGGTCTTCCGCGAGAAACACCAGTGAAAATGCGCCTTCCAGCTGCAGCAGAGCATCGCGCAGCGCAGCCGCCAGAGTCTTCTCGCGGGAATGTGCCACCAGATGCAGAATCACTTCGGTATCGCTCGAAGCCTGGAAAATTGCACCATTGGCTTCCAGATCAGCCCGCAGCGCTGCGGCATTGGTGATATTGCCGTTGTGCGCGACAGCAATGCGGCCCTTGTTGCACTGCACGGAAAAAGGCTGGGCATTGCGCTCCACGGTATCGCCCGTAGTTGAATAGCGCGTGTGCCCAATCGCCATGTAACCCGGCAGATTTTTCAGCACCGGCACGGTGAAAATATCGGCCACATGGCCCATCGCTTTAGTGGTGTGGATGGTCCCGCCATCACTGGTGGAAATACCCGCGCTCTCCTGCCCGCGATGCTGCAGAGCGTAGAGCGAAAGGTAGGCCAGTTTCGATGCTTCACTATGGCCGTAAATGGCCGCGACCCCGCACTCTTCGTGCAGCTTGTCGGAAAAAATGTTTTTATCAGGCATGCACAACCTGTGAAACCAGCCCCGGCAGTGCGTTTTCAAAGGATTGCTTAAGATCGTTCACCGGCGTATCGATCCACATAGAATCTCCGTCTCCGATCTGTAACCACCCCTTAATTGTAACGCCGATCATAGGACATTCCACGTTGTGGCGGGCAGCTATTTCAAAAAGTTTAACCGCATCGAAGGTCGTGACCAGAATGCGCGATGGCGCTTCGTGAAACAGCGTCATTGCAGCGTTGTCTGAAGGTCCCAGTGCCACCACCGCGCCAATTTCGCTGGTGCAGCATTCACTCAGAGTCACGGCCAAACCACCATCACTCAGATCATGCGCTGATTCCACCACACCAGCAGCAATCGCTTCCCGAATGCAGTCATGCACGCGCTTTTCTTTGGCCATATCCAGAAGCGGCGGAAGTCCCCAAAGCTCATTCAGGATCACTTTGGCATATTGACTGCTGCCAAACCGGATCTCGTCTGATTCCCCAATACCACCCAGCAAAACAACCACTGCACGTTCACTGCGGAACTGCACCGGCGCGGGGACCGCAGTCTGCATCAGACCCACAATACCCAGCACCGGAGTAGGATAAATCCCCTCGCCCAGCGTCTCGTTATACAGGCTGACATTGCCACCCGTGATGGGTGCATCAAAGAATGTGCAAGCCTCGGCAATCCCCTCGATGGCTTCCACTAACTGCGCCATGATTTCCGGGCGCTCCGGATTGCCGAAGTTCAAATTATTGGTAGCTGCAACGGGAATCGCACCCGTGGTCGCGAGGTTGCGGCAGCACTCCGCCACCGCCAGTTTCGCGCCTTCACGCGGATCCAGATAGCAGTAGCGGCCATTGCCATCAAGCGACATCGCAATCGACTGGTCAGTTTCCTTGACACGCACCACAGCTGCATCGGAACCAGGCCCCACGATTGTATTCGTGCGAACCGTGTAGTCGAATTGTTCCCAAATCCAGCGCTTCGAACACAGGTCCGGCGAACTCACCAGACGGAGCAGATCAGCATTGAAATCCGCCGAAACCGGCAGCGCGAACGGCGGCTGCATCGGCGCTTTGCGAAATGGTTTTACATTGTGGGGCCGATCATACTTCGGCGCTTCATCGGCCAGCGCGGGGTTGGGAATTTCCACCTTGATTTCGCCCAGATGACGGACCCGCATATTGCCGTCTTCCGTTACAACGCCAATCGTGACCGCATCCAGACCCCACTTGCGGAAGACCCGGAAAACTTCCTCTTCCCTGCCTTTTTCGGCCACAATCAACATGCGCTCCTGGGATTCAGAGAGCAGCATTTCATAAGCCGTCATGCCCGGTTCGCGCTGCGGCACCAGATCAAGATCGATATCGATACCCACTCCGCCGCGGCTGCCCATTTCGCAGGTGGAAGACGTGAGTCCCGCAGCGCCCATGTCCTGAATCGCCACGATCGCGCCGGTTTTCATGGCTTCGATACAGGCTTCGAGCAACAGCTTTTCAAGAAACGGATCGCCCACCTGAACGTTGGGGCGCTTCTGCTTCGACTCTTCAGTAAACTCCGCGCTGGCCATAGAAGCCCCGTGAATACCATCGCGCCCTGTCTTCGCGCCTACATAGATAACAGGATTGCCAAGGCCCGACGCCCTGGCATAGAACACTTCGTTCTCTTTGCAAATACCGAGCGCAAAAACATTCACCAGAGGGTTCGCCGAATAGCACTCCTCAAACACACATTCGCCGCCCACCGTCGGAACGCCAAAGCAATTTCCATAGTGCGAAATGCCGCTCACCACGCCTTCCACAATGCGCTGATTGCGGGCTGCGTGCGGAGAGTTTACCGGCGGTCCGAAGCGGAGCGAATCCAGCACCGCGATGGGGCGCGCACCCATGGTGAAAATGTCCCGCAAAATGCCACCTACGCCGGTGGCCGCGCCTTGAAACGGTTCGATGTAGCTGGGGTGGTTGTGCGATTCAATCTTGAACGCCACAACCCAGCCGCCGCCTATGCCGATGATGCCGGCATTCTCACCCGGCCCCTGCACTACATATTTGCCTGTCACGGGAAGCTTCTTTAGATGGATGCGCGAACTCTTATAAGAGCAGTGTTCGCTCCACATCACGCTGAAGACACCCAGTTCGGTATAGCTCGGCTCGCGTCCCAGCAGGGAGACGATTTTGTCGTACTCCGCGACAGAAAGCTGATGTTGCGTGATCAGCTCAGGAGTGATGGTCATTTTGCGTTAAGTGAGAGGGCAGAGACGGATGAAAGTATGGACTGGAAGACCCCGAGGCCTTCCACTGACCCCATCAAAGGGTCACAGGCACGTTCCGGATGCGGCATCATGCCGAGGACGTTGCGTTCGCGATTGAGAATGCCCGCAATGTCGCGGACGGAACCGTTGGGGTTTTCCAGATATCGGAAAGCTACGCGGTCTTCGCGTTCAAGTTCATCCAGCGTGGCTTCGTCGGCGAAGTAGCGGCCATCGCCATGAGCGACCGGCACATGAATGATTTCACCTTTGCGCATGGTCGCTGTGAATGGTGAATCTACCGTTTCGGTACGCAGCGCAACCTGTTTGCAGATGAATTTGAGGTGTTCGTTACGCAGCAGCGCGCCCGGCAGCAAACCAGCTTCCACCAGAATCTGGAAACCATTGCAAATACCGAGGACCAGCCCGCCTGCAGCAGCGAACTCTCTCACTGAAGACATCACCGGAGAGAAACGCGCAATGGCACCGCAGCGCAGATAATCGCCATAAGAAAAGCCGCCCGGCAGGACGACGGCATCCACGCCGTTCAGCGTGGAAGAGTCATGCCAGATATATTCGGCGCTGCACTCGCCGGGGGCAGCGTGCAGATTCCGATTGACCGCGTACCAGGCATCGTGGTCGCAATTGCTGCCAGGGAAGACGATTACGCCGACTTTCATGGGGGAACTTACAGTCTACCAGCCCCGTGCGATACAACAATGTCGTTGCGGAGTGAAAAGCGGCGAATCGGGGCGTTTCTGGTACACTTTGTTCCTGGCGATTCCAGCCATTCGGAGAGCTCTCGATGCGACGTCTTCTGCTTGCTATTGCCGTGGTGCTGCTTACCCTTGATTCCCGGCTGGAGTCTCAACAGCAACCGACTAAAGTGCCCGGCCACTACCTCTTTGCCTGGACTGGCGACGCCTCGCACAAGGGCAATGACTTTCTTACCGTGATCGACGCAGACCCGGCGTCAAAATCATACGGAAAGCTGGTGACCACCCTCGCAACCGACCAGCAGTCGGTTCGGATTCATCACACGGAATATGTGTTGCATATGAGCGGAATGCTTTTTGCGAACGATCACGATGCCGGCCGCACGTTTATCTTTGATGTGCGCGATCCGCTGCATCCGAAGGCCGTGACCTCGTTCACCGACATGGCCGGTTACATGCACCCGCACTCCTACGTTCGGCTTCCAAATGGGAACGTTCTGGTCACTTTCCAGCACGTGCACCATGGCGCGGGCGAAGGGCAGATGGGTGGCAGCGGTGGACTGGTGGAAATTGACAACCAGGGCAAACTAGTCCGGTCTGCGAGTTCAGCGGATCCATCATTCCCCGGAGCGCTGCTGACCCCCTACAGCCTGGCCGTGCTTCCCGAACTCGACAGGGTGGTCTCCACCAACTCTTCCATGGACGACGTGAACGTTTTCAGCGGTGTGACGTACCAGGTCTGGCGGTTGTCTGACCTGAAGCTGTTGAAGACTGCTTTCCTCGATGTGGACAAAAATCTTTACAGCCACGTGAGTCCGGAAGAGGCGCGCATCGGGCCGGACGGCGCAGTGTACATTCAAACGCTGGCCTGCGGCATCGAGCGTATCAGCGACGTGGACAAGGACCAGCCCGTCTCGAAGCTGGTGTATACCTTTCCTGGCTCTTCGTGCGGAGTCCCGACGATCGTTGGTCACTATCTGGTACAGAGCGTACCGCTGATGCACGGCTTGATTGTGCTGGATATTGCCAACGGGAATAAGCCTGTAGAAGTTTCGCGGTTGAAGCTCAATGACAACTATTTTTCACACTGGACCGGATGGGACGCGAAGACCGGTCGCGTCGTCGTAACCGGAGATCAGGCGCGTCTGTATCTGGTGAAACTGGACCAGTCAACGGGCGCTCTCACCATGGACACTGCGTTTCACGATGCGAGCGGAAAACCTGGCTTCGACTTTGCCAGTCGAAAGTGGCCCCATGGCTGGCAAGGCACAGGAGAGCCTCACGGGGTGGTTTTTTCTCGCTAACAGGAGCAACACTAGTACTTTGCGGTACGCCATCACGGGAGGCCAGTATGCCTGGACCATCAAGTCGGGGCTGGCGGATAACACTCATAGTTACTGGTGTGATAGTCGTCGTCCTGGCCACGATTTACCTCGCCTGCCGACGCGATCTGGATTCCATAAACAAAAAGCTTGCCGCTGGCAGTCACATTTACCGCACGCGGCACGGATCGGTCGAGTTCACAACCTGGGGCAATGGGCCGGCGGTGCTGCTGGTTCACGGTGCGGCTGGCGGGTATGGCCGGGGTGTTTTAATCGCCAGGGCGTTCGGTGGCGCTAACTTCCGCTGGATAGCTCCATCTCGTTTTGGGTACTTCGGTACGCCGCTACCTCCGGATACCTCCACCACCGCGCAAGCAGATGCGTTTGCTGACTTGCTGGACGGCCTCGGAATCCACCGCGTCGCGATTGTTGCAATGTCCGGCGGGGTTCCCCCTTCCCTGCAATTCGCGTTACGGCATCTGGAGCGGACATCAGCACTCGTGCTCCTGTCCTCCGCTCACTATACCCCGCTAACCGCTGCTCAGCAGCATCTGCCGACCCCGGCCTCGTTATATTCAGCAATCTACAGTTCGGACCTTCCCTATCGGGTACTGTCGAAAGTCGCCCGCCCCAGTTTGGAGACCATCTTCGATGTCAAACCGGCCCCTCAGCCTGCCATGACTTCGGCGGAGAGTAAATTCCTTGCTCGTATGGTCGACATGTTCGAGCCTGTCACCAGACGGAAGGATGGACTGCGGAACGAAACGGCCGCGATCGACCCACAAACCCTCTATCCCCTGAAACAGATCACCCAACCAACGCTGGTGATTCACTCGCGGGACGACGGCATCAACCTCTTCGCTTGCGGCGAGTACACCGCGCAGTACATCACAGGGGCCAGGTTCTGGTTCCCGGGAACCGGTGGGCATTTGCTCCTCGGACATCACGCCGAAGTCCAAGCGCTTGTTAACTCATTCCTGCTTGAGCACGCGCGCCTGTGAGAGGTGGTTTAGCGGAGCGGTCTACGCGTCGTTCGGATTCGCCGGTCACAGGAACGCTCAGTAGCGTCCACCGCGGAACTCCCGGAGACGATCCAGATCAGCCCGCAAGTTGTCGCCCTCGCGGTAGCCGTAGTTGTTGTCATTCACCACTCGTTGCAGGCTCTTGATCACGTCGTCCAGTTCGTGGCGGTCAAAACGGCCATTTGCCAGCTTCGACTGGAATTCGCCCATCTCTTTCCGGACCTTGTTGAAGTGACCACGGTTGCGCCCGTAGTTGTACCGGTCCGAGATGGATTCGGCCCGGCCTAAATCACGACGGACCTGATCGAAAAGACTGCGGCTGGGGTCGGAATTCTGGGTACGGCCGAATTCTACAGAAAGTCGCCCGCGATCCCAGGAGCCGCTGCCGTAAACCTGTGCCTGTGCGGTGATGGAACTCAGTAATACGCCGGAACCAATCAGCGCTTTCGTTAATAGATGTCGCATTTGATTTTCCCTTTTTTGCACTATGGACGCGGAATCTATCGGCGCCTTCCAAAAGCATTCCCACGCCCCCGGAAGTCATCCCGGTCAAAGCGGCGATGTTCATCGCGATCAAAATCCCGCCGGTACCCGCCGTAGTAACCCCGCTCCACGAAGCGGGGAGCGACGTACGCACGCGGAGCCCAGAAGCCTCCAACCCAATATCCATAAGCATCGTAATAGCCGTCTGTCCAGTAATAACCGGATCCCGGATATGCGGGCCGGTAAGCCCCGGGCGGGGGAGCATAGTAGCCGTAGCCTGGGTTGACGCCAATCCCTATGGAAAAATGTGTTTCCGCTTTTGCGGGTCTTGTGGCAAACGCCATCCCTGACAGCATCAGAGCCGTCGAAATGATTGCCTTACCGATGAGTCTGTTCGTCATACTGCCTCCCCTTCATCCGGGTAAACAGCACTTCGTTTTCCAAACTCTAAACCATTGAAACTAATAACAAGCGTCCAATATAAGCAGGCCGTTTCCCACCAAGTTCTGGTGGTTTTCGGCCATGTCGCTGGTTACCGTCTCAACACCGGCGACGGCGCGCATGTTTTTGAAATGAAGCGCGCGGGGCCTGAACAGTTGCGCCACGCTGCTCGTGCCCCTTACTTACCGCGATCGCCCACCAGGATCGTCTCCATGATCCGGTCATTCCCTTCGTGGCAGGCGGTTTCGTACAGGCGGTCCGGCGTCGCCATCAGCCGGATCATCGCGGTCCAGGGTTTCGTCCAGGTCTCCGGGTCGTCAAAGGTCATTTCATAGCGGATCTCATCTGCAGCCACGCGGGTGAAGCGCTCGGTCAAATGAAAGCGGTCGGAAATACCCAGGGAACTCAATGTCGAAATGAGATTCGTGGTGTCAACCACCAGGGTGTCGCCCTCCCAGTGCCCCGTTGAATCACCGGACCAGCTGCGAACAGAAGCCGGCAGGTGCGGACGGCCGTTCAGGGCAATGGTGCGCACTTCATGGATGTTTTCCGCGAAAAAAACTACCTCATCGCGCGTTTGAACAATCTGGTAGTAGCCATGCAAACCGGAGCTGTAGACTCCGTTCACGCGGGGCACGCCGTAGGTGATGCAACGATCACCTGGCGCGATGTCTTCCGGCCCGGAGGGATTGCCATTGCCGGCTCTGGACCGCCCATACGCAGCACGGCGGCGCTGTCCGGCTGCGGTTAAAGCGGGCACCTTTCCGTCGGGCGGATCGGTAATGAGCGAGGTCCGGTTGTCGATAACCAGCTCGGTGACGCGTTCCGCGCTGTCGGTTGCGCCGCCGCTCTTATACACTTCCAGATTTCGCCAGGCGGCCATGAAAAAACCATCTGCCGAGGCAGCATCACTTTTCGGATTGCCGAAAATTCTCCTGGCCCTCTCGTTCAAGTCGACGACTTCTTTATCCGAGATTAGCGGGCGGCCCTCCAGCTCTTTCGGGCGTTCAAACGGGGTAGCGGAGTTATTCAGCCAGTTCCCCTGCAGGTCGGGATGGCCATCGGGAGTGCGGGGGATGGCCTTGGCAGCGGGTTTGCGCGCAGACGCTGATTGACCGTAAACCTGGCACGCGAATGTGACCGCAAGCAAAAAGGATGTGAACGTTTGTTTCAAGATGGATCGAGCCTCCGGCATGGTGAGAATTCTATCGCAGCCTGCGTCGGGGCATTTGGTAGTGACTGAAGTATCTGTCAGGCTAAGGGCTATAAATTGAGGTAAGCACGCCCGTGAAAAATCTCAGACGGATACGGTCCCGGTGCTCGCTGTTGATCTGCGCACTCATACTGGCATGCCCTCTGGTGGCCCAGAACGTGACTGGCAGCGGCTGGACAAGTCTGGGAGTCCTGCCCTTCCGCGGATATGATTTCCGAGTCATGAAGGCTCCGGCGCAGTATGTCATGTACTTCACCCATCACGAAGACACGGGAACTTACGAGGGGCCGAATCTTCCGACAGCGCGGGCTTTTTCGCCGGACCTGAAGATCTGGACACTCGACCCGCGCGATGTCTGCACAACCAGTGGAGACCTTTGCAAAGTAACTTCCCTGCTGCCCAACATTAAATCAGTACCGCTTGCCGGGACGCTGCTACTCCCTGATGGCCGGATTCGAATGTTCCACAACGATGGCACCGGCCATCTGAAGACCACCGTCTCCACCGACGGCATAACCTGGACGCTGGAACCCGGCGTCCGGCTCACCCGTGATACGACCTCAATCTACGAGAGGGGCGGATTCGCCCTGCAACTGCTTAGGCATTGTTAATAAATAACAGTTCCTGACGCAGGCAAAATTTCGTAGTTCCATTCGCCGTGGAAGTCATCGCGCCTGATGCGTATACCTGCCATCTCAGCGTCGGCGACCCTGGTTCCTGCCGGATAGGGACTGTCGTCGATTTCGGCATGGACCTTGAGTCCCTTCCTGGTAGTAGTCGCGGCGATCAAGCTGACGATTACCTTGAGGCTGGTGAGCGGTTGTCCCCGCCAGTTTTTGGTGATGAAGGAGAACAGGCGGTGTTCGATCCTGTTCCATTTGCTGGTACCGGGCGGGAAGTGGCTCACGGCGATGGCGAGGCCAGACTCATTGGCCAGTCGCTGTAGTTCGATCTTCCACAGCCGGAGGCGTGATCCGTTGCTGCCACCGCCATCGGCGGTAATCAGCAATCGCTGTGCGTTCGGATATCTCTCCTGGCCCATCGCGTGCCACCACCGCCGTATCGTCTCCACCGCGAATGTGGCAGTGTCGTGGTCCACACCCACGCTGACCCAACCGGTATTCGCCG
>JANYDS010000025.1 GCA_025363475.1 Terriglobia bacterium
GAATCAATTAACTCAAAGATTCAGTGGGTCAAGTACACAGCCCGCGGCTTTCGCAATAAGCTCAACTTCAAAACCGCCATCTACTTCCACTGCGGCGGCCTCGACCTTATCCCTTCCACCCACTAAATACCCGGAATGCCCGATTTTTTTAGCGCAAGTTTGACAGGCATCAGAACCGCGTCAGTCCTCAGACTCAACCCACAGGCCCGGCGGCAGCCTGTTCAAATGGCTGGTCGAACCGAAGTACTGAACCGCGCAAGCTCGCTGGCCTGCGTTCGGCTTCCGAACTCAAGCAAGCAGCACGTGATGATAAATCAAGTATCTTTTTGTCTTCCGTGAGCAGCGAAATCTGACGCTGCCGCGCCGTCGCAACGATGATCTGGTCAGCCGGATCGCGGTGAAATGGCTGAGGAAGTTGCGTCGACACCACGAGTATCTCAGGGGAGAGTGGCACCAGTTCCAGATTCTGAAAAGCCAGCGCGACACCCATCCATTCCTATATCGGACGGTCCAGAGTCAGCTTACCGTATTCCACCAGTTTCGCCACTTCCCAGCATGAAATCGCACTCAGGCAGAAGCGTTCTCCAGACCGTGCCAGCGCACTGCGGCTTCGCGCACTCAGTTGTCCGGAGTTCGATACCCACCAGATCCAAATGTGGGTGTCGATAAGAATCAAGGCCGGATTTCCCAATCGTCCGAGGCAACCGGTTCAAACGGCTGGTCGAACCGAAGTACCGAGCCGCGCAGGTCCGCTGGATTACGTTCGGAATGAGGGCGCAGGATGACGTCCACCTTTTCGCCCGGAACAAATGGCACGTGGTCCAGAACGATGCTTCCTGCCGGGTCCACGATTGTTTCGACGATGAGAGCGTTCACGAATAATAGTATAGGTCTAAATCAACCGATACGACTGGTGTGGTGCCGCCGCGCCATGCCCCGCACATGATTTCGCTCAGGCCGCAGCTTGACCAAATTGTGAAAAGCGCGAACGAAATTTCCCCTGTTCGTAGAGGACTTTACCTTCACGCGACGCCGGCCAGTACACGGTATTCACCACGTTGCGGTAACGCTCAAAACGGAAACTGGTCGAAACAACAATATCCATGGGGCGTGGAAAGTCCACCAGCGAAGCGTAGAGTTCCGCCGCGCGCGCTTTCGGATCGGCGACTTCTGGAAACAACACCAACAGATCGATGTCGCTATCCGGACCCGCGTCGCCCCGGGCGCGAGAGCCGATAAGGATGATCTTGTCCGGAGTGAAACGTTCTGCGATTCGCCGGACCAAATCCTCCGGAACTGCCGGTTGATCGGCAACTTCAATCATGGTGCTCATGATACCGAGCGCCGCGCCCGTTGAGTCCCGCAAACAACTGACCCGACCCACGTTATTTAACCGCAAACACCCAAATCGCGCCGCCCTCCGGCACCTCCGGATACTTCCCCGGAAACAGCGTGTTCAACCGGGCCTGCATGGAACGCGAATCCACGCCCCAGCCGGACATCACCGCTATATACTGAGTGCCATCGATACTGAACGATGCGGGCTGGCCGATGATGCCTGAATTCGTGGGGAATGTCCACACCAGTTCGCCGGTTTTGGCATCGAAAGCATGGAATAGCCGATCATTGGTGCCACCGCTGAAAACCAAACCGCCCGCCGTTGCCAGCATCGGACCCCAGTTCTCCGAACCCGCGTATTTGTGAGTCCAGACACGCTGCCCGGTATCCACATTCCAGGCCTGCACTTCACCGATATGGTCGGCCCCTGGGGCGACTGTCATGGCACTGGCAACGCCAGTGAAACTGCGACCGGCAGAATATTCCACAGGGCGACCGGTCTCCGTCTGACAAAGATTCTCATTGGCGGGAACATAAACCATCCGGGTCTGCGGACTGAACGCCACCGGAGGCCAGTTCTTACCACCCCAGAGCGACGGACAGAAATCGGCCGTCTTGCCTGTACCTGGCTTATGGGCAGGATCGATGTCCGCGCGCCCGGTCTTCGGGTCCAGGCCCTTGAAGACATTCTGCGTCACGAAAGGTTTGCCTTCAATGAAGTTGATTTCGGCCGAAGTGCGCTCCAAAAAACGCACATATCCGTCACGCGCGAAGTCGATCAGGCCTTTGATCGTTTTGCCATTCCGCTGGTAATCAACCAGAATAGGCGGCGAGACTTCATCCCAGTCCCAGGAATCATTCGGGTGGTATTGGTGGTGGCCCAGGATCTTACCCGTGGCGACATCCAGCGCAATGGTGGAAGCGGTGTAGAGGTTGTCCCCGGGCCGTTTGTCGCCCATCCACGGGCCGCCGTTACCGGTGCCCCAATAGGCGATGTTGGTGGCGGCATCGTAGTTGCCCGTGACCCAGACGGGGCCGCCCCCGGTCTTCCACTGGTCACCCGCGGGCCAAGTCTCACTGCCAGGTTCGCCGGGCGCGGGAACGGTATAAGTGCGCCACTGTTCTTTGCCTGTTTCCGGGTCAAACGCAGCGACAAAACCACGAATGCCCAGTTCCCCGCCCGATGTCCCAACCATGATTTTTCCACCCGCCACCAGAGGCGCGAGTGACATGTAATACCCTTGCTGATTTTCAGCAACTTTAGTGACCCAGACTTCTTTTCCCGTGCGGGCATCCAGTGCCACAAGCGCCGCATCAGGCGCAGCGAAATAGACCTTGTCGCCATAGATCGCCACTCCGCGGCTGGTTGGATGCAGCAGGATGATGTCTTCAGGCAGCGTGCGTTTATAGCGCCAGAGCAGGATTCCGGTCCTGGCATCAATGGCCAGCACCTGGGCACCGGGAGTCGGCACGAACATCACTCCGTCGTTGATCAGAGGGGCAGCTTCGTGACCGCTGTTGACGCCTGTCGAAAAGATCCACGCGGGCTTTAGCTGCTTAACGTTGTCCGGCGTGATTTGTGTAAGTGGACTGTAACCCCAGCCATCCCAGGTGCGGCGTATGGAGAGCCAGTTGGAATCCTCAGGCTTGCCCAGTCGCGCTGCCGTGACGGCCGTATAATTTTGCAGCACTGCAGGCATGGGAATAACAGGTGCCGCAGCAGGAGTCTGCGACATCAGAAGGACAGGTGCGACGAGGCACGCGGGAACGAGAAACCGTTTCATGATTTTTTACCCTTGTTCAAAAGTTATGCGCGCGGTGAAAGTTTTGGCGACCGTGAGTTTGCCATCAACCAGCTTCAGCGGTAGCGCGGGGAGAGCGGTTGGCGCGGGGCCATCCAGCACTTTTGCACCGTCTTTGGGCTCAAATTTCGATGCATGGCAGGAGCAGAAGAGAACTTGTTCGTCGGGAAGCCAGTCACTGACGTCACAGCCCGCGTGGCTGCAGAGCGCGGAGTAGGCTACAACACCATCAGCCGCGCGCGCCCTTGTCTCAGAAGTGAGTTTATCGGGCTCGAACCGGACGAGCAGGATGCGATTCAGGCGGGAGCCATTGCGTATGATTTTCGATTCCGGATCCATCGCAAATACCATGGTTTGCGATGCGCCGGGCCGGATGTCAGCAGGAGTGAGCGGAGTTGCGCTGGCATCGCCCGCTTTGATGAGCAGATCGCCTTCTTTGGGACGGCTTGCAGCGGAATTATCCTGAGCAGGCAACAACTGAGCCAACCCCAACGCCACGGTTGCCTTCAGGACAGAACGACGTCCACAAAAATCTTCATTCATCGCGTGGACGATTATATCTACAAACGACAAATCAGCAGTTCGCGCTCATAGATAATTTCCGCCGGCAGGTGATCATGTAACTCCAGAAACAACTCCTCATGCTGAATCACCTCTGTTTTCCAGGCCTCCCTGTCAAAAGCCTGCAGATCATCAAATTTCTCCACCGGGAAATTCATCCCTTTCCATTCAATGTCTTCATACCTCGGCATCCAGCCAATAGGCGTTTCGCGACCAGCCGCACGACCCTTTGCCCGATCAACAATCCACTTCAGCACCCGCATATTATCGCGAAAGCCCGGCCAGATGAACTTGCCATCTTTATCCTTGCGGAACCAGTTGACATGAAAAATACGCGGCGTTTCCGAAAGGCCGCGCTGGATCTTGATCCAGTGCCGGAAATAGTCGCCCATATGATACCCGCAGAAAGGCAGCATCGCCATAGGGTCCCGGCGGACTTTCCCCACCGTCCCCGTCGCAGCCGCAGTCATTTCCGACCCCATCGTGGCACCAGCGTAAACACCCGTGGTCCAGTTGAAAGCCTGATAAACCAGAGGCATCGTAGTGGCGCGACGTCCCCCAAAAATAATGGCACTGATGGGTACTCCAGTCGGATCTTCCCAGGCCGGGTCAATCGTCGGACACTGCGAGGCCGGGGCAGTAAAACGCGAGTTCGGATGCGCAGCTTTAGCCCCTGTCTTCTTCGCAATTTCCGGAGTCCAGTGGTTACCCTGCCAGTCAGTACATTCGGCGGGCGGCTCATCGGTCATACCTTCCCACCAGACCCCTCCTTCGGGCGTAAGCGCCACATTGGTGAAGATGGAATTCCGCGCCAGCGTCGCCATCGCGTTGGGATTTGTTTGCGCGGAAGTACCAGGCGCAACACCAAAGAAACCGGCTTCCGGGTTGATCGCCCGAAGGCATCCTGTGGCGTCCGGTTTAATCCAGGCGATATCATCGCCCACCGTCCAAATCTTCCAGCCATCAAAACCTTCAGGAGGCACCAGCATGGCGAAATTAGTCTTGCCGCAGGCGCTGGGGAAGGCAGCCGCCACATAGGTCTTTTCGCCCTCCGGGTTTTCAACGCCCAGAATCAGCATGTGCTCAGCCAGCCAGCCCTCATCACGCGCAATGTTAGACGCGATCCGCAGCGCAAAGCATTTCTTGCCCAGCAATGCGTTCCCGCCATAGCCCGATCCGTAAGACCAGATCTCGCGCGTCTCGGGGAAATGAACGATGTACTTTTCTTTATTGCACGGCCATGAGACGTCCGCCTGCCCCTCAGCCAGCGGCGCACCCACCGAATGCATGCACGGCACAACCCGCTTCACATCACGATCAATTTCTTCGAAAACCGGCATCCCAATCCGCGCCATGATCCGCATGTTCACAACAACGTAAGGCGAGTCAGTCAGCTGCACGCCGATTTGCGACATCGGCGAATTGAGCGGCCCCATGCTAAACGGCAGCACGTACATCGTGCGACCCCGCATGGCCCCGTCGAACAAGCCCTTGAGACGCTTGCGCATGTCACGCGGGTTCTCCCAATTATTGGTAGGCCCGGCAGCGTCTTTCGAAAGCGAACAAATGAACGTACGGTCTTCCACGCGCGCTACATCATTGGGGTCGGAACGCGAGTAAAAGCAGCCCGGCCAAAGGTCCTGGTTCAGTTTGACGAAAGTCCCGCCAGCCACCATCTGCGCGCAAAGCTGGTCATTTTCCTGCTCGGACCCGTTCACCCAGTGAATGGCCGCTGGTTTGGTGAGCTGCGCCATTTTGTGAACCCAGGCAAGCAGATGCTTGTTCGTGCTAAGTGGCAGTGCCGAATTTCTCATATATCCCCGCTGTTACTCATAACTGCACACTGATAATTGCACACCTGCCTGCGTGCCGGGCGCGCAGCAAGTTCCGCCAGCAAAGACTTCACCGCCGCGTCCAGCTGGGCATCCTTCCCCGCCACGCCTTTACCCAGCGGACTCTCCACCGTGACATCAACAGGCCGCGGATGCAGTTCCATATCCGTTCCATCACTCGCCGCAATCTTGACGCTGGGAGTTCGCAGCACAGAATCGTCAATCAGCGTTGCCCCACCGGTAAAAATGATCCAGCCCGCAGTAGGCACCCCCACCACCTTCCCCAGTTTCAGCGTACGGTAGCCTTCGGTGAAATCCTCTGCATCAGACAGCGAATTTTGATTCACCATCAGCACGGTCGGAAGCTCCAGCGAACGCTGCCCCAGAGCCGTTCGGGCGGGCGTTGCCGGGTGGTCACGCTCCGTCATCGTGAGATACGGACGGCGGGTGAAAACATCCAGAGCGTAAGCATTCACAAACCCGCCGGTATTGTTGCGAATATCCACCACAACACCCTCGCGGCTCTGGTTCTCCGTGTCCAGATCCAGATACAACTGATCGAGCGAATCAGAAGACATATCCAGCATGTGGACATAGCCTTGCCGCCCGCCACTGACCTGATCCACCGCTGCGCGCCGGCCTTCCACCCACTCGCGGTAAAGCAGGCGCTTCTGCGTTGCAGTATTGACCGGAAGCACCGCAATATCTTTCCTGCCTGAGGTAGTGATGAGCGTACGCCTGCCAATCCGGAACTGCAGTTGTTCATCCAGATTGATGCCAGGTGCGATAGCAACACCATTTACTTCCAGCAGCTTTTCGCTGGCTTTCACGCCAGCAATGGCAGCCGGGCCGAGCGGCGTCACCGCCAAAATTGTCCCGTCTTCCGGATTGAATTCCAAGCCCAGCCGTCCCGTGGAAGGAACATGGGCAGTGGCGGGGCTGGCGCTGATACCGCTGTGCGAAGAATTCAACTCCCCAATCATCAGCGACGTAATGCGCCTCACTTCATCCGGCGTCCTCGTACCCTCAATCACTGCGGAATAATGGTCCCGCAATGCCGCCCAGTTGGCCCCGTGGAACTGAGGATCGTAATAGTGTTCGTTGAGGATTCGCCAGGCTTCGCCAAAAACTTCCTTCTTTTCTTTTTCAAATTCCACATCCCTCTCCGCATTGACAACCAGCGTGCGAACCACACGGGTGTCAAGCGGCACAACACTGACGCGCCCCGCGTCCAGAAAGAAAACTTCCTTGCCATCAGGCGTAAAAGCCGCACCGGATTTCCGCCCTGCCGTGGAAGTGAGCTGACGCGGTACCGGACGCGTTGCCGCCAGTTCATCCAACGACCACGTATAGAGATTGTCCTGACCGCCCAGCCGCGCAGCGAAAAGCAGAGTCTTGCCATCCGGGCTGATTACCTGTGCGCGTGCGTCCAGATCAAGCGGCAGCCGGGTCAGGCGGCTGCGGATGCCTTCAAAAGTAATCTCCACAGGCAGGCCAGGCTTGGGCACCGCAGGCGCACTGCCTTCACGCACAACCGCAGGTTCACGTGCAGTTTCGTGAAACAGATCCCGAAACTGGTCCTCCCGGAACTTGGGCGTGCGCGGGATTAAATCCACCCGGCTAATGGAACGCTGTTCAGTCCTTTGGCCGGAATCGAAAAAGACGGACGTGCGGTCCGGACTCCAAACAAGGCTGCCGGCGGATGTGTTGGCGAGGAAGCTCAGCAGACGCTCCGGACCACCAGCGGACGGCACACCAGAGACATTCGCGAAGCCCCGCGAATCGCTGTTAAACAGGGCGATCCATTTACCATCCGGCGACCAGGACAAAGGATTGTCAGCATCAGTGAGGGTACGGAACTGATGCGATGCAAGCACACGGTCATCCCGATTTTCCACGGTCATGACATGCAGTTCCCGACCATTGCGAATCCACGCGAGTTGCTTCCCATCGGGCGACCATTGCGGCTTTTCGTCGTTCGCACGATCGCTCGACAACTGCGATTCGCGTTCCAGCGAAAAATCATAAAGAAACAGCCGCGAAACACCAGCGCGGTCGGACGTATAAACGATCCGCTTCCCATCCGGAGCCCAGGCAAGCTGCCTTTCACTGGCTGGCGACTGTGAGATCCGCACGGCGCTGCCCCCGTCTTTGGCCGAGGCTGCAAACACTTCGCCATGCGCCATGATGGCAATCTTCTTGCCGTCCGGCGACAGTGACAGTTCGCGAAATGTAGCGACGTTGAGGTGAGAGGTGGAAGGCCCTCCCGGAACGCCGCGCAGAGCAATCTCCACAGGCGCCGACGGCCTGTCGAAGGATCAAGCGTCCAGATCCGAAAGTCACGTTCAAACACGAGCGCCTTGCCATCATGGGCCAAATCCGGCCAGAGAACGCGCCCATCCGTAAATTTTGTGATCTAGCGCGGCGCGGAACCAGGCGTGAGGGACCAGACATTCTCCACTTCGGATTTATCCGAAACGTAATACAAATCCTTGCCCGCCGGAGACCACAGAGGCCAGAGGTTGCGCGCATGATTTTCCAGCAGCGTCTGGTAGCCCGAACCCGGTGTCAGCAAACCCAGCCGGGTTTCATCAATATGCGAATGGCCCTTGCGCCACCACTGCGAGACAGCCATATTCCCGCTCACGAATGCCACCGAACCGTTTGAAGGATGGGGTGCCGCCTGCGATTCATCCGCATATCGATCCTGCGCAATCGCCACCGGAGTACCACCCGCCGCAGGTACGCGGTAGAGATCGTTCATCGACCCGATGTCCGCGCGATTGGATAAAAAATAAAGGTATTTGCCGTCGGCGGACCATCCGTCAAGCGCGGCCCGCGTATCGTCAAATGTGATCCGCTTCAGCTCACCGGTCTTAAGCCGCAAAATATAAATGTCGCCGTTACCGGTGCGGTTGGAAACAAAGGCCAGACTTTCGCCATCCGGAGAATAGCGCGGGCGAGATTCAGTAGCAGGATTCGATTTCAGCAACCGGGCTTCGCCACCCGCAGCCGGCACAGTCCAGATGTCGCCGCCGGAAACGAACGCGATTTAGGAATGGTTTGGAGAAAGGGCTGGTTCCGAGAGCGGAATCACCGCCGCGAAAGAACCCGAAGCGAACAGAAGAAACAGGGCGAGCAAAAGGGCCATGACAATTTAACCCGAACGAGTTTGGTGGGGAGACCCCCCGGCCGGCTGGTCGCCGTTCGACAATTCCGCAGTGACTTGCAACGACTCAGGTATAACGTTCTGCCGACGACCACTTCCACACTTCTAAGTCGGGCATCATTTAGAACAATTTAGAACCTCCCCGCTTGCTTCGCGCAACGCGCTGCAATAGAATTGGCCCTGCATCTTTTCGATAGTTACCAGTAGTTACCAGTAGTTTCCAGGAGCCGAATGATCCACCGATTGCTTCTCGCCACTCTCCCTTTGCTGCTAAGTATCCCTTTGGCCGCACAGCATGAGGCCACCCAGGGCGATGTTGATGACGGGCGACGCCTCTATATCTCCAACTGTGCCCTCTGCCACGGGCCGGAAGGAGGCTCGGTGCCAGGAGTGGAACTGGGCCACGGGAAATTTCTCCGTGCCTCCAATGACGAAGGCTTGAAAACCATCATCCTCAAGGGCATTGCCGGTTCCGCCATGCCGCCCCATACCTTTACTGACTTCCAGGCAGGGACCGTAGTCGCCTACCTGCGCTACATGGCCGCCTCATCAACCGACGCCACAGCGGTGCGCGGCAATGCGGCCAGCGGCAAGGCTATTTTTGAAGGCAAAGGCAACTGCACCAGCTGTCATCGCGTCCGGGGTTCCGGTTCGCGCGTCGCACCCGAACTAACCGATATCGGCACCATCCGCAGGTCTGTCGAACTACAGCGTTCCCTGCTCGAACCGGATGCTGAGGTACTGCCGCAGAACCGTTACTTCCGTGTGACCACGAAAGACGGAACCACCATCACCGGCAGGCTGCTCAATCAGGATGCTTTCACCGTCCAGTTGCTTGACTTGAAAGAGCAGCTGGTAACCTTTTCCCGGTCAGATCTGACAAAATCTGCATTCCTCGACCGATCACCCATGCCCTCGTACAAAGACAAACTCAGCGCCCCGGAACTCTCTGATCTGGTCAGCTATCTCGTCTCACTGAAAGGAATCGTATACCAATGAACCCGCGCATTCTGCTGTTTCTCACCTCCGCTGCTATGCTGGCAGCCTCCGGGCTCAGCGGTCAGGTTACTTTTGACCGCATCATAGCCGCCGAAAAAGAACCGCAAAACTGGCTCACTTACTCCGGCGGCGTTGCAAGTCAGCGCTTCACAAAACTGACCCAGATTACCCCGGAAAATGTAAAGAACCTTGAACTTCAGTGGATCTACCAGGCGAAATCGCTGGAAAAATTCGAAGCCACGTCGCTGGTGGTAGACGGTATCCTCTACACCGTACAGGCTCCGAATGACGTCATAGCGCTCGACGCCGTCACAGGGCGCATTTACTGGACCTATTCCTACTCCCCCGAACCTGATGCCCGGCCCTGTTGTGGCCGCATCAACCGCGGCCTCGCCATTCTTGGCGACACCCTCTTCATGGGCACCATTGACGCACACCTGATTGCGCTCGATGCAAAGAACGGCAAGCCTCTCTGGAACACCACTGTTGCCAGCGCAGCTTCAGGTTATGCCATTACTCATGCGCCCCTCATCGTCAAAGACAAGGTGATTGTCGGAACAGCAGGCGGCGAATACGGCATCCGGGGGTTCATCGCCGCATTTGATATCAAAAGCGGTAAAGAAGCCTGGCGCTTTTACACCGTCGCCGGGCCTGGAGACCCCGGCCGCAACAGCTGGGCAGGTGATTCCTGGAAGACCGGCGGCGGTTCCATCTGGGTCACCGGTTCATACGACCCCGCCACCAATTTGACTTACTGGGGTGTCGGCAACCCCGGTCCCGACTGGAACGGCGATACCCGTGCCGGCGACAATCTCTATACGAATTCGGTCGTGGCTCTTGACAGTGACACGGGCAAGCTCAAGTGGCACTACCAGTTTTCGCCCCATGATGAGTTTGATTACGACGCGGTCCAGGTCCCCGTCCTGGCAGACATGGACTGGAAAGACCGGAACGGACAAACCCGGCCCCGCAAACTCATGTTTTGGGCTAACCGGAATGGCCTGTTCTATGCGCTCGACCGCAACACCGGCGAGTTCCTGGCGGGTACACCATTTGTCGAAGTGAACTGGATGAAGGGCTTTGATGAGAAGGGTCGCCCGATGCGTATTCCGGGCAAGACCCCGACTACTCAAGGCACCTTGATCTACCCGGGCAATCAGGGAGGCACCAACTGGTATTCACCTTCCTTCAGCCCCGGCACCGGCCTCTTCTACATTCCTGCCTGGGTGAACTATTCCTCCATCTACGTCAAGACTGATGACGACGAATACAAAGAGGGACGTCGTTACGCCGGTGGCCTGCCGCGCTCCCCGGTGCCATTTGCTCGCTCGGCCCAGAATTTCCGCAAAGAACAGGAGGGCTACGGAGCCGTCCTCGCGATCGACCCGCGGACCGGCGAGAAGAAGTGGGAATTCAAGATGAGCGATGTCACGGATGCGGGCATCCTCACAACGGCTTCAAACCTGCTCTTCAGCGGCGGACGAGAGGGTTATTTTTTTGCCCTGGACGCCCGCACCGGTGCGCCACTCTGGAAGGCAGCCGTGGGCGGCAGTGTGGCTTCCGGAGCTATGAGTTATGCGGTAAATGGGAAGCAGTTCGTTTCAGTGGCCGCAGGTAACTCGCTGTTCACCTTCGCCCTGCGTCAATGATTCAGAGCCTGCGACGAGCTTAAAGCGGGATGCCTAAACGGGAATGGCCATCGCGGCCATTTCTTCGGCACGAACGAACTGATAACGTTCCATCGTCACCGCAACTTCAAAGGATTCGGTAGCCTCAGGCTGCTGGCTTCGCAGCACTTTACCCAGGCAGCGGATTCGGACAGGGGGCGTGCTGCCAGAGAGAGTAATCAGATACTCAATCTTTTCGCCGACACCAACATCAGTAGGGGAAAGGAAGCAAACACCGCCGGAACTAATGTCACGGGTCTTTTCTACCCGGTCGACGCGTTCTTCGCCCAAGTGAATGATGTGCAGGGGTAACTGCAACTTGTACCGTTGTGCCCGGCGTTGTTCCAAGACTTTACTGTAGTAGATATTGATTACCTAAAGCAATTGGTACTAGTATTTTTGTCCGCTAAATTCAATCCGACGCAACCTGACTAAACCCGCTATCCTGATTTGAGACTGATCTGAATGCAAGTACTACAGGCTGGCCCTCACAAACTGATCCTCCTTGAAATTGATCCTTCAACGGTAACGGCCGTCGCCGAACAGGCCGGGTTTGTGTCGAAACTGCGGGAATCTCCGCGCAGTATGCTGGTGGAACTTACCGCGGAACAGCGTGATACACCGCTTTTGCTCTTCGATGCAGCGGACCCGGCGAACCTCGGCTGGTTCTCCCGCTGTCAGTTTTATGTGGACGGTCGCACGGGTGGCGTGATGCAAACACCGCTCAGTGTTGCCAATAAACGTGATCGCGCAGGGCGCAATATGACCAACGGTTTGCGGCTGCGAATCGCCAAGGAACTCCCGGCTTCGTTCCGGCTTCCGGGCAAGCAGGCCATGACGGAGCAAGTGCTCTACGCTATGTTGAACAATTTCCTGCAAGCTCTTGTACGCACAGGGGTTGCAGTTTGTGGCGGTACCCTGATCCAGCCCCTCGCCGGGCGTTCGGAAGCGCCGGGAACACGCAACTAACGTCTACAGCGGCGCGTTGCCAAAACGCGCAACCACCGGCGCCGTTCCACCTTGTCCGAACATCAGATCCAGATAACCATCACGGTTGAAATCGCCAGGCGCGACCACCCACAGATCAGGCGGAAGGTGAACACCGGGGTCCGCATAAACGCCTCTTCCCCGATCCACCCGCAGCAGTGGCCCATCGCCGGTTCGTGTAATCAAAAGAATTTTTCCTAAAATCGCAAGCCGCCGGATTCCTCCGCTGGAAACAGGAAGAGAGCCCATCCGCGCCGCAGTCTCGTTGCGAAACGTGCCATCCCCATTGTTGATCCAGACCTGGATCAGGTCATTCTTATAAGCAACTACCACATCGGGAGGACTATCGCCGTTCAGTTCTGTTGCCACCGCACAACCTCCGGTAGCCGCGCCCCCGCTCCCCGGTGGTGCCAGCAGAAGACCCTCTGCCCGGAAGTGTCCTTTGCCATCATTCACGAACACCCGGCCGCCTTCCGCGCCAAAAGCCACCAGGCTGGTTCCCGCAAATACGCCGCAACGAAAGGCATCCGTGACCCCGGAAAATGCAGTGTCATCGAAAGCAAAATGGCCGGTACCGTCGTTTCGCAACAGCCGCGGAACCGGCTCGAACACCACAATGTCGTCGATGCCATCGCCATCCACGTCGCCCACAGCAGCACCGTCAGTCTTGGCCAGCCGCTGCGGCAGATTGGTGGTGGCATTGCGCATCTTGCCGCCTTCCACTGGCAGAGCGAGGCCGTTCTGCGCCCCCGGCCCGTCAGTTGTCCCGCGATCAGGAAAGAAGAGCCCCGCCCAGCCGGAACGGTCAAACCTCCCCGCAAGAATAGAACTCGCCAGTTTCTGCACCGGGGGTGGGCCGTCAAATGGAACCGGCCGCATCACGCCGTCGCCAGAGTTGACGAATAATTGTACGGGCTGGTCCGTAAGGTCGGGCCAGGTGATGGGAGTGATCACCAGATCAGGCAGACCATCCGCGTTGACATCGACAGCCAGAATCCCCTCCGCATAGCCTTTGGTCTCTGGCTGAACTCCGATCTGCACGCTCCTCGGCCCGCCGATTACGGGGACCGGCGTCAGGCGCAGCGCTTCATCTTCTGTCCACGGCGCAAGGCCGAGGGCTGCAAGAATCGCCGGATCGGCCTCCCGCTCACCATCCGGCGCGACCAGTAAATCGAAGCCGCCGGCATAATCCCACATCGCCCAGCCCAGGTGTTCCCCCTCAATTGCCGTGCGCATGTCGTGGAGCCACCGGGCGCGGGAATCAGGCGGACTGTTCGGTTTATAGACGCCGAATTCATTAACGATTACACGGACTTTCCATTGCCGTTGCCAGTCCGAGATCAAACCCATGTCCCATTCCATGCGGGCACCATCCCAATCGTCATCGCGATATTGGCTGAGGAGCACGCCAGGCGTCAGAAATGATGGCCACGGTACATCGCGAAGTTCGGCAACACCGGGAGGAGCACCGGCCCACGTCGCACCCTGATGAGTAAAAATCGATGGCGTGTAATAGTGAACCACGTAAATGACATTCGGGTCCTCATAGGGAGTCATTTGCAGCAGCGGATCCAGCCCGCTCCAGTTCACAGGTGCCAGCAGAACAGTATGGTTCGGAGCTTTCTCCCGGATCGCCGCAAGTGCTTTCTTCTGCTCGATATCCCAAACCGCCTGAGTGAACCGGCTGTCCGGCTCATTCATGATTTCGAAGAAAAGCAACTCGGGGTCGCGGGAAGAATAGCGGGTTGCCAGCATCCGCCACGTTTCTACTAATTCAGCGGGCGCCAGCGGATTCGACAGATAGTAATCAAGGTATTCAGTATCGGCCTGGAAGTCGAGAGTAACGGACATGCCAGCGCCAAGAAAAAGATCAAGGCCCGTATCAAGATCCGCAAGGTTGCGCCCAATTTCCTGCTCAGAACCCCATTTTGAGAGCAAATATTGTGGCGCAACAGCGATTCTGACCCCGCTGAAACCCGACTTACGCAGCAAATCACGGTCCGACGCAGTGATTTTCTGCTGGCCCCCATATTGAAACCAGCGCGTAAGGTTAATTCCCCGCGCGAGCTTTGAATACCGGGCATCGGTGACCTGACCACACAGGATCGCCGACCCCAGCAGCGCAACAAGAGCCAGCTTCCCCACTGGGGACAGTGTAAAGCAATGTGTATGATCCGAACCAATGTGTGCAGATTCTCGTTATCCTTGTTACGAATGCCCGGCTACGCAATTGAAACTGAAGGCCTGACTAAAATCTTCCGCTCCCGCTGGTCAGGCCGGGAACTTACGGCGGTAGACAACGTTTCCCTGCGCGTTCCCATCGGCTCCACTTACGGGCTGCTGGGGCCAAACGGCGCGGGGAAAACAACCTTCGTCAAAATGCTGCTCAGTTGTGCGCTGCCCACGGCTGGCCGGGCCATGGTCTTCGGGCGAAATGCCCAGGAAACGGAATCCCGCCGCCCCATCGGTTACCTTCCCGAAAACCACCGGTTCCCCACGTACATGACCGGCGTCGGCATGCTGGATTTCTACGGCGCACTTTCCGGTATGGATTCCGCCAGCCGGCGCAAACGCATCCCGGAACTGCTCAATCTGGTAGGTCTGGATGAACGCGCCCACAATCTGCGCCTGGGCAAATATTCCAAAGGCATGCTGCAGCGCGTCGGCCTGGCGCAGGCTCTCATCCACTCACCAAAATTGCTGGTGCTGGATGAACCGAGCGACGGTGTTGACCCCGTGGGGCGCAAACAGATTCGCGACGTCCTCCAGGCCCTCGAACAAAAGGGAGTCACAATATTCCTGAATTCGCACCTGCTCGCCGAGGTTGAGCTTTTCTGCCGTGAGGTTGCCATTATCCAGAAAGGCAAACTCGCCCTCACCGGCACAGTCCAGGAACTTACCAGCGGCAGTGGCTATCGGCTCGAAAGCGCCTCGGTCCCCGAACCACTGGAAACGGAACTGCGGGCCAAAGCAAAATCATTTGCCGCCAGCGACGGCAACCTCTCCCTGCTCTTTGACACCCGTGAAGAGGCCAATCGAGCCATTGACCAGTTGCGCAGCGCGGGCTGCGAAATTGAAGCACTCGGACAAAGCCGCAGCACACTGGAAGAAGTATTCATGAAGACGGTGCAAACGCAATGAACGCCACACTCGCCTTAATTCGCGACACCTTCCGGGAGGCCTTCGCCCGCCGCATCTTCTTTGGTTTTTTCGGCTGCTGCACTGCCCTGCTGCTGTTCCTCATGTTCATCATGCGGATCGACGTCATCGCGGGTGCACTCGCCACCGTGACCATCTTCGGCAACACTGTCCGCGGCGCAGACGTTCAGGGTCTGGTGGTCCAAACCCAAAGCGTGATCGCCATGGTGATGTACTTCGCCGGGATGGCGCTTTCGGTCTTCGCTTCGGCTGGCTTAGTCTCGGCCATGTTCGAACCGGGGCGCATCGAACTGCTGCTTTCCAAACCCGTTTCGCGCACGCATCTTCTTCTCGGCCGCTATGCCGGCAACGTTCTGGTGGTTGCAGCGAACATCATCTATCTGGTCGCCGGATCGTGGATCATCTTCGGCGTCAAGACCAGCATCTGGGGTACAGGCTTTCTGCTTTCCAGCCTTTGCACAATCTTTATTTTCGCCGTGCTGCTATCGGTTCTGGTGCTGGTCGGCGTCCTTTGGGACAGTGCCGCCGTAGGAATCATGGCCACTTTCGCCATCATGATCGTGACACCGATTCTGGCTCAGAAAGCCCAGCTCGAAAAGCTGCTGGATTCAGAGTGGTCACGCAATGTTTTACGCGGACTCTATTACGTGTTGCCGAAAACGTCCGACATCAGCATCATCATCCGCCACCTGATTCTGAATCAGCCGGTGGAAAGCTGGATGCCGGTATGGAGCACGGCAATCTTCGGCGCAGTCGTGCTGAGCGCAGGCGTCTGGCGTTTTAACAGGAGAACTTTCTGATCCGATTCGCGATTATCGTCTTCACAGCGTCATGTCTGGCAGCCGCGCCCCGCGTGGACAACGTGCTGGAAAAGATGGTGCCACCGGGCACCACTTCACTGGTAGGCGCGCGCATGGATCTGCTCAAAACCACTGCCTTCTACCGCCAGATGGTGGCAGCGCAAAAATTACCGCAGATTGACAAATTTGCCCAGGAAAGCGGGTTCGATCCGCGTCGCGATGTACGCGAACTGCTCTACGCGGAAGCGCTTGAGGGGTCAGTCTTACTGGCTCGCGGTAACTTCCACGTCAACGAAGCAATGCTGAAAAGCGGCATCGTCATCCGCCACGGGAAGTATAAGATCATCAGCCAGGGTACGAACGGCTTGTGCATTCTTGACCCTTCGCTCGCAGTGGCGGGCGAGATTCACGCCATCAAAGCCGCCCTCGATGAATGGACCTCAGGCAAACATACCGCGGCGCAGCCGCTGCTTGCGCATTTGAAAGCTGTCGAAGAAAGCAGCCAGCTGTGGGGCTATTCCCAGGGCGCTGCCGGCTTCCTTGCCAATAACATCCCGAAGACAAACACAGGCATTGATTTTTCCCAAATTCTGCGCGGCCTTGACGACACCTGGTTTCAGGCCGATTTCGCAGCCGGCCTGCGCACGGAAATCCACGGCACCACCGCAACGGAAAAAGACGCCATGAATCTCAGGGACACCGTGAAGGGTCTGGTCGGCCTCGGTCGCCTCTACACTCCGGATAAACAACCCGAACTGGTGCGTCTCTGGGACGGCATTCTGGTGGAACAGGTAAATCGCAGCATCACGCTCCACGCTGATATCGCGCAGGATTTGATCGAACGTCTGATCCAGATGCTGGGTACCGCCGGTCGGCCCGCAACCCGCATTTAGTCTTGCGCTTATGGCGGGCCCCCCGGCCTGCAGCCGACGCCCTCGTCGCCTTCCTGGGTGATTGGCTGCACACGTGCTCGCCGAAACCCCGAGGTAACATGACAGAAACAAAAAAATGCGCCCATCCCGCCTGCAAATGCCCTGTCCGGCCGGACGACAAACACTGTAGTCAGAGTTGTAAAGATGCAGCTGATACAACCGAGATCTCCTGCAATTGCGGCCACCCCGGCTGTAGCATCTAAAACCGAACAGGGCCGGGTCACTAACCCGGTCCTCTCTCCGCTTTGATACCCGCCAAAAAACCAAAAGTCACCCGTTCTGTAGTATCATAGGGGATTAACTCTCACGGACGAGCTCCTGTATTCAGATATCCATTTGAATCCTGGGACCAGACCGCCAAAGGTTCCCCAATGCAGAACGCACTGTTACAAAAATTTGTCGATAAGAACCGCCGCGCCGATAAGCTCGTTTTCAAACCCGGCGACACCGTTAAGGTTCACGTGAAGATCAAGGAAGGCGACAAAGAGCGCATCCAGATCTTTGAAGGTACCGTCATCGCCCGCAATAACAAGGATCTCGGTGAAACTTTCACCGTCCGCAAGATCAGCTTTGGCCAGGGCGTCGAACGTATTTTCCCCACCAATGCCACGATCATCGATCACATCGACATCGTGCGCACCGGCAAAGTCCGCCGCGCCAAACTGTTCTACCTGCGCGGCCTCAAGGGTAAAGCGGCCCGTCTCAAGGAACGGACCTAAGCACTTTTCCGGGGCGACCTAATGGCCCGCGCCGCCCGTCCAGACAGCAAGTGGAAATGTCAGGGCAACCTCGAAAGCGAACTGCGTTCCCGTGGCTTCCGCAACATTGCGGGCGCTGATGAAGTGGGGCGTGGTTCGCTTTTTGGTGCTGTAGTGGCCGCCGCAGTTATCCTTTCTCCCGATGCACCCATCCGGGGCCTGAATGACAGCAAGCAGATCGAACCCGAACAGCGCGAAATTCTTGCCGAACGGATTCGTGAGCGCGCCGTCGCCTGGGCCATCACCGCTGTTGATGCTGCTACAATCGACCGCATAAATATCTACCAGGCCTCCCGCCTTGCCATGAAAAACGCGGTTATCCAGCTCATCCCCGCAGCGGATTTCGTTCTCGTCGATGCTGTCCCGCTTGATCTGGCCGTCCCGCAGCAACCCCTCATTCAGGGCGATGAACGTTGCCATGCAATCGCCGCCGCTTCCATCATCGCCAAGGTCTATCGCGACAAAATGATGTGCGAATGGCACAAGTTCTATCCGGAATATGGCCTGGCCAGCCACAAGGGCTATCAGACCCCGGAGCATCTTGCCGCGATCGAAGCGCACGGACCCACGCCCCTCCACCGCTTCAGCTTTGAATCCGTTCGCCGCAACACTCTGTTCTCGCCTCTGCCGCAGGACCGCCAGTTGGAGATGTTCGCGGCTCTATGAGCGAATTCCCTGAAACGGAAAATGCACCGGCTGTACAAGCCCCTGCGGCACTACCAAAATCAGTCACATGGTTTCACCGGCTGACTTCGGTCCTGTTAGTAATTTTTTGCTTTGAACTCGGTCTGTTCCTGCTGGTCTATCCTTGGACTGCAAGCTGGAACCGAAATTATTTCTCATGGATAATTAAAGGCCCGTTTCAACTGCCATGGCATACCCTGTGGGTGAACCCCTGGTTGCGCGGTGCTGTCAGCGGCGTGGGGCTTGTCAATTTATGGCTCGCCGTTTCAGAAGTCTTTCACATGTTCAGCCGGCGATCAGACCGAATCTGAAACGAAAGCGGGTTCGTACTCATCACATAGACTGAAATATGCCATTACCTGTAACTATTTTGTTTGTGGCTGCGGTATTAAATGCGTCCGCACCAGCACAGGTATCAGGTCAGGTTCAACCCCTGTCGCTTTATGAGCGTACGGACTATGCCGGTGCCATCTCGTCTCTCGAACACATGCCCCGTACTGCAAAGAACCTGGAACTGCTGGGCCAGAGCCACTACATGCTGTCGAATTTTAAAAAGGCCAGCGAGGCGTTCGAAAGCGCCGCCGCTGTGGCTCCGAACGATTCCATGATTCAGACCTGGCTGGGGCGAGCGTACGGACGGCGTGCAGAAACATCATTCGCCCTGACAGCCATGGGCCTCGCAGGCAAAACCCGCGAAGCATTTGAACGGGCAGTAAAGCTGGATCCGCATAACTGCGAGGCCGTCAACGATCTGTTTTCGTATTACGTTGAAGCCCCGGGAATCGTCGGCGGTGGCATCGACAAAGCGCACACCCTGCTGCCTCTGATCGAAACCTGCGACCCTTCGGAGCGCCAGTTCGCCGAAGCGCGTCTTCATGAACACCTCAACCAGTTCAACCAGGCCGAAGCCCGTCTGCGGCGTGCCATAGAACTGTCACCCAAACGGGTGGGTCTGCATCTTGACCTGGCGAAGTTTCTTGCCCGCCACGGGCGCTTTGATGAGAGTGAACAGGCCTTTCAAACGGCACAAAACATCGAACCCTTTTCAGCCCGTATTTTGTATGTGCGAGCCGAGGTTTACATTGCAACCAAACGCAACCTGGATCAGGCCCGCAAGCTCTTGAAGCAGTACATAGACGCTTCGAGCCTGACTCCCGAAGACCCCTCCCGCGCCGAAGCTCTCCGGCTTCTGAAAAAAGCGGAAGGCGCCTAAACACATGCGGTTCGGCGAGGCACTGAGCTTCAGCCTTCAGGCACTTCGTCAGAACCCCGTCCGGTCACTCCTCACCGGCCTGGGCATGGTGATCGGTACCGCCTCTGTCATCCTCGTCGTCACCATCTCTCTCACCAGCCAGACCTACATCCTCGAACAGATTGAAGGCGTGGGATCGAACATGATCTTCGCCTCTTATGAGATTGGAACTCAGCAATCTTCCGCTGAGGTCCATGCTGACTTCATCAAGACCAGCGATGTACTGGCGATCCGGGAACAGCTCTCGGAACGAATCATAGCCGCCACCGGTATTGAAAGTACGTACGACGCCATGTTTATCAATGGCAAACAGGAGCGGCTCCTGGTCATCGGGTCCGATGAGTATTATAAACCCGTGCGCAATCTGGTGGTGCTGTCTGGCCGTTTCCTTGATGCCAGCGACGTGAGTCTGCGCCAGAAAGTGGCGCTGATGACGGAGAAACTCGCGAAACGCCTCTACGGCAGCCAGCAGGGCGCAGTAGGGCAGCTGATCAAAATTCACGGCCTGCAGTTCACCGTGATTGGGACTTTCAAAGAGAAGGTGGAAAGCTTCGGCCAGTCCGAACTGGTTGCCGAAACCGTAGTCATTCCCATCACGGTGCAGCAGTATTTCACTCCGGTGGAACGCATTGACCCGCTCTACGTGCAGGTGCGGGAACCGCGTGATGTGGAATCTGTCACCGGCCACGTGAAAGAAATTCTCGAAAGCCGCCATCGTGCCGGCGCTGCATACAAGGCGGAAAACCTGACCGGCATTCTCAACGCAGCCAAGAGCATTTCGCAAATCCTGAGCCTGGTGCTGGTGCTGGTCTCTGCCATCTCACTGGTAATTTCGGGTATCGGCATCATGAACATCATGCTGGTAACGGTCACCGAGCGAACACGCGAAATTGGCGTACGCATGGCTGTAGGTGCCTCACGCCGCGATATCCTCATGCAGTTCCTGATTGAAGCCGTTCTCATCAGCCTGGGCGGCGGCATGATCGGCATCGTGGCAGGAGTGGCTGTGCCGTTCAGCGTGCAGTTCTTCGTCGATAATATCCACATTCCCATTTCGTTCTGGTCAGTGGCCATAGCCTTTACGGTGTCAAGTCTGGTGGGCCTGATCTTCGGAATGTTGCCGGCCAGCCGGGCCTCCAAACTGAATCCGACCGAAGCCCTCCGCTACGAATAGAAGCGTTGCGGAGAGAATAAACTATGCGCATTTGTCTGCTGCTGTTCGTCGCCGCCCTGAGTGCGCGCGCGGAAATCCATACCCTCACGTTGAAACAGGCGGTTGCACAGGCGATTGCCCAGAGCCCGGATACCGTGATGGCACGCCTTGATGAACTGAAGGCGTCGCTGAGCGTTGATGCCGCCGGCAGCCACTTCCGGCCCCGCTTCGGCGTGGGCAGCGGCCTCGCCTACAGCACCGGCTTCCCTTTGAGTATCGAAGGTTCTGCCCCGGCAGTGTTTCAGGCGCGGGCGAACCAGTATCTTTACAACCGACCTCAGACCTGGGCTGTGGCGCAGGCTCGCGAAGAAGCGCGCGGTGCCACGTTTACTGCTGCGGGCAAGAGCGACGACATCGCATATCGCGTGGCTTCGCTCTATCTGGATCTGGCCCGTTCACGACAGCTCGCGGATGCGGCTAAGAAGCAGACCGGGAGCCTGGAAAAACTTCTGCAGACTGTGCAGGCGCGTGTGCTGGAAGGGCGCGAACTGCCACTCGCCGCGCAGCAGGCAAATGTGAATCTGCTGCGTTCCAAACAGCGTTCCCTGACGCTCGACAGCGACCGCGATTACGCCTCGCGCAGTTTGGGCGTGACGCTTGGCTTTCCCGCAGGAGACCTGGTTCAGCCCGCCGAAGAAGAGTTCACGCAACCAGCCATTCCGCAGACTGAGGAGGTTGCTGTACAGGCCGCCCTTGCCAACAGTAAAGAGCTGAAGAGTCTGGAATCCGGCTATTCGGCCAAGACACTGGAGATCAAAGGTAGTAAGTCCCGGCGTTTGCCGCAGGTGGATCTGGTGGCGCAGTATGCGCTGCTCACGAAGTACAGCCACTACGATCAGTATTTCAATTCATTCCAGCGCAACAACGGCCAGATCGGCGCGTCGATTCAGTTGCCCCTGTTTACCGATTCCGCCACCCGCACAGCGATCTCGCAGTCAGAAACGGACCAGCGCCACATCAGCACAGAAATGCAGGCCGCGCGCAGCCGGATCGCGCTGGATGTGCACCAGAGCTATCAGGAAATTCAGAAGGCTGAGATTGCGAAACAACTGGCGCAGGCGGACCTCGATCTGACCCGTTCCCAGCTTTCTGTTCTGCTCGAACAGATGAATGAAGGACGGGCATCCCTGGCACAAATTGAAGAATCGCGGTCGACAGAAAGCGAAAAATGGATTGCGTTTTACGATGCCCGGTTCAGCGCCGCGCGAGCGCAGTTGAACGTCCTGAAACAAACCGGGGAACTCCGAGCCGCGCTCGTGACAAAATAAAGCTATATGCCAGAGACCAACGGCAAGAGAAACATCGACGAGCGGCTGGACGCGCTGACGATGAATCTGGAACTACTGAGCCATTCAGCAGCGGCGCATGATTCCCAGATCGACAAATTGACGGAAGCTATCTTGAAGCTGGTAGAGGTGACCAATCAGGACGCAACTTCCATCCGAACCCTCGCGCGCATAGTCGAAGCCCACGAACAGCGCATCGCGGCAATTGAGAAGGGATAGCGGCCAGTTGGGCAACGGTGCCGTGCGAAGACTCCGCGCGGTGCCGGTGGCAAACAGGGCGTTGATAGATTTGACACAACCAGGCGAAATCGCCATGCCACAAGAGCAACTCACGATCCTCGTACAGCTTCTCGACGAAGGCACTAAGTACTGGCGTCCGGCGGTGGCAGAGCGTCTTTTCGAAGACACCTGCCGCATTGTTGGTCATGTGCCAGATGGTGAAACGTGGCAGTTTCAGCCGGGGGAGATCGTGCGTTGCGAGCAAAAAGAGTTCCGCGACGGAACAGGCTTGACTGCCTTCGAATCACTAAGTGTAAAGTAACTCGCGTCCGAGGCTGGTTGTATCAGGTATATCAACGCCCAGACGAGCGTCCCATTGCATACTGAATACTTGCTGCCAACGGTCCCAGCGCCATGCCAACAGTAGCCGTCCTCGGAGGCGGCCTCGCCGGCATTGCCGCCTCCACCGCCCTCGCCGCCTCCGGCTTCGAAGTTCACCTCTACGAATCCCGCAACTTCCTCGGCGGACGCGCTACCTCCTGGCCCGCAGGCGGCGAAAATACCGAAGTCATCGACAATTGCCAGCACGTCCTCATCAAATGCTGCAGCAACCTGCTCGATCTCTACAGCCGCCTCGGCGTCGCAGATAAAATCCGCTTCCACCGCGAATTCCATTTCATCGAACCCGGCGGGCGCACATCGACGCTGAAGCGCGGCATCCTCCCCGCCCCCAACCACTTTGCCGGTTCCTTCCTCGGGCTAAAATTCCTCACCTGGTCCGACAAATTCGCCATCGCCCGAGCCATCCGCGCCATCCCCCGCGAACGCAACCGCCCTGACCTCGAAAGCATCAGCATGGCCGACTGGCTGCGCGAAAAACGCCAGCCCCAATCCGCCATCGCCCGCTACTGGCATCCCATCCTGGTCAGCGCCATCAACGAAGACCTGGACCGCATGGCCGCCGCACACGGCTTCCAGGTCTTCTGGCTCGGCATGATTGCCCGCGCCGATTCCTACGAAATGGGAATTCCCGACGTCCCCCTGCGCGAACTCTACGACGAACAGGCCCTCACCCGCACAGGTAACATCACCATCCACCACCGCGACGCCATCACCAGCATCGAAACCACAAACAACCGAATCACCGCCATCAACACCGCCACCGAACGGCACGAAGCCGACTACTACGTGTCTTCCCTGCCCTCAGAACGTCTGCGCCCCCTGCTGCCTGAGCTACCGGTGCAATGGGATGAATTCACCCACTCCCCCATCACCGGCATCCACCTGTGGTTTGACCGCCCCATCACCACCCTGGCCCACGCCACCCTGCTCGACCGCACCATCCAGTGGATGTTCAACAAGAGTGAAGGCCGCTACGTCCAGCTGGTAGTCAGCGCGTCGCGAACCCTCACCGAAATGCCACGTAACGAGGTGATCGACCTCGCCGTGCGTGAACTCGCAGACTTCTTCCCCACAGTCCGCGAAGCCAAGCTCGAAAAGGCTCAAGTCATCAAGGAAATCCGCGCGACATTCTCAGCCAAACCTGGTCTCGAAGCGCTCAGGCCCGTCGCCGCAACTCCGTTCAACAACCTCTTCCTCGCAGGCGACTGGACGCGCTCAGGCTGGCCCGCCACCATGGAAGGCGCAGTGCGCAGCGGCTACCTCGCCGCCGAAGCCGTGACAGCGGCAGCCGGATCTCCGCAGCAGTTCCTGATCCCCGATACCGCATAATAAGAACTGATGCGAACGCTCCTGCTCACTGCTCTGCTGCTCTGCTCCGTTTCCTTCCTCACAGGTCCCCTGAAGGCGGAAGACGGAACGGTCCTCACCGTTCAGGTGCTCTCGGCATCCACCGGCAAGCCCATTGACCGCGCCAGCGTCATCATCCATTTCAAGCACGGCCTGAACCCGGTAAAGATGAAGAAAAACCGCACCTCCTGGGAAACCAAAACCAATCAGGATGGCACGGTCAAAGTTCCTTCAATTCCCATGGGCGAAGTCACCATTCAGGTAATCGCCAAGCTTTATCAAACATTTGGTGAAACCTACCAGCTAACGCAGCCCGCACAAACCATCGCGATCAAACTGAATGCTCCCCAGATCCAGTATTCCGAACACCGCGACGGCGTCAAATAGTTCACTTCCCTATCCATCATGCTCAATCGTATTTTCCTTACCGCAGTCCTCGTGACTGCCGCCGCCGCCCAAAGCCAGACTCCTGCCTACACAGTCCCGAAAGCCCCCACTGACCTCAAAGCGGGCAGCATCACCTATGAGGAAGTTGCCTATCCCTTCCCCGTTTCCTACCTCCGCATGACGCTCTACGGGCAGGACGTCAACATGGCCTACATGGACGTTCCGGCAGCAGGCAAACCCAACGGCCACACCGTAGTGCTGTTCCATGGTATGAACTTCGGCGGCTTCTATTTTGCCGGTCCCATTGAAGCGCTCCGCAATGCAGGTTACCGCGTGATCGTACCCGATCAGATCGGTTACGGTCGCTCGTCGAAACCTGTCATCCCCTATAACTTTCACGATATGGCGTTCAATTCGCGCAGCATTCTGCAGTCCCTGGGAATCAGTAAAGCCTATATAGTAGGCCACTCGATGGGCGGAATGTTGGCCGCGCGCTTTGCGTCGTCTTACCCGGAAATCACCGAAAAGCTGGTGATCTACAACCCCATCGGCCTTACCGACGCCCGCTGGGATTCCCACTGGCAGCGCGCCGATGACGCCTACAAAGCCTTACTGGCGCAGTCGCACGATGAAGTCTTCGCGGACGCCTACAACACCATCCGCCGCTATTTCGCCACCAGCCCCTGGAAGCCCGAATTCGAAGAGTTCGCCCGCATCATGTACGCGCCCTCGCTCAGTTCCGACTGGCCCAGATACGCCATGGTGCGTACCCTGCTCCGGCAGATGTTATATTTTGACCCCGTAGTTTACGACTGGGCGCACATCAAAGCCAAAACGCTGGTTCTCGGTGGCGACAAAGACGGTCCCAACTTCCCCGAACAGGCAAAGCACATCGTCGATACCATTCCAGGCGCACAGCTTGATTTAATCCCCGGTGCCGGCCACGTGCCTCACATCGAAGTCCCCGAAGTGTTTAACCGCGAACTGCTGAAGTTTCTCAACCAATGATCTACCCCGCAAAACGGGACTGCGCTGCGAATTTCGCCGATCTTGCGAAACTTCGGGCCTGTCCCATTTTGCCCTAACCACCAACTACTTGCCGGACTTGGCCGCTTCAGCGAACACAGTCTTCGACATGTTGTTCACCACCTTCGCCTCATTGCGAGCCGTCTCGTAATAAGCCGTCTTGAGCAACTGATCCTTGCGCCCCAGCAGCGTCTCACGGATGGACTGCTGCACGCGCGGATCGCTCTGATCACGCTGGCCCGCAGGCTCCTTCGTAATCATCTTCAGAATACGATACCCCTCAGGCGTATGAATCACCGGAGACATCTGCCCCGGCGCAAGTGACAGCACCATCTTCCGCAATTCCGGACTGGTCTTATCCATCGATGATTCCGGCAAAAAGCCCAGATCCCCGCCATTCGGCGTAGTAGCCGGGTCTTCCGAATAGTTCTGCGCCACCATGCCGAAATCCTCACCCTGCCGCAGCCGCGATTCCAACGCCTGCACCTTGCGCTTGGCTTCTTCCTCGTTCTTGGCTTTATCGTTCTTCAGGTTATGGACATTCGGGTCCTGCTGACTGGTCACTAGAATCTGCGCCATATGAACCTGCGGCTCCGGCAAATTGAAACTGCCCCGGTTGGCCTTATAGAAACTGGCCACGTCAGCGTCGGTGATATTGATCTTCGATGTAATGTCTTTATTGAAGAGCTTCTTCACGCTCTCATCCCGGCGGATGCGCGCCTTCAGTTCCTCCGCCTTCAGGCCCCATTCATGCAGCTGTTTCTCAAACTCTTCCTTTGTATAGGGAGCTTTCAGCTCGTTGAGACGCGCTTCCACATCAGCATCAGTGGCAACCAGACCTTCTTTTTCCGCCCGCTGCAACATCAGTTCGTTGTCGATCAGCGACCGCAGAATCTCCAGCCGACGCAACTGAACCTGATCTTCACTCTCGCCCTCCACCTTGCCGGGGAACTGTGATTTATAGGCTTTATCGACATCAGCATAGTAAATGGGCCTGCCATTCACGGTTGAAGCCACGTCAGGGGAAGACCCGCTTCTGCACCCGGTCACCACCAGCAGAAGTAAGAAAAGCAAGGTCGCGGCAGACCTTCGGAAAGTTATCATCAATGAAGCTTTCATTATAGTGACCCCCACCCGCCGCCACCAGCCCGCCTGGCCCGGCCCAACATCACAGCCCTCTGAAGTATCGTGAAATATACCGTGAACCACTCCCGCTCACAACAACTCTTCGACCGCGCCAGGCTCACCATTCCCGGCGGCGTCAATTCCCCCGTCCGCGCCTACCGCAGTGTTGGCGGCACCCCGCCCTTCATCACGCACGGCGAAAAGTCGCACATTTTCGATGCGGACGACAACGAATACATTGACTACATCGGGTCCTGGGGGCCCCTCATCCTCGGCCACCGCTTTCCCGGCGTAGTGGACGCAGTGAGCCACGCCCTTTCGCGCGGCACCAGTTTCGGTGCCCCCACCGAAGAAGAAATTGACCTGGCCGAAACCGTCCGCCAGATCTTCCCCTCCATGGAAATGGTGCGCCTGGTCAGTTCCGGAACCGAAGCCACCATGAGTGCCCTGCGCGTGGCACGCGGCTTCACCAACCGCGACTTGATCGTAAAATTCGAGGGTTGTTACCACGGCCACGTGGATTCTCTGCTCGTCAAGGCCGGCTCCGGCGTCGCAACGCTGGGCCTGCCGGATTCCCCAGGCGTCCCCAAAGCTTTCAGCGACACCACCATCGCCATTCCGTATAACGATGTCGATGCGGTAGAGCAGGCGTTTCGCGAACACCGCGACAAAATCGCCGCCATCATCGTGGAGCCGGTATGCGGCAACATGGGCTGCATTCCACCCAACCCCGGCTATCTGGAAGCGCTGCGCGACATCGCCACACGCAACGAAGCGCTGCTGATCTTCGATGAAGTAATGACGGGCTTTCGCGTCGCTCCCGGCGGCGCCCAGCAGCTGTACGGCATCAAGCCTGACCTCACCACTCTGGGCAAGATCATCGGCGGCGGCCTCCCCATCGCGGCCTATGGCGGACGGGCAGACATCATGACTTACGTCGCACCCAGCGGCCCCATCTATCAGGCGGGAACCTTGTCCGGCAATCCGCTGGCAGTTTGCGCGGGCCTTGCCGTGCTCCGCCACCTGCAAGCCCACCCTGAAATCTACGATCAACTCAACCGCTACACGGGCCGGCTGGCTGCCTGCGCACCCGAAAATATTACCGTCAATCGCGTGGGTTCCATGATGACCTGGTTCTTTACAGATCAGCCCGTCACTGATTACGCCTCCGCCAAAACCTGCGACACCCGCCTCTTCGCCCGCTTCTTTCATGCCATGCTGGACCGCGGCATGTATCTGCCGCCATCACAGTTTGAAGCCCTCTTCGTTTCCGCCACCCATACTGAAGCTGACCTCGCCCGAACTCTCGACGCCGCCCGCGAAAGCTTCGCCGTCGCACTTGAATCGCTGGAATAGATGACACCGTGGATCGCAGCCGCAGTCTTCATTTCCGCCGCTGTACTGTGGACATGGCTCCCCAGCAGCCGGGGGCGCTTCCGCGGCGCGCTCGTCTTCACTCTGCTTTGGTTGATCGGCTGGACCCTGCCATCGGACATTCTTCACACGGTAGCGCTGTCCATGCTCGAAATGGCAGCGCTCCAGGTGGTGGCCGGCATCGCGTTCGACGTCGCGGTACTGCGCATGAAACTGCCCCGTTTCGTCATCGAAATGGCAGTGGTAGCGGGCTACGCGGTTATTCTCTTCAAACTGCTGTTCAGTCTGGGTGTTAACCTCACCGGAATTTTCGCCACGTCTGCCGTTGCCACTGCCGTAGTCGGCTTTGCCCTGCAGGACATGCTGGCCAACATCGCAGGTGGCGTTGCCCTCGAACTGGAACGCGGCCTGCGCGTGGGTGACTACGTGAAAGCAGGTGAAAACGCGGGCTGGGTAAAATTCGTGCGCCTGCGCAGCACTGAAATCGAAACGCCCGATGGGGACCGCATCGTGCTGCCCAACAGCTATCTGACGCGCTCGGCGTTCACGGTCATTCCGCCCGTGCGCCGCCGCTTCATTCCCTTTTACATGCCCTATTCCATCAACCCGCAGGAGTTGATGGACGCAGTAACTGCCGCGCTCCGTGCATCACCGCTTCCAGGAATTTCCGAGGAGCCAAAACCTTCCTGCATCATCACCGAACTGGCTGCGGGTCACGTCAACTATTCCGCAGTTGTGTGGCTGGCTGAACCGGGCCGTGATTCTGTCGTCATCTCCGGCGTTTTGAACCGCATCTATTTTTCGCTGCGACGCGCCGGTATCCCCGCCACAGAAATCACCCACCTGCTCGAAATGAAGCAGGTTACCGAAGATCACGGTTCCATTACGAATCCGGTCCACGTACTCCGCAACACACCCATCTTCAGGCTGCTGGATGATGGCAGTCTCTCTGAACTGGGTGCGAACATGAAGCCGCTTTCATTCGCGCCCGGCGAACTCATCCTGCGCCAGGGTGAAGACGGCAATTCGATGTACTTCGTCACAGCGGGCCAAGTCCGCATTACCTTCGCGGGCAGTGACCGGATGGAGCGCGAAGTGGCCGTAATTGGCCCGGGCGAATTCTTCGGTGAGGCATCTCTGCTCACTGGTGAAGCCCGCAATGCCAGCGCCGTCACCATCACCCGCGTGGACTGCTACCAACTGGAGAAGAACGGCCTGCAGCGCATCATGGACACCAAGCCGGATCTGGCCGAAGACATATCCGTAATTATCGTCCACCGCCAGATGGAACTGGCCGTAGTGCGCAACATTCTGGACGAAGAAACAGCACGCCTGCGAGCAGCAGAAAACCAAACCCAGTTACTAAGCCGCATCCGCCGCTTCTTCTCCCTAACCTAGGACGGCGGGCCCCCCGGCCCGCAGCCGACTCCCTCGTCGGTGCCTTCAGCCGTGAATGAGAAACATAGTCCAGCCACCACCCACCACGAAAACCAGACACCGGGCAAAAAGTTGAACGCCACGATCAAACCGTTCCGACAACCCGGCAGACACTACGGCGGCAAGCAGGAGTGTGAACACAAAATGCGACATTATGAGGTCTCTCTTTCGCCCAGCGGGTCAACCAAAGCAAGCAAATTAAACAGGCCAGCCACCAGCAGCAAAGTAGTTCCCTGCTCATGAAGCCGCCCGTCAAGAAAGCTGTGTGAATACCCCAAAGCGTTCGCAATCAGCAAAGGCGCACCAGCAACATACCGGATCACCCCACCAGCCCGCGCCATCAGCATTGACACACCATCAAGCCCCTGCAATTCCCCGGAACCAGGCATCTCGCTAGCGCCGCCCAGAGCAATCCCGGCGACCACGCTCAGCGTCACCGCCACAAACACAACGGCAAACCGCGTATACCGTTTTTCAACAAGCGCAGCCCCACCCGGCACAATCCAGCCGAATATAACCTGTGAGAACCGTCTCATCGCGCCTCCCCAGCCACGCGGCTGCGGGGAACCAGAAATGTCCTCTCCCAGCGCGTCTTCGTTAAAAAATGCTGAGCCACATCGACCGCATGTGCCAGTGACCACTCCTGCAATTCTTCCGTAGGCGCATCGTAAGACCAATACACCAGCAGCGGCTTTCCCACCACATGACTGCGCGGCACAAAACCCCAATAACGGCTGTCCGCAGAGTTATCCCGGTTGTCGCCCATCACAAACAACGTATCCGGCGGCACCACAACTTCACCATCAACCACGTTTTTCCCGAGCATCTCAAGACCCCGCGGAGTCGTCATTGCCGAAGGCGGCTGCGGAAAGTCATCCCGATAAACATCCGGCACAGGAAACACATGTTGCGTGTAAGGTTCAGTGAGCAAATGCCCGTTGCGATATACCTGTTTGTCCCGCATATGAAGCCGGTCACCGGGCAAGCCAATGACTCGTTTCACGTAAGTCTGGCGTATATCTTCGGGGAAGATGAACGCCACAATATCACCACGGCCCGGTTCACGGTATGGCAGCAGATACTTGCCCACCTGGCCGGCATCTGCATAAGCCAAACGGTCAACCAGCATGTGATCGCCCACCCGCAGATTGCCTTCCATTGACCCGGTGGGAACCACGTATGCCTGGACCAAAGTCGTTGTGGCGAAAAGATACATCACCACCGTCACCGTCCATTCCGAAATGTTAGCTCTGAGACTTGTCACAGCTGAACATACGGACTTTCGTCAGCGCAAGTTCAGGGAATCAACATCACTGGGGCCTGCCAGAACGCCGCCTTCTGACTGGCGGGGTCAAGCACCGTCACCTGACAGTTATATTCACCCGGCGTCAACTGATTGAGAGCGATGCTAAACCGCAGCGGTACCGCTTTCGACTTCGGGTCCATCCCCTCAGTCACCGGCAACGGAGGCGTTTCAAATGCTTTCACCTGACCGCGATAAAACGTCACAAACGCAATCAGCGGCCGCATGGTCGTGGCATTACGCTCATAAGCCTGCAGGTAGATATACATCTCGCGGCCCCTGCTGAAAACACGCGTAACACTGGGAATCAACTTCTGCCCGTCCTGAATCAGCGGGCTCGCCACCGGCCCTTTATCCTTCGTAGCCGCCGTAAACAGCGCATCGCGCATATCCACCCGCTGGCTGCTCAAAACCACCGAACTGATGGGAATGCGCTTCTCTTCCTTATTCAAATTAGGTACGACGAACTTAGTAATGTAAGTGCCGATACGACCCGTCTCCGCATCCCGGGCAAGAAACTTAACAGTGTAAGTTCCAGGCAACAACGTGAAGCCGGTGTCGTATTGAATCGGGCGCTTCGCCAGTTCAGCCGCCGTCGCATCGCTCAACCGGATATCCACTTTATCGCGCACATTCGATATCGTTGTGCCGAATTCATCCTTCACTTCGCCAATGAAATCGATCAGCGTGCGCTCCGCCCCACCCTTGCGCGCCAGCGCCAGTTCACTCCCTGGAATTTTCACCACCAGCGGAACATAATACTCCGCACGATTCAGCTGAAAATAATCCAGCTCCATCGCAATAGTAAGTTCCGTCATCGGATCGCCCAGCATCAGCGCATCTTCCAGTTGTCGTTCTTTATCCGCAGTCGTGAACTTCGCGAATTGCTTGTTTGCGTAATACCCTTGCCTGTAATCAAGAGCACCCGCAACGCCGCTGGCAAGCGAAATCTTCACCCGCCGGAACTTGCCGTCAGGGTTCTCATTGCTGGTGTAGTAACCAATCACGTAGTAACTCGCCGTGGCCTTCTGCGCATTCACCACACCCGCAGCAAGATCATTGTTGTCGAGCAGCGCTTTACCCCCGGTATCCGCCGCCAGCGCCCACAAAGTATCCTGTGACCGCGCGAATGCCGCCGCACTTCCAGCAGCACCCATACCATTCATCATGCCGATGCCCCCGGATGAACCACGCGTAGCATCACCCAGGGGCGCCTGCGCAGTTAACCCACGCGCATCAATCGGCCAGAGTGACACGCCGGCCCGGATTGACGAATTCACCGTTGCATGCAACTGTGCCTGGTTGTCCACGCCATTCAGCCGCAACCCGCTCGCGAAATAAATTAGCGATTTCTTTTCATTCAATGTCCCCAGCATCGTCACAGCGGTTTGCAAAGCAGACAGCTGACGGTCCGTCGTGAAGATATTAAACTCCCCATCATTCTGACCAAACGCCGCCCCGGTGTCAGCCGATGCAGCCTCTGTCGAAGTGTCATCGAAGTTCTCTGTCTCACCCACGATCAGGGTTTCGATAATGCCCAGCAATTTAGCCCGGTCTTCGGTGAAGTCCTGCAGGACTTGCACACTGCCGCCGGCAAAACGCATGATCGCCACCAGGTCCGATGCAGTCATGTTCTTCGTAATAAACTTCCGGGCCGCTTCCAGAGCACGCAACTGATCCGTAACCGGCATCGCACTCATGTCGAAATAGAGACCCAGCAAACGGCGGTCTTTGTACCGCGTGGTGCCCGGCTGTTCCGGAGCGATGCGCGCCACGGCAAGCTTATCCAGAACTATCGGTGTGGATGTCGGAGCCTGCACTACCGTGGTCACCACCTCCGGCAGCTTCTGAAATTCAAAGAAGCGGATCGTTTGCAGAACGCCGTCTTCCGTCACCACAAAATCCTTCGCCGTCAAATCCTCCACCGGGTTCCCGCCACGATCTTTCACAGAGACGGTTTCAACAACAAGCTGCGAGGTGCTGATGAATTTCACCCCGCCGTCGTCATTCCTGGCAGGAGCGGCGGCAGGCTGCTGTGCAAGAGCGATCGAGGCACAAAGAAACAAGACACCCGTTCGCATCATTTAGAACCTCACCCTCACCGTAGTCTGAACACTTCGCATCGGATTGGCCGCATTCGCCGCACCAAACTGAGCGCTGTTCGAAGTCGTATTCCAGTTCGGGAAGGTCACATGATTCAGCGCATTAGTAGCATCCACGCGGAAATCAAGATTGAACCGGTCTGTCATCCGGAAAGTCCGGCCCAATGACCCGTTGAGCGTAAACTGGCTCGGGCCGGTAATGGAATTACGCCCCGCACTGCCCCATTTGCCCGCCGCCGGAGCCGTGTAAGCCGCCGGATTCAGAAACAAGCCCGCAGGCGCATCATAAACGGATGCCCCGGTGTAATCCGGACGAATACTGCCTGTAACACCCGTGCTCGCCACGGCAACCAGATAAACAGGCGTGAGCGGCAACCCGGTACCCGCGTTAATCGCCGTAGTCACCGTCCATTCTTTAAAAGCCCGTCCCTTCCAGCCACTGAGCAGCGTGCCGCCGCCAATCCCCATCCCTGTGGTGTACTGCATCTGAAAACTCACCACATGACGCTGATCAAAACCGGACAACCCCCGTTCACCCCTCAGATTCCGCCAGTCCTGCGCAATCGCAGCACTTCCCTGCGCTTTGGCACCCAGCGCCGCATTGTCGATCGATTTCGAGAACGTATAATCCACACTTGCCGTGAAGCCGTTATGCAAACGGCGGCGCATTTGTAACTGGCCGGATTGCCGGGTCGAGTTACCGTTGGAAGTCATATAAGTGAAGCCGGTCGGACACGACTGACATGGGTTGATCGCCCCCAGCGGAACCGTATTCGGCAGGAACTGTTGCACTTCCCGCGTACCCTTGATACCCAGGTATGTCGCAGTAACTACCAGCGAGGCCGGCAAGTCACGCTGCACCGAAACCTGCCAGTTCTGCGCATACCCGATACGGAAATCCGGATCAATCCCAAATGTGTTCGGAACAGCGGGCGGAGTAACATCAAACCCATTCGCCAAAGTCAGCGGTGCAGTCAGACTGTTCTGCACACTGAAGCTTCGTGAAAACGGTGCCTGCTGTGCCATCTGCATGGCGATGGTCTGATAAACGGACGTGTTGTAATACACCCCATAACCCCCGCGCACAATCATGGAAGACGCTGCAATGGGTCGCCACGCAAACCCCAGCCGGGGCTGCACTGCGCCGCGATCCGGGTTCACCAGACTTCCGCCGGTCACAGCCGACGCCGTCGAAAAGTTCGGTCCGATTGCCAGATTCACCAGTCGCCCGTAGCGCTCAGTGAACGGCGAATTGTATTCCCACCGAACGCCGACATTCAGCGTCAGACCGGGACTCACACGCCAGTCGTCATTCAAAAACAGATCCCACAAATTGGCACGAAAATATTTGTCCGCATTACCGTAGGCGAGAGAAACCGTATCCGGAACCCCGGCCAGAAATCCAGCCAAACCTGAGTTGGTGAAAGTAATTGTGCCGCGCCCGTTCTGCTGCGCTATCGAATTCAACTGCTGTCGTTTGAAATCACCGCCAAAAGAAAAACTGTGCGGAGTGTGATTCCAGCGAACATCGAGCGAAATACCGCTGGTTTGATTGCGCGTCGCTGAAGCCTGAGCATCAGACAACGTGGAAATTCCATTGGCAAACACCAGCGTCGGCGGACCCCAGTTGGCCGCAGTCTGGTCATTGCCCCTGATCCCCGCGTTCCCCGAAACGTTCCTGACGCCACTAAAATAAGGCGTAGTCGTCGAACCGAGATGGCTGAACTGATACCCCAGCGTGGCAAAACCGCCGCGTCCGAACCGGTGCATCCAGGTCGCCCCCGTATTGATCCCCAGCGACGCTGTGTGGTCGGCAAAGCCAAACAGATTCACATTTTCAAGCGACGTCCACTGGAAGGCAAATGTCCCGGCGATTTGATTTTTCACCCCAAGCGCCTTGTTGGCGCGTGTTTGCAGGCTGTCCTGATTCAAGGTACCCAACACCGCAGTCTGATAGTTATACTGTCTGCCTGCGGTGAAATTGGGCAGTGGATAGTAATCGAGAAGCGCGCGTGCCTCCGGCGAGGTCACGCCAGCCCGCTCCGCCGCCGTCGGCATCAGGCCGCTCTGTGTAGATGCGTTCTTGTTGTGGGTCCACTGGTAACCCGCGAAGAACTGCGGACCATTGCGCAGAAGGTGCGGAATCCTGATCGGCCCGCCAAACGAAGCCGTCCCTTGCAGATGGTTGTAGACAGGCTTGGCCGTATCCTGGCCAGTCAGAGAATAAGCTCGTGCATCCAGTACGGCATTATCAAAAATAAAGCCCACGCCGCCTGTATAAAGTGAGCGGCCTGCGCGGCGGCCATTACCGAACGCCTGCGAAAGCGAAAACGCCGAAGCCGCGCCATTATTAGCGCTGCCGTTGATCAAATAGCCGTCTGAGGCTCGCTGACTCAGGTCCTCCTGGCTTTGGTTGGCAAACGCCTCAGAAGCCGGTGCGGGCTTGGCTGCAGCGGCGTCTCCGTTTGCCGAAGCATTCACGCCCGTGCGCTTAAAACCACCCTGCGGCGCGACATTGGAGGCTGCAACGACAGGCTTTTTCCGGTTATTTCCGGCGCGAACCGGCGCAGGCATTACAGCGGGCGCAACCGCAGGTGGCGGCACCACCGGCCCCGCCGAGGCCTGAATCACATCGAACGGAAGCAGCTTCAATTCCCACTCTGACGCCGCAGCACCACTCGCAACGTTCACATCCTGCCGGACGGTATCGAAACAAAGCATCTCAACTTTTACGTTCCAGGCACCGTCGCTGAGGTCGGCAAAGGAGTAGCCGCCATCCCCGTCGCTCACCGTAACCATTTGCTTGCCCACGCGGCTGGCGGTCACGGTCGCGCCAGGCAAGGGCAGGCCGCCAAATTTCACCAGACCTTTGTGTTCCGCGGCACCAAGCAGCGAGGTTGACGCGCAAATCAGAGAGAGAAACCGGCAAGTCCGCATTATTGTGAGGATAACGAATTCCGCAGGGTCAAAGTTCGGATGCGCTTAGTTTTCGGACGGCTTCTCACCCGATTCAATCAGGATTTGTTCCACTTGACCCTTCTCCGCTTCCAGCCGCAGCCCCAGTTTTTCCTGAATCGCACTGAAAATCGATGGCCCGCCCGCATCCGCCAGTGGTGGGGCATCCGGCCCGCCACCAAATGCCTGCCCCGTATCGGGCGTCCATTCGAGATTCACCTCATAGATACCCGTCAGCCCTGTTTTGTCAATCACAGTCCGGCCCAGTGGCCCGGCGAGCGTCTGGGCAAGTGACGCCATATTGACCTGCTGACCTGAAATCGACCCGCGAGAGATACGGAAACCTCCGCTCCTGCCTGGACCCTTGTTTGGCTGCGCCTCTTTGAGTTTCGCGCCGCCTTTGCTCTGCACCAGTGCGTAAACCTGCTGTTCGCGTGTCTCTCGGTGGAACTTGAGGTGAAAACGATCTGCCAGCAGGCCCTGTAGGCGCATCCGGTTGGCGCTCATCAGCATCTGGCGCTGCTCGGCGGTGACTGACGCGGGGTCAACCGGCATTGCAGACCCAGCCGCGTCCGCCCTGGCCGTAATATCGAACCCCTGCGAACTCATCCACGACGGGCCGCCGGAAATCTGCACGTCACGAACATCGAAGGCCTGCTCGATCAGCATTTTGACCGTGATTCCGCCAGCCGTAAACCGTCCACCCGGCTGAAAGCTGATCATCACGCGGTGTTCGCCGCCCGGGTCAGTCGGTTTGATGGAAGCAACTTCGAACTGCGGAGTCTGTGCCGCCAGAATCGTCAGAGCGGCCAGGCCGCAGAGGAATAGTCTGCTCATACTGCCCTCTTAGACTAGCCCCTGACGGATTGGTTAGGGGATTTTATTGGAGCGAAAGCGATACGTTGTCGCTGGAAACGAGGCCGTCAAAAATAGCCAGCACGCGTTTGCGGTACTCGTAAATCCGGTCCAGATCAGACCGGAAAACACCCTGATAATCACGGGCATTGGCCCACCTGGTCACGACCGGGCGCGGCACGTCAATATCCTGTCTCAGTGAATCGAGTGGATGGCCACGCAGGAAAAGCCCATAGAAGAACGCGGCTTCACGCTGGGGTGCCAGTGGGTCGAAATCGTCACGGGGAGTCATTTTGAGTGGCCGCACATCGGCGAAAAGGCCATTTTAGCCAGCCACCCCGTCTGGGGGCAAGTACTACTGTGAATCACAAAGCCATAGATGCAGGCAACGGGCTGCCGGGTTCATCGAGCTGCGGGCATCGCGCCGCGCAAAGACTTCACGGGTACAATCGTGGTTTGCCCACGGTCTGCGCCATCGTCGTGACATTCAACCGGAAAGATCTGGCCGAAGCCTGCCTTGACTCCCTGCTTGCCCAAACCCACCCGGTCGACAAAATCGTAGTCGTAGATAACGGCAGCACCGACGGCACCGGCGAACTCCTCGACCGCAAATACCCCCAGGTCGCCCGCCTCAATCTTAAAGAAAATATGGGCGGTGCCGGTGGAATGTGCTCCGGCGTCCGCTGGTCCCACTGCAACAAGTTCGACTGGACCTGGGTGATGCACGACGGCATCCGGCTCAAGCCCGGATGCCTCGAATCCATGCTTTCGTTCGGCGGCCAAGCCGACATGATTCAGGTGCGAACCGAACTTCCAGGCTCAGACAATCCCGTTTCCAGCATCGCGTTTGAGCCAACCGAACAATGCGATTTCCAGGGAACTTTGATCGGGGCCAAAGTCATTGACGAAGCCGGTCTGCCCGATGACCGCTACTTTGAAACTATAGACGACACATCCTACGGCTATATTGCGGCGAAAAAAACCCGTTCCATCCTGCTGAATTACGTCGGCATGGTGCAGCTTGCACCCAATATCGCGCCCACCAACCGGGCCACCCTCTACCTGAGTGTCCGCAACCGTTTCCTGAATCGCGACAACCTCAGGAAAAGCGGCCTCGCCCCCCATCCGGCCAGCTTCTTTTTTGAGACCCTGGGCGTTTTCATCAGCAAGCTTGGTGAAGCGTCAGGGATGTCCGGCGACAAAACGGCCGGTGCACGTGCCGCCATCGACGGACTGCGCGATGGCATCTATAAACGCTTCGACCGTATTCCTCGTCTCTAGCCCTACGGCGAAACAGTACTCTGCGGCTGTTCGACAAAACCCTTGGCCTGGTCCACATTGGCCAAAGCCACCGATATCCGCAAATGTACAAGCTGGCTGGTGAAATCCACTGGATCAACCGGCAGTCCCTCAGACCAGGCGGACGGATACTTAGCACCTACCGGCACCGTCAATATATCGCGCCCCAGCGTTTTCAGCCATCCCGGCAGCGAAGTGAATCTGGACATACCAGAACATCGGCAGGGCACCGGCAAACCTTTAGGGGCAAGCTCTGGCGATGCTATGAATACGAGGCAGTAAATTCCTCATTTCATTAAGAAACCAGCCGTAATATTCAATACCGATATAATGGTCTTCTGTCGACCCCAGACTCCAACCCCCCAGCCGCTAACCGATGATACAGATCTTCAAGGTCTTCATTCCGGCCAGCGTCCTGGGGCTTGTCCTTTCTGAGACCGCGCTGCTCTTTTTTTGCTACGCGGTCTGCACACCTCTTCTAACGCGGTTCATTAACCCTGAGTTCAGCGCGACCGTGTTTTTCCGCAATGACGCGGGTGTTTGGCGTATCCTCGTGGCGGTCATCTGCATCGTCGCGGGGCTCTATTTTCAGAATCTTTACGCCAGTCTTCGTGTCAAGTCCTTGACCGTTCTGGTGCAGCAGCTCTGCGTTGCCATTGGCAGCGCATTCCTCGTCCAGTCGATTTTCACTTACCTGAAACACCCCGAATGGAGCGTCCCCAAGTGGGATATGATCTTCGGCAGTTTTCTCTCGCTGGTGGTGATCCCCTCCTGGCGCGTCATATACAGCGGCGTGGTGGTCAAGGCGATGGGGTCGAGTGGTGTGATTTTCCTCGGCACGTCAGACGTGAGTCAGGAAATTGCAAAACACATTCAGGAACACCCTGAAGTGGGGATGCGTAATCTGGGATACGTCGATAACGGCGAAGGCTGCCCCGGCTTCCCGGGCGGCAAATGGCTCGGCCTCATTGGTGACCTGCCGGTTCTGGCGCGCACCCTGCATCCGGATCTCATCGTAGTCGGCTTGACGGAACGCAGGCAGGAACTGCCGGTAAATGACATGCTCAACCTGCGTTTTTCCGGTGTGCATTTCGAAGAAGCGCCGGTCACTTTTGAGACCACCTTTGGTCGGGTCCTGACGCGTCAGCTTCGGCCCTCGCGGCTGATTTTTTCCTCGGAACTCGGGCCGCGGCGCTGGAGCCTGTTGCTCCACTCACTTTATTCCTTTCCCATCGCGCTGGTCATGACCATTGTGCTGTTGCCTGTCATGCTGCTCGTCGCCATCATGATCAAGATCTTCTCGCCCGGCCCGGTGCTGCACCGCCAGGTGCGTGTGGGTCTGAACGATGCGCCGTTTACGCTGTACAAGTTCCGCTCCATGAGAGTGGATGCTGAAGCCGTCAGCGGACCCGTCTGGGCGCAGAAGAACGATCCGCGCGTCACAGCCCTGGGCAGGTGGCTGCGCAAACTCCGCCTTGATGAGCTCCCCCAATTATTCAACGTGCTGCTCGGCGAGATGTCTCTGGTGGGGCCGCGGCCGGAACGCCCGGAGTTCGTGAAAAAGCTGACCGAGCAGATTCCTTATTACAGCTACCGGCACTGTGTGAAGCCCGGCATCACAGGCTGGGCGCAGATAAATCACAAATACGGCGACACCATCGAAGACGCCATCATCAAGCTGGAATACGACCTTTACTACATCAAGAACCTCGCCATCGCGCTTGATTCATTCATCATTTTCCACACCCTGAAGGTAATGCTTTTCTCGGAAATGGCACAGTAACAGTAAACTGTTAGTCATGGCATTTCGGGGTGTAGATTACCTTCTCATTGATTCGCTGTTCTCTGAACAGGAACTTCTCGTGCGGCAAACCGCGCGGCAGTTCGTGGATGAACGCGTGATTCCGGTCATTAAGGACCACTTTCGCGACGCCACGTTCCCTAAAGATCTGGTGCCCGAAATGGGTCGCCTCGGCTTCTTCGGGGCCAACCTGGAAGGCTACGGCTGCGCGGGCATGAGCAACGTGGAATACGGCCTGATCATGCAGGAAATTGAGCGCGGCGATTCCGGCCTGCGCAGCTTCGTTTCCGTGCAGGGCGGCCTGGTAATGTATCCCATTCTGACCTACGGCTCGGAAGAGCAGAAAGACAAATGGTTGCCCCGCCTGCAATCGGGCGAGGCGCTGGGCTGCTTCGGTTTGACCGAACCGGATTTTGGTTCCAACCCCGCCGCCATGCGCACACGCGCGGTCCGCGACGGGTCAGGCTGGGTTCTCAATGGCGAGAAGACCTGGATCACCAACGGTTCTGTGGCCGATATTGCGGTGGTTTGGGCGCGCACCGAAGACGGCATCCGCGGCTTCCTCGTGGAAGCGGGTACGCCCGGCTTTACGACATCTCTCATCCACGGCAAATGGTCCATGCGGGCGTCAGTTACTTCCAGCCTCGCGTTCAGCGATTGCCGTGTACCTGATTCCGCTATGCTGCCGAACGTGAAAGGTTTGAAGGGTCCGCTGGGCTGCCTGTCGCAGGCTCGTCACGGCATCGGCTGGGGCGTAATTGGCGCGGCGATGGATTGCTACGAAACTGCCCGTTCCTACGTAACCCTGCGCAAGCAGTTCGATGACAAACCGCTTGCCAGCCACCAGCTGGTGCAGGAAAAGCTGGCGTGGATGATTACAGAAATCACCAAAGCGCAGTTGCTGGCCTTGCAGTGCGGCCGGCTGAAAGACGCTGGCAAACTTGACCCGGCGCACATCTCGATGCTGAAGCGCAACAACGCCGCCATGGCGCTCGAATGCGCGCGCATGAGCCGCGATCTGCTGGGCGCGAACGGCATCACCGAGGAATATCCGATCATGCGTCACATGTGCAATCTGGAGACAGTGAAGACGTACGAAGGCACGGATCACATCCACGCCCTGGTTATTGGCGAGAGAGTGACTGGCGTTGCCGCTTACAAATAACCGTCGGGTACCCGCGCCCCTGTTTGCGGCCACTATTCTTCTGAGCGCGTTCCTGTTGTTTCAGGTACAGCCGTTGATCGCCAAACTGATTCTGCCGTGGTTCGGCGGCTCGGCGGCTGTGTGGACCAGCTGCATGCTCTTTTTCCAGATGGCCCTGCTGGGCGGTTACGGCTATGCGCACTGGCTGAACGGGCAATCGCCCAAACGCCAGACCACCGTGCATATGATTCTCATGGCGGTGAGCTTTGCCGCCCTGCCGATACTGCCCTCTCCTTTGTGGAAGCCACACGGTGCGGATGACCCTCTGCTGCGCATCCTGGGCTTACTGGCCGCAACCGTTGGCCTGCCCTATTTCCTGCTGTCTTCAACCAGTCCGCTGTTGCAGACGTGGTATTCGCGGTCAAATGGCGGCGCGTTGCCGTACCGGTTTTTTGCTCTCTCGAATGCCGGGTCGATGCTGGGATTGCTCACCTATCCGGTGTTTGTGGAACCTTATCTGACCAACCAGCAACAGGCGTGGATGTGGTCCGGCTCGTACGTTGCTTTCGTGGTGGTTTGTTCAGTGGTGGCGTGGATGTCGCGCGGGTTCCAGCCGGCAGCTGAAGTTACATCCAATGCCGCTCCCTCCATTGCGCCCTCATGGGCAGACTGGCTGATCTGGATGGGGCTGGCTGCCAGCGCTTCGGCCCTGCTGCTGGCGATCACGAATCACCTGACGCAGAATGTCGCCGCGATTCCGTTCCTGTGGGTGCTGCCGCTCAGTCTTTATCTGCTCAGTTTCATCCTCTGTTTCGACAGCGATCGGTGGTATAGCCGCTGGCTGTTTACCCGCCTGGCCGCCGTGGCGCTGCCAGCACTGGCTTACGCGATTTCCAGCCAGAGCAATATTTCTGATCTGAAGATTGCCCTGCCCTTCTTCTGCGCAGCACTGTTTGTGCTGTTCATGGTTTTCCATGGCGAACTGGCCCGCAGACGCCCGGCACCGGCGTTTCTGACCTCGTTCTATCTGATGGTTTCAGTGGGTGGAGCGGTGGGCGGATTGCTGATTGGTTTCGCCGCACCCTATCTGTTGAATGCACTCTACGATCTGCAGATTGTGGTTTGCCTGGCGGCTTTCCTGCTGTTGTATCTGTTGTGGCGGGGCCGTGACAAAAGCGCAACCGCGACGTCGGCCGCCTTCCTTGATGAGCCGTATGACAAGGTCATCATCACGACTCTGACAGGCGTCATGCTGGCCTATATCGGCTGGCGCTTCTATCAGGCGAAGGCGGGTGGAGTGGCTTTCCTGAGCGCTCCCCATGACACCACAATTTTGCTGAGCATCACGGGCGTACTGGCGGTGTATGTTTTGTGGCGCGGGCGTGATTCGGTGAATGAGGGCATTGCCATGTTCGCCATCGCGGCGGGGCTTGCCGTCGGCATGTCCGGCTTCCTGATCCGTGACACCTATAACGGGGTTCGCGATTCGCGTGTGCTCGTACGCAATTTCTATGGCGCGCTGCATGTTTATGACGGGGATTCTGATGGCAAGATGGGCCCGGTGCGCACGCTGAAACACGGGACCATCGACCATGGCGAAGAGTTCCAGTGGCCACAGAACAGCCGCTTCGCAACCACCTACTATTCGATTCAGTCGGGCGTGGGCCGGGCACTGCGTACGCTGCAGGTACAGGGTCCGCTGAACGTGGGTGTGGTGGGTCTGGGCGCGGGTACCCTTTCAACATACGGGCGGCCGATTGATCACTACACGATTTACGACATCAATCCCCTGGTGATCGATATCGCGCAGAAGGAATTCCGCTTCCTGCGGCAGACGATGGCCTCCAAGAAACTCGTTCTGGGCGATGCACGGCTGTCGCTGGAGACCGGATCCGAAGCGCAGTTCGACCTGCTGGCGGTGGATGCGTTTTCGGGGGATGCAATACCTGTTCATCTGCTGACTCGTGAGGCGTTCGCTCTCTACTGGCGGAAGTTGAAACCTGACGGTGTGCTGGCGGTTCACGTGTCGAACCGATTCCTGAATCTGGGGCCTGTGGTGGCGCTGGCGGCGGAAGAAACAGGCAGGACGGCGCGCATGGTCAGCAACGAAGAGGATTCAGGCACCGAAGTGGCAGCGGCGGACTGGGTGCTGATCAGCAACCGGCCCGGGTTCTTCGATCAGGAAGAGACTAAGGTGGGGACGAAAATCGCCCCAATTCCGGGTCTGCGTGTCTGGACCGACGATTACAGCAACCTTTACAAGATTCTGCGCTAAAAGGGGTCTGTCCCCTTTTCCTCAGAATTAGGTGTGGGGGTCGAGTCCGGCACGTTCGATTTCGCCGTTGAACGCGCAGCCGAAGAGGTTGATGGCAGCCAGCACGTACATCCAGACCAGTAGCGCGATACTGGTGCCAATGCTGCCGTAGAGCAGGTTGTAATTGGTGATGTTGCGGACGTACCAGGCGAAGACCACGGTGGCCACCATCCAGAGTATTGTGGCGAGTATAGCGCCCGGCCACACGGCTTTCCACGTCTGTTTGCGGTAGGGTCCGTAGTAGTAGAGGATCGCGGTCAGCGATGATGTCGCCCCGAACGCGATGCCGTAGCGGACCAGGCGCGAGAGCAGCCGCCACAACACCGAATGTGGATGGAAGAAGGCTTCCACCTGACCGCCAAACAGGATCAGCGAGGTGGCTCCCAGCATCGGGATCGCCGCAAGGAAAACCAGCGCGATACCCGTCAGCATGTGACCGGGAATGGACCGGTTGCGGGGTACACGGTAAGCCGCGTTGTAACCATCGACCAGACTTTTGATGACGCTGGACGCTGCCCACAGTGAGAGGATGAACGCGACTACCAGGAGAGACACGGGACGCTGCCCGCGGTAGCGGAATTGCTGGAGCACGGCATCTTCCGTGCCCGGCGGCAGGATGCGCGAAAGAAAGCGGGCGGAGATGCGCTGGGCATAGTCCGCGCGGAAATCAATGAGGACGGTGGTGATGGAAGTCAGGACCGGGAAGAGCGAGAGCAGCGCGGAGTAGGCGGCACCTTTGGCGATGGCGAACAGACCGTCGTCAAAACTTGAAACCAGCGTCTGGCGCAGGAGCCAGGGGAGATGCTTGAGACCACTAACTGGACTTGGCTGCGGCACGGGCTTTGAAGGCCTCGATCACGATAGGCAGGACGGAAATGACAACGATACCAATGACTACTTTCTCAAAGTTTTGTCGCACGATGGCAACCTGGCCGAGCTTGTAGCCGAGGGTGGTCATCGAAGCAATCCACAAGCTTCCGCCAAAGAGGCTGAAGACCAGGAACTTGGGGTACGGCATGCGAGCGACACCAGAAATGAAGGGCGTGCAGGTACGGATGATAGGCACGAACCGCGCATAGACCACAGCCCGCGCGCCGTATTTTTCGTAAAATGCGTGGGTCCGCCGGAGGTTTTCCGGATTGAAGAAACGGGATTTGGGACGGTTGAAAATATGCGGGCCGGCTGCTCTGCCAAGGTAGTAACCGACATTATCACCAATGATGGCGGCACACATGAGCAGGCCCGCCAGAGCATAAACATTCACTCCGGCGGCACCACTGGCCACGCCGATGGTGAAGAGCAACGAATCGCCCGGAAGGAAACAGCCGATGAGCAGGCCGGTTTCGGCGAACACGATCCCAACCAGCGCAGCGGTCCCCAGGGGACTGGCCAGCAGATTTTGAACCAGTTGCAAGAGGCGGTCGCCGTTATAGAGCGACTGCAGAAAATCAACGACCGCCTGCATGCTTAGCTTTTCGTCGTGTAGTTCTTGATGACTCGGGTTACAACGTCCTGATTGACCTTGAGTTTGCCTTCTTCTTCAAGGCGCTTCTTAAGGCCGTCTTCGAAAAGCTGGGCACGGTCACGGCCGCGCTGTTGTTTGAGTTCCGTGCGCAGAGCAGGGGCTGCCACAGCCAGACCCGAGAGGTCTGCCGCAGTTTTCGCCATGACCTTGGCGACGGCTTTGCCGCCGGGAACGTCAACCGGGCCGACGAGGGCACCTTCGGGTTTGGTGAACGCGTCAGTCAGTGTAGCGGCTTGGCCAATTCCTTCAATCGCAGCTTCGCGGTTGGAATCGCCGGAGACTTTGACTTCCATGCCGATGGACTTGGCGGCCTTCTCGATATCCTCACCCATCGCGTGGGTTTTGGCAAGCAGGTCACTCAGTTTAGTGGCCAGGATGGATTGAAGTTTGTTCACGCTGGCGCGGGTGTGAGCTTCATCCACAGCCTCTTCATACGTTGCCGGATGAACGGGCTGGTATTCGGTTACGATTGCAAGGGCGGCTCGGCCACCGGGCAGAGCGACAGGGCCGGCTGTGACTTCGCCCTTGCGCAGAGGCGCGACGGCATCGTTAAATTCTTTCGAGGTGCCGACTTCAGGAATGGCATCGCCAGCCTTGATGTTCTCGGCTTTAATGACAGTTGTGCCTGCGGCTTCGGCTGCCTTTTCGGGATGCGCAGGATCTTTACGCAGTTCGGCAACAACCTTGTCGGAGAGCTTCTGCATCTCTTCGCCGGCCTTGCGCATGGTGACCTGCATGGTGAGTTGGGGCTTCACTTCCTCAAAGGCCTGAAGGTGGGCCTGTTCATGCTGCGAAACCTGCAGGATGTGATAACCGTAAGTGGTTTTAACCAGACCACTCAGCTGCCCGACAGGCAGAGAGAAAGAGGCTTTTTCAAATTCGGGAACGGTCTGGCCTTTCACGATCCAGCCGAGTTCGCCGCCGTTGGCACCGGAACCGGGATCCTGTGAATTTTCCTTCGCCATTTTGGCGAAATCAGAACCACTCTGCAGCATCTTGAGCGTGATTTCCGCTTTGTTCTTCATGGCTGCGTCGTTGGTGGCGTCGGTCTTATAGAGGATGTGGCGCACGTTGACGCGTTCCGGGGTGCGGAACTTGTCCTGATCAGTGTTGTACTCGCGGCGGACCTCTTCTTCTTTAGGCTGGATCGTGGCTGCGATGCGCATGGGATCGAGCATAATAATGGCGAGGCTGCGCCGTTCGGGGGCTTGGAAGGTGGTCTTGTGGGCGTCGTAATACGCACGGGTTTCCGCCGCGTTGGCTTCGCCTTCGGCGTGGTACTTGTCGTTGGTCAGCAGGACATATTGAACCTTGATCTTGTCGTTGCGGTGCCGGTATTCTTTTTCGACATCAGCGGATGAAACGACCACGCCGTCGCCAACGATCTGACGGAGGCGGTTGACCAGCACCTGGCGAGCGGTATCGTCGCGCAATTGCGTCATGGTGACGCCCTGCTGCTGGAGCAGTGCTGAAAGGGTGGGGCCATCCACTTTGCCGTTTTTTACAAAATCGGGCGGGAGCGAATCGAGAATAGCGTTATCCGCTTCCGCGGTGCTGACCTTGATGCCGAGCCGGCCGGCTTCAAAAGCCATAGCGCGTTCAGAGATCATCTGCTGAATGATCTGAGGCACATAGATGGAAAGCAGCTCTGGCGGCATCTGGCGCGAGCGGGTCATATTCTGGACCACACGGGACACCTGGGAGACGGTCAGGTCATCCTTGCCGACCTTGGCGAGGACAGTCTGGTCACCGCCGGTGGGGCCGGAAAGGTCCTGGCCGGAGCCTGGGATCAGGTACGTGACCATGGAAAGGCCGACGAGGCCAAGTAAGGCCGACAAAGCGATCTTTACAGCCTTCTGCTGGCTGCGGAACAGATGAAACATTACGTGAGGAATCTCCTGGCGAACCCGAAACCTCCTATTGTAGCGCGACTGGTAACGCGACGAGATTTTCCGACGGTTGTGCGGAAGGGGGTGGAGCGGGGGCTGCGGAGGCTGTTGCGGCTGTATTCGGGCGGGCGGCGGAGTGGGTGGAAGCGGTTTGGCGAAACGAATTGGGTTTCATGGTAAATGGCCTTGTATCTATTGTTTGGCTGATTTGTGGTTGCCTGATTTCTTCAAGTTCTTTTTCGTGTTTTTTGCGTCTGTCCTGGATGCGGTCGAGTTCTTTTGAGTACTGCACGAGCTGGCGGGAGATGCGACCTTCGTAGCGGCCGAGTTTTTCGAAGGAATTTTCGTCTTCGCACCACGTGCGGGCCTGGGCGACCATGGTTTCGGTTTCCTCGTCGTTGGAGGAATCGGGTCGGATGTTGGCGGAAACGCCGATAGCGATGATGTTGTTTTCGATGACGACGATTCGGTTGAACCTGGTGTGGCAGTCGATGATTTTCTGGACGAACTGGCGTTCGGCTTCGTTGGCTGGTTTGTAGTCCTGGTAGAGCGCGGTGCTGAGTCGGCGGTAGGCTTCCAGTTCGTGGGTCTGGAGGAGCATGCGGTGCCCGGACTTACCGTGCTGGAAGGCGTTCATGGCGGCGCGAGCTTTGCCTTCTATGCTGGTTTGGGTGGCAGCGTCGGCCAGGTGCAGTTCTTTGGGGGTAGCTTTGCCGGGATTCGGAGTGGTTGCGTTTTTGATGGCCTTGCGGATGTGTGCTCTCATTTTGTTGCCTTTCGGCTCAGATGCTAGTGTAGTGTCCCCTATATAAATATACATATTGTCGCCGATTATGGTACAAGAGTGGGCATGGCAAGAAAGGC
>JANYDS010000043.1 GCA_025363475.1 Terriglobia bacterium
CTCGGCTCCAGGTGGTTCACGGAACGGTTCCACCGAAATACGCTCATAACTCACATCCAGCACGGTCAGTTCTACTGTACCGCCCGGTGCTTCGAGAATTACGCGATCGCCCTCTGTTGACTTCATCAGAGCGCGCCCCAGAGGCGACACCCAACTGATGTGGTAGCGGTTGAGATCGACCTCGTCGGTGCCCACGATGCTCACCGCTCGCTCCGTTCCCGCAGCGTTGGCATAGCGCACAGTGGCTCCGAAGAATGGCCTTGTCGCAGCCTGTCCCGCTCTCGGAGTTTCCGGGTCAACCACTTCCGCGGACTCGATTCGCTTGGTGAGAAAGCGAAGCCGGCCATCGATCTGGCGCAGCCGCCGCTTGCCGTACTGATAGTCAGCGTTGTCACTGCGATCGCCGTTGCTGGCCGCCCACGTCACCACCTTCGTCACCGCCGGACGTTCCCGGGTGAGCAGGAACCGGTGCTCTTCTTTGAGGCGCTGCAGCCCGCCCGGCGTTATGTAGTTCTTGCCTGGCGCCACGGACTGGTCCGCTTGTGGTTTTCTCGTAAACCCTTTCCGCATCTCGTAGTCCCTCTTGGCGAATCTAGTGGGCGCACTGTGCAGCGCGGTCGCTGAATTACCGGCTCCGTCTGGACCAGACAAGGCCGAGGCACAAACCCAGAACAGCAGCAGCCACAACCTTGCGGTGCTCATTGAGCGGGATGAACCGGGTTTCTGTTTCCGTCACCTCAAACACTCCGAGCGGTGTGGCAACAACTCCGCCGCCTCCGCCCTCCCCCTCGCCAGGTTCGCTCTCCCGTTTGCTCCGGCCCGACCCGCTGCCGAAACCGTAAGCGATCCGCGCCACCGGGATGATTGTCTTCCCCTGTGCGGAAACTGCGTCTCCAAAAACAAATTTCACCGCAGCCGTGGTTTGCATGCGTTCAATAGTCGACTTGAAGAGGTCAGTCATCTATTGGCCCTTCGGAGGATTATACCCGCGCCAGTAACGCTCCTCAGCGCCCTTGATCGCGATCCGCACCACCTGTGAAATCAGGTCGTAGCCGTCTTTGGTGAGATTCTTCAGATCCGCAGTCTGCAGATCCGCCGCCGGTTTTCCGTCCGGATTAACCAGCAGATCATTCAGATCCACAAACCGCACTTGTTTATCCTGCTCGATGAATGCCTTCAGCTTCTCGTTCGTCGTCTGTACCAAAGCCAGCGATTCTGCACGAGCCGCAACCGGTCGCACCGACAGCACTACGATCTGGGTCTTCGGCAGAGTCTGGTGAATCTTGGTGGCAAACTTCCCGAACTCCGCCACAATCGCTACAGGCTTGATGCCGGCAGCCACGTCCCGGTCACCGCCAAAAAAAATGATTGTCGAAGGTTTGAGCGGCACAATCAACTGTTCCGCATAGAGAGTCAGATCAGAAATCAGAGCACCGTCCAGCCCCCGGTTCACCGTCCGGTACTGGGGAAAATAGTGCCGCAAATCCCATTGCGCCGCCGCCGAACCGCCCACAAACATTACCCCGGCTGACGAAGGAAGGCTCTCCGCATCCTTCTTCAGTAACTCCGCCGTCGCAGCTTTCAGACGCGCAGGTGGAGCTTGTCCGAAAGCGGGCGTGATGCTAAACAGCAACGGTATCAGAAGTCCGGCAAACACGAGACGGCGCACTGCTACAGGATACATTGCATCGAAACCCTCCCCGTGTTCCAATACGGACTTAGAGACCCGGACAAGCATGCTCATCGCAGTCATCCTGATCGCAGCTTTCACCACCTTCGCCACTCGCCCGCCTGTAACCAAACCGCCGGCGCAGATTAAAAACGATCCACACGAACTGGTCATGCCCGACGCGAAAATTGCGGACGCAATCCGCCATGACTTTGAATCCATCACGGGGCCCGGCTCGGTGGATGTTTCGACAGACAACGGCAGACTCCTCAGCATCCACATCCTGGTGCCCACACTGAATTCCGAGTTCTGCAATCCCATTTACGACCATGAGATCAAGCTCTTCCGCCTGTTCCCGGATCTGAACTTCGATTTTTACGTCAGGCTGCGTGAAGCCCGCTAACCCGCCCTTAACCTCTGGAATCGCCGCTATTGTTTCCAGGTCAGTCGGCTGGGTTCGCTGCCCTGACACTGCACCAGTTCAGTCATGCCGCGGGTCAAATCCGTACAAGCTCCATCACGGGCCACGCGCTCAGCCGATTCCTGCGATGCGCCCGCGCCATTGCGACAAACCGTCTTGCCGTTATAGGTCATGCAAAGTTCGCAACGAAACGAGGCGTTGCCGAACGTAGACCAGGCCATAAACGCCAGAAAAACAACAATGAACCCGATGCCTGCCACTACCGGCAGTTTTTTGCTGGTTTTAGCCATTACGCGAAGAAATTGCCCATCTTACGGAATTTTTCATAGCGCTGCTGCACCGCTTCATTAGCGGAAAGCCCGGCCATTTCGTCCAGCGAAGCAGCAAGGTGATTCTTCAGCAAACGGGCCGCCTCATCATGGTCTTCATGGGCCCCGCCAGGCGGTTCCGGGATGATGCCATCGATCAACTCAAGCCGCAACAGATCCTCCGCGGTTACGCGAAGGGCCGCAGCCGCCTGATCCGCTTTAGCCGAATCGCGCCAGATGATTGCCGCACAACTCTCCGGGGAAATGACGCTGTAAACGGCATTTTCCAGCATAAAGACGCGGTTACCCACGCCCAGAGCCAGCGCGCCGCCGCTGCCGCCCTCACCAATGCAAACGCAAATCACAGGGACGGAAAGCCGGGCCATTTCGCGAAGATTGCGCGCGATTGCTTCACCCTGGCCGCGTTCTTCCGCGTCCATACCGTGATAGGCACCAGGCGTATCCAGAAACGTGATAATCGGCCGGCGAAACTTGGCTGCCATCTGCATTACGCGCAGCGCTTTCCGGTAGCCTTCCGGCTTCGGCATACCAAAATTTCGGTACAGCCGCTGCTTTGTGTCGCGGCCCTTCTGTTCACCAACCACTACCACCGGACGCCCGTCCAGATGCCCCATACCGCAAACAATCGCGGGATCATCAGCAAAAAGCCGGTCGCCGTGGATTTCCTGGAAATCGGTAAAGATGCGTTCGATGTAATCGAGCGTGTAGGGTCGTTTGGGATGTCGCGCGTTCTGGACCCTCTGCCAGGGGGACTTTTCGGTTAAAGTCTTCCCGGCCGGTACAGTTGCCTCGGGTTGCATCTCTTTCAGGATACTAGCCTCGCTCTCAAAATCACCCTGCCAGCACAACAGAACGGCGGTCGAGAGGGCGTTCCGGCACATCAAGGTTGAACAGGCAGATATGGTCAAAGGCCCACAGATTGGCATAGGGGATGCCAGCGCCCCACACCAGCGCCAGTTCCCGTGCCCAGGGCGTGGCCGAACCGAACACCGGCACCAGATAACGGATCGAGTCGCGCGGCCAGCCGAAGTTCGGGAAAAGTTCAATTGCTTCCCGGGCCAGATCCAGATTTCTCATCCCGGTGGCAAAAGCCAGTGCTTCCACTTTTACCCGGTCAAATCCGCTGCTGCTTTGTGTCTGCCATTCAACCGGCAGGTTAATGAAGCGGTTGAGCTGTCCCCCCAGATACGGGCTTTCGTTCGGCACCGGTGTCGGATAATCCACGTCATACGGCCAGAGCAGTTCGCATTTCACCGTGGGATGTGCAGTACGGATATCAGCAATCAGCGCAGCTACGTAATCGCGCAGCCGGTTACGCAGAAACAAAGCGTCCGCCCCGCCATTCACCGAAGGGTCATCATTCGGATAATCAAAAACGTGCAGCGGCCTGCCAAGTGCCACCTCCGCAGCCGCCATGGTTTCGTCGTCGTAATAGGCCATGCCGCCGCCAGCCTGCGGAAAATACCACCACAGGCATTCGCCGTACTGGACCGCCGGAGTCAGCCCGGCATCGGTCTGCAACTGAGCGATGGCCCGATAAACGGTTTTCTGAAAAGCCAGCAGCCGCGTTGAACCAACCGCGCAATGATTTGATGCCAGAGTTCCGAAGCCGGTAGCCGTCGTCACCGGAGTGTGTGCCGAATCCGCGAATCGGGCGGTGTAGCCATCCGGCGGATTCACCAGTTCAAGCGAACAAGCTGTCACCACCTCACGCCCGCGCGAGGCGCACTGCGCATAAAAATCAGCATGCCAATCGCGCGCCGCCCGGTTCAACGGCTGCGTGGCTGTGTCGTCAATCACCCAACTCCGCCCGGCGTAATCACCGGCCACCGGAGTCGCCGTGATTTCAACGTGGCCAGCCGCTGAAATAACATCACGGGTCAGCGTCAGGTTGTAGTCAGGCGAGGGTGATCGCGAGGTGATGGTGAGTTCGCCCCCTATAGTTGCCGTGGCCCATGCACCCACAGAAGTTTCGTTGATCCACGCCGCAAAATGGAGAGCGATACTGGCCAGTGTGTCGCCCCCGTACACGTTTTTTTTCAGAACCGTGTCGTTGACCGTGATGTGGATTTGTTCACCCGCTGCAAACGTTCCGCTGAATGCGATCCGCCCATGCGAAACCGAACCACCCGAGGCGACACGCTCATTCCACCAGAAAACACCCAGGTATTCGTTCATCGGCCCGGCATATCCCAGCCGGTCCATAATCCACATCAGCCGCGCGGGCGGCAGCTTGTAAGTATGGTCGGTATCGAAGTCGAGGGCAGGCGAAATATTGGTGCGCGCTTCCAGTGCATCGGGCACGTTGGAGAGCACCGCGGCCTCAAGGAAATTGAAATAGAAAACGCCAGCTGAGTGCAGCGTGAATGTCACCGTATGTTTTCCCGCCGCCACCGTTGCGCGGGCCAGGCGGCGTGTAACCACCGCGCTGCTGGTACTAAGACTGCAATCGAGCGTCGTTGTCGCACCGCCATCAAGCTGCACGTTTAAAACGGCCCGATCCGAATCGAGCGACGTTCCCAAATAAAGGTCGTGCGTGAACTGGCAATAGTAAGTGACCGTGAGCGAGGCCGTGACATCACTCGTGGCCTGGGCGAAATATTTGGAATAGAAGCCGGATTCTGTCGTCCACGCCCCGTGGTACGCGCACGCCGAGTCGCCCTGTTCGATACGCACGCTGCCTGGTCCTGCCACCTTAAGCGCCAGCGCAGTTGTACTGCCCGGCAGGGCTGTCAGTGTCCAGTCTGAGAACGTCGCTTGCCATTCGGTGGCTGTAAATGGGGTCCCGTTCGCCACGGAAGGCGCGAACGTAAGCCAGCATTGCCGCAAATGATCAATGCCCCGCGCGGTGAAATCGACCACGCAGTTCCAGCTAACATCAGAACTGCCGCCCGAAAGCTGTATCGTGGTCTGGTCCAGCGTACAGGTGGGCGGTGTCGTAAGCGCATAGAGCTGAATCATGTTGCCGTCGCGGCCCCCGCGTGGTGCCACCCACGTCAGGCCGCTCCCATCGGCCGCCGTCTCACCCACTGTCAGATGAGTGGGTGATTCCACACTGGCCACTGTGTGCGGAACATTCGCAATCAGGATGGGTGAACCCGCCGTGATACCGGTAAACCGCGCGCCGCCCGCCAGCGTTACGGAGGTGCCGGCGACATCCGCAGTCCCGTAACGTGCTGCGGTTACTGTCAGCGCAGGACCCGTGCTGCTGGCAAGCAGTGCATGGGTAGTGTTGGCCGTATTCCAGTCCGCGACATTGATCTGCGCGGCCAGACCCGCTGCGACCAGCGTCGGGCTGCTTGAAAAGAGGGTCACGGAAGCATTGCCATCTGACGCGGAAAGCGGGATCTCGATTCCCTCTCGGCCCGTGCGGACCGTCAGAATCACAACATTGCCATCGGCACCGGCCGTAGCCTCCACATCCGGATCAGCAGCGGTCTTGATGGCATCAATCAGGGCGCTGGCCTGACGCGTGGCGTCTTCACCCGCCGCTTCGGTATGCGTGTAAGTGCGACCGTTAATCGTAATCGAATGCGCTGTGCCGGTAGTGCCTGCGAAAAACAGGAACCCGGTGGAACGCGGATGTTCACCGGGCACCACATAGTCAAACACCAGGTTCTGGAACCACAGCGTTATGCGATCGTAAGGACGCACATGGCTGTCGGTGGTAACGTTTACCGTGGAACTGGCCGCCGGAAATGTGGAACTGGCCAGCGTCGCGTAGTCCCACAGTCGAACTTTGACTTTGGTAGGGGGGGCGTCAGTCGTCACGCAGTCCAGCGTCGCCCAGTCGATCCAGTTATATTTCGGAGAATCGATCGGCTGCAGACCGTCGCTGTAGTGAAGCTTAAAGCTGAGAGTAAGGTTGCGGAAGTCGAAATCGGGGAGGTAGCGGATGGACGGATGTTCATAGAAATTATCCGCGTCATACAGCACCGCCACGGCAAAGTCCGCCGGATCACGGAAAGTTCCGCTGACCTTAAAGCCGGTGGGCGACGCCGAGTGAATGGTTGCGGCGGCGGCAAAGCTGTCAAAACCCCGCAGGGCCAAGGTGCGATCGGGCTGAAGTTTATAGATGGGTTCGGGCAATCGGGTTTCCGTCCGGTCCGATTGTGCCACCGCCCGCGCAGGCGTCAAGGCCAGCGACTAACCCATATTCCCGCGCGCCTTCTTGTTTTCAGCAGCTTACTCAGGAAAAAGAAATCGCGGGAGCCTGTGACCGCTTTCCTGGCCCATGCCGATTGGCTAAAAAACGAGCGGCTGGAACCCATATGTACCAAAGCCCAGCACCATTTCGTTTAGCACCGGAACAGTCCAGGCATTATCGCCGTCGTAGTCCAGAATCCACAAGCCGCCGCGGTACACACCGATCTTCGAAGCTCGTCCCGAACTGTCCCAGTCGCCAACCACCGGAAGGTCGCCCGCCTGCCCATAGCTGTAGGTACGGTCAGCGGCGGTAAAAACGCCATCGCCGTCGTAATCCACCATCCAGAGCCCGTTGCGGAAAACGCCCACTTTAGTTGTGCCTGATCCGCTCCAGTCCGCTGCCACAGGCAAATCGCCCGCCTGACCAAACGAAGCCAAAGTGATATCGGTTTGTCCGGTAGCCACGCCTGTCAGATGACCGCTCAGGTCCAGGATAAAACTGCCTTGCCGAAACAACCCCAGCGCGATACGGCCCGAACCAGTCCAGTCACCCACCACAGGCAGATCGCCCGCCTGTCCAAAATTAACCGTCAAATCACCTGCACCGAAGTACCCGTCACCGTTGATATCCAGATACCAGATCCCGTTCCGAAAGACACCAATCCGTTTCTTGCCCGTGCCATCCCAGTCGCCAACAATCGGCATATCTGACGCATTACCAAAAAACGTGGTGTTCGTAAACCAGGCTACATGCCACGGATCAGTCACAATCGCAGTATTGGAGTCGATGCCAATCGTAAACGCTGGCGCAATCTTGGTGATGAACGAAGTGAGCTTCGACGGCAGCGACCGCTGCAAGTTCCCGGCCAGCGGGAAATCCTGCGAACTGGTCTGGCCAGCCACGATGATCGATGTTTGAACATCCACCGCGATCGCGTTACCGGAATCGTTACCAGCGCCCCCCAGATACGTTCCGAAGAGCACACTGTTCAGCGTCGGATTCAATTTCGCCACGAACGCATTGTTAGTGCCATTGTTCACAATCTGGACCGCACGCTGCAGCGGAAAATCCTGCGATACCGTATAGCCGGTCACATAGGCATTGCCGTGATAATCAAGCGCCAGTGCGTTGATTCCGTCATTCAATATTCCGCCCAGAAAGGTGGAGTTGAGCAACTGGCCCGTTCTGGAAAAGCGCGCAACGAAGCCATCCGTGGCACCACCGAAAGTAGTCTGAAAGGCTCCGCTCGTAACAGGAAAATTGAGTGATCCTGTGGTCCCTGCCGCAACTATATTACCCAGCAGATCCACAAATAGCGCATTCACCGTTTCCGGCAAGCCGGCGGAGCCGCCCGTCCCGCCCAAATAGGTACTAAACATCAGCGTGGTCAGGTCCGGTGAGAGCTTCGTTAAGAAACCGTCCTGCCCTCCGGCATTGTGAATCTGGTAAGCCGCAGCCACAGGAAAATTCACCGAATACGTATAACCGCCCACATACACGAAGCCCGCACCATCCAGCTTCACGGCAGCCGCATGGTCAGCGCCGCTGCCACCCAGGTAAGTAAGGTAAACCAGCGCGTTTCCGGCAGGAGATAACTTCGCGACAAACGTATCCTGCGCCCCCGCCCCGCGCGCCTGAAAGGCATGCAAAGTCGCGGGCAAATTAGTGGACGTAGTGTCCCCGGTGATCCAGGCGGAATTGTTCCGGTCCACAATAATTGAGTTGCCTGTATCCACGGCGGAACCGCCCAGATACGTGCTGTAAATCAGCGCAGTGCCGGTGGTGTTGAGCTTGGCCACAAACGCATCACGCGTCCCGCCTAACCGCCCCTGCAGCGCTCCCACAGTCGGAAAATTTGCCGACGATGTATACCCCGTCACATATGGATTGCGGTTGCCGTCAACTGCCAGGCCGAACGCCCGGTCATCGCCCGAGCCGCCCAGATATGTACACCACATCAGGCCCCCGCCATTTGGCGCAAAGCTGGCAACAAATGCATCCACTCCACCGCCATTTCTCGCCCGCGCACTGCCTGTCGCAGGCAGATCCGTGGAACTGGTCCACCCGGCCACCACCACGTTGTTGTAGATATCAAACGCAAGCGCAGTAATACTCTCCTGCGTGCTGCCGCCGAAGTAACCGCTGAATAATATCGAGGGGTCAATCACCAGCGGCTGCGAATGATCATACGGCCCAGCCTCAAAGCCAACCGTGCCATCTTCAAACTTGCGGAATGCTCCGTCAACGAAGCGGTACTCACCGTTTACAGTCTGAAACAGCACCGGCTTGTCTTCAATGAAATCGCCACCCGACCCGCGAACGCGCAGCGTGCCATCAGCCTGCACCGCCGCCTCAGTCTCAAACCGCAACCGGATCTCGTCCACCGAAGCCCCGGGGGCCACAAGATATTCCGCCTTGACTCGTGTGTCTTCAGCTTTATAAGTAAGTTCCACACCAGGCCAGATGCCTTCATACTTGAGTGCGCCATATAGAGGCAGATCGGTATGCCAGTCACGCGCACTATTCCCACGCAGATAGTTCGCTTTCGCTCCCAGAGGCATTTCCCCTCTTATTACCGGAGTCACCCGATTCGCCTTGCCCGCAAACCTGAACCTGACACTGGTCTGACGTTGCTGCAAAATCACCGCGTCATCAAGAAACCACGCCTTAAACTCAGGCCCCGCGCCCGTATAGCGAACACCAGCTTCCGCCTGCCCCCGGTTTTCCACAAAAGCGAAAGGCATACGCGGCGACTGATCCGCCGACCCGCCGCCCCGCAAAACAGCCCCAGCGCCTGGCACAAACAGCGCAGAAACAAAACACAACACCACCGACATTCGGACGATTGCAATCATCTCTTTTGGTCTCATGAGAATGATCGGCAACCGCAGTCAGAACCTTTAGCCCGCGCCACGTTGCGAGAATAGCCAGAGAGAAACGGAGGCAAATTTCTGGCACCACAACTACAACTTCTTCAGTCAAAACTTGGGTGGAACAAGTGACCCCGCCCCTCGAAACCGCCCGACTCTGAACGCTGCGGAATGCGCATCATCGCCACCCTGAAACGCGACTATGTCAGTAGACGCTTACCCGCCGAACTCTGGGAAATTACCGCTCAGGAATGGCGCGTCTGGCGGACCAGCAGTGCCCCCCAATGAAAGCCGGCCCCGAACGCTGCAAAGCAAACCAGGTCGCCGTCATCAAACGTATTGGATTCACTCCACTCCGCAGCCGCAATCAGCATTGAAGCGGATGATGTGTTCCCAAACCGCCGAATATTCGAATAGATCCGCTCCGCCGGAACGCTGATCGCCTTCGCCACCCGGTCCATCAAATTCTGATTCGCCTGATGCATCAGGAAAACCCGCACCTCATCCGCACCCGCGCCATTACGACTCAAAACTTCCTCAATCGCCGCAGGCATCTTGCGCGAAGCCTGCATAATCACAGACCGGCCATTCATCTGTACCGGGCCATCAAATTCCAGCCGCAAATCTTCCGCATAACTGCCATCCGAATGCAGCACCGAGTCAAGAACTTCAAGACCGCTGGCACCGCCAGAAATCAGGCAAGCACCAGCACCATCACCAAACAAAATGCCCACGTTCTTATCGAGTGGCGCAGCCAAGCCCGGTCCCGACATCTTCTCTGCCGCAATCACCAGGACTTCGCCATAAACCGCAGCCAGTTGCGCCCCCAGCGCCATTCCAAACAGCGAACCACAGCTCGCCAGAGGAAGGTCAATCGCAGCAATACCGTCGAAACCCAAGCGATGCGCAACCTGCGCCGCAGGCCCCGGAAAGCGCCGTTCAGACGACGCCGAACTTACAATGATCAAACCCGGTTTCGTCGCCAGTTCCCGAGCCGCCGCAACGGCAAGATCCACCACAGTCTCATCGGCCCGCGCCACCCGACGCTCTTCAATCCCGGTAGCCGAAAGAATCCAGTCCGCATCGCACTGCAGCATCTCCGCCAGTTCCGCATTGCCCAGAACCCGCTCCGGAACATACCGCCCGAAAGCAACAATCGCAGCCATTACGCGAGGCGTGTCTCGATGTAACTTTCGATCCGCTCAATCGAATCAAACCGGCGCGGATTGAGATCTGAATCAGGAATGTTGATCGCGAACGCCTTTTCCAGTTCACCCACCATATCGGTGAGCGCAAAAGAATCCAGATACCCCGAATCAAAAAGCGATTCATCCACTGCCGGAATTGACCCCTTGCCCGAAACTTTCTTAACGATGTCTGCGATCGTGTCTTGTCTATTCATGAATACCGTTCAATAGCTGCGTAGAAATCATGTCGCCCAGCAACCGGTAACCCTCACCGGTCAGATGAATATAATCACCCTGTGAAAGGCCCGCCGTAACCCAGCGTTTAACAATACCAGGCCCGCCCATATGCAGCCGCCAGTCCCAAAACGCCAGACCCTGTTTCAACGCCAGTTCACGCTGCACATCAATCACCTCACTCAGGTGAATCAGCGAACGCGGATTGCCGCAGTCAGGCGGCCCCACGATAAGAATCGACGCGTTCGGCGTGGCCGCACGAATACGCGCAATTACCGCCGTAAGATCCGACCGATACTGTTCCGCAGTCCATAGATGACCGTTCGCTTCATTCGTCCCATAAGCCAAAATCACCAGGCTTGCCGCACGCCGCGCCCCCAGCGCCATCCACACTGGCGCATTCCAGCCCAGCATTACATTCGCCTGCGCGCCATTAATTCCCATGGTCTCCAGCGTCAATCCGCGCGTATTATCCAGAGTGAAACCAAACAACCGCACCGGTGCCCGGTTCAGTGTACGCAGCGCAATCTCATGTAAACCTGGCACCAGCGCACGTGAAAAAACGCCCGGCCCGAAATCCCCATCCGTCCCAACCGACCCCGCAATCTCATTGTCAATCTGGACCTCAAACTGACCCCCGCCCGGCTGCTGCTGATAGAAGATTTCCAGCAGTTCACCCGATGCTCGAAGCGTCACTGTTTGCCCGGCCGCCTGAGCCGTGATACTCAGCCCGCTCAGCCCCTGATATTCATCCCCGCGCAGCGCCATCACGCCCTCAGTCTTCCAGCCCGCCGACTGATTCCCCAGCGCATCATACCTTCGATAGCCGCGAAACGGCCGACCCGCATGAACAAACCCCGGGCCCCCATCACCAAAGCGCGTCTGCAATGCCGTGCGCATCGCATTCACCCAGTCATCTGACGCCGTATGCGAATCCCCAAACTGCAGAATGTGAACTGGCGGACCGCCCTTGTGCACCTGCTTCATCGCCTCAAAAAATCCCGCCAGCGCCTCTGGATTTTCGATGCCGGTAGTGACATCCGCCATGCGACCATCAATCTCTTCACGCGCCGCAAACCGGGCCGCCGGACTAATACGAACCGGCACCGCAGCCTTCCGCCGCACAACAGGTCGCTTCTTCACCGGAGGCGCGGCGGCAAAAGCCGGAACGATAGCCAGCGCAACAGTCAGCAAAAAGACCACCAGCCGCTTCACTGCTTCGAGGCCTCGTAGCCTTCCATTAAAGCCTTCTCAAACAGCTCGCCCACAATCGCCGCACCCGCCGGCATGGGATGCAGAAAATCAGCGCTCACCAGCCGGGGCTGTGAATGATACCAGCGGTTCATCGTGCCTTCGCCGCCCATCGCTTCAAATGTGTTGAAGAACGCACAGCCGGTTTCCGCCGCCACTTTGCGCTGCGCTTCGATAATGGCATGCAGCGCCGGAGGCGTCGAAATATCCGGTCCTGTTCCGCGGTCCATAGGACCCATCAACAGCAACGAAGCATGCGGCAGCGCAGCCCGCAACCGCGCAATCACGCGCCGTAGCTCCTGCGGATATTCCTTCTCCACGTAGGCCGGGTAAAGACTCTCATTCGTCCCGTAACTCACCACCACCAGATCCGGATTCTCATGACTCAGTTCCGCCGCCCAGTGCGGCTCATTAAAATGGCGGACAATCATCTGCACCTGCGCGCCATTCACGCCCAAACTGCTGTACTGCACGCCCGGCCGGTCTTTATCGAAACGATAACCAAACAGCCGCACATTCCCCTGCGAGACAGCCAGCTGAATCGCCTGCGTCCCTGGCGGCAGAGTGATTTCGGCAAACGCGGGTTTTGTCTCGTCGGCAGCAGTATGCACTTCTTCTATCTTCGCCTCATTATTCCTCACCGTGAAATTGCCCCCGCCCGGCTGCGCCAAATAGTAAACAATCACGCGCGAGTACTGGTTGTCCGGCAGAATCACGCGTGAATTCGCGCCCGGTTCGCCTTTGAAACTCACGCCGCCCAGCCCGTGTAAACCATCGCGCGCCCAGCCCTGGTTGGCCGGTTCAATCTTCCAGCCCCGGTCCTCCAGCTTGACGCCGTTATGCCCGTACCAGGCCCAGGGCTTGGCAATCAGCAGATAGCCGTGCCCCGCATCACCGAACCGCTGCTGCAGCAAGCGGCGGATGTCTGAAGTTATGGAGTCCGCCGTTGTGGGTGAATCGCCATAGTGCAGCACGCGTGTAACAGCGCCCAGCCGCAGTGAGGCGTAAAACGTATCCAGACTGCCCGGCGGAATCTCCAGATTCGGAGGCGGCAAGGGTGCAGGTTTCGCAGAAACAGGCGTTATTAGTTTGGGCTTAGGTGCTGCCACCGGCAACGGTAATTTAAACGTGGAAAGCAGCAGACCAGAACGCATTCCATGGGGCAGAAAGACCGCCATCACCGCGAAGGTGACCAGAGCGAGCGACGTTTTGCGGGGCAGGGTATCTAACATCTAAAACCGCGAGTAAATGAACGGGGCCGCGCCCGTGTTCGCCAGGTATTGAATCGCCACCACCAGCAGCGCCAGAGCCGCGGACTGCAGCACCGCCGGAGTTTTCACAAACCCGTTCAGTCCGCGTTCATACCAGGCCTTGGGAATAAAATGTCCCGCAACCGCCACGCCCAGGACAAAGACGAACTGCAGCGTGGTGTTCTCAAACGTGAAATGCAGCGAGCCGATTTGTACCAGTATCCGCAGCGCCAGATCGAAATCCGCCGCACGGAAAAAGATCCACGCAAACAGCACAAAATGAAACGTGACGAACCGCCCTGCCATCACGGCCAGCCGCGATGGCGCAGGCTGGCCCCGTCGCATCGTCTGCCACAGCCGGAACCCGGCCAGACCAGAGCCGTGGATCAATCCCCACGTCAAATAATTCCACCCCGCGCCATGCCACAATCCGCCGAGGGCCATCGTGATGATCAGGTTCACATAAGGCATCACAGTCGTGCGCGGACCCGGCAGCGAAAAATACAAATACTCCTGCAGCCATTTGGAAAACGAGATATGCCAGCGCTTCCAGAAATCAGCAATATTCGCCGCCTGGTAAGGAGCATTGAAGTTCACCGGCAGCCGAATGCCCAGCAGCAGTCCCGCCCCGATGGCGATGTCGCTGTAACCCGAAAAATCGTAATACAGCTGAAAGGCATAACCGTAAACCGCCACCAGAACATCGCCACCCGAGTACAGCGTGGGCAGATCGAAAACGCGGTTCACCAGGTTGAGCCCCAGGTAATCCGCAATCAGGAATTTCTTGAAGAGGCCGAGGCCGATTAGGAACAGCGCGCGGCTGCCTTCCTCCGCGGTCAGTACGGCGTCATTCTTCGTCCATTGCGGCAGCAGTGACGAGACGCGCGTAATCGGCCCCGCCAGCGTTGTGGGGAAGAAGGTCACGGAGGCGAAGTATTGCGAAAAGCTGGTCGAGGGCTTTGAATCCTTGCGGTAGATATCGAGCGTATAGGTCATCGCCTGGAAGGCGTAGAAAGAGAGGCTGAGCTGTAGCAAAAGACTGAACTTGCTGAAGACAATCAGCCCCACGTTCATCAGGACGCTGATACAGATCAGAAGCCGGCGCGCGACAGCCCCGGAAGTCCGACCCAAGGCTCGTCCGACCAGAAAATCACAACCGGCAGCGACAGGAATCAGAATGAGATAGATCAGCTCCGACCGGGCATAGAAAAACAGATTCGCAGCGCAAATGAGCCCCAGAACGGCCGCGCGCCGACGCCGCAACAGCCAGAAAGCGAGGAATACAACAGCCAGAAAACAATAAAATTCCGGCGTAGTGGGAAGCATCAGGAGATTTCAGCTTACCGAACCCCCCGAAAAGGGGACAGACGCATTTAAATCACCCGATCACCATTCCCTAAACGCCATCAATGCCCGCCGCCTTGCGTTTAGCTGGCCGACCTCGCTCCATCACCACCAGCACCCGCCCCGCCTGCCGCTCCAGATCCATCACAAACGCCCTCGAGCCAAGCGGTTCTCCCACCCGCGTCGCCCGTCGCATGCGATCTGCCTCAGCATCCGAAAGACATTCTGTACCAGTGCGGGACCAGTCACCATGCGCACTGGACCACGGCCACTCCCACGCCTCACACACCAGCCCCGCCCGCACCGGATTCAGCTCCGTATACGCAATCGCCCGCCGAAAATGATCCCGGTCCAGCGGACATGAAAAGAACCTGTTCTGCCACAAATGTCCGCTCCTTCCGCCTGACCGGTTGAACGCCGAAGCGTATTCAGAGTGGGTCCGGCCAAGCGCCTTCGCAAGCCCGGTCTCGTCATCCGGAGTGGCAACGAGTTGAATGTGATTAGGCATCAGACAAAACGCCTGAACCGCCACGTGCGCAGCAGAACAATGCCCCATCAATAGCCCAACATAAGCGGAGTAGTCTCCCGATGAAACGAAAACCTGCTCACGATTGTTTCCCCGCTGGGTGATATGGTGCGCGATCCCAGGAAATACGCTGCGGGGACGACGGGGCATAAGCATTCTGTGCGATTCGTCTGGGCAAAATCTCACAAAATTGCGTCTGCCCCCTTTTTGCCCCCTGGTTGCAAGTCGTCACAACCACGCTGCGATTCTTCCCGCGCTGTTGGGCGAGACCGTGTTCGTCATCTTGACGACGGGGGAAGTTCCCATGCCGTCCCGGCAAACGCCTGAAAACATTGGATCAGCAGGGAAGTCGAAAATCAAATGGCCCGCGCAGGCTTTTCTCTTAATCAGAAGATCCAACGCTCGACTTAGGGCCGGGTGTGCGACATGAAAGTCGAGATCAGGCCGCCCGCCGACCCTCCCAATAGTTTTCAAACCGGGCGTTGAAGTGACAGCAGCGCAGTGCGAGGATGGCGTTTGCGCCGCGAACGGTCCAGAACTGCTTGCAGCGGGAGCCGATGATGGTTTTGCAGCCTGCCTCGATAACGCCGGAGCCGATGAACAGGTGTTGGGCACGGAAGTTCGGGTATCGCATGCGTTCCTTGTTGTTGTCAAAGTAGTCGGCTTTGGTGCGGATCTTTTCGAGGAGTTCCGCCAATGGTCTGGGCGATTCCGTAAGTATTATCTGTGCGCTCCGAACGAAATGGTCCCAACTTGGGAATCTTTACCAAGGATGGCTTCGGTGTACTACATTCCAGCGGTTCGAAGGCTCAAGCTAGTGTCCCGTCCCATTTAATTATTCACAACAATCGTAACCTGTGATTCAAATGATGGTATGTTTGCTGGTGCTTCGGCATTAACCAGCGGAGAAGAGCAAAAGCGTCAATTGGAAACGTTGCTTCGGACCGGGTCCACGCCGCAAAGAACTGCCCGCCGCTGTCAGGCCGTTCTGTTGGCAGGCCAAGGGCTGTCGAACAGCTTGATCGCCCGACAAACCGGCTTGTCGCGACCAACCGTACTGGCTGCGCGTGCTGCATTTGCCAGGCGGGGTGCTGCCGGCATCTGCGAGCCGCAAAAGCGAAAGCGGTCGCGCCGGGTGCTGACGCCCGAACTGGAGCAGCGGATTCTGGATGCAACACTTAAAACCAGACCAGCGAACGCGACGCACTGGAGCGCCCGCGTGCTGGCGTCGAAGATGGGCGTTTCCCGCATGATGGTGCAGCGTCTCTGGCAACGCCATGACATTCAGCCGCACCGGGTGGAGAAATTCAAGATCTCGAATGACCCGAAGTTTGAAACTAAGGTGCGGGATGTCATCGGCCTTTACCTGAACCCGCCTGACCGCGCCCTTGTGCTCTGTGTCGACGAAAAGAGCCAGATTCAGGCATTAGACCGAACCAGTCCGATTCTTCCGTTGCGGCCGGGAATACCGGAGCGCCAGACTCATGATTACAAACGGCACGGAACGACTACCTTGTTCGCCGCCTTCAATATTTTGAACGGCAAAGTCATCGGCAGCTGCCTGCCGCGCCACCGCGGCAAGGAGTTCATCAAGTTCCTCAATCAACTTGAAAAAGAGGTTCCTCCGGATCTTGACATCCATCTCATTCTCGACAACTACAGCATCCACAAGAGCGCTGCCGTCCAGGACTGGCTCAAACCAAAACGCCACCGCCGTTTCCATTTCCACTTCACTCCCACCAGCAGTTTCTGGCTCAATCAGGTCGAACGATGGTTCGGTCTCATCACCGACAAGATGATCCGGCGAGGCACTTTCCTGTCGGTCGAAGAACTGGAACGCGCCATCTACGCATGGCTCGCTACCTGGAACGATACGCCCAAAGCCTTCGTCTGGAAGGCCTCCGCCGACGTTATCCTCGACAAGGTTCGCGGTTGTAAAGAATTATCCGGGACGGCACACTAGTACCCAGCGAGAAGCAGGTCTTATCCATGAATAATTTGAGGTTACCGGTGTATTCTTCGATGAAGTTTTGGAACGCGTAAAACCTGACGAATAATTCGACATCGCGCATTCTAAAATCAGGAGTAGACCGGCCAAAATTGTTTTGCATGCCTTTGCTTTCCCCTGAACGTTTCATGGCAAAGGTCACGAATGGACCCGGATGCAGCGCTTGTCGGAGTTCCTGGGGCGAAAGCTGAACGCTTCCGGTGTTGAGCCTCAGGAATACGAGATACAAAAACTCTGCAGAAGGCCAATTCCGAGGCGCCACGGTCCTGATAGGTTGATTTTGAAATGCGGAAGCGTCGCCCTGAAAAGAAGGGTCGTTCTCGATATGGTGGAGCGTCTTTCCGTTCAGGTCTTTTCTAATTTTCAGTCCAGTAAGGCAAAGGGGCGGATAGACAGAGTCTGGCTTAGCGGTGAACTGGCTGAGGCTCAGCAGGCGCTGCTTGCCGTCAATGACGATATACGAACCCTTCTTCCCTTTTGCTTCGGCCAATACTAATTGAGGTATCGGTAGCCCCAATAGCAAGGGATTCAATAAATCTGCTCTTCCGGTCTGCTCGCCACGCATTGCGCCGCTGGTAGCCCGGATCGAGGGAGATATTGCCTTTCTCGAGTTGACCAGGAATTGTCTCGGCCGTCCAGTCCGTTGCGAAAACTACAGCTTGTGCGAACGTCGTCGGATCGATAGATGTAAGATCCTCCTCGCTCTCAGTGTCTGGTTCTGGTGTTGTTTTTTGCGGCCCGAGCAGCGGATATTCTGAGTCCAGGTTATTCCCCTAAAAATAAGACTTGCCGACAATGAAAAATGGTGTTCAAACTGGCGGTCGTAAGCCTACCCAGCATCCCGATACTCCCCAAACACCCCTCTTAAAACATCCGAAATCTCCCCAACCGTAGCCAAGCCCTCGGCCGCCGCCAATATCCGTGGCATCAAATTCTCTGTTCCTCGGGCCGCATCCCCCAACTCCTGCAACCGCGTCGCGCAAACCGACCCGTCCCGCGAAGCCCGAACCGCCTGCAACCCGGCCACCTGCGAAGCCTCCACCGCCGGATCCACCCGAAACACGCCCCCAGCCGCAGCCTCATCCATCTGGAACCGGTTCACCCCCACAATCACCCTGGTCCCGGCTTCGATTTCTTTCTGAAATTCATACGCCGCATTCTGCACTTCCGCCTGAATAAACCCGGTCTCAATCGCCCCCAGCGTCCCGCCCATCTCATCAATCCTGCGGATATAATCCAGCGCCTCACGCTCCAGCGAATCCGTCAGCCCCTCAATGTAATACGATCCACCCAAAGGGTCCGCCGTCCCCGTAACCCCGGTCTCATGCGCAATCAACTGCTGCGTGCGCAAAGCCAGTTGCGCCGATTCTTCCGTCGGCAACCCCAGCGCCTCATCCCGCGAATTCGTATGCAATGACTGCGTCCCGCCCAGCACCGCCGCCAGCGCTTCCACCGCCGTCCGCACCAGATTCACATCCGGCTGCTGCGCCGTCAAACTCGATCCCGCCGTCTGCGTATGAAACCGCAGCATCCAGCTCCGCTCATTCTTCGCCCCAAACCGCTCCCGCATCAAATGCGCCCACAACCGCCGTGCCGCCCGATACTTCGCAATCTCGGTCAAAAAATCCGAATGCGCATTGAAGAAAAATGAAAGCCGCGGAGCAAAAGAATCCACATCCAAACCCGCAGCCACCGCCGCGTCCACATATGCAATCGCATTCGCAAACGTAAACGCCAGCTCCTGCCCCGCCGTGGACCCCGCCTCGCGAATATGGTATCCGGAAATCGAAATCGAATTCCATTCCGGCAACTCCACCGTTGCCCAGGCAAACAAATCTGTAATGATCCGCATCGCTGGCCGCGGCGGATAGATATAGGTCCCGCGCGCGATATATTCCTTCAGAATGTCGTTCTGAATCGTGCCGCTCAGCTTTTTCTGATCAGCCCCCTGCTCCCGCGCCACGAGTACATACAGCGAAAGCAAAATCGCGGCCGTCGAGTTGATCGTCATCGACGTTGACACCTGGTCCAGCCGAATGCCGTCAAAAAGCCGACGCATGTCCGCCAATGACGCAATCGACACGCCCACCTTACCCACTTCGCCCGCCGCCAGCGGATGATCCGGGTCCATCCCCATCTGCGTAGGCAGATCGAAAGCCACCGACAGCCCGGTCGTACCCTGGCTCAGCAGGTAGCGGTAACGCCGGTTGCTCTCCTCGGCTGTGCCAAAACCCGCATACTGGCGCATCGTCCAGAGGCGTTTCTTGTACATGTCGGCATAGATCCCGCGCGTGTATGGATACTCTCCCGGTTTCAAATCAGGTTCCATTTCAGGACCGCGAAATCTTCCGCGCCTTCAAAAACGATGAAACGCCATACCCTGCCATCACCACTATGAAGAGGATGAGAATTGCAAGACGCATCGGCCCCAGGGTCGCGGCGTTGCGCCACACTTTGAATGCCCCAATGCCTGCAAAAGCAAGAAAAAAGAACCCCAAAACCTCATGCCACAGCGAATGAAGAGGCTTCACCGCCACGGGAATTACATGCTTGACGAAATGCCTTGCCTCACGGACAATATCCTTCTGAGCCACGGGACCATCGTAACAATAATTGCTTAGTACAATCGAAGGAACGGATGGCCCTGAAGTTGCATCAAATTATTGCGGAGTTGAATCAAAGAGTGAAAGGGGGTGGCACGTGGAAGAACGTCTGAAAAGCCTCATGCAGGACCTTGGAAACGCAATCAACGAATCCCTTTCCGACTCCGAACGTATCGCTGAAGCCATCGGAGAGATCAAAGGCGCCGGTTACGATGTCTTCCTCGTTCTGGAAGCCACCATAGGTTTCAATAAACGGGACGATGATGACGATTCTGACGACGATACCGTCATGGAGCCGCACGAAGTCAGCACCAACGGCGTAGTCCGGTTCACCACTCAGGACGAGCGGTTCCTCAAAGCGCTCCGCATCACTGTAGACGAAGAAGTCTAAACCAGTTCCCTGTATACGTCCAGCGTTTTCCGGACCGCTTTATCCCAGGTAAACTGCTCCGCGCGCGCAGTCCCGCAGCCAACCATTTCAGCCCGTAAACCGTCATCCGCAGCCAGCCGGACCAGACCCTCGGCCAGTTCTGTCTCGTCCTCAGGATCAACCAGCATAGCCGCATCCCCGCACACTTCCGGCAAAGCGGACCGCGATCCCGCAAGCACAGGAATTCCCGCCACCATGGCCTCCAGTACCGGCATCCCGAAGCCTTCATCCAAAGAGGGAAAAGCAAAAATCGAAGCGCGCCCGTACCATCCGGCAATTTCCGCTTCATCAAGATACCCGGTCACCAGAATATCGGCAGCCCTGGGACTGGCGGCAACCTCCCGCATCGTGTCTTCTGCCCCGAATCCGGCCGATCCCGCGAGCACCAGCTTCCACCCCTGCGGCAAAGCCCGAAAGGCCCGTACCAGCGCGGCCTGATTCTTCCGCCGCTGAATCGCGCCCACGCAGAGCACCACTTTTTCACGCGCCAGCTGCGGAACAACACGCCGCAAAACCCCATGGTGGACCACCCGGATGCGCGCCCGCGGCACTTTCAAATGCTCTTCCACCTGCCCTGCCGTAAATGCCGAAACGGCAATGATCAGATCCGCCCCAGCCGACGCCTCCCGCGCCTGTTTCGCAAAACGCTCCCGAAACTCCCGCGAACTGTACTCCCCGGAAAGAACAAAAAGATCGTGAAAGGTCGCGATCTGTCGCCGAAACCGTCGCCGTGGCAACCGCTGATTCAACCCGTGAAACAGATCAGCCCCGCGCAGGCCCCACGAATCGGACAAAAACCGTCGCGTCACATTCCGCGGAGCAGGTGATTTTAATGCCCGCCAGAACCGCTGCGCCCGGTAATACCACTCCCACCGTTCGCAAAACTCCGAATCCGCCAGCCCATTCAACAACTCCCGCGAATAGACTCCAACGCCGGAAAGCCCTCCTCCAGCGCTATATGTCGCGTCCAGTGCGATGCGAAGTTCGGCGTGACCCACGCCTCGACTTTACCCCACCCTACCCCAGCTCGTAGTCCTTCAGCTTGCGATAAAGAGTCGTCCGCCCAATCCCCAGCAGCATCGCCGCCACCGTCCGGTCACCTTTTGTATGTTCCAGCGCATGGTGAATCGCGCGTCTTTCCAGTTCCTGCAGCGGCACCACCGGCTGTAGTGCGAAAGCCGGAGCCGCCACCCCCGTGCGTAAGCGAACCGCACCGCCGCCAGCCACCGCCGCGAACGCCTCGCCCCCCCGTGCACGTGTATGAAATGCCACGCTGGTGGGCAGATCGGCATAGTGCAGCAGTGGTCCCGAATTGAATGCCATCATGCGTTCCAGACAATTCTTCAGCTCCCGGATATTCCCAGGCCAGTTGTAGTCCACAATCGCCGACATCGCTTCCTGCGACAGCACATAACGCCGGTCCGCAGCCGCCAGAAACCGTTCCATCAGCAGCGGAATATCTTCCTTGCGCTCACGCAGAGGGGGCAGCGTCAGCCGCACTACATTAATCCGGTGAAACAGGTCTTCCCGAAACCGTCCTGCGCGCACTTCCGCTTCCAGATCCCGGTTGGTGGCCGCAATCACCCGCACGTCAATCTTGATCCGTTGCAGTGACCCCACCGGTCGCAACTCCTGCTCCTGCAACACCCGCAGCAGCTTAACCTGCATCTCAAGCGGCAACTCGCCGATCTCATCGAAAAACGCAGTCCCGCCGCTGGCTGATTCAATCAGTCCGCGTTTGGCCTCTGTCGCGCCCGTAAACGCCCCGCGAACATGCCCAAACAGTTCGCTTTCCATCATCGTGCCCACCAGCGAACCGCAGTCGATGGGTACAAACTGGCCCTGCGGCGCAGCGTTGTAGAGTGATCGCGCGGCCACCTCCTTGCCAGTCCCGCTTTCCCCCTGGATCAGCACCGGCATACGCCGAGCGCCCAGCTTTTCCAGTTGTGCGCGGATTTGAATCACCCGCGGCGAACGGCCAACAAATCCAGTCGGCAAATCTTCTCCCGCAAACTTCATATCCCCAGACTTCATACGTGGAATGAGTGTCTCGTTGCCCGCAAATTTCTCTAAATGGGAAAAATTACGGATCGAGGCGCACCACAAATGCCTGCGGAACCTGCTCCTGCTCCCGGATCTGCTCCGCCAGAACCTCTGCCGACGCCGTCGACGTCACCCGTCCCGCCAGCACGCGCCAGAGCGCCGGATCCCCGCTGCGAAGCACCAGTTTCGCCGCCCCATAAGCCGCCGTCATATTCTTTTCCATGCGTTCGGCGTTCGCCTTTTCCCGAAACGCCCCGACTTGCACACCATAAAACGCCTGTCCGGCATTCGCAGGCGACGAAAGAATCGTCAATTCCACCTGCGCCACCCCCGGCCCGATCACGCCGATCTCCTGCGCCGCCTTGTGCGAAAGATCAATAATCCGTCCCTGAATAAATGGTCCCCGGTCAATAATCCTCACATCGACCGTCTGATCATCACTCAGATTGCGTACCCGAACCATAGTCTGGAACGGCAGCGTCTTGTGGGCAGCCACCAGCGCTTCCATGTCATAAATTTCCCCATCCGCCGCCTGCCTCCCGTGATAAGGATGGCCATACCAGCTGGCGATGCCGCGTTCCGTGAATCCTGCCGGTAGAGCCGGCACAGCCGCACGCCGGGCGGCCGATGGGGGAGGCACAACCGCTACCTTCTTTTTCGAGCACGCACCCGCCAGGGCTGCCAAAGCCAGAATCCAAACCAGACCACGATTCATATTCCGATCATTATCGGTCACACGCTACGTACAAAAAAATGTCAGTGAAAACAAGAGTCTTACGCCAAAACCCGAGCCGCCATCCCGTTTTCATGTGCTACTTCTAAGCTGCATGAAAAATGAATTTATCGGTCGCTCAATGCCACTCACTCAGGCAGGCCTCGACTCCGCTGCCGCCAGACTTGCGGTGACCCCCACAGAAATCTGGACCGTAATATCCGTCGAAACCTCAGGCTGCGGTTTCCTCGCAGACCGGCGTCCCCAAATCCTCTTCGAGCGCCACTACTTCCACCAGCTCACCGGAGGGCGTTTCGACGACGGAGACATCAGCGACCCCACGCCCGGCAACTACGGCTCAGCCGGAACCCACCAGTACGACCGCCTCACCCGCGCCGCCGCTCTGGACCACGCCGCCGCAATCCGCAGCACCTCTTGGGGGCTCGGTCAGATCATGGGCGCCAACGCCGTGAGCGCCGGTTATCCTGATGCCGAAACCATGGTCGCTGCCATGCTCGATTCCGAAGACGCGCAACTCCACGCTGTAGCTGCCTTCACCGAAAAAGCAGGTTTGGGAAATGCGCTGAAGACCCATAACTGGGCCAAATTCGCCGCTGGTTACAACGGCCCTAATTACACCAAAAATCAGTACGATACCAAACTGGCCCCAGCGTTCGCCACATACCTCAAAAGCCCGCTGCCAGACCTCAATCTCCGCGCAGCCCAGCTTTATTTAACCTATGCAGGGTTCCAGCCCGGCCCCATAGACGGACGCATGGGCAAACGTACCCGCGACGCGATCATCGCCTTTCAGCGCCAGCACCAGCTACCCCAAACCGGGACCGCCGATCCCCAACTCCTGGCCGCCCTCAGCGCCGCCTAAACCGTGGGCGAACTGCTCGCCCGCGTCCGGCCCGCAAACCTTGCGCCCAGCGCACCACCCGCCGCGCAAGTCCCCACCACCATCGCAAACAAAATACAAAGGGAAACCAGCCCGGCCAGAACCAAATCCATCGGCTCTTTCAACGCCGGCGCGAGCTGCGGATTCTGCTTCACCAGCATGTCGAGAAATTCTTTACTCGAAACCGACATGTACGACGCAAGAATTAACGTCAGGCTCAAAAACGTCATCACCCCGGTCAGCGCCCCCAGTCGTGCCCCCGATGGGACCAGCAGCGTGACGCCGGTCAGACGCCGATAAACCAGCACCCCGGCCCATCCGCCAGCCACAAACCAGAGCACAAACAGCAACTGCGCCCCCGGAATCACCTGCACCAGCATGATTCCGACGCACATCAGAAACGCCACCCGCATCGCTATCGGGTTACGAAAACTGATGGGCCGCGGAGTCGCAGCGCTCGCCGCATCCGGAATGGCCTGCGCCATCGGCAGCGGCGGAGCGTCCACCTCCACAACATCTTCCATCTCAAAAGTGGGCTTGCCGCAGCGATGACAAAACCGGGCATTTTCAACAAGCGTGGTACCGCAACTACAATATTCAGGCATTAGGACGCCTGTCGAGGCGCACCTCTAGTTTGACGCAGCCTCTCCGATGGAGGCAACCCCGATATGTGTTCCGTCCGATTTGTGCTGAATCGCTACGAACCGTTTGTACCCGTTTTTTTCCAGTTCCAGATGAATTGACCCGTCCAGCTTCGTCACCAAAGTCCACGCCGGCAGCTGGGTTTTATAAAACTTCACCACATCATCCACCGAATCGTCCGACACCATTTCCTCGCCCGCCACGGTAAAGCCGGCATCCCTGCCATCGGTATTCGACGTCCATTTGAATTCCGCGCCACCACCCGAATGATCCTTGCGCCGCACCCCTGGATACGAAGGCACATCAACAAGAGACTTCCCGGAATCATGCGCCTGAATGCTGAAATTCCCTGCCGGAGTCTCAATCGAAACGTGATCGCCGCCCCGCCCGCTGTCGGTCTGCACCCGCACGTTGCGGCCAATGAACAGCCCGCCCGCCACCACAAGACAAACCAGCACGGCAAACGTAATCAAAAGGCCCGAAAGTAAACCACCTCTGCGCGAATCCGAAGTCTTCATCACGATACTGCCCTCCAAACCTGCTTATACGCATTCTGCCAGATTCTCGTTCGGCCGTCCTTTCCGTGATAACTTGCCCTTTATGGCCGAAATCACCCTTGCCGTCCTGGGCGACCCCTCCGAACCCACTCTCAAACGCCTCTCCGAACTCGGCCCCGGCATCCGCATCAAAGCCGGACGCTCTGCGGAAGAACTCCTGCCCGAACTCGCCGAAGCTCAGGTTCTCTTCAACTGGTTCGGCGGCAAAGAGCAGGTGGAAGCCATCATGGCCGCCGCGCCCCGACTTGAATGGATCCACGCGCGCTACGCCGGGCTCGACCGCCTCCTCTTCCCCGCGCTCATCGAAAGTCCCATCCCGCTCACCAACGGCACCGGTGTCTTCAGCCAGTCCCTGGGGGAATTCGTGATTCTGGGCGCTCTCTATTTCGCCAAACTTGTCCCGCGCATGAACCAGTCGAAAGCCGCCCGCCACTGGGACATGTTCGATGTCAACGAAATCAGCAAACAAACCATGGGCATCATCGGCCACGGCGATATCGGCCGCGCCGCCGCGTGGCGCGCCAAGGCTCTGGGGATGCGAGTCCTCGCGCTGCGGCGCAATCCCGCACCGCGCCCCGGCGATGAACATGTGGACCGCGTTTATGCAACAGCGGATCTCCACACTATGCTGCCCGAGTGCGATTACGTAGTAGTAACCGCGCCGCTCACACCCGAAACCAATCACATGATTTCGACGGCGGAGTTCGCAGCGATGAAATCCAGTACAGTAGTGATGAATGTGGGCCGCGGTCCAGTCATAGACGAAGTGGCACTGGTTACGGCGCTGCAATCCGGTCAAATCCGGGGAGCGGCCATTGATGTTTTTGAAGTAGAACCGCTACCACAGGAAAGCCCGCTCTGGACCATGGAAAACGTCCTGATCTCATTCCACACCGCCGACCACACAAAGGACTGGCTGGACGACGCAGCAACCTTCTTCATAGACCAATTCGCCCGCTGGCGAAAAGGCGAGCCGCTCAAGAACCTAGTCGATAAAAAAGCGGGATATTAAATAGATCTATCGGAGCTGAGTTGTATGGATCAAACCGTTCTCTTCCCACGCAGCCAGCACCGAACCATCGCCCAGCGCAACCAGATTCGGATACCCGCCCTCAGCCGCAATCTGCACCGGCACCTTCGAGCCAGGCGTCAGGACCCGCAAGCCCTTGTCGCTTGAAAAAGCCACGTATAGACCCTTCGCCCCAGCAGCAACAGCAACATCCTTGCCCTCCGCAACGCGAACCTCCGGGCGTCCAGGATTAGCCACATAAACCTCCTTGCCACGCCGCCAGGCCGTCACAACTTCGCCGTGATCCACCGCAATCCCGCCGCCATCCATCGGGCAGGCATCCAGTTTCCACGTACCTTCACCCAACTTCTCCGCCGCACTGAAATGAATTCCATCCGCCGAATGCACCAGATACAAATCGCGCGAACCACCCAGCGCATTGCGCCACATCACCTGAATCTGCCCCCTGGCATCAATCGCTAAAGCCGGATCGCAGCACTGACAAATCGTCCCGTCAGGCGAAGCATATATCAACACGTTCTTGCCCCAGGTCAGCCCGCCATCAGTAGAGCGCGCTCCATAAAGCTGAGTGCCAGTCGCTCGCAAATCAAGCCAGGCAGCGAACAAATTCCCCTTCGCATCCGCCACAATCGCATGCAGGCCTTCACTGGCGGCGGCAGGCGTGTCGTTAATGACTCCCGTTCGCGTCCAAACCTTCCCGCCGTCAAGGGACCGCCAAACCGCCAAATCACCCTGCTCCGGCAGTCCATGCGCATGATTATTCTTCGATACTTCCTTCCCCGCCACAGCCGTGACCAGAATGGAATCGCGCAGAATTGTAACGCGCGGACCCCGATGCCGTCCCAGCGCCAGCGCGCCGGTATCAGCCACCTTCACCCTGGGATCAAAAGTCCGCCCGCCATCCGGCGACGAAGCAAAGTAAATCCCGGCACCACCCCCATACGCAATCACAGTCTTGCCGAACGCGGAAGCCAGCTGGGGCTGACGAAACTCAACCGCTTCTTTGACTGGCTGAACCTCAGCCGCCAGTCCTGCATACAGCATCAATGAAAGCGCAATCGTGATCATTAATTCACCTCTCTGAAGTCTAACGCCAAAATCTCCCAGCCTCCCGCCCTGCGACAATTAACCGCATTTTCATTAGCGAAAATCGTCCCTATACTGAAAATCGTGTTACGCTCTTTTTCCCTCATCTGCCTCTTCGCGGCGCTTGCCGCAGCCCAGGAAACAATCAACAACGCCAGCGTAGGTGGCTTGGTAACTGACCCCTCCGGTGCCGCCGTCGCCAGCGCTCAAGTCACGGCGCGTCAGCCCGCCACCAATATTTCCAGCAAGACAGAAACCGATTCCAAAGGTCGCTACCGCTTCCCGTATCTCAGCGTCGGTAAATGGGAACTCACAGTCCACAAAGAGGGCTTTCATGAAATTGTGCGGCCCGTGACCCTGACACTGGGTTCCGCTTTTGATGTACCCTTCGCGCTCATGATCGGTTCCGCCGAAACTCGCATGACCGTCTTCGCTGAAACCGAACTTCTCGAAGAAGCGCGCAGCCAGATCGCAGGCACCGTCTCACAGGAAGAAATCCGCAGCCTCCCGCTCAACGGGCGCAATTTTCTGGACCTCGCCCTGCTCATCCCCGGTGTTTCCCCCACCAATACCGCCAGCAACCAACTCTTCGCAGAAACCTCCGCAGTCCCAGGGCAGGGTATCTCCGTGGGTAGTCAGCGTAACTTCTCCAATAACTTCATCGTCGACGGTCTGTCCGCCAATGATGACGCCGCCGGACTCAGCGGTATCTTCTACGGTCTCGACGTTGTGAATGAATTTCAGGTGGTAACTTCAGGCGGGCATGCAGAGCTCGGCCGCGCACTCGGTGGTTACATCAACATGGTCACAAAAAGCGGCACCAACAAACTGCACGGTGACCTCTATGGTTACTTCCGCAATCAGCGATTCAACGCAGCCAATCCTCTTTCCAATACCAGACTCCCGTCCACGCAGACGCAATATGGAGCTAGTCTGGGCGGCCCGCTGAAGCAAGACCGTACCTTTTATTTCGCCAATTTCGAGCGTCGCGAACTCAACCAAAGCGGACTCATCACAATCCTTCCCGCCAGCGTTAGTGCCATCAACGCGCGCCTCACAACCGTTGGCTATCAGGGTACGCAGATCACAACAGGCCTCTATCCCAATCCGGTTCACAACACTAATTTCCTGGCGAAGATCGATCACCAGTTCAGTGACCGCGACCAGTTCAGCGCTCGCTACAGTTTGTATGACGTCAACAGCCGTAACTCACGCGGTACCGGCGCCCTCAGCGCCGCCAGTGCCTCCGCCGGCCTCGCCGATACAGACCAGACCGTGGCCCTTGGCAACATCTTCACCATCTCCCCCCGGCTGGTCAATGAAACTCGCGCCCAGTACACACGCGGCAGTCTCAACGCAGCGCCCACTGATCAACGGGGGCCGGCCGTCAGTATCTCTGGAATTGCGGGATTCGGAACGCTCTCCGGATCACCCTCAGGCCGCTTCAATAACCTTTATGAAATTGTCGACAGCCTCTCGTACCGGGCTGGAGTCCACGCACTCAAGGGTGGTGTCGATCTGCTCTACAACGGCGACAGGATCTTCTTCCCGCGTTCATTCCGCGGCGCGTACACATTCTCATCGCTCGCCAATTTTCTTGCCGGAACTTACAATAACTCCGGGTACACCCAAACGTTCGGGAACAATACTATTCCGCAGAAAAACAATAACCTCGGTTTCTACTTACAGGACGAATGGAAAGTAACTTCACGTCTTACTATGAACGTTGGCCTTCGTTACGACCTGGAATACTTGAAATCCATCAACACAGACAAGAACAACTTCTCGCCCCGCCTGGGATTTTCCTGGACGCCGCTCGCGTCACGCCGGACCATCGTCCGCGGCAGCTTCGGTTTGTTCTATGACCGCGTCCCGCTTCGCGCTCTGGCAAACGCATTGCTTTCGAGCGGCAACACCACCACCCTCACCGGTACCTCCCAAGTCAATGTAAGTCTCTCACCCACTCAGGCGGGTGCTCCGGTATTCCCGAATATCCTGCTCGCCAATGCAGTCTTGCCCGCAGGCGTCCTCGTCAACTTCACCACCATGGATACCAACATACAAAACGCCTATTCCGAGCAAGGCAGCCTCGAAGTCGAGCAGCAACTGGGCGGTCACAGTACCGTCACTGCAGCTTTTGAACACCTGCGTGGTCTCCACCTGATCATCTCGCAAAATCAGAACGCGCCCACCTGTGTGGCCGCAGGCACCAACAACGCCTGCCGGCCCAACACTGCTTATGGGAATAACAGCCAGTACCGATCGCAGGCGGATTCCAACTACAATGCCCTCCACCTGTCTTTCCAGCAAAGGCCCGTTAAGTGGGGTAACTATCGCGTGTCTTACACATGGTCGCGGGCGATGGATAACGTCGGTGAGTTTTTCTTCAGTTCACCCATCGATCTGACTAATATCTGGAAAGATTACGGACGTTCTGATGATGACCAGCGGCACCGCATCGTCGTTGACGGTACGGCTCGCGCGTACGGTCTTGAACTTGGCGGCATGATGCAGTATTATTCAGCGCTGCCGCTCAACATCACCTCCGGCTTAACGACAATTGCGGGTACAGCGGGCCGCCCACTCGTCAATGGCGATTTTGTCGGGCGTAACGTCGGCACAGGCAATGATTTCTTCACCGTCAGTACGCGCCTCAGCCGCACATTCCGTCTTACTGAGCACATCAAAGTGCAGGCTCTTGCGGAAGCGTTCAACTTACTCAACCACCGCAACAATCTGACGCGAAATGGCGTATTCGGCGCAGGCGCGTACCCCGCGGCACCCTCAGCCACGTTCGGCCAGGTAACCGCAGTCGGGGATCCCCGCAGCCTTCAACTCGCGCTGCGGTTTATGTTCTGATAGGCAAGTGGACAAAAACAATACCGCCATCGTAGAAGGAATGTTCGCAGCTTTCGCCGGAGCTGACCTGCCCGCAATTCTGGAGACCCTGGCCGCTGATGTTGACTGGGTGTTTGAAGGCCCGGCCGCAATCGCCTACGCCGGGCGTTTCAAGGGTGTCGACGGTGTAGTGAGTTTTCTCACCGCCATGATTGGCACTTTAGACAGGCCGGTCTTCGTACAGGAATCGATCCTCGCCGAGGGTGACAAGGTGGTGAATACGGGCCGGTTTTCAGGCACCGTGAAGGCCACAGGGAAGGCTTTCGAATGCGCCTGTGCCCACGTGCTCACTCTGCGGGACGGCAAAATCACACAGTTTCTGGACTTTGCCGACACTGCCCAAATAGCCGCAGCCTACACGGCAGGCTAACTATTTCTTTGGTGCTTCTGCTGCCGGTTTCGCCACTTGTACTTTGTGCAGGGCCATATCGCCGTCGTAAACAGTAGCCGTAATCTGATCACCGGTCTTGATGGTTTTCAGGACAGCCGGGTCGTCGACTTTGTAATCCATCACCATCGGATCCATCCAGCCGGCCACTTTTTCATTGTTCACTTTGAGCGTGCCTTCCTTCGCATTGACACCCTCAACCTTGCCTTTGAAGACGTAAGATTTCTTGCTGGAAGCCTGGCCGAAGCAAAGCGCCGCTATAAGAAGACTTGCAGTCAGTACTGTAGTGACTTTTTTGAATGCTTTCATTTTTCCGTCTTTTCCTTATATGTCCCGTGTTCCTTCGCGATACTGATCAGCGTCGGATAGAACTGTACGAACGTATTATCGACTGCGCCATTCTGCGCATGGCAGCTATAGCAGGAGGCTGTCGCCGCAATCGGCTTTGCCGTCGCTATACCTTTGCTCAGGTCGTAAAACTTCCACTTCCTGCCAGCCTTCACTTCCGCCTCGATTCCCGAAACTGCGCCTTGAACTTTGCCGCCGTTATTGATCGAAACCTTCGTCGCCGCTTCCCTTACTTCCAGCACAAACATCGTATTGTCAGGCCACGTCCCGGTCTTGAGAAACTCCCGATACGCCGGAGGGTTCACGAAAACATTGTCGAAGCGCGGCTCGCCAGTCGCTGATCCGAGCGGCCCATAGGTCATACCCAGCCCGGAACTCAGAAACATCCACTCGCGGTAATGGCCCGGCGCTGTGAGTTGCCCGTCTGCCGTGAAGACCGGTACATCAGGTTTATAAACATCGCCACTCGCCAGCATCGCCAGCGCCGCCAGGCCAGCCGCAATCACAGGGAGTCTTCGCATCTTGAATCAACTATCCCGTGATTTTGAACAGCCTGTCAATCGGACGCGACAATTTACCGCATCGCCCTTTCCCGCCCGACTCTCTATCATGAAAACGATGCAGGTATCAGTTACCGACACCCCGGTGAACGGTCCGACCCTTGATCTTCGTGCCGCAGCTGATCTTGCGCCCGATCTCGCACGTCCCTGGGTGGTCCGCATGCGTTACGGCATGCTGGCCGCACAGCTTGCCCTGCTGGTTTTCCTGGGCGTCGGCCTGCGTGAAGATCTGCCGCTCGGGTGGCTCGCCATCCCGCTCGCCATCACCGTCATCAGCAACCTGATCCTCAGTCGCAACCCCCAAATTCTGCTGGGTGGCCTCTTCTGCCTCGATACGATCTGCCTCACCGTTGTACTCGGCCTGACCGGCGGCCCCATGAACCCGTTCAGCCTGCTCTACCTTGTCCAGATCATGCTGTCCGCCATGATCCTCAGCAAATCATGGACCTGGATCCTCGGTTTCCTCTCCACCTTCTGCTTCGGCCTGCTCTTCTGGTTCAACCGCCCCGTTCCCGCATTCTCCCCCCACCATGTGGAAGAGGGCATCAGCCTGCATTTGATCGGCATGTGGATCGCCTTCGCGATAGCCGCGCTGCTGATTACATTTTTCATCGGTAAGGTGGCCGAAGCCGTTCGTCAGCACGAACGTGAAACTCTCGATCTGCGTGACCGTCTGGCTAAAAGTCAGCGCCTGGCTTCCCTGGTCACGCTGGCCGCCGGTGCCGCCCACGAACTGGGCACACCGCTCGGCACCATCGCCATCGTGGCCAGGGAACTGGAACGGGCCGCATTGCAGCACAAAGATGGCTACGCAACTCCTGGCACTGAACTCGACAATACCGTCCTTGATGAGACCATCCTCGAAGACGCCAGACTGATCCGCGCCGAAGTCGCCCGGTGCCGCCTGATCCTGCAGCGGATGAGTGCCGACGGGGCGGAAACGCCCGGCGAAGCCTCCGTTCTTGTCGCTCTTCCCCACGTTCTGTCAGACGTGGCGGCACGCTTCGGGCGTTACCCCGAACTTCGTGTCATTCACACTGGCACTGAGAATCAGCCAATGGTTATACTTCCCCGCGAGGCTACCGTACAAGCGGTGGCGGCGCTGGTAAAAAATGCACTCGATGCCAACATCGACCACCGCCCGGTCAGCCTCAAAGCGGAACTCGCCAACGGTCACGTGCGCTTCGTCGTTGAAGACAAAGGCTCAGGGATGCACCCTGAGGTGCTCAGTCATATTGCCGAGCCATTCTTTACAACGAAAGAGCCGGGCCTTGGCATGGGCCTCGGAACGTTCCTGGTACGCGTGTTTGCCGAGCACCTGAATGGTCGCCTTTCCTTCGATTCCGTAGTTGGTCGCGGCAGCACCGTTACGCTCGAATTCCCGGTCGAAATGGCGCAAAATGCACCCGCCTGACCAATCGACCGCGCTGCTCATTGATGACGATGACGTCTTTCGCGGACGCCTCGCCCGTGCTTTTGGAAGTCGCAACTGGACCGTGCAGGAAGCCGCAGATGCTGATCAGGCCCTCATCCTCACCAGCCAGCTTCGTCCCGATCTGATCCTGGTTGATCTGCGCATGCCCGGTCGCGACGGCCTCGATCTCATTCCTGACCTCCGCTCCCGCGAGCCCGAAGCCGTCATCATCGTTCTTACTGGCTATGGCAGTATCGCCACCACGCTCGCAGCCACCCGACTCGGTGCCGATCATTACCTCAGCAAGCCCGCTGACGTGGATCAAATCCTCGCCGTTTACGACGCGGTTTCGCTAGGCGACGAGGACGCCCCGGGATCGTTTCCGTCCTCTGTGCCGTCGCTAGCGCGTGTGGAGTGGGAGCACATTAACCGTGTGCTCACTGATTGTCATGGCAACATCTCACAGGCGGCCCGCCTGCTGGGGATCCACCGCCGCTCACTACAGAGAAAGCTCTCTAAGTACCCGCCGGGTCAGTAACTACCGGATCGCCCAGGGCCAGCAGATCGGTAAGATGCTGCGGCGCAAATGAACCACTCGACCACTCGGAGTCTTTCGCCAGCCGAATCCCTACAAAATAGCCGTAGTCACGGTAAACACAGTAGGTGACATCCCCCGAGTATTTTCGATTTCCCATCGAAAGCGTGATCGCTACACCGGGGAATATCTCTTCCTCTACCTGTACGCAGGTACCCAGCGGAGAAATATCTTCGAGGACTGCCTCCACAGATCTCAAAACATTCCCGTCGCCGCGCCAATCCAGACGAATCAATTCCGAACATAAGAAACGGCCTTCCCTCCGCCGTTCATTCGTTTGCATATGCACTATATCGGCTGAATGCAGGCGGAAAATTATGCTCCGCACCGATCTGACTTACGTAAGATCTGAATTGCTCTGGAAGAAATGGCCCATTTTCTCGCGTTTGGTTTCAAGGTATCCGCGGCGTGATTCGTGTTCCTCAGCGATGCAGGGAACGCGCTCCGTTACTTCAATCCCGGCGTCTTCCAGTGCTTTCACTTTGTCCGGGTTATTCGACATCAGCCGCACGCGCCGAATGCCCAGGTGCTTGAGGATGGCGCCCGGCAGGCAGTAATTGCGAAGGTCGCTTTCAAAACCCAGTTGCTCATTCGCCTCAATCGTGTCCGCACCCTGGTCCTGCAATTCATATGCGCGTAACTTGTTCATCAGCCCGATACCACGGCCTTCCTGGTGTTCGTAAATGATCAGGCCGCGCCCTTCCGCCGCTATCGCTTTGAGTGCGATCTCAAGCTGCGCACGGCAGTCGCAGCGCAGGCTGTGAAAGACATCACCGGTCAAACACTGCGAGTGAATCCGCATCAGCGGGCTCTCACCATCGCTAAGAGCTTCGCCCATGATCAGCACCACAGCCTCTTCGAGTTTGCTGCCCGTATGACCCTCAAAGCCATAGATCCGAAACAGCCCGTACTCGGTGGGGAAATGGGCTTGTGCAGCCTGGTTCAGGCGAAATGTAGGGGATTCATCCATTTAGGTTCAGTTGGGATCAGGTGGGAATACCCATTATAATGAGCACCGATGGAACAGCACCTGATCACGCTGCTGGTGAAGATTGGTGTCGTCACTTCCATAGCCAGTTTTGGCGTGCGCAGCGAAGCCATCAAACGCATGCTGTTGCGCGAGGAACGCACGCTCGAACAGCGAATCCGTCTCGCACTGTGGTTCGCGCTGATTTTTGCGCCTGGTGTTCTCATCCGCGTCCTCGCACGCTCCTATTCCGCCCTCGATCTGGCGCTCGAAGCCAGCCTGCTGGCGGGTATCACGGGCGGCTATGTCTGCGGCTTGCTTGCGGGTATGATGATTGCGATTCCTTCTATGATGCACGGCGAAGTGCTCAGTCTGCCCTTCCTCGCCGCGGTGGGTCTGGGCGGGGGCCTGCTGCGCGATTCGCCCACCAATCAGGAAGAGGTCTGGCGTTTTTCACCCTTCCCTGACGTCAATATCTACCGCGTATTCCAGCCCGGCCGCGAAATGCGCAGCGCCATGTTCCATGTTTTCTTCAGCTTCGGCGTAGTCGCGGCGGAGTTTATCCGCCAGGTCCTCGGTACCGAATTTCCGGGTGCGCTGTTTGCCGTCTCGCGCTGGAATGACGCTCCGTTGCTCTTGCTGGCAACCTACATGTCCACCTATTTCTGCATCACTCTGCCGCTCAAGGTTTGGAACAATACGCGAAACGAAGCCAAGCTCGAAGAGCAGCACCGTCTTCTGATGCAGGCACGGCTTGACGCGCTGGCGAGCCAGATCAATCCTCACTTTTTGTTCAATACCCTGAACTCGGTATCGAGCCTGATCCGCATGAATCCCGAGCAGGCCCGCAATATGGTCATGCGTCTGGCGCGTATCATGCGCAGGCGCTTGCGTAATCAGGAACACTTTGCCCCACTGCGCGATGAGCTCGATTTTGTGGATGATTATTTGTCGATTGAATCGGTTCGTTTTGGCGACAAGCTGCGCATCGTAAAGCAGATTGACCCCGCCACGCTCGACATGCTCGTTCCCAGTATGCTGCTGCAGCCTCTCATTGAAAATTCCATCAAGCACGGGATTTCGAGCAAAGTGGAAGGCGGCACCGTTACGCTTCGCGCGAGCAGTTCCGGCGGCAGGCTCTCGATAGAAGTGGAAGACGACGGGGTGGGCATTTCCGAACCCCGCCTGGCCCACATTTTTGAACAGGGTATCGGCGTAAGTAACGTCAAGGAACGGCTGAAGGTGTTATACAGTCAGGATCACCGCATGATAATTGACAGCCAGCCCGGTCGCGGCACGCGGGTTCAAATTGAGTTGCCGGAAACCCAAACGCGTTTGGTTGCGGTATCTTAATTAAAGTCCCGCCTGCCAACCTGAATGACCACGATTACTAATTCCGCCGCCACGGAAATAAAAACTGAACGCACGGGGTTCAACGGCCTTCCTCTCCGGACGCGCCGGATCTATGATCTGGTTGCCGGTGTCTACCCTCTCTCCACACTCTTGTTTCATGAGAAAGCCCATAAAGTCGCGCTTTCACTCGCGGGCATCAGCGACGGGATGAAGGTGCTGGAAGTGGCGACAGGTTCGGGTGAAATGTTCCGCCGGCTGGTGCGGATTAATCGCAGCGGGATGACCTGTGGCGTTGACCTCTCCCCCAACATGGCAGCGCGAACACAGCGTCTGGCCCGCCGCCGCATCCCCCGTGCGAACGCGCACTGTCAGGCTGTGGATGCGCGGAGCATGCCGTTCCGTGATGGGGCTTTCGACGCGGTAGTTTGCTGCTATTTGCTGGAGTTATTGGGTGCGGACGACATTATGAATACACTGGGCGAAATGCACCGCGTGCTTCGTCCCAACGGACGTTTGGCACTTGTGTTGATTGGCCAGAACATGCCTGTTTTCAATGCGATGTACAAGATTGCGGGCGGTATTGCCCCTGCGTTTTGGGGTCGGCAGGTGGAAACTTCAATTCCGGAAGCGATGGACGGACACGGTTTCGCGGTGGAGCACGACCAGAAGGTACAGCAAGGCTTTTACCCGTCACGGGTCATGATCGCCCGCAAGTAGGCTTTCGAGTTGCTACAATGTAGCACATGCGGACTGCTTCGATTCGGGACCTTCATATCAAGACTTCTGAGCTCGTTAGGGATGCCGCCAACGGTGAAGTGATTATCATCGAGCGACGAGGCGAACCGGTGGCCGAGTTGCATCCATTGAAGCCTAAAGCTGTGGTGCGGTTTCCCTTTGAGGAGATGGAAAAATTCTGGGCAAGAATGCCCGTATTTGAGGGCGATTCTACGGACGATATCAGCGAAGACCGTGACAGGGAGATATAGAGTTGTACCTGGACGCGGCCTACATCGTGAAGATGTATATCAACGACCACGGCAGTGATGCAGTTCGGACGCTGGTGCGGAATTCGGGGCCGGTCACTTCTTCGGAACTTTCGATTGCCGAGGTGAATTGCGCGATTTACCGGCGATGGCGTACGGGGGGCCTCAGTTTGGAAGAATGCCGCGAAAATGTCGCCGTTTTTGCGCGACACAGGGCAGCTGGGCTCTGGAACTTTACGCCCGTAACTACTGCGATCCTTCTCCAAACGCAAGAGTTGACGTTCCTGCCGCCGGGCAGGTTTTTGCGTTCTGCCGACACGATTCATCTCCTCACCGCCAGGCAGTTGGGTGAGTCCGAGATTTGGACGAACGACAGGCACATGCTCTCGGCGGCACCGTATTTTGGGCTGACCGGGCGCAGCGTCTAACCCGGCCCGTCCGTCCGAATTGATACACCGTGACCCCTATGTTAAAGTTAGATACTTGGATTCGCTCTCGCGGTTCCACGTTTCCTCTTTCATCAAATGGACAAAACTCTGCATGACTTGGGCGGGATTGTGTTGCAAGGCCTGCCCACGTTTTTTCTCGTCCTGATTCTCGCGTTTTTCGTGAAAATTCTGTACCTGAACCCGATCGATAAAATACTGGCGGAGCGCTTCCGGCTAACTGAAGGTGCGCGTCAGGCCGCTGAAGACAGCTTCAAGAACGCCGATTCGAAAATTGCCGAATATCAGGATGCACTGAATAAAGCGCGCAACGAAATCTATCAGGAACAATCGGATTTCCTGCGTACCCTGCACGCCGAACAGGCTGCCCAAACGCAGCAGGTGAGGACGCAGGGCGAGCAGAGTGTGGCGGCTGCTCGTTTGTCTTTGGCACAGGAAACTGCGAACGCCAAAGAGAGCTTGGGCTCGCAAAGCGAAACGCTGGCCGGACAGATTGCCGACGCGATTCTGCGCGGGAGAGCTGCATGAAAACAGCTGGCCTGAAAAGATTTGCCGTGGGTTTGTTGCTGGCTGCGATTCCGTTGCTGGCCGAAGAGGCTGCGGGCGCCGCGGAAAAGCCAAGTATGGAGCTTTGGAAGTGGCTGAATTTTGCCATTCTCGCGGGCATCCTTGGCTACATCGCAGTGAAGCAGGGCGGCCCCGCATTCTCCGCACGATCGAAAGACATCACCGAAGGGCTGGCTGCGGGCGAACGGGCCAAATCAGAAGCAGACAGGCGCGCGGCTGAGGTTTCGGCAAAGCTCGCGAATCTGGAATCTGAAATCGCCAAACTGCGTACGCAGGCTCGGGAAGAGCGGGAGCGCGAAGCGGATCGTATCCGCAAAGGCACCGCCTCCGAAATTGGACGCCTTCAGCATCAGGTTTCGTCGGAAATTGAATCGGCTGGCAAGCAGGCGCGGCTTGAATTGCAGCGGTATGCTGCTCAGATGGCTCTTGACCTGGCCGAGAAAAAGGTTCGGGCGCGTATGTCGCCCGCGGTTGAGGCGACGCTGCTTGATCGTTTTGTGGGTGGGTTTAAATGATTTCTTCCGCTGTAGTCAGCCGGTATGCCAGCGCTTTGGCCGACGTTGTTTTGGCTGCGGGTTCAGGACTTGATCCGGCGCAATCTGTTGAGCAATTGAAGTCTTTCGATGAGGTTGTGCGGTCATCTTCCGATCTTCGGTCAGTACTGGCGACGCCTGCGATTTCGGCGGCGCGCAAGCGCGAAGTGATCAAAGATATTGCAAATGCGCTCGGTGTTTCGGGTGTAATTCGTAACTTCATTCTGGTGCTGGCCGATCATGGCCGGGCGGCGGCATTGCCGCAAATTCTGGATGGTTATGAGATGGCGCTCGATGCCCGGCTCGGCTTTGTGCGGGCGGAAGTGAGTTCGGCTTCCGAGCTGACGGAATCACAAAAAAATGAGCTTGCCGCTCAACTGGGCAAGGTTGCCGGTGCGCAAGTGCGCATGCGGTTCACGGTAGATGCGGACCTGATTGGCGGCGTTTCGGCGCGCATCGGTTCCACGGTATATGACGGGTCCGTTCGCGGACAGCTGGCTACGCTTCGGTCCCGGATGGATCAAAGCGGGCTGGTAGTAAATCAATAGGATTCTTATGGCTCAAATTCGGGCAGACGAGATTACAAGTATTCTTCGGCATCAGATCGAAAATTACGAGAGTGCCATTGACGTAAGTGAAGTCGGCACGATCATGTCGATCGGCGACGGCATCGCGCGCATCCACGGTCTCGACAAAGTCATGTCGGGCGAGTTGCTGCAGTTCGGTCACGACGTTTCCGGCATCGCAATGAACCTTGATGAAGATCAGGTTGGCTGCGTGCTGCTGGGCGAATACAAGAAGATCAAAGAGGGTGAAGTGGTTCGCCGTACCGGCAAGATTATGTCGGTGCCGGTGGGTGAGGCGATGATTGGCCGCGTGGTCGATGCTCTTGGGCGTCCGATTGATGGCAAGGGTCCGATCCTCACTGACAAGACCAGCGCCATTGAACGTATTGCTCCAGGTGTTGTTGACCGCCAGCCTGTGCGCCAGCCGCTGCAGACCGGTATCAAGGCAATCGACGGTATGATTCCGATTGGCCGTGGTCAGCGCGAGTTGATCATTGGTGACCGTCAGACCGGCAAGACGGCTATCGCACTCGACACCATCATCAATCAAAAAGGCGGCGACGTTATTTGTATTTACGTCGCTATCGGCCAGAAGCGTTCCACGGTCGCCCAGGTTGTGAAGACGCTGGAAGATTACGGCGCAATGGAATACACCATTGTCGTATCCGCCAGCGCTTCTGACCCGGCTCCCATGCAGTACCTCGCTCCTTACGCAGGTTGCGCGATGGGTGAGTTCTTCCGCGATACCAAGCGGCACGCTCTTTGTATTTACGACGATCTTTCGAAGCACGCTGCGGCGTATCGCGAAATTTCGCTGCTGCTCCGTCGTCCCCCGGGGCGCGAAGCGTTCCCTGGCGACGTTTTCTATTTGCATAGCCGGCTTCTGGAACGCGCTGCGAAGCTGAACGATTCGCTCGGTGGTGGTTCGCTCACTGCTCTGCCGTTTATTGAAACGCAGGCTGGTGACGTTTCGGCGTACATTCCGACCAACGTGATTTCGATCACGGACGGTCAGATTTATCTGGAATCGGATCTCTTCAATTCCAATATCCGCCCGGCTGTGAACGTCGGCCTCTCGGTGAGCCGCGTCGGTGGCAGTGCGCAGATTAAAGCGATGCGGTCGGTTGCTGGTCCGCTGCGTTTGAATTTGGCGCAGTATCGCGAACTGGCTGCGTTTGCGCAGTTTGGTTCTGATCTCGACAAGTCTTCGCAGGATCAGCTAAATCGCGGTAAGCGGCTGGTTGAAATTCTGAAACAGCCGCAATATTCACCGCTCCCTGTGGAGAAGCAGGTTGCGATCATCTTCGCGGCAACGCGCGGTATGCTTGACGATCTGCCCGTGGAAGAATGCCGTCAGTTTGAAACGGAACTGTACAAGTTCATCGACAACTCGAAGCCTGGTATCTGGCAGGCGATTCGGGATAAGAAAGTGCTCGATGAGGCCGTTACGGCTGACCTGACAGCGGCCATTACGGAGCTTAAGGGCCGTTTTGTGGCGGCGCGCAAAAAGTAACGAAACATGCCGAGTCTGATAGATTTCCGGCGGCGCATCCGTTCGGTCAAGAATACGCAGCAGATTACCAAGGCCATGAAAATGGTCTCGGCGGCTAAACTGCGCCGTGCGCAGGAGCGGGTGATTGCTGCCCGACCGTATGCGAAGCAGATGCGGGAGATGCTGGAAAATCTGGCGGCTGCCGCTGTATCCGATCCTCGTTCGGCAACCAGTCCCTGGCTGGTTCAGCGTGAGCCGAAGCGGATTGATCTGATTCTGGTTACCAGCGACACCGGCCTTGCCGGAGCGTTCAATTCGAATCTGCTCAAGGCGGCGCAGAAGTTTCATCTGGACCATGCGGGCGCGGAAATTACGCTGACACTGGTTGGTCGCAAAGGGCGTGATTTTTATCGCAAACGCGGCGCGAAAATTCATTCGGACTATGTCAATGTGCTGGGCCGCCCCACGTATCAGGAAGCAGTCGGCATTGCGGCCGGAGCCATTGAGCGCTACCGGAACGGCGAGACAGACGCGGTCTACGTTCTCAATAACGATTTCAAAAGCGTCATGGCCCCTGCGTTATCTGTGGCGCAGTTGTTACCGGTAAGTTTGCCGGAACAGCAGGCGAAGGATTATATCTACGAGCAGTCGCCTATCGACATGCTGGAAAGCCTGATGCCGCGGTTTGTGGAAGTGGCAGTTTTCCGCGCCATGCTGGAAACGGTAGCTTCCTATCAGGCCGCGCGTATGACGGCTATGGATACGGCCTCGACGAATGCCAAGGATGTGATCGACGGTCTGACTCTGGTCATGAACCGAATCCGTCAGACGGCAATTACCAAGGAAATTATCGAAGTTGTCAGTGGCGCTGCGGCAGCTGCTGAATAAGAGTACAGGTTAAGGAAGAAATATTTTATGGCAACAGCTACCCAAGTGATCGGCCACGTAGTACAGGTATCGGGACCAGCAGTCGACTGCCAGTTCCCCGAAGGTGAGATTCCCGAAATTTTCACGGCCATCCGGATTGTAAGCGAAGGTTTTGACGTTCCCGCGCCGATCGACATCATCTGTGAGGTGGAGCAGCATATCGGCGAAGGCCGTGTTCGCACCATCGCTATGCAGCCCACTGACGGTCTGGTCCGTGGCATGAAGGCGATCAGCATGGGCGGCCCGATCAGCGTGCCGGTGGGCAAACAGACGCTGGGCCGTGTGCTCAACGTGCTGGGCGAGCCGGTGGATCAGATGGGTCCGGTGCTGGCGGAAAAGCGGTACCCGATTCATCGTCAGGCACCGTCTTTTGAAGATCAGTCCACACGTCTTGAAATGTTCGAGACGGGCATCAAGGTGATCGATCTTCTGGAGCCGTACCTTCGCGGCGGCAAGATCGGATTGTTCGGTGGTGCGGGCGTCGGCAAGACGGTTCTCATCATGGAACTGATCAACAATATTGCCATGAAGCACGGTGGCGTTTCGGTGTTCGCAGGTGTAGGTGAACGTACTCGCGAGGGTAACGATCTTTGGCTTGAAATGCAGGAATCGGGGATTGTGAATCCGACTGACTGTGACAAGTCGAGAGTGGCACTTGTGTACGGCCAGATGACCGAACCTCCAGGGGCGCGGTTGCGCGTAGGCCTGACGGCTCTTACCGTTGCGGAATACTTCCGCGATGATGAAGGTCAGGACGTACTGCTCTTCATCGACAACATTTTCCGCTTTACCCAGGCTGGTTCTGAAGTATCAGCGCTGCTGGGACGTATGCCGAGCGCGGTGGGCTATCAGCCGAACCTGGCGTCGGAAATGGGCGAACTGCAGGAACGCATCACCTCGACCAAGAAGGGTTCCATCACTTCGGTCCAGGCGATTTACGTGCCCGCTGATGATTACACCGATCCGGCACCGGCAACGGCGTTTGCGCATCTTGATGCGACCACGAACCTTTCGCGTGCGATTTCTGAACTTGGTATTTACCCAGCTGTTGATCCGCTTTCCTCCACTTCCCGCATCCTCGATCCCCGAATTCTTGGCGACGAACACTACAACACTGCGCAAGCTGTGAAGGGCGTTTTGCAGCGGTATAAAGATCTGCAGGACATCATTGCGATCCTCGGTGTGGACGAACTTTCAGATGAAGACAAGCTGGCTGTTGCGCGTGCCAGAAAGATTCAGAAGTTCCTTTCGCAATCGTTCTTTGTGGCCGAACAGTTTACGGGTATCCCGGGTAAATATGTGACGCTGGCCGATACGATCAAGGGCTTCCAGGAAATCGTCGATGGCAAACATGACGATCTTCCCGAGCAGGCATTCTATCTGGTGGGCACGATCGAAGATGTGATCGAAAAAGCCCGCACGATGCAGGCTTAGGCCGGTATGAGCGAAACGGTTCTGCTTCAGGTAGTGAGTCCGGAGCGCGTGCTTGTGGAAGAGCAGGTATCGGAAGTTCAGGTGCCAGCCCTCGATGGTTTCCTCGGGGTTCTGCCGGGCCACGCAGCTTTGGTGTCGGAACTGAAGCCGGAAGGTATTTTGACTTACCGCAGCGGTGGGCATGATCGGCAGATTGCAGTCTTTGGCGGTTTTGTCGAAGTGCTGCCGGACCGGGTTCGGATTCTGGCTGACCGGGCTGAGACTAAAGTTTAGGCTGTAAAAATCTGCGACAATAGGCAAAGATGGACGCAGAACTGAAAACATACCTGGAAGGTATGGAAGTCCGGCTCGGTGGTCGTACCGATGCCTTGGGCGAACGACTTGTTGGCCGTATCGATACTCTTGATGGCCGTATCGATACCCTTGATGGCCGTATCGATACTCTTGTTGGCCGTATCGATACTCTTGATGGCCGTATCGATACTCTTGATGGCCGTATCGATACTCTTGATGGCCGTATCGATACCCTTAATAGCCGTATCGGTGCTTTGGGCGAGCGACTTGATGGGCGTATTGATGTATTAGGTGGCCGTATCGATGCCTTGGGCCTGCACTTCACCGGACAGCTGGAAGCCCTTGAATTGCGTATGGGCGAACATACTGAGACCGTTGAAACCCGGTTGCTGAGTGAGTTCTGGAAGTGGGCGCGCACGTCGGACGCAAGATACCGCCAAAATCAGGGACTGGTGGGTGCGCTTGATGGTCGCGTCCAGGCAGTTGAAGACCGCGTCGCCGATCTTGAGCGCCGCCAGGCCTCGTAACTTCACAGATCCGCCAATTCCTCACAAGCCATTGCCGTCTCGCGGGGTAGAATTATTTCCAGGACTTGTGGCCGATTTTTCTTCCAGCGACATCTTTGCCGGTATCGGCGGCTTTCGCATCGCGCTGGAAAAACTCGGCGGCGAATGTCTCTTCTCCTGCGAGTGGGACAAATATTCGCGGAAGACTTACGAAGCCTGGTTTGGCGAGATCCCGTTCGGTGATATTCGCGAGCTTGACCCGGCGGCAATCCCCGATCACCAAATCCTGGCGACCGGGTTTCCCTGCCAGCCATTTTCGCTTGCGGGCGTATCCAGGAAAAACAGCCTCGGACGCGAGCACGGCTTCCTCTGCGAAACGCAGGGTACCCTATTCTTCCAACTAGCTAAGATCATAGAAATCAAACACCCGCCAGTGGTTTTTCTTGAGAACGTTAAGAACCTCTGGGCGCATGACAAAGGCAGAACCTGGGCCGTCATTCGGCAGACTCTGGAAGAACTGGGCTACTGGGTCTTCGCGCAAGTGGTGGATGCCGCCGGCTTGGTCCCCCAGCACCGCGAACGTGTCTACATAATTTGTTTTGACAAAGCGCGTTACCCGGACCGCCCCGCTTTTGAATTTCCCCTGCCGCCCAAAAACCGATCAGCGCTGGAAGAAATTCTCGAGCCTGCTCCCGACCAGAAATATACGCTTTCGCCAAAGCTCTGGCAGTATCTGCAGGACTACGCAGCCAAGCACCGGGCCAGGGGCAACGGCTTTGGGTTCGGTATTGCAAATCCGCAAGGCATTACGCGGACCCTCAGCGCCCGCTATCACAAAGACGGCTCAGAGATCCTGATTGACCAGGGCCGGCACAAACCGCCACGACGCCTTACGCCGCAGGAGTGCGCCCGACTAAACTAATGGGTTTTGACGCGTGGTGCGAAGACAAAATTGTCGTTTCTGACACGCAGGCTTACCGGCAATTCGGAAACGCAGTATCGCCCAGGGTGATAGAAGCGGTTGGCCGGGAGATCGTCAAGACGTGAACTCAAGATGACCGACGTTCTTACTCCGGAGCAACGCAGTTACAACATGTCCCGTATCCGCAGCACGGATACTAAGCCGGAAATGGTGGTACGCAAACTGCTGCACGGGCTTGGCTTGCGGTATCGGCTCCATGGCAAGGCTCTGGCAGGTAAACCCGATCTGGTCTTTGCAGGATCGCGCGCGGTGCTTTTCGTCCACGGATGTTTCTGGCACATGCACCGCTGCAAATACGGGAAACCGGAACCGGTCACAAATGCCAGTTTCTGGGCACAGAAGAGGGAGGGCAACCGGGCCCGGGACAAACGCAACCGCGCGACACTCAGAAAAGAAGGCTGGAAGGTTTTTGAAGTCTGGGAGTGTCACACCACGGATCGAGCCATCCTAAAAAAACAACTCTTACCGCTCATTCACTACATCAAAAAAAAGCCATACAGCGACGGTTTCAGGGCTGAATATTTACGGATTCCTGATTTACAATTTGATGACAACTCCGCCGGTCGTCCGTGCTAATCTCGAACATTCGTTTCAATAGACCTTGTCGTCTGATTCTCCAATTAATTCAGGGGTGAAGAGATGTCATTACGCTCGATTTTCAATCGTTACTCAATCGCTGCGGCCACCATACTGGTCCTTGCGGTCTCGGCATTCGGACAGTCAACCGGCGCCGTTCAGGGCACCATTACCGACGCCTCGGGAGCAGCTGTTCCGAACGCCGCCATCACCGTTAGGTCTGATGGAACGGGTGCTGAACGCGCAACGACAACCGGCACTGACGGCCTCTACTTTGTGCCTTCGCTCATCAGCGGATCGTACCGCGTGGAAGTCAAGGCTGCGGGAATGTCGCCGAAAGCAGTGACCGGCCTGACTGTTTCCGTCGGCTCCACCGTAAAGCAGGACTTTGCCCTCGCCGTTGCGTCAGCCTCCGAAGTTGTGGAAGTGGAAGCTTCCGGGATACAGGTGGATACGACGACGTCAGCCGTGGGAACGGTTGTGAACAGGACGATGGTTCAGGAAGTTCCACTCAACGGACGCCATTTCGTGGATCTGGCGCTGCTCATTCCAGGCACCGTCACTCCCCCTGCCAACGGTTCGCTCACGGCACCTTTGCGCGGCCAGGGTTCGTTCTCTTTTAATTCCATGGGAGCGCGCGAAGACAGCGTCAACTTCATGATCAACGGCATCAACCTGAACGATCCGATTCAGAATCAGGTCACGTTCCAGCCGACTCTCAATACCGTGGATGAGTTCAAAATCGACAACGGCACTTTCAGCGCTGAGTACGGCCGGAATTCGGGGTCGATTGTAAATATCGCCACGAAGTCCGGCAGCAATTCATGGCATGGCGAGGCGTACGACTTTCTGCGCAACAATGATCTGGACGCGCGGAACTTCAGCAATCCGACCAACACGGGCAGCGGGGCCAGCCTGACGCCGAATCCTCAGGCACCGTTTAAACGCAATCAGTTTGGCGGCGATGGCGGCGGCCCAATTCAGCGGGACAAGACCTTCGCCTATCTCAGCTACGAGGGTCTGCGGCAGCGCCAGGCTGTTCCGATTTCCACCACCACCTTGAGTGCCGCGCAAGTCGCGCAGGCACTGGCGTCCAGCGATTCCATTATCAAGAGCCTGCTTCCGCTGATTCCGGCAGCCAACTCCGGAACCAATCAATATGTTTCCGCCGTCACGGCTCCGGTGAACATTTCTCAGGGTACGGCAAATATCAGTCATCTGTTTTCAAATGGCAACCGCTTCAATGTCTATTACGCCATCCAGAAAGACGAACGTAATGAACCGCCGTCAACGGACGGTAACAGCTTTCCGGGCGGTGGCGACCTTCGGAACGGAACACGCCAGCTGCTGACACTCACTGACACCTGGGTAATCACTCCGACGCTGGTCAACGAAGCACGTGCGGGCTTCAACCGGATACACATTACCTTTGATCCGCAGACGGCACTCAGCGCTGCCTCGCTGGGAATTAACAGCGGCGTAGCCCCGGGGATCAATCTGCCCCAGATCACTGTTTCCGGTTCCTTTACGTTCGGGGGCAACAGTGGCTTTCCCCAGGGGCGCGGCGACACCACTGAAGTGGTGTCCGACACGCTGAGCTGGGTACACGGCAACCACACTGTTAAGGTCGGTGGCGAATACCGGCGCGCCAACAGCAACAATTTTAATGCAACACCGGGGACCATTGCCTTCCCAACGGTCACCGCGTTTCTCGCCGACCAGGCCAACGCATTTTCGGTCACCACTTCCAACCGGGCAAACCGTACCTATGTAAATTCCATCGGAGCCTTTGCCACCGATTCGTGGAAGCTGTCGCCGACGCTGACGGCCCAAATCGGCCTGCGTTACGACTTCTATGGCACGCCAACAGAAGCGCAGAATCGCTTCACAGTTTTCGATCCCACTACGGTAAGCCTCTTGCCTGTTGGATCAGGCTCCGGCCCCGCGCTGGCCTTCAATAACAACAACAGCTTTGAACCCAGACTTGGTTTGGCATGGGATCCGTCCAGGAACGGCAAAACAGTGATTCGTACTGCCTACGCAATCATGAATGACCAGCCGAACCTGGGCCTTGTCACCGGCCTCGCCTCCAATCCGCCGAATGCATTCCCTGTCTCGTATTCGCCGAGCGCCGCAATACCGTTTGTGAGCCTTGCCAATGCCTACGCGGCTGCAGGGGGAAGCGTCTCACCCATATCGGTAGCGCACAATTATCACAACGCTTATTTCTCGGAATACAACTTCAATATCCAGCATCAGCTGTCCCGTGACACCAGCATGTCGGTTGGATATTACGGCACGGTGGGCAGACATCTGAATGTTGAGCGCAACTACAATCAGCTGGTGAATGGTGGCCGTCCCTACCCGAGACTTTCTGCCACCAGTCCTGTTGCGCCCGGTCTGCCGTTAACCAATATTCTGGTTTATGAGAGCGTCGGGACTTCTTCGTACAACGGGCTCTGGGTAACCGGAACCAAACGAATTGGGCGGGGTATGCAGCTGAACACCTCCTACACGTGGTCCAAATCGCTTGACACCAATTCGCGCAACAACCAGGGGCTGGTGATTCAGGACAGCAACAACGTCCAGGGCGACAAGGGCCGTTCTGACTTTGATGCGCGCCACCGGCTGGTGCTGAGCGGTGTGTATGCCCTGCCCATTCATGGAAACCGGTTGAAAGATGGCTGGCAGATTTCTTCACTGATGCAGTTGCAGACGGGCAATCCGTTAAACGTTCGTACGTCGAACACTGCGTTCACCGGCTCTGCTCTGCTGCGCCCGAACGTGACTGCCCCGGTGATTACCGGACTGACTCCCGGAACCAACGGGAGCGCCACGACCGTTACGTGGATTCAGAACCCTTCGGTGCTGGTGAATCCCGGCAATGCATTCGGCAATTTGGGCCGAAATTCTATTCCCGGACCGGGCTTTAAGAATGTGGATTTCGCCGTGGTTAAGAACACCCGTGTCACAGAGCACCTGACCTATCAGATGCGGGTGGAAGCTTTTGATCTGTTTAATAAGGTCAATTTCACCAATCCGGGCTTGACGGTTGGGACCGCGACGCTGGGATTGATTACCAACGGGACCCGGTTTGCGGCGGGCGATGGCGGTACTTCACGGCAGATTCAGGTTGCTATGAAATTGCTTTTCTAAGCGGAGCAAGCGGACGTGGACCCCTCTGCGGGGTCCACGTCCTCCGTTACAGATTACGTTTCAGGAAAGAGCAGATCTGGTAACCGACTACGAACTTGAACGGGGCTTCACCCAGCGTGTAATGACCACACGGCATTACGACGAGTTTGTGCTTCACGTCGCGCTGTCGCAGTTGATCCACTACCTGCTTTGAAAATTCCGGCAGGAATGTTGTGTCGTACGTGGCATAAAGGAAGAACGACTTCTTCTTTAGAGCCGCGAAGCGATCCATGTAGTGAACCGGGCTGGTGCAGTCCCATGTGGCGCGGAGACGGTCCAGGTCAATTTCCCCTTCAAATCCCTTGCGAATATGCTTGGTTGAGAGGCCGGTCCACACTACGTCCGCAAACACGGTGGAGCAGTGGTTGAAGACGTTTACTTTGATTCGTTCGTCATGCGCCGTGGCGAGGAATCCGTAACACGAGCCGAGGCTGGTGCCCACAATACCGAGATCGGTGTAGCCGCGCTGCTGCAGCCAGTCAAAACAGGCGCGGACATCGATCACAGCCTGGCGTGTGGCATCAATGGTGCGTCCGACGTTCGATGACACGGCGTAATCCGCGCGAGTCAATTCCGGCGGCATTCGTTTGTCGTGATAGGGCAAACTGATGCGGATGGCTGATATCCCTGTAGCCGCTATAGCCGCGCACAGGGCGACATGCTGCTGGGGGCTGGCGTTCCAGTGGGGCAGCACCACAACGGCTTTGTTGCCCTTCCGGAAGCGCGGATTGCCGGGGAAGTACCGGGCGTGCACCGTGTTGTTTAGTGGGTGCGGGGATTCGACAGGTGAGGTGAACTGCAGCCAGGAATCTTCAAAGCGAAAATCAGTGGGGGACCTGTAGTCGAAAAAATCCGCACTGTTGGCGATGGCAAGCCGGTTAAGTTCTCTGAGACGCTCTTCGGGGTCGAGTGCGGCGGATTGCACGGGCCAGTTGGTGGTCCATTCCGTACCCCAGTCGAAGGGTCTTACCAGACGATCCGTGGAGCGCGTAGCAAGGTCCATCTCCCAGGCGCCCATGCGTCGCCCGTACCAGTCTCTTAATAATTCCATCTTTGGCTGAAATTCCAGGTTACCAAAACGACCGTCGCGCCAAACGGCTCAACGAAGGAATTGAGCTTCCTGTTTCTGTTTCTTCAGACGCTGAACGAGAGGCTGATTGAGGAATTCTATGAAGGGGGTGGCTGCTTCCATACGAGTCACCAGTTCTATGAAAAGCTTTGGCGTGGTGGCGAGGGCGGGGTCGAGCTTCGTCCACAGCAGATATTGTTTACGCTTCAGGAGTTCAATCTCCGGGTGTGCGGAGTCGAAGCCCTTGGGCACCCGGGCCAGGCTCTCGCCGCTTAGCTCACCGAAGAGTTTCCTGACTCTGGTGGTATCGAAGGTTGCACGGAAAGCTGCGGCATTGTCGGCGATGTGGTGTCGAACGGCGCGCAAGGCATCAGGTTCCGGAGAATAGATGCCGCTGCCGACGTCAACGCCTTCGGGGGATATGCCCACGTAGAAAGACGCGAGGTCATCTTTGGAAGAACCGTTGCGCCAGAAGAGTGCCGAGGTGTAGGACTTGTAGGGGATTTTATTTTTGGAAAAGCGGGTATCGCGGTAGATGCGGTACGGGCATTTGGCGGGGTCACCGACATAATCCGGGGCGAAGCGGGCCATTTCGCGGTGGAGTGCGGTGACCAGTTGCAGCATAGGCTGGCGCACTGTCTCTTCGAAGACCGGCTTGCGGACATTAAACCATTCGCGGTCGTTATTCTGCTTGAGGTCGCGGAGGAAGGTGAGGCCTTCGGCGGGGAATCCGGGAAACAGGCTCTTCATAATTGCTGTCCCTATAATTAAAGCAATGAACGCGTTGGTTAACCCGGTACTCGGCGTCGAAACGACGTTTGAGCAGCTTTCCGAACTGCCTGATGTGAGAGTGGTGCGCGATGTACCGCTTTCCGCGCACACGCGTTTTGGCATCGGCGGCCCGGCAGACATCATGCTGGAAACAGGAAATACAGCGTCCTTCATCAAGGCGATGCAGATCGTCGCCCATAGCGAACTCCAGAGCGTTGTCGTGGCGGGCGGGACCAACCTGATTGTGGCGGACGCCGGATATCGGGGAGTGGTGCTGAAGCTGACGAATGATTCGCTTCGCGCGGAAGGCAACACTGTTTATATGGAGAGCGGCGTGGTGCTGCAGCGGCTGGTCGATTTTACAGTAGACCTTGGCTTGAAGGGGCTGGAAACGATGACAGGGATTCCCGGTTCCACAGGCGGCGCGATTTACGGCAACGCCGGTGCCTATGGGCATTCGCTGATGGAACGGGTTGGGCGCGTACGGTTTTTCGACGGCCAGACAGTGCGTGAAATCGATAACGCCGGGTGTGAATTTCGGTATCGCGAAAGCATTTTCAAACGCCACAAAGACTGGATCATTTTCTCTGCTGAACTGGCAATGGAACCGGGTGACGCAGTTGTCTTGCGTCAGACTGCGGATAAGATTCTGGATACACGGAACCGCAAATATCCACCGTCAATGAAGTGCGCGGGGAGTATTTTCAAGAACTACCTGCTGGCTGAACTGCCGGCTCGGGTGGCAGCGGAACTGCCTGCTCAGGTGGTGATTGAGGGCAAGGTGCCGTCGGCATGGTTTCTGGAGCAGATTGGCGCGAAGGGCATGCGTGCGGGCGCTATCTGCGTGGCTGAGTATCACGCCAATCTGATCTACAACGAGGGCGGCGGAACGGCGCGGGATCTGGTGGGTATCATCACCGAATTGAAGCGCAGGGTGAGTGAGCGCTGGGACATCCCGCTCGAAGAAGAAGTTCAATACGTGGGGTTTCCATGAAGCGACGCCTGATTTTCGGATTGTTCGCCGTGGTGGCATGCAGCGCCGCTGAGTTTCCCGCGGCGGAGGGTTTGCTGGACCGGTTCATTGAGCGCTCCGGCGGCGTGGCAGCTTATGCCAAAGCGAAAAACGTGGAGATGATCGGCACCGTGGAAATCGCCGGGAGAAACATCAGCGGAAAAATCGCGATGGTTGAGGAAGGCGGCAAGGCGTGGACGTCCATGGAATTGCCGGGCATCGGAAGAGTGGAGCAGGGCTTTGACGGCAATATTGGCTGGGAGATGAATGCAATCCAGGGCGCGCGGCTAATTGAGGGCGATGAGAAGAGCGCGCTGAAGCGGGGGTCGAGTTACTCTGCGGTGACGGCATGGCGGGATGATTACAAAGCCGCCCGGACTGTCGGAGAAGAGACGGTGGAAGGCGCGCCTGCGTGGAAGGTACTGATGACGCCTAAGGAAGGGCGTGCGGAGACTTTCTATTTCGATAAAGAATCGAAGCTGTTGATTCGGGTAACGACGCTGACCTCTACGCCACTGGGCGATATTCCAGCTGATGTAGTGATGTCAGATTACAAATCTGTCGATGGCATCATGACCGCATTCACCATGACGCAGAAGGCGATGGGGCAAAGCATCGTGATGAAGTTCGACAAGATCACTTATAACGCGACGTTGCCGAAGGGGCGCTTTGATTTGCCTGTTGCCGTAAAAGCGCTGGTGGCGAAACAGGCTGCACAATAGGGCGCGCGAAATCACTATAATGAAGCACCGAATATAGAAGTGCTGAGGGCCGGATGCGGGCGACCTGGACAACCAAAAAACTGGTGATGGGTATTGCGGTAGTGGCCGCACTGGGGACTGCGTTCGCCTGGGAGAAACCCCCGCGTGAATGGCGGGAGTATCCAGGGCAGGACAACATTGAAATCCCGCCTGATTTTCGCGAAAAGACGGAATGGGTGTTTGCGCGGCTGATGTATCCTCCGGCACAGGGCGGGTTCAGACGCGGGTTCCGTGGCGGTTCGTGGAAAAACGGCAATTCTGCATGGACCACCGATTACACCGCCGCTGACAGACATGTCTCGAAAGCACTGCGGCGGTTGACGCGGATCCACGTCAGGAGCGTTGAACAGCCGGTGGATCTGGATGACGGCGACGACATCTTCAACTATCCGTGGTTGTATGCGGTTGAGGTGGGCCAGTGGGGCCTGACTGATAGTCAGGTAAAGCAGATGCGTGAATATTTCGACCGCGGCGGCTTCTTCATGTGCGACGATTTTCACGGCACGCGCGAATGGGCGATCTTCATGGCAACGATGGAGCGCGTCTTTCCTGATCATCCGGTGGTGGATATTCCGGAAACCGATTCGATCTTCCACGTGCTGTACGATCTGGACAACAAGTATCAAGTTCCTGGCGCGCAGTACCTGCGGAGCGGGCGGACTTACGAACAGGACGGGTTTCAGCCGCACTGGCGTGGGATCTATGACAATTCAGGCCGGCTGATGGTGGCGATTTGCCACGACATGGATTTGGGCGATGCGTGGGAATATGCGGATGAACCTTCGTATGATGAAAAATTCTCAGCGATGGCTTTCCGGATTGTGGCGAACTACGTTGTTTATTCGATGACGCACTAACTCACTGGCCCGGGGCTTCTTCCAAAAACATTTTGAGCCTGTAGCTGCGACTGGGGTGGCGGAGTTTGCGCAACGCCTTAGCTTCAATCTGACGGATGCGTTCACGCGTGACATCGAAGTTCTGGCCCACCTCTTCGAGCGTGTGTTCGCTGCCGTCTTCCAGGCCAAAACGCAGGCGCAGAATTTTTTCTTCGCGCGGTGAAAGGCTCTTCAGCACCTCAGCGGTTTGCTCCTGAAGATTGAGGTTCAGCATCTGTCGCGAGGGTGATTCGGCCGCCTGATCCACCAGAAAATCGCCCAGATGCGATTCCTCTTCTTCGCCTACGGGCGTTTCGAGCGAGATAGGTTCCTGAGCGACACGCATCACCTTGCGGATTTTCTGCACCGGCAGGTCCAGCCTTTCCGCAAGCTCTTCACTGGTGGGCTCACGGCCCAGTTCCTGAACCAGCGCACGCGACATCCGCACCAGTTTGTTGATGGTCTCAATCATGTGGACGGGGATGCGGATGGTGCGGGCCTGGTCGGCTATGGCGCGGGAGATGGATTGGCGCACCCACCATGTCGCGTAGGTGGAAAATTTATACCCCCGCCGGTATTCAAACTTTTCCACCGCCTTCATCAGTCCGATATTGCCTTCCTGGATCAGATCCAGAAACTGCAGGCCGCGGTTGTTGTAACGTTTGGCGATACTGACGACCAGACGCAGGTTGGCTTCGATCAGTTCCTGACGCGCCAGTTCCGTTTGATGGTCTGCCTTGATGACTTGCTCCAGCGCACGGCGCAGAAATCCGACGGGGGAACCATGACACTCTTCAAGGTCTTGCAGAGCGAGAGTCAACTGGCGCTGTTCGCGGCGTAACTCGCGAATCACTTCGGCCGGTCCTTCTCCGGCGGCTTCGAGGATACGCTGATTTTGCGCGAGGCGCTGCTCCGCCAGGCGCAGTTCATCCACAGCGGCGCGGAGTTTTGCGATCAGCGTCTTCGCTGCGTGGTTTTGCAACCGGATGCCGCAGGCGATTTGCGAAATCTGAACCGCGAGCCGGCAAATCTCCCAGCGCAGTTTACGGTTTTGCTTGGGCTTGGACTGGCGCGGAACTGCAATCAGCTTCTGGCGCAATTGCAGGAATTTCTTGCCGAGACGATTGAGATCATCGCAGGCCGTGAGCATTTCGCGCGCACCGGCGTCGTAGATTTCATCGCAGGGAATCGGGTCACTGAACTGGAGAAGGTCTTTCGCCGCGATGTTACCTGCGCGGAGTTCGGCCCCAAGGCGGATGATTTCGGCAATCACCAGCGGGCAGCGCGAAAGCGTGCGGCGGGTTTTTGACTGACCGCGTTCAATGCGGCGGGCTATGCCTACTTCAGTGTCACGGTTGAGCAGCCGAACGGCACCCATTTCGCGCAGGTAGAGCCTTACAGGGTCGTGCGATTTATCGAAAGCTTCGCGCTCGGGCGAGTCTTCTGCATCGTCGTTCCGGGTAGAGCGGATGTCTGCCGCCGGCTCGTGTGAATGGTCGTCGCCGTCATTCGCAATGAGGTCTGTGACTGGTTCATACAGCGCAAAACCACCTGCCTTGCTAACCCGCGCAAGTGGATCGACGGATTCGAAGATGTTTTCGTCCACTGTGCGGTTCCCTGAAGGCCGACGAATGGAATTATTGTACAACGACTTTTGAGGGTGAATTCTACAGCCGGGAAAGCTCGCCCGCCAGATCCATGGCTTCCGCCATACGACCCTCGCGTTCGGCGGTTCTGATGCGGGCCTTTAGTTCACGGCGGATGGTTTCTTTGTCTTCTCTTTTTAATGCGGCGACGCAGGCCTGGCCGTCTTCGATCGAGGCCGGACTGGAATCGAGCACGATCGCTGCGAAACGTCCCTGCAACGCTGGTGTCAGGCGGTCATGAACGGTATTGAAGTCGATGGGTTCGCCCGCATCGTGCATGGCGATGATGGTGTCGTAAATCGCTACCGTGGTCAGTTGGCGCAGGGCCGGTGCGTGGCGCAGGCCTTCCACCAGCTCTGTGCGGGCTTCAGGGCTGCTGACCAGAAGCGGCAGCAGAATGCGGTCACTCATGCGGGCGGGGTCGGTCTTAATCACAGGAGCGCGCTCGTTGCGATTGGCCGCGGCTTTGCGGAAATGTTCGAGGACAAGGCCGGATTCCACTCCGAGGTAGGAAGCAAGATCGTTGGCCACCGCTACCCGTTCCAGCTTGTCGTTGAGGTCCTGAATCGACGGGAGCAGGAACTGGAAAGCATCGACGCGACCTTGGGGTTCGCGCATGTTGAAGCGGGCCCGGGCGCGGTCCGCGAGCCAGTAGAAATAGGTTTTGGCGGCGGTGATGCGGTTACGGTAGGCGTCGGGGCCGTGTTCCTTGCAGTATTCGTCGGGGTCGAGTCCGCCTTCCAGTTCCACGATGCGCACACGGACGTTTTCATCGAGCAGCAATTTGATGGAACGCTCAGCGGCGTTGACCCCGGCGGAATCCGGATCGAAGTTGAGGAACAGGTTGAGGGAGTGGCGCTTCATGGCGCGAATCTGTTCCACCGTGAGGGCGGTGCCGCAGGTGGCTACCACTTCCGTGACACCGGCCTGCGAAGCGCCGATGGTATCCATGTAGCCTTCGACGAGCACGATGCGGTCAATCTTCATTGAGGTCTCGCGGGCGCGGTTGAGGTTGTAGAGAACGTGAGATTTTTTATAAATTTTGGTCTCGGGCGAGTTGAGGTATTTGGCTTTCTCTTCGGGGTCGAGCGCACGCCCGCCAAACGCTATAATTTTCCCCGATTCATTTTGAATGGGGAACATGAGGCGGTTGCGGAAGCGGTCATAGAAAGACCCGTCTTCACGCCGGCCCACCAGACCGGAGGCTTCGAGCTGTTCCGGTTTGAAACCGCGCTGTTCGAGGATGCTCTGGAGGCGGCGACCGGTGCGGTCTGAGAGGCCGAGTCCGAACTGCTGCATGACGGGTGTGGTGACGCCGCGTTTGGCCACGTAATCGCGGACTGGTGCGCCGTTTGCTCCGGCAAGATTGGCGCGGAAATGGTCGGCTGCGATTTCGTGCATTTCGTAGAGGGCGGCACGAAGACGGGTCTCCTCATCGCCGGCCAGCGACTGCTTTGGCATGGCGATTCCATGCTGATCCGCCAGTTTTTTGAGGGCTTCCCAAAAAGTGAGGCCTTCGATCATCATGACGAAGTTGAAGACATCGCCCTTGGCGTCGCAGCCAAAGCACTTAAAGAACTGGTGGTCAGTGTAGATGGAAAAAGACGGTGTTTTTTCGTTGTGGAAAGGGCAGAGGCCGGAGTAGCGGTTGCCAAAGCGGCGCAGGCGTACATAGTCCCCGGCAACGCGTGCGATATCTATTTGTGCTTTGAGTTGCTGCGCGAAGTCCATGGGGGCCTAATCATTATCTCGTGCCTTGAATGCGATACTGTGCGGGATGCCCGGTATGGATGATCAGGAAATTTATGCGCTCATTGGTGAAGACGGTTTTGCGCGGCTGGTAGCGGCGTTTTACCGGCAGGTGGGGGCGGATGACATTCTGGGGCCGATGTATCCGCGAAACGATATGGCGGGGGCTGAGGAGCGTTTGCGCGAGTTTTTGGTGTATCGCTTTGGCGGTCCGACGCGGTATCTGGAACAGCGCGGACATCCGCGTTTGCGGATGCGTCATGCGCCGTTTCCGATCGGGCAGGCGGCGCGGGACCGTTGGCTGCAGTTAATGGATGTGGCTTTGCGGGAAGCAGCGTTGCCAGCTCCGGCGGATGAAACGCTGCGGGAGTTTTTCGATAACGTGGCGACTCATATGATGAACCGGGCTTAGTCTGGGCTGCGCACCCTGGTGCAGGCGAGGACCCACCAGATCAGCAAGAGCTGGAGCGGTAGCCTCACCCAGGTCAGGGCGGCGGCGAGCGTGGTGGTGTCCGGCGACATACTGGTGGCCATGTAGAGGTTGGCCGGGAATACTGCGATCAAAAGCGCGACCAGACCCCAGGCAGCGAGGCGGCGGACCTGCGGGAACAGCAGGCCCAGCCCCCCGGCGATTTCGGCTGCGCCGCTGATATAGACCATCGCCAGATGCCATGGGATGTAGGGCGGCATGATTTTTAGGTAGAGGTCCGGCCGAAGCAAGTGCAGGCTGCCGGCCAGAGTATAAAAAATTATCGCGAGCGCGAGGAAGGCTTTCTGGGTGACGGAGAGCATCAAATTAAAGTTTATCCGGCTTTCACCCGATATGTGAGGAGATGCCACTCCGACGCGTTCCTGCGGCTGTCTTTGCACTGCTCCTGCTGAGTCTGTGCCAGGCTCGCGGTGATTCTATCTCTACGCCGCCTGACTTGGGCCTGGGGTTGGGGACTGGAAACAGTTTGCCGCCTTCGGATTACTCGTTATTCTCGTCGAGTCAGACACCTCAGTGGACGAACTGGCAGAATATTGCGCTGACGGCGAATTTGTTGAATCTGGTACTCACGCTGGGGGGCGATAACAGCCAGATTGCGCTGTTGTTTCAGCCGGGTGGGGTGTTTAGCCAGCCTGCGGCGTTTGGTCAGGCTGCGGTGCTCAGTCAGCCTGCTGTTTTGGTTGCACAGAGTATCGGGTCTTCTTCGCCGATAATTTCGTCAGTTTCCAGCCTGGTTGCCGAGTCGTCCCAGGTTTCGAATGTGCCTGAGCCGGGTACAATGGTGCTTCTCTGCGGTTCGCTGGTGATGTATGGGTGCGTGGCGTACCGCATGAGACAGTTTAAACTATATGTTGCGCGACAGCGGACTCGTCAACTCCCGGACGGAAACTTGGCTGCAAAGGCATAACTCTCTCTGGGCCGTGAAGCGATGAAGCGGTTGTTGTTCCTAATTGGTTTTGCTACTGTTGCGACGGCGCAAACGCCAGCACTAAAGCCCGGACTCTACGCGATTTTCGAGACTTCCCAGGGCACGATTACGGCGGAGCTGTCGGAAAAGGCCACGCCGGCCACGGTCAAGAATTTTGTGGAGCTGGTGCAGGGTACCAAACCCTGGCTCGATCCGAAAACAAAATCAATGGTGACCCGGCCGTATTATCAGAACTTGACCTTCCACCGTGTGTTGCCGGAGATCATGATTCAGTCCGGTTCCATTACGGGCAGGAGCGCTGATAATTGCGGCGTAAAGGTACCGGATGAGTTCATGCCGGGTCTGCAGTTCGACCGGGCAGGCAAGCTGGCAATGGCCAACACGGGCGAGCCGAACTCCGGCGGCTGTCAGTTCTTCTTTACCGATGAAGTGATGAGCCAGTGGAACGGCAAGTATACGGTTTTTGGTCAGGTGGTCGCGGGGCAGGATGTGGTTCATGCCATCAACAGGCTGCCATCGCGCAATGAAACGCCGGATAAGCCCGCGACACTGATCGGCGTGACGATTCAACGCGTGGAAAAACCGGTCAAAAATAAAAGCAAGTAAAGTCCGGCGGCAATTCTGCCGATAAACAGAGAGAACCATGATCTCTCTGCGAAAACATATCGAAACCTGGCGGGATCCACTGGCTGAATCGGCCGTATCCGCCTATAGAACCGCCCTGTTAACTATGGGCGCCTGCGGTGAGCGTGCCGTTCCGGGCATTGGTCGCGCGATGAATGAACAACTGGCCGGGCTGCACCAGAACCTCGCGAAACCAGTGACTCCGGAACTGCTCGCGGGAACCAGTGACAGCGTAGCGAAAGAACTTTCGGTCTGGGCCGACCTCGCTTTTGCGCACCATGAAGACAGCGTCCGGGAGATTCGCGGAATCATTCAGGTGGTGGCGCGGACAGGCGACTCGGTGGCGCTTCGCGACGAGAAATATGGCAAACAGCTTGGCGATCTCAGCAACCGGCTGGGGGAACTCGCGGCACTTGATGATCTCCCGGTGATCCGTCGTTCTATTCTGGAAAACACGCGGGAATTGAAAGCCTGCGTGGAAAAGATGGCGGAGGAGAGCCGCGAATCTGTGCGGGGCTTGATGGGCGAACTGGCCGAATACCGGACCCGCCTTGAAGAATCCGAAAAGCAGTCCGCCACGGACACCCTGACTCAACTGGCGAACCGCCGGGCGTTTGAAGCGCGGTTAGAAGAAAAAATTGAGGCGACATCTGCGTTCTGTTTGCTGATGGCTGATTTGAACGACTTCAAGAGCGTTAATGACAAGTACGGGCACATGGCAGGTGACGATCTGCTGCGGCAGTTTGCCGACGAGCTGCGTCACCAGTTCCGTCCGACAGACCTGGTAGGCCGGTGGGGTGGAGACGAATTCGCAGCCATCATCGGGTCCGCCCAGGCAGAAGGCGATGTTTGTGTGGATCGGATCCGCAAATGGGTACTGGGCGACTACAAGATCAAGTGCGGCGATCAGGAGCTGAAGATTCCCGTGGATGCGGCTATCGGTATGGTGCAGTGGAATGGCCGGGAGTCCGCAGCCGAGCTCATGGAACGCGCCGATCATGCGGCTTACGCGGCCAAAAAGAACGCTAAGACTTCGCCGCGTGGATTTCCTGGAGACTCCAGACGCGAATCGGATCCCGCTGCCTTGAAGCGATAGCTTCAACCGTTGCACGAGCGCCGCTCATGGTGGTGATACAAGGCACGCGGTACGTGATGGCGCTGCGACGGATGGATTTTTCGTCCTCGAAAGAAAGCGCACCGGTGGTTGTGTAAACCACCAGCTGAATTGCGCCTGCCTTAAGCAGATCCACGGCGTTCGGCCTGCCTTCATTAACCTTGAAGACGGTCTTGCACTTCAAGCCCGCCGCTTGCAGCAGGGATGCGGTACCACGCGTGGCGACAAGTTCAAAGCCAAGGTCCGCAAAGCGTTTGGCAATTGCAGCGACTTCAGGTTTATAACGGTCGTTCACGCTGATGAAAACGGTGCCCTTTTCGGGAAGCGGAGTTCCTGCGCCGAGTTGCGCTTTGAGGAATGCTTCGCCGAAATTGTGGCCAACACCCATCACCTCCCCGGTCGATCGCATTTCAGGACCCAGCGCAGGGTCAACACCGGGGAATTTATTGAATGGGAAGACCGGGGATTTGACGAAAGTTAGCGGCACCGGCAGGCGATCACGGTAGTGGGTAACATCGCGGAGCTTCCTGCCCAGCATAAGCTGAACAGCCAGTTTCGGTAGTTGCACACCGGTGGCTTTACTCACATAGGGCACCGTGCGGGAGGCCCGCGGGTTTACTTCCAGCACATAAACGACGCCGTCTTTGATGGCGTACTGAACGTTCATCAGGCCGATCACATTCAGTGCACGGGCCAGCTTGATGGTGTACTCTTCAATCGTTTTGATTTCCGATTCAGGAATGGAAACAGGCGGCAGAACACAGGAACTGTCGCCTGAGTGAACGCCCGCCTCTTCAATGTGTTCCATGATGCCAGCGATCAGGACATCCCCGTCGATATCGCAAAGAGCATCCACGTCGATTTCGGTAGCGTCTTCCAGGAAACGGTCCACCAGAACGGGGCGATCCTGCGAGAAAGAAACAGCTTCGCGCATATATTTGCGCACGCTGTCCTCGTCGTAAACGATCATCATGGCGCGGCCACCCAGCACGTAACTGGGGCGGACCAGCACCGGATAGCCAATCCGCCTGGCAATTTCCACCGCTTCATCGGCGCTGGTAGCTGTGCCGTTATCCGGGCAGGGAATTTGCAGATCTTCAAGCAGTTTGCCGAAGAGTTTACGGTCTTCCGCCAGGTCAATATTGGCCGGGTCTGTTCCGATGATGGGTACGCCGAGATTCTTCAGCGGCAAGGCCAGCGTAAGCGGCGTCTGGCCACCGAACTGCACAATCACGCCGTCGGGCTTTTCCACGTCCACAATATTGAGGACATTTTCCAGCGTGAGCGGTTCAAAATAGAGGCGGTCGCTGGTATCGTAATCCGTGGAAACGGTCTCAGGGTTGCAATTCACCATGATCGATTCCACATCTTCACCCTGAAGCGCGAAAGACGCATGGCAGCAGCAGTAATCAAACTCAATCCCCTGGCCGATACGGTTGGGACCACTGCCCAGAATCATGACCTTTTTGCGTGTGCCGGGGTTGGCCTCGCACTGGGTTTCGTAGGTGGAATAGAGGTACGGGGTGAAGCTTTCGAATTCCGCTGAGCAGGTATCCACACGGTTGAAGACCGCAGCAACGCCCAGTTCTTTGCGGCGAGTCCGCACGGCAAGTTCGCTAGTCTTCCAGGCGTTGGCGATCTGGACATCTGAAATGCCCATACGCTTGGCACGCATCAAACCTGCGCGGTCCGCGGTTTCGAGGGAGCCGGTTTCCAGCGCCACTTCTTCTTCCACCATCTGGCGCAGTTGTTCCAGGAACCACGGGTCAATGGCCGTCATTTCATGAATCCGCGCCGCAGTGTAGCCGGAGCGGAAAGCGAAACGCAGGTAGCCCAAACGATCCGGCGTCGGAGTGATCAGTTTCTGCGGAATCAGATTGACGTCAAAGGTTTCGGAGCCGAATTTCTTGCCCGTTTCAAGGCTGCGGATGCCTTTACCCAGCGCTTCTTTAAAAGTGCGTCCGATAGCCATAACTTCGCCAACGGATTTCATTTGGGTGCCGAGCGTAGTATCCGCACCGGGGAATTTCTCGAACGCCCATTTGGGAATCTTGGCGACCACGTAATCTATGGTGGGTTCGAAAGACGCCGGAGTCACCTTGGTAATGTCGTTTCGAATCTCATCCAGGCGATAGCCCACGGCCAGTTTCGCCGCGATCTTCGCAATCGGGAAACCTGTAGCTTTGGAAGCCAGAGCAGAACTGCGCGAAACGCGCGGGTTCATTTCGATGACGACCATCCGCCCGTCCTTCGGATTGATGGCAAACTGAACGTTGGAGCCGCCCGTATCCACACCGATCTCGCGCAGGCAGCGGATAGCACCATCGCGCATCATCTGATATTCGCGATCCGTGAGAGTCTGGGCCGGAGCCACGGTGATGGAATCGCCCGTATGGACACCCATGGGGTCAAAATTTTCGATGGAACAGACGATGATGACGTTGTCTGCCAGATCCCGGATGACTTCGAGTTCGAATTCTTTCCAGCCGAGGGCGCTTTCTTCGATCAGAACCTCATGAACAGGAGACAGATCAAGACCCCGTTCAAGAATCGTCAGCAGGTCTTCACGGTTGTAGGCAATACCGCCGCCGGAGCCGCCCATGGTGAAACTGGGCCGCAGAATGCAGGGATAGCCGCGCCGGGCGGCAAAGTCGAGGCCACCATCAATGTCCGTTAAAAGTTGCGAATACGGGGTTTCCAGACCGATCTTGCGCATCGCGTCTTTAAAAAGCAGACGGTCTTCAGCCTTCTTAATCGCGTCGATTTTGGCACCGATAAGTTCCACGCCATAGCGGTCCAGAATACCGGCTTCGGCCAGTTCCACAGAAAGGTTGAGCGCGGTTTGACCGCCCACGGTGGAGAGCAGTGCGTCCGGCTTTTCCTTCGCAATAATTTCTTCGAGGTAGGCGCGAGTGAGGGGTTCGACGTAGGTGCGGTCCGCCAGATCAGGGTCGGTCATGATCGTGGCGGGGTTGGAATTCACCAGAATGACTTCGAAACCATCGGCGCGGAGGGCTTTGGCAGCCTGAGTTCCGGAATAGTCGAATTCACAGGCCTGGCCAATGATGATGGGGCCGGAGCCGATGATGAGGATGCGGTGAAGATCGTTTCTGCGCGGCATTATTTGCGTTTACCGTGTTCCGACATAAGGCGGACAAAGTCGTCAAAGAGATAGAGAGAATCGTGCGGCCCGGGGGCGGCTTCGGGGTGGTACTGAACGCAGAATACGGGTTCGCGTCGGTGGCGAAAACCTTCGAGAGTCTGGTCGTTGAGATTGATATGGGTGACTTCGATGTCGTTGTCGGAGAAGGAATCTGCGTCAACCGCGAAGCCATGGTTGTGCGAGGTGATTTCCACTTTTCCGGTCAGGTGGTTCATTACCGGATGGTTCGCGCCGCGATGGCCGAATTTAAGTTTGAACGTCTTGCCGCCGAGGGCGAGGCCGAGGATCTGATGGCCCAGGCAGATACCGAAAATAGGCGTCTTGCCAACGAGTCGCTGCACGTTGCCGATTTGCGTGGTCAGAGGTTCAGGGTCACCCGGTCCGTTGGAGAGGAAAACGCCATCGGGCTTGAGCGCCAGGACGTCTTCGGCTGAGGTCAGGGCAGGGACTACCGTGACATCACAACCGGAATGAACTAAGCGGCGCAGGATATTGCGTTTGATGCCGAAATCGTAAGCGACTACGTGGTAGCGCGGCTGGTTTGCCACGCCGATAACTTCAGAGGGGGAGCACGGAACTACCGTCTCAGTCCACCTGTACTGCGCGGAGGTACTCACGCGTGTGGCCAGATCAAGGCCAGCCATCGAGGGGATAGCGCGGGCCTTGGCTACCAGCTTTGCCGGATCTTTTTCGATGGAGGAAAGCACACCGCGCATGGTGCCTTTGCTGCGGATGTGGCGGACCAGGCTGCGTGTATCAAGGTCAGAAACCACGGGCAGGGCAGCGTTCGAGAGGAACGCGCGGGCTTCCTCATCAGAACGCCAGTTGCTGGTGATGGCGGAAAATTCACGGACCACCAGGCCTTCGATATACGGCCTCGCGGATTCGTTATCGGCGGTACTCGTTCCGTAATTGCCGATTTGCGGGTTGGTGAGGATGACGATTTGACCGGTATAGGAAGGGTCTGTGAAGATTTCCTGATAGCCAGTAATAGCCGTATTGAAGACGACTTCGCCGAAACGTTCGGCGGGCGCACCAAAGCTCCTGCCCTCGAAGACGGTACCGTCTTCCAGAGCCAGAATTGCAGAATCCAACAGCGGTTTCCTCCTGGGGCGGGGTGAAGTGGGGTAACCGTTATTGTAGCTTGCGCGTTTTATCGGCCTGGTCTTCGGCGCGCGCACCCTTGAGGATGTTGGCCAACGCGTAATTCCCCTCGTGGCACGCGTACTCAAAGAGCGGAGCGGCGGTAGCTGTCATAGTGTATTCGCCTTTCCAGGATTTGGTGAAGGCGCTGGGGTTATCCACCGTCCACTGGTAAAGCAGTGTGCCGTTGCCGGAACGGGTGAATCGCTCGACCACATGAAGGTTTTCATCTGCACCCCAGACTTCGTTGTTGGCGGTGAGACTGGTGGTATCAACAACCAGTGTGTTGCCTTCCCAGTGTCCCAGCGAATCCCCAAGCCAAAGGTGAATGGAAGCCGGCAGATGGGGACGCCCGTCGAGGTGGATGATACGCACATCGTGATTCAATTCAACGAAAATCGCGATTTCATCTTTCGACTGGATGATCTGGTAATTGCTGTTGTAGATGTACGGAATCATCGGCGGCGGCGCGGTGGGGAAGACGAGACAGCGTTCGCGTAACGTCCGGTCCTCTGCTCCCAGCGGACGCGCTGCCATGGCCTTCCGTTTCCGGGTCCAGGTGTCCCGGGCCGCAGCCGTGAGCGGCGGTAGTTTGCCGTCTGGCGGGTCTGTCACCATGGCCGTACGTCTGGTTTGGACGGTGCTGCCGGGTTCCCAGAAAACATCGTTATAACTTCCCACGGGATCAGCGGCGGTGTTGGCAGCGCTTCTCGCTGTTTTCTTTTTGAGCCACGTTTCGGCTTCAGCGTCGCTGGCGAAGAATTCTTTTCCTGCGAGATCGGCGGGGCGTTCGAGCGGCGTGTTGGTACCGGAATACCAGATTCCCTGGAGGTCAGGCTGCCCGAATTCGGTGAGCTTATTCTGGGCCGCACAAGGCGTGCAGAGGGCGAGGAGGACAGCGGCGGTTGCGGGCAAGGCGAAAATCGTTGTCATTTTGCAGGACACGTATTAAGGGTGGTTCGATTATCGCGCAGCAACATCGCGCAGAAATCGTGACGCGGCTTCGATAAGTTCAGATGACCATTCGTGACCGCCCTCGAATTCCAGAACGCGCACCGGGACCCCTGCCTCGCGAAGTCTTTGCCCATCTTCCGCGAACTTCTCCATCGGATACAAGGTGTCTTTCCGGCCCCGGGCGATAAGGGCAGCGGGCATCAGGGCCAGACTTTCCACGGAAATTTCGGGCGGAACATCGCCACCAGCCGTGATGACTCCAGCGACCGGATGTGGAGATGCAATGGCTGCCCGCCACGCCATGGCCGCGCCTTGAGAAAAACCCGCCAGCACGATGCCGGGTGCGGCAGGCCACTCGGCTACGACCGAGTCAATGCAGGCGTTGACGTAGCTGAGGTTATCGGCGATGGCAAGCTCGCGGTCCTGACTGGTCATCCAGTTCGCGACTACCTGGCCGGTTCGCCGCTGGTAAAAGCGGTGCAGGCCCTGGATGGAAACGCAGCGCCAGTTTTCACTTCCAGGAATCACGCGCAGGCGTTCCAGTTGGGTTTCGGCGTCTTCAGCGTAGCCATGAAACCCGACCAGCAAAGGAGCAGGCTTAGGGGCTGAAGACGGGATGACGAGGTAGCGGCCGTGAGTTGGGGTGGCGATGGTCCGGGATTGAGTCAAGCTGATTCCTGCGTCCGAGTTTGAGTTTACAGAAGCCGGGCACGTTTAGTTAGACTGGAGGGACACCATGATGACTCTTGCAGATGCACGAAAGATTATTGCCGCAGCTGAGGCGAAGGCCGTCGAAATCGGTCAACCGATGAATATCGCCGTAGCCGATGCCGGCGGGAACCTGATCGCTCACGTCCGCATGGATGGCGCGTGGATGGGGAGCATTGATATCTCGATCAACAAGGCCTGGACGGCGCGGGCGTTTGATATCCAGACGAAGGATTTGGCGGAGCACAGCCAGTCAGGCAACCAGTTCTTCGGAATTCATGCATCGAATCATGGCCGGGTGATGATTTTCGCCGGCGGCGTGCCGCTAAAGAGCGGTGGTCAGGTAGTGGGCGGACTGGGCGTCAGTGGCGGGTCCGGAGCACAGGATCATGCTGTGGCAGAAGCCGGGGCAGCGGCGTTTAACTCTTAAATTCTTACCGGGCGAAGAGATCGTTGAGGGTCTTGGCGTAGAGCAGACGAAGTCCGGCTGCCTCGATCTGGCTTGGGTTGAGTGCGGTCAGCTTCTTGCGGGTACTGGGCGTGATGGCACCGAATTTTTTCTCAATCTGGCGGCTCAGCAGAATCAGTTCACCCTCCGCCAGTCCTTCGAGACGACCTGCCTGCAGGCCTTCGATTCGCCCCTGAGCTAACCCTCTGCGCAAAACCGGCCCGATTACGTCGTGGTCCATAATGTCGTTCAAAATTGGTATCGCGTTCGCCTCCCGGGCAACTTCATCATCCAGTTTCCGCAATCCAGCGACAATCTCGGCGCTCAGTTTTCGCCGGGGCGCGGGTGGAACGGAACAGGGAACTCGTTGGCTTCTTTGATATCGAGATTGACCACAACCGGCTCCTGACCGCTGCGCACCACCACCGCTTCCACGGGTTCGTTCGGGTCCGCATTCATCTCCTGATGGGGCACATAAGGCGGAACGAAAATGAAATCGCCCGGCCCCGCCACTTCTGAGAATTCCAGATGATCGCCCCAGCGGAACCTGGCCCTGCCCCTCACGATGTAGAGCACTGTTTCTACTTCGCCATGATGATGGGCCGCGGTGCGTGCATCGGGCGCAACCACAACCGTACCGGCCCAAAGCTTGCTCGCTCCCGCTGTTGCATGGGTAATCGCGGCAGCTCTGGTCATGCCTGGCGTCTGGGCGGTGTTCGTGTCGAGTTCACCGGCCCGGATAATCTTGATACCGTTCGCTTTCCAGTCAGACATTATTATTTCCCTGCGTAGCGTTTAAAGAACGAAGTCGATTTCCACGCGGGTTTGGTACCCGCATTGGCAACACGCACCGCTAGTTGTTCAATCAACTCATTGAACCTCCCCGCAGCTGCCTTATCCACAGGCTGCATTAAATCATCTGAAGGTGCGTGATAGCGGTCCGATAGCCACTTGTTTTCCAGAGCCTCTTCCTTAGACCCCTTCTCATTGCCGAAGCTGGGAAAAATAGCCGGAACGCCCTGCTTAACAAAGCTGCACTGGTCGCTGCGGATGAAGATGTTGCGGGCCGGTTGCGGATCAGCCTGTACGCGCACTCCCATTTGTTGCGCAATCACCCGAATGTCATCGCCCAGCGTCGATTCCTCAAGCCCCGGCACCGTAAGCATTTTCAGCGGATAAATAGGCAGGAAGATATCGCAGTTGATGTTGGCCACCATGCTCGTTACCGGGACGGTCGGATGTTCGGCGAAATAGTCCGAACCGAGGTCGCCTTTCTCCTCGCCCGTCACCACTACGAACAAAATCGATCGCTTCGTTTTAACGTTGCCCTCTTTGAGCATCTGTGCGATATCCAGCAGCGTCGCCACGCCGGCAGCATTGTCCATGGCTCCATTGAAAATCGCATCGCCATTGAGCGCCTTGCCGACCCCCAGATGATCAACATGCGCCGACAGCGTGACATATTCGTCTTTCAGCTTCGGATCGGAACCAGCGTAAATGGCGGCAATGTTTTGCGATTCCACAGCCCCGCGCGTAACAGCGGTCTTGATCTTCACGCGGCTCGGAATCGCGAACCGGGGCAGTTGTTTGCGGGCTTCAGCAGCAGTCACAATCTCGTCAAAAGTATGCCCGGTACCCGCGAAAATCAGCGCATCGGCGTGAGCCGGAGTGATTGAGGCGACGATCTGCTCTCCCTCCGTTTCATTCATACCCGGCGCGGCCAAAGACATGGTCATCTGAAAACGATTCGAAGCAATACGGAGCCACGGATATCCATATGTTTCGGATTCGGAATGGAAATCGCTCCAATCATGCCCGCGTTCTTCAGTGCCGCCCAGCGTTCGCCCCCGGACTGGTAATGCGCGGCCAGCGCAGCCGAGAGCGAGGCCGGCGAACCGCCCATGTAGGCAGCAACCCTGCCTTTGGTATCGAGGCCCTTGAAATCGTCGTAATTGCGTTCCGGAACCTTGAGGCCATAGCCAACGAACACCAGGTCGGCTTCTGCCAGGGGCGCAGGGTCAACGCGAGTGCCAATCAGCACCTCCTCCCCCAGCGTCAGCGTTTTCGAATTGAAAACGAAGCTGGATTTGCTCTCATTCAGCTTCACGGTCTCGAATTTGACGGGCTGAATGTAACCCTGCTCCCCGGCGGGTTTGAGCCCGTTGCGCTCAAACTGGGCTGCGACATATTCGGCCGCCTTTTTATGCCCAGGACTGCCCGTGTTACGGTCTTCCAGTTTGTCGGAGGCGAGGAACTCGACGTGAGTCCACCAGCGTGCGCCATCAGGCGCGGCGGCAGCGAATAAAACCACTACGGCAAACGGGAGAGCCAGGACGGAAAGTTTCATAAACCTCAATAGTAATCGGCGCAACTCATGTAATAGCCGCACTGGCTGCAGAACAGTTTGCACTTCAGACTGTTGAGCCGGGTAGAACAAACAGGGCAGAACAGCATGGGGTCTTCGTCTGAAATTTCGGGCGGGTTTTCCGGGGGCGGTTGCGGTGGCTGCACGGAACTAGCATGATTATACGTATGCGGATCACGACGCGGGTCGGTTTGGCAGTTCTACCGGTTTTGTGCATTACAGTTGCCTTTGCCCAGCGGCAACAGGAACGCCCGGCCCAATTTTCGGCGCGCGGCACGCACGGCGCCATTGCAGCCGGCAGCGGTTACGCCACCGAAGCCGGCATGCGCATGTATCATGCAGGCGGTAACGCCGTGGACGCAGGGGTGGCTGCCATCTTCGCCGCTGCCACCACCGAATATTCGCATGTGGGCTGGGGTGGCGAAGCGCCCATCCTGATCCGCACCAAAGATGGTAAAGTCCACTCGATTGCAGGGGTGGGCACCATGCCGAAACTGGCAACCGCTGATTTCTACCGCAGCCGCCCGTTGAAACTGGGCGAAATTCTGGAACCACCCGAGAAAAGCGGCTTGAAGGGCATGATCCCTGTGGCTGGCCTGATGGCGGCCTTGGTGCCGAGTCTGCCGGAAGCCTGTCTGGTGGCCCTCCGCGAGTACGGCACGAAATCGTTCAGTGAAGTTGTGGCCCCCGCGCTCGATCTGGCGGATGGCACCGCGATTGACGAACAGCGGTCCAATTCCATCCAGTCGAGTCGCGAATTTTTCACGCTTTGGCCCACCTCAGAGAAGCACTTCATGCCAGACGGACATGCGCCCATGCCCGGAGAAATTTTCCGCCAGGCGGATCTGGCAAAATCCCTGCGCGGCATGGTTGAGGCAGAAAAGAAGGCTCTGGCGAAGGGCGCCACCCGTGCCGCCGCCATTGATGCCGTGCGCGACTATTTCTACCGCGGCGAAATTGCCAGGAAGATCGACGAATTCAGCCGCGCCAACGAAGGCCTGATGCGTTATGAGGATCTGGCCGCGTTCAAACTGTCGCCGGAAGATGCGGTATCCACAAACTTTCAGGGCGCGCGGGTTTACAAACCCGGTTTCTGGAGCCAGGGTCCGGCCATGCTCGAAACGCTGAATCTGCTGAATACGTTCGATCTGTCTGCCATGCGCTACAACTCCGGGCAGTACATCCACACGCTGACGGAAGCCCTGAAACTGGCCTATGCGGACCGCGACACCTACTACGGCGATCCGAAATTCGTCAAAGTTCCCCAGGAAGAATTGCTTTCACAGAAGTATGCCGATGCCCGTCGCAAGCTGATGGGGAACACGGCTTCCATGGCTTTCCGGCCTGGCAGCATTGGGGAGCATCCGCCGCTGCATCCGTCGCAGTCGGAAATTGTTCGGACAAAAATTGATTCGTTCCTCATGGCGCACGACACCACCTGCGTGGATACGATCGACAAGACCGGCATGATGTTTTCGGCTACGCCGTCAGGTGCCTGGCTGCCTTCTGTGATTGCGGGCGAAACCGGGATACCGCTCACGGAACGCGCCCAAAGCTTTCTTCTTGTGCCGGGGCATCCGAATGAGTTGGCCGGAGGCAAGAGGCCGCGCGTAACGCTGAGTCCCACGCTGGTGACGCACACAGACGGCACGCCGTGGTTCGTACTCTCCACGCCCGGCGGTGACAATCAGGAGCAGGCCCTGCTGCAGATCATGTTCAACGTGGTGCTGTTCCGCATGAATGCCGAACAGGCGATTGAAGCGCCCAGGTTTGAAACTCGGCATCTGGTTTCGAGCTTCGACAACCATGCGATGAACCCCGGCGATTTGCAACTGGATGACCGCACGCCCCCGGCTGTGATTCAGGATCTCGCAGGCCGGGGACACAAGATTGCGACGCGGACGCGGTGGCAAAGCGGGTCAGCCCCGGCCCTGGTGCGTGTGACGCCGGATGGTGTGATCGAGGCGGGCGCGGACCCGTGGGGTTACCGGAGTATGGCGGCCTGGTAGGCGATAGTTTATTCGATTTCGAAGGGGCGTCTGGTTTTGACCGGGACGCGTTTGACCGGGGCAGGTTAAGGGACCGGCTCAACGCCTTGGCCGCGCAAGGGATTTTCCTCGGCGGCAGTTCCTGGAAGTATGAAGGCTGGCTTGACCAGATCTATTCGCGATCCCGATATCAGACGCGCGGACGGTTTTCAAAGAAGTTGTTTGAAGAAACTTGTCTGAGCGAATACGCCACCGTTTTCCCGGCGGTTTGCGGGGATTTCGCTTTCTATCAGTTTCCGTCCGAAGCGTTTTGGGCGAAGCTGTTCCGGCAGGTTCCGGCATCCTTCCGGTTTGGGTTCAAAGTGCCGGAGCAGATTACCGCTCCGGTGTGGCCGGTGCATCCGCGTTACGGCGCGGTGGCAGGGCTGGAAAATCACACTTTTCTCGATTCTGTTCTTCTCGCACAAGGCCTGCTGCGGGCGCTGCAACCGTGGCGTGAGCAGACCGGGGTGTTGATTTTTGAATTCGGCACCATGCGAAAGCAAGCCGCTGAGTTTGTGAAATTACTGGACCCGTTTCTTTCACGGCTGCCTGCGGGGTTCCGCTATGCGGTGGAGGTCAGGAATGCGGAGTTCCTGACGCCATTCTATTTCGATTGTTTGCGGGCACACAGGGTTAGCCATGTGTTCAATGCCTGGGCGAGGATGCCGGAGATTGCGGACCAGATGGCGATGCCGGGTTCGGTGACGTCGGATCTGATCGTGTCGCGGGCGTTATTGCGGAAAGGCCGGCCTTATGAGGAGGCTGTCCAGAAATTCGCTCCGTATGACCGGGTTCAGGAAGTGAATGAACCCGTGCGCGGGGCGCTGCGGGAATTGCTGCGGATGGCCCGGGTGGAAGGGCGTCAGGCTTTCATCTTTGTGAACAACCGGCTGGAAGGGAATTCGCCGGGGACGGTAGTGTCGATTACCGATTGACCCTTAAGTTGAAGGCAACGTCCAGTCCTCAAGACGCAGGCCTTTGATTCTGGAAAATTCCCGTGTGTTATTCGTTGCGAGGATTGCCCCGCGACTCATCACGGTTCCCGCAATCAAAAGGTCCAAAGGAGCAATCATCAGTCCCCGCCGCTCCAATTCCACACGTATCCGGGCCGCTTCCCTCGCAGCCTCACGGTCAAAGGGGACTTCTTCCAAATTCTGCAGCATCCGCGAGAGAATCTTGCGGCGTGGCAGTCCGGCAATTTTGAGCGTTCCATATTCAAGTTCATACGCAACCACGCTCGGAATGGCGATCCCGGAAGGCGTGGCAGCGAGAAATCGCGAGGTGGCAGGCTCCCGACCCTTCAAGCAGTGGATGACGATATTGCTGTCGAGTTGAGTCAATCCAAAGACTCTCTGACGGAATCGGTCCCATAGCCCGCGCGGAGTGTTGCGTGATCAGGAAAGTCAGGGAAGCCGCCAACTACCGCAAGTACTTCGGGCGGCCATTCATTCTTTATCTTTTCGGCTACCTGTTCGGCAATCCAGCGGCCGAGCGAAGTACCCCGGATGGTCGCAGCGGCACGGGCCTGCGTTTCCAGTTCATCCGCGAGATAAATCGTCACTTGTGCCATGAGTACAGTATACTATATACGATAACCCTTAATACCGACGGCAATGAAAAATGTTCCATATTTCAGCTCTGTGATAAACTCGATGTTGCGTCACGGTGTCACGCGTGGGAGCTCTCCCTTGGGGAAGCTTCTAAGCGATTGTTGTCATTCTTAAAGTGATTGCTTTCAGTGGGCTCGTAGCTCAGTTGGTTAGAGCGCTTCCTTGACACGGAAGAGGTCGGATGTTCGAGTCATCTCGAGCCCACCAAATACTATCGTTTCAATGACTTCCAGTACCTCTCTGCTTCAGGGAGGTACGGATTTGACCGCTTCCCTAGCCTAAACGACCCGTTCGCTTCTGAAGTCTTCCGCCTGTGGCAACTGACGCAGCGCACCTCGCATTTTGCGATTTCATCCAAAAGTTTTGTCAAAGAGCCCTTCTGGTTCATCAAAACCGTAACCGTCGCAATTTTTTTTCCGCGAACGTGGTCGTGTTCGAGCAATACCGGGTCAGTCTCTCCACATTCAACGCACGGATTTAGCAGCAGGTGCGCCAATACAAGCGCACGGCGCTTCAACAGCCGCTGCCGCGTATACCTGTCCACGTACAACCGGCGCTTAGGGTTCGTCCGGTACGCCTCGGTCGATATTTGCCGGTGGCACAGCTTACAGTACGACTGCAAACCGCCGCCCTT